>NZ_JBFBJO010000003.1:31687-571197 GCF_040702165.1 Streptomyces sp. NPDC086147 | reverse complement strand
TTCTTTTTTTTGTTTTTGTGTTTGTTTGGTTTTGGTCGGGTGTGTTTGTTGGTGGGGGGCGGGGTGTGCGCCCGCCCCCCCCCCCGCCCCCCCACGACGGTGGTGCCCGTACGGGCTGCGGGGCGCCGGTCGGACTCGGCCGTGGCGTTCGCACGGGGCTCCGGAGCACCGACGGGGGCCGGTCGTGGCGTTCGCACGGGGCTCCGGAGCACCGACGGGGGCCGGTCGTGGTGTTCGTACGGGGCTCCGGGTGGTTCGGCCTGACCTAGGTGGTTCGTGGCTTTTGCTCCCCTAGGGTGGGCCCGTGCCCACCGATCACGCCCCGGCCGCGCCGTCCCCCTCCGCCGACGAGGCCCCGCTGCGGGTCCTGCTGCCGCAGATCCTGCCCGCGCTCGTGGTCGGGGCCGGGTCCGGTCTGCTGTTCCTGGGGATCAGCGCCCTCTCGGAGGAGCTCAAGCACGTGCTCTGGGAGGACCTGCCCGACGCCCTCGGGATCGGCGGGTACTCCTCCCTCTGGATGATCACCATGCTCACGGCGACCGGCGTCGCCGTGGGCCTGGTCGTGTGGAAGGTGCCCGGGCACGCCGGGCCCGATCCGGCGACCACCGGGCTCGGCGGGGCGCCGCTCCCCGCCGGGACGGTGCCGGGGCTGCTGCTCGCCGGCACCCTCGCGCTCGCCGGCGGGGTCAGCCTCGGTCCCGAGAACCCGATCATCGCCTCCAACATCGCGCTCGCGTACTGGCTGGGCCGCAGGGCCGCGCCCGCCGTGCCGGGCATCGCCTGGGTGACGCTCGCCTCGGCCGCCACGATCGGCGCCCTCTTCGGCACCCCGGTCGCGGCCGCGCTCGTCATCTCCGAGGCCCTGGCCGGGCACCCGGGCCCCGGCTCCCTCTGGGACCGCCTGTTCGCCCCGCTGCTCGCGGCCGGCGCCGGCGCCATGACCACCCAGCTGCTCGCCGAGCCCACCTTCGCCCTCGGGCTGCCGCCGCTGACCGACCCCGGCTGGGGGGACCTCCTCGCGGCCCTGGTGATCGCCTCCGTCGCGGCCCTCTTCGGCCTCGCCGCCTGCTCCCTCTTCCCGTACCTCCACACCGCCTTCCGGCGGCTGCGGCACCCCCTGCTGATGCTGCCGCTCGGCGGGCTCGTCCTCGGCCTCCTGGGGGCCCTCGGCGGGCACCTGACCCTCTTCAAGGGCATGGAGGAGATCAAGGAGCTCACGGCGAACATCGGCGGCTGGTCCTCGGGCGAGCTGGCGAAGCTGGCCGTGGTCAAGCTCGTCGCCCTGCTCGTCGCCGCCTCCTGCGGCTTCCGGGGCGGCCGGATCTTCCCCGCCGTCTTCATCGGCGCCGCCTTCGGCCTGCTCGCCCAGGCCCTCGTCCCCGAGGTCCACCCGGCCGTCGCCGTCTCCTCCGCCGTCCTCGGTGTCCTGCTCGCCACCACCCGGCAGGGCTGGATCAGCCTCTTCGTCGGCGCCGTCCTCGCCTCCTCCCCCGCCATGCTGGCCCTGCTCTGCCTGGCCTCGCTGCCCGCCTGGCTGATCGTCACCGGCCGCCCGCAGCTCGAACTCGACGAGGGCGGGCGGTCGCTGAAGTAGCGCCGCCCGCGCCGGTCACGCCGGTCACCCGCTCCCGCTACTTGCCGAGCCGGCCGAACCTCCGTACCGCCAGCGGGAAGAAGACCGCGAGGAGCACCAGCGGCCAGACCACCGCCGCCGTCACGTGCCCCGGCTCGCCGCCCGGGTTGCCGAAGAGCTCGCGGACCGCCGTCGCGGTCGCCGACATGGGGTTCCACTCCACGACCGCGCCGAGCCAGCCCGGCATCGAGTCGGGCGAGGCGAAGGCGTTGGAGAGGAAGCCGAAGGGCCAGACGAGGATCTGGACCGCCTGCACCAGCTCCGCCCGGCCCGCGACCAGGGCCAGGAAGATCCCGATCCACAGCATCGCGAAGCGCAGCAGGAGCAGCAGCCCCATCGCCCCCAGGAAGGCCCCGAACCCGCCGTTCGCCCGCCAGCCGATCGCGTACCCGACGCCCGTCATCAGGAGCAGTCCCACCGCCGACTGGAGCATGTCCGCCGACGCGCGTCCGACCAGGACCGCGCCGTCGGTCATCGGCATCGCCCGGAAGCGGTCGATCACGCCCTTGTTCAGGTCCTGCGTGACCGCCGTCATGGTGCCTTCGAGGCCGAAGACCATGGTCAGGGCGAGCATGCCGGGCACCAGGTAGTCGACGTAGTCGCCGTCGACGGCCCGCCCGCCGCCGACCAGGTAGCCGAACATCAGGAGCATCATCACCGGGAAGACGAGCCCGACCAGGACCTGCACCGGCTGCCGGGCCCAGTGGGCCAGCTCGCGCCGGGTCATCGTCCAGCAGTCGCCCACCACGTACGCGGCGCTCATGCCGCCACCTCCTTCTCACGGGCCGTGCCGTCCGCCGTCAGGTGCAGGAACACCTCGTCGAGGGTCGGGCGCCGCAGGGCGATGTCCTCCGCCTCGATCCCGGCCGCTCCGAGGGCCCGCACGGTCTCGGTGAGCGAGGCCATCCGGTCGGCCACCGGGGCGCTGAGCAGCCGCCGGTCGGCGTCCACGGCCACCTCGGCGCGGGCCACCGGGAGGAGGTCCGCCGCCTCGTCGAGCCTGCGGGCGTCCCGTACGACCACGTCGATCCGGTCCGCGCCCACGCGGGCCTTCAGTTCGTCGGCGGTGCCGTCGGCGACGACCCGCCCCCGGTCCACGACCGAGATCCGGTCGGCGAGCTGGTCGGCCTCCTCCAGGTACTGCGTGGTGAGCAGGACCGTCGTGCCGCCGCCGACCAGCGAGCGCACCGAGTCCCAGACCTCGGCGCGTCCGCGCGGGTCGAGTCCGGTGGTCGGCTCGTCGAGGAACAGCACCTCCGGATCGGTGATCAGCGACGCCGCCAGGTCGAGCCGGCGCCGCATGCCGCCGCTGTACTGGCGGACGGGCTTGCGCCCGGTGTCGGTGAGGCCGAAGCGCTCCAGGAGCTCGTCGGCGCGGGTCCCGGCGCGCCGGGCGCCCAGGTGGTGGAGCCTGCCGAACATCTCCAGGTTCTGCCGGCCGCCCAGCTCCTCGTCCAGGGCCGCGTGCTGGCCGAGGAGCCCGATCCGCCGGCGCACCTCCCGCGCTTCGGTGCGCACGTCGTGCCCGGCGACGCGGACCAGGCCCGCGTCGTGCCGGAGCAGGGTCGCCAGGATCCGTACCGTCGTGGTCTTGCCCGCGCCGTTGGGCCCGAGGAGCCCGTGGACGGTGCCGCGCCCGACGGCGAGGTCGAGCCCGTCCAGGGCGTCCTTGTCGCCGTACCGCTTCCGCGCGCCCTCCACGCGGATCGCTTCCGTGGTCATCCGTTTCCTCCAGAGCCTTCCGAAAAAGGCGTAGTCAAACTTGACCAGCCACCACCGACGGAGCACGGTATGCCCTCGCGGGCGATTGGTCAAACTTGATTAGTCAGTTCTTCCGAGCCACTCCGCACGAGTGGCGTTTCCCGGGGCCGCGAGGAGCGCCGGGCCCCGGTCAGCTCGCGTACGGGTCCTTCCCGCCCTCCGCGAGCACCCCCACGAACGGGTCGCCCTCGCCCGCGAACACGTACGCCCCGCCCTCGATCCGCCCGATCAGGCCGAGCGTCCACTCCTTGCCCGCGTCGGCCGAGCCGATCCACATGTGCATGATCTCGCCGATGTGCCCGAGCTGCCCCGGGCCGCCCTCCGGCGTGTAGTAGTCGGTGACCGCCGCCCGCCACTCGTCGAGCGCCCGCACCCGCCGGCGCAGCAGCTCCACGACCTCCTCGCGGGGCAGGTCCACCATGAAGCCGATGCCCGCCGACAGCACGTCCACCTTCTGGTCGAAGGTGGTCAGCGCCTCGCGGAGCAGCGTGAAGTACTCCTGGGTGCCGGCGTCCGTCAGCTCGTACTCGACGCGGGGCGGGCCGCCGACCGCGCTGGGCGCGACCTCGTGCGCGCGCAGCAGTCCCTGCTTCGCCATCTGCTTCAGCGCGTGGTAGATCGAGCCGGGTTTGGCGTGCGACCACTCGTGCGCGCCCCAGTACTCCAGGTCGTTGCGCACCTGGTAGCCGTGGGCGCGGCCGTGCTGCCGCACCGCGCCCAGGACGAGAAGACGGATGGCCGACATCCCACGTACCTCCTGGTCGATCCCGACCAGGGTACGCGCGGCGATCACCGCCCCGCCGCCTCCGCCTCGGCCGCGATCAGCTCGTAGGAGCCCTTGCCGTCGATGCTCTCGCGGATGATGTCGGCGTGGCCGGCGTGCCGTCCCGTCTCCTGGACGAGGTGGAGCACCATCCAGCGGACCGTGACCCGCCCGTCCTTCGGGAACCAGGGCGCCTCCGGCAGCGGGAAGGTCTCGTCCAGGCTCGGCACCGAGCGGACGAAGTCCTCGGTCTGCTTGGCGACGTCCGCCCAGAACGCCACGATCTCCGGGATCGTCTCGCCGTCCACGAGCCGGAAGCCCTCGCTCCAGGTCTCCTGGGTCCGCTCCCGCTCGTTGGGCCGCCGCTGTGCGAGCCGGAGCCAGCCGAGCTCGACCTCGGCGACGTGCTTGAGCAGCCCGGACAGGCTCAGCCCGCTGGCACTGGGGGTGCTCGCCGCCTGCTCCTCGGTCAGGCCGAGGACGGCGCGGCGCAGCGCGGCGCGCTGGGCCTCCACGAAGTCGAGGAGCGTGCCGCGCTCGTCGCCGGGGGTCCCTGCGGGAACAAGAGCAACCATGACGTCCGCCTTCCGGATGTGGCCTGTGCCGGGTTCTTCCGACACAGACCACGCTACGGAGGCTTGCGGACAGTTACGGTCCTCAACTGTCCCCGGATCCGGACCGGATCGGATCCGGCCCGGACCGGCCGGATCAGGACCGGATCAGCCGGATCAGAAGGGGAAGCGGCTGCGGCCGTGCTGGATCGAGATCCACTTCTGGGTGGTGAAGGCGTCCACCATCGAGTCGCCGTTGAGCCGCCCGACGCCCGACTGCTTCTCGCCGCCGAAGGGCACGATCGGCTCGTCGTGCACGGTGCCGTCGTTGATGTGGATCATGCCGGTGTGGACGCGCTTGGCGAGCCGCACGCCCCGCTCGACGTCACCGGTGTGGACGGCGCCGCTGAGCCCGTACGGGGTGTCGTTGGCGATCCGCACGGCCTCCTCCTCGCCGTCGAAGGGCACGATCAGGGCGACCGGGCCGAAGATCTCCTGGCTCAGGACCGGGGAGTCGGCGGCGAGGCCGGTGAGGACGGACGGGGAGACGAGGTTGCCGTCGACCGCGCCGTGCAGCAGGGCGGTGGCGCCGGCGGCGACCGTCTGGTCGACCAGAGAGGAGACGGACTCGGCCTGCTGGGAGTTGATGAGCGGGCCGATGTGGGTGGCCGGGTCGGCCGGGTCGCCGACGCGCAGGGTCTTCACCTTGGCCACGAACTTCTCGGTGAACTCCGCCTCCAGGATGCGGTCCACCAGGATGCGGTTGGCGGCCATGCAGACCTGGCCCTGGTGCACGAAGCGGCTGAAGACGGCCGCGTCGACCGCGTAGTCGACGTCGGCGTCGTCGAGGACGATCAGGGCGCTGTTGCCGCCGAGTTCGAGGACGGCGTGCTTGAAGTTCTCCGCGCAGACCGTGGCGACGTGCCGGCCGACCTTGTCGGAGCCGGTGAAGGAGATGACCTTCGGGACCGGGTGGGTCAGGAGCGCGTCGCCGATCTCGGCGATGTCGGTGACGACGACGTTCAGCAGGCCGGCCGGGAGCCCGGCCTCCTCCAGGACCTTGGCGACGAGGGTGCCGCCGCAGATCGGGGTGTTCTGGTGCGGCTTGAGGACGACCGCGTTGCCGAGCGCGAGGGCCGGCGCGACGGACTTGAGCGAGAGGAGGAAGGGGAAGTTGAAGGGGGAGATGACGCCGACGACGCCGACCGGGACGCGGTAGACGCGGTTCTCCTTGCCGTCGACCGGGGACGGCAGGATGCGGCCCTCGGGGCGCAGCGCGAGCTGGACCGCCTCGCGCAGGAACTCCTTGGCGAGGTGCAGCTCGAAGGCCGCCTTGAGGCGGGTGCCGCCCAGCTCGGCGACGATCGTCCCGGCGATCTCCTCCTCGCGGTCCTCGACGATCCGCAGCGCGCGCTCGAAGACGAGCCGGCGGGTGTACGGGTTGGTCTCGGCCCACGCGGCCTGGGCGCGCTCGGCGGCCCGGTAGGCGCGGTCGACCTCGTCGACGGTGGCGACGGTGATCGAGGCGAGCTTCTCCCCGGTGTACGGGTTGAAGTCGATGATGTCCCACGAGCCACTGCCCGGCTTCCACTCGCCGTCTATGTACTGGTGGGCCAGGTCGGTGAAGTGCGACATGGTGGAGACCTCTCTACCCGCTACCCGCTACCCGCGCGATGCGACTGATGTACGAATCCCGTACGCCTGATGTGGCGTCATCGTACTGATGTGTCAGGAGAGTTGGAGAAGGCCCCGGAGGATGTCCCGGCTTTCGGCCGGATCGGGCCCGTCCTGCTGGAGCCTCTCCATCACCCGGCGGTACTGGGCGACCTCCTCGCGCTTGTCGAGGTAGAGCGCGCTGGTGAGCTGCTCCAGGTAGACGACGTCGGAGAGGTCGGACTCGGGGAAGCTCAGCATGGTGAAGGCGCCGCTCTCGCCGGCGTGGCCGCCGAAGCTGAAGGGCATGACCTGGAGCGTGACGCCGGGGTGCTCGGAGACCTCGATGAGGTGCTTCAACTGCCCCCGCATGACGTCCCGGTCGCCGTACGGGCGGCGCAGCGCGGCCTCGTCGAGGACGGCGTGGAGCTTCGGGGCGCGTTCGGAGACCAGGACCTTCTGGCGTTCGAGCCGCAGGGCGACCCGGCGGTCGATCTCGGCGCGCGGGGCGTCGGGCATGCCCCGGACGACGACCGCCTGGGCGTACTCCTCGGTCTGCAACAGGCCGTGGACGAACTGCACTTCGTAGACGCGGATGTGGGACGCGGCGCCTTCGAGCCCGATGTACGTCTGGAACCAGCCGGGCAGGACGTCGCCGAAGCTGTGCCACCAGCCCGCGACGTTGGCCTCGCGGGCGAGCCCGAGGAGGGCGCCGCGCTCGGCCTCGTCGCCGACCCCGTAGAGCGTGAGCAGATCCTCGACGTCCCTGGCCTTGAAGCTCACCCGTCCCAACTCCATGCGGCTGATCTTGGATTCGGACGCGCGGATCGAGTACCCGGCCGCCTCACGGGTGATTCCGCGCGACTCGCGCAACCGCCTCAGCTGGGAGCCCAGCAGGATGCGCCGCACCACGCTTCCGCTCGCTCCGCCCGATTCGCCTGCGGTCACGGCCCCAGCCTCCCCTTTACGGTGTCGACCCCCCGTCGAATCCCCCGTCGAGCCCCGGATTCTGCCACCAAACGCTTCAGCGCGTACACATGCGATTACGGAAAGGCGACGGGTTCCGGGCATCCGCGGGCACGGAGCGTGCAGATCCGGGGAAGTTCCCTTCCGGTCACGGTCCCCGTGTGGACGACTTATGCACAGATTAGGCACAGGAAAGGACAGGTCCGGCGCGTGCACGTGCATCTGCCCTTGCATCCGGGGGTCGCATTCGGAACCATGGGGCCCGCGCAGCCGCGTACTCGTTCGTGTTGTCGTGTTGTCGCACCACAGTCGCGATTCCCGGGAGTGCCTCGCATGGGGACGAATGGATCGACCGTGCTCGAGCCGTTACGGCAGGGCCTTCCGCCGATCGATCCCGGCGCCGTCTCCACCTCCGCGTCCTGCGCCCTTCCCGCGCGGTTCGAAGCCGTGCGCGGGGCCCGGAAGTTCACCAGCGCGACGCTCGACCGCTGGGAGCTGTCGGAGCGCTTCGACGACGTGGCCCTCGTCGTGTCGGAACTCGTCACCAACGCGCTGCGCCACGCGGTGCCCTCGGACGCGTGTCCCGACGACGGCCGGCAGCCGCCGGTCCGGCTGCACCTGATGCGCTGGGCCTCGCGCCTGGTGTGCGCCGTGCGCGACCCCAGCGTGGAGAGCCCGGAGGCGCGCGGCGGCGAGGAGGACTTCGCCGCCGAGTCGGGGCGCGGCCTGTTCCTGGTGGACTCGTTCAGCGACAGCTGGGGCTGGCACCCGCTGGCGGGGACGCTCCAGGGCAAGGTCGTGTGGGCGCTGTTCCGGATCGGCCCGGAGTAGACGGAACGCACGAACGAGGGCCCCGGCGGTCGCCGCCGGGGCCCTCGCTCGCGTCCGTGCGCGCTCGCGCTCGTGCTCGCGTCCTTATGCGCTTCACACCAGGTGGTCGAACTCCCCGTCCTTCACGCCGAGCAGCAGCGCCTCTATCTCGGCGGGCGTGTAGACGAGCGCGGGCCCGTCGGGATGGCGGGAATTGCGGACGGCAACGTTTCCCCCCGGAAGTTTTGCGAACTCCACGCAGGAACCCTGGGAGTTGCTGTGCCTGCTCTTCTGCCACACGACACCGCGCAGCTCCGTGGCCGCCATGCCGTTGTACGCGTGATGCGCAGGATGCACTGGTAGCTCCCGAGTTGCTTGATGCAGGTGTCAACTTGCTCGGATCATAGCTGTGTTCACATGACGGCTGCATGAGCAGATGCACGTGCACAGGCGGTGGCGTACCGACTACGCGACAGAGCGTGCCACCAGCGGTTATCCACGACTCGGGGTGGTCTCGGAGAGGGCCGTCGCGAGCTCGTCCAGGCTCTCCAGGAGCAGTACGGCGCCCTTGTGGAGCAGGAAGTGGTCCGGCGGTTCGTCGGTCCAGGCGCCGACGGTCCCCCGCAGCCCGGCCCAGTCCGGCTCCCCGCGCTCCCGCAGCGTCTTCGCACCCCGCGCCGTCGACCGGCGCAGGGCCTCGGCGAGGACGGCGGCGTACGGGAGGGGTGCGGCGCCGCGCTCGGGCAGGTGCGCCTCCATGAGCATCGCCACCCGGCCGAACTCCCCGAGCGCGTGCTCGGCCTGCTCCACCGCCGCGTGCGAGAGCCCCCGGTGGCGCACCGGCTCGTGCGCCGCGCGGGCCAGCGCCTCCTGCCAGGCGACCCGGGCGGCGCGGGTCCGCAGGAGCGCCTCCCGGACGTCGGGGTCGGCCGGGCCCGCCGGGTCGGCGTACCCGGCGGCGACGACGGACGCGTACCGTCCGACCGCCTCCAGCCAGTCCGCGAGCAGGCCGCGCAGCCGGGGCGTCTCCCAGGCCGGGTAGACGGCGTACGCCAGCATCGCGAGGAGCCCGCCGAGCAGGGTGAGCAGCACCCTCTCCCGTACGGTCTGGTCGACGCCCTCGCCGGCCATGCCGAGCAGGAAGACCACGTACGCGGAGACGCAGACCTGGCTCGCCGCGTACCCCGTGCGCATCAGCAGGTACATCCCGAAGGCGCACAGCACCGCGAGCACGGCGGAGAGGTGCGCGTCCGGGTGCGCCGAGCGCACGACCGCCGTCGCCAGGCCCACGCCGACCAGGGTGCCGCCGAAGCGGGCCACCGAGCGGGCGTACGTCTGCGAGAAGTCCGGGCGCATCACCATGACCGAGGCCATCGGGGCCCAGTAGCCGTGGCCGAAGGGGAGGACCGCGCCGAGGAGGTAGCCGGCGGCGGTGACCACCGAGACGCGGATCGCGTGGCGCAGGACCGGGGACTCGTGGCGCAGCTCGGCGCGGACCTGGGCGAGGACGAGGGGTGCGAGCCGGACGAGGGTGGGCCGGGAGCGGGCCACGCCCGTGCGGACCGACGTCTCCGCGTGCGGGTCCGCGGTCTCCAAGACGTCGCCGAGGAGGGCGGCGAGGCGGACGGCGGCGCGGCGCGGGGGGCCGGTGAGGACGGAGCCGGTGTCGGGGGTGCGGAGGGCGGCGAGGGCCGGGGCGGGCAGGACGACCGGGTCGCCGCGGCGGATGGCGAGCGCGGCGGCGTCGAGGACGGCGGCGGCCGCGTCGAGCAGCTCGCGCACCCGGTCCCGCTGCGGCCCCTCCCCGGGGACGCCGACGGCCGGGTCCGCGAGCGAGGCCAGGACGGGGCGGATGCGTTCCGCGAGGCCCCGGGAGCCGTGCAGCTCGGCCGGGCGGCGGCGGGCCTGGCGGGGCGTGACGGCGGCGGCGTTGCGGGCGGTCATGAGCGGGACGGGGTCGAAGGGGGCGATCGGGTCGTGGCGCAGGCGGCGGGCGTAGTCCGCCTCGGCGGTGAGGGCGTCCGCGAGGGCGTCGCGCTGGGCGCCCCAGCGGCGGACCGGGAGCAGGGCGACCAGGGCGGCCTGGACGACCCCGCCCGCGAAGATCGTGGCGGCGTGGCCGGCGGCGGTGGCGACGGAGGTGGGGAGGGTGACCGTGACCAGCATCATCGCCACGTTCGAGGAGGCGATGAGGCCGGCGGTGGGACCGGCGGCCCAGGCGAGGCCCGACAGGAACGTCCACAGGAGCAGCAGGGCGAGGAAGAGCCCGTCGTGGGCGCCGGTGAGGTAACCGACGAAGGTCGACACGGCGAGGCTGGCGCCGGAGGCGAGGGCGAGGGTGGGGCGGGGGCGCCAGGAGCGCTGGAAGGTGGCGATGGCCGCCTGGAAGGCGCCGAAGGCGGAGGAGACGGCGACGGCGGGCCCGAAGAGGGCGAGCGAGAACCCGACGACGAGCGCGAGCCCCAGCGCGCCCCGCGCCGCTCCCCAGGGCTCAAGGCGTTGCCGCTCGACGGTGAGCCCGGAGCGGGCGGTCCCCTTCAAGGCCCGGAGCCAGCTCATGCGGGAAGGGTATCCACGATCCCGGGCGAAACGGTCATTCGCCCCGGTGTCGGGACTCCTGGGAGCGGCCTTCGACCCCCCGCCGGTCCGGGTGGAGGGCCGCCCGGTTCGCGGCCGTCGCGCCGTGGTTCCAGCCCGCCTCGTCCCAGGCGGCGCGGACGCGGGTGGTGCGGGTCTCGGGGAAGAGTTCGTCCGTGCGGGTGGTGACCGCCGCCTCGCGGGAGGCGAGGACCGGGAGCAGGGTCGGGGCCTCGGCAGCCACCCGGCGGGAGGTGGCCGAGAGCCGGGCGCCCAGCCGGTTCGCATACGCGAGGAGGAAGGACTGCCGGAAGGACTTCGTGCGCTTGCGGCCGCCCGCCCGCTGTTCCGCCTCCGCCCGCGTCATCGCCGCCGTCCCCTGCACGAGCAGCGAGGTGTAGAGGAGCTCCACCGGGTCCAGGTCCGCCTCGAAGCCGACCACGGTCGAGAAGCCGTACGCCTCGTTCCACACCGCCCGGCAGTGGTTCGCCGTCGCCACCGCGTCGAGCAGGATCGCCTTCGCCTGCTCGTACGGCGCGTCCACCCCGATCCGGATCGCGCCGGGCGCCTCCGGGGACGGCGCCCCCGCCGCGAGCGTCGCCCCGTCCAGGCTGTGCCGGGCCATCAGCTCCTGCGCCTTGGCCGTCAGCGCCTCCGCCTCCTCCGGGTAGCCGGTCGCCTCCGCCTTCGCGAGCAGCGCCCTGATCCGGCCCAGCGTCCGGGGCTCCCCGGCCGCCGGCGGCGGCAGCGCCTCCCCCGGCGCCGGGCCGACCGCGTCCAGGCGCGGCAGCCGGACGAGCAGCCGGTACAGCTCCAGGACGGACGTCGCGTACGAGAAGCGGTCCGCGGGACGGCCGGGCCCGTCGGGAAGCCCGTCGAGCTGCGCCTCCCAGCGGTGCGGCAGCCGCCCGTACCCCGCCGTCTCCGTCCTGACCAGCCCGGCGAGCAGCCGTACGTGCTCGTCCCCGAGGTCCCGGCGGACCGCGCGGACCAGGTCGGCGGGCTGCCAGCCGCGCCCCCACAGCGTCCGGACGAACTCCTCGCCCCGCCGGGCCAGTTCCGCGTCCGCGCCCCGGTCGGCGGCGAGCAGCGAGGCCGCCGTGTCGAGCGACCCGTCGTCGCTCGCGTACAGCGCCTCGAAGGCCTTGTCGATGGTGGTGCCCACGCCGTCCTCGCGTCCCGTTCCTCGTCCGTACGCCCGTCCCCGTCTCCCTCCGATGGTCTCAGCCCAGGCCCCGGCCCCGTTCCACCGGTGCGAGCCCGTCCCGGGGGTGGGCCTGGCCCTACCCCCGGGACGCCCGCCAGTGGTCGTGATCGGCGGCGGCGGAGACGGTTCGCTGGGTCCATGACCGCAACCGACACCCGCACCGCAGCCGTCGCCGTACGGCTCCGGGGGCTCACCCGCCACCACCGGGACGTCCGCGCCCTCGACGGCGTCGACCTCGACTTCCGGGCCGGGACCTTCACCGCCGTCATGGGCCCCTCGGGCTCCGGCAAGTCCACGCTCCTGCGGTGCGCCGCCGGGCTCGACCGGCCGACCTCCGGGACCGTGGAGATCGACGGGACCGCCCTGGAGGGGCTGAGCGAACGGCGGCTCACCCTGCTGCGGCGGGACCGGATCGGTTTCGTCTTCCAGTCCTTCAACCTGCTGCCCTCCCTGACCGCCGCGCAGAACACGGCCCTGCCGCTCCGGCTCGCCGGCCGCCGCCCGTCCCGCGCGGAGGTCCGGGAGGCCCTGGCCCGGGTCGGGCTCGCCGGGCGCGAACGGCACCGGCCCGGCGAGCTGTCCGGCGGACAGCAGCAGCGGGTCGCGCTCGCCCGCGCGCTGATCACCCGGCCGGCCGTCCTCTTCGGCGACGAGCCGACCGGCGCGCTCGACTCGACGACGAGCCGCGAGGTCCTCGGCCTGCTGCGGGAGCTGGTCGACCGGGACGGCCGGACGATCGTCATGGTCACCCACGACCCGGTGGCGGCGGCCCGCGCGGACCGCGTGGTCTTCCTGGTCGACGGCCGCGTGGCGGACGAGCTGTCGGATCCGGAGGTGGAGACGGTCGCCGGGAGGATGGCGGCGCTGGAGGGGTGGGGGGCGGGGCGGGAGCGGGGGGTCGAGCAGGTCCCGGGGGCCGAGCAAGGCCAGGAGGCCGAGCAAGGCCAGGAGGCCGAGCAAGGCCAGGGGGCCGGGCAGGTCCCACAGGCCGGGCAGGTCCCA
Source organism: Streptomyces sp. NPDC086147 (assembly GCF_040702165.1). Taxonomy (NCBI): domain Bacteria; kingdom Bacillati; phylum Actinomycetota; class Actinomycetes; order Kitasatosporales; family Streptomycetaceae; genus Streptomyces; species Streptomyces sp. NPDC086147. The sequence goes on along the minus strand of NZ_JBFBJO010000003.1, from coordinate 558,274 downwards.
CAGGCCGGGCAGGTCCCACAGGCCGGGGAAGCCCGGGGGGCTCCGGAGGCCCGGAGTGGCGGGGAGGCCCGGGAGATCCGGGATACCCGGATGGCCCGGGAGACCTGGAAGCCCTCGCGGGACCCGCGGAACCGGCAGAGCCCCGGAAGCCCGCAGGACCCACAAGGCCCGTGGCCCCGGCAGAACCCGCGCTCCCCGCACCACCCGGACACCATCACCATCACCACCCCCGCCGGAGGCACCCCGTGCTGACGCTCGCCCTCTCCGGGCTCCGGGACCGCTGCGCCTCCCTGCTCGGCGGGTTCGTCGCCCTCGCCCTCGGGGTCGGGCTGCTCGCCGTCACCGGGCTCGGGATCTCCGCCACCTTCCACGCGCCCGAGCGTCCTCCCGAGCGGTTCGCCTCCTCGCCCGTGGTCGTCATGGGCCACGACCGGCTGGTCCTCGACGTGCGGCGCGGGCCCGCCACCGCGCGCGTGGAGCGGCGGCTCGACCGTCCACGGCCTGTGGAGGCGGAGCTCCTCCGCGCGCTGCGCGCCCGCTGGGCCGTCACCACGGCGGGCGGCCCCGACGCCGTCGGCGTCGACGCCCCCGCCGACCGGGTCCGGGACCTCGTCGGCGCCCGCGCCCGGGTCCTCACCGGGGCCGAACGGGTGCGCGCCGATCCCGACCCCGAGCGGGACGCCCGCGCGCTCACCGCCCTGAACGCCCTCCTCGGCACCTCCGGCGGCGTCACCGCCTTCGTCTCCGTCTTCGTCGTCGCGTCGACGTTCGCGTTCGCCGTCGCGCTGCGCCGCCGCGAGTTCGGGCTCCTCAGGACCGCCGGGGCCACCCCCGGGCAGGTCCGGCGCCTCCTCCTCGCCGAGGCCGCCGTGCTCGGCGTGCTCGCCTCCGCCGCCGGATGCGCCCTCGGCGCCCTGGGCGCGCCCCTGCTCACCCGGATCCTCGTGGACGGGGGCCTCGCGCCCGCGTGGTTCACGATCGGCGGGGCCTCCTGGCCGTACCACGCCGCCTTCTGGACGGGCCTGGCCGTCGCTCTGACCGGCGCCTTCGCCGCCTCCCGCCGGGCCGGGCGGACCGGTCCGACGGCCGCCCTGCGCGAGGCGGACGTCGATGCCGACGTCCTGCCGCCCGGCCGGGCCCTGGCCGGGGCGGCGCTGCTCCTGACCGGTCTGGGGCTGCTCGTCTGGACCTGCGCGACCGAGCCGTCCGAACTCCTGAAGCGGAAGACGTACACGACCCTCCCGATGCTCCTGATCGGGGGCACCGCCCTGCTCGCGCCGCTCCTCGTCCGGCCGGCGGCCCGGCTGCCGCGGCTCCGGGGAGCGGTGGGGACGCTCGTGCGGGAGAACTCCGCGGCCTCCGTCCGCCGCACCGCCGCCGTCGCCGCGCCCGTCCTGGTGACCGTGGCGCTCGCCGGGTCCCTCTTCGGCTCGGCGGAGGGCGTCACGCGCGCGAAGGGCGCGGAGGTCCGGGAGCACACGGCCGCCGAGTACGTGGCGAGCGGGGAGGACCTGAGCCCGGTGACCCCGGTCCCGGCCGGGGCCGTCGTCTCGGCCACCGGCGCGACCTCCGTCTTCGTACGGGACGGGGCGGAGGCCGTCGTGAAGTACGGGGCGCGGGCGGTCGCCGACCCGGCGGCCTTCGCGGACCTGGCCCAGCTCCCGGTGGTCGCCGGGGACGTGCGGGACCTGGACGACCGGTCGATCGTCGTCAACGAGGACTTCGAGCGGCGCCGGGTCGGCGAGACGGTGGAGGTCTGGCGGGCGGACGGGAGCGGTCCGGTACGGCTCCGGGTCGCGGCCGTCCTCGCGCCCGGGACCGGCGACAACGGCCCGTACGTCACCCGGGCGAACGCGCCGGGCACCGTCCTCGACCGGATCGAGGCGCGCGGCGGCGGCACGGCGACGGCCCGGGCCCTGGAGGCGAGCGGCGGGACCGTCGCGACCGCCGGCGCGTGGGCGGCGGCCGAGCGCCCGGCGAGCAGCCCTCAGACCCGGCTCGGCCTGGTCCTCGTCCTCGGCATCGCCCTCGTCTACACGGTGATCGGCCTCGCCAACACCCTGCTCATGGCCACCTCGGTGCGCGGCGCGGAACTGGCCTCGCTGCGGCTCGCCGGAGCCACCCGGGCCCAGGTCCTGCGGGTGGTGACGGGCGAGGCGGCGCTCGCCGTCGCGATCGGCGCGCTCCTCGGCCTCGTGGTGACGGCCGTCGTCCTCGGCGCCCTGGGCGCGGCCCTGGCCGCCCTCTCGGCCCCGGTCGCCCTGGTCCTTCCCTGGGCGGCGATCGGCACGGCGGCGGGCGTGTGCGCGGCGGTCGCGGTCATCGCCCCGGCCCTCCCGGCGTGGCGCCTGACGCGCGCTTCCCAGGGGGCTTGAGGAACGCCTGACGCGCACCCCTCGACGGCCCCTCGCGTGGCGCCCGGCCCGCCGACCGGCCATGGTGGGACGACGGGGCGGTGACCGAGGTCGGAGCCGGGTCACCGCCCCGGTCCCGGCCCCGGTCACCACCCGGCCCCGGTCACCGCCCCGGCCTCGGCCCCCGGCCACCGTCCCGTCCTCAGCCGCTCGTCCCCGGCGACTCCGCCGACTCCGCCGACTCCGCCGACCGCGCCGCCCGCCACTCCCCCGCCAGGACCGACCAGACCTCCTCGTCGTGGCGGCGGCCCCGGTGGGCGTGGCTCTCGCGCAGGACCGCGTCCCTGGTCATGCCCAGGCGGCGGGCCACGGCGATGCTCGGCGCGTTGTCCGAGGAGACGACCCACTCCACCCGGTGGATCCCGCGCACCTCGATCGCCCAGTCGACGAGCGCCCGCGCCGCCCGGGTCACCAGGCCCCGGCCCGTCGCGGCCGGTTCCAGCCAGCAGCCCGCCTCGGCCGTGCCGTTCGCGGTGTCGAGCGTCCGGAGGATCACGGCGCCGACCAGGGTCCCGTCGAGCCGGATGCCGTGGATGCGGCCGGTGTCGGCCGCCGTCCTCTCCGCGTACGTCCGGAGGAAGGCCCGGCTGGACTCCAGGTCGGTGACGACGTCCGGGAGTCCGTTGCGGGCGCCGATGAACTCCCTCCCCCGGTCCATGTGCGCCAGGAACTCGTCCGCCTGCCACGGTTCGAGCGGGCACAGCTCCGCCCCGTCGTCCCCCAGGGACCTCGCGTACATCGTCCTCCCCCTCCACGTCCGGATCCGGTGTCCGCGCCACAGCGTAGAAGGCCCGGCCCTGTCAGTGGCGGCTGCCAGACTCGCCGGTATGAGCGAGAGGTGGGCGCTGGCCGCCGAGGAGGAGGGGGACGGGGCGCTGCTCGCGCCCCTCGGTCCGGACGGCGCGCCCGTCGGGCCGGTGCGGCGGGAGCCGGACCTGGTGGCGGCCGTGCGGGACCGGCCGGAGGTGGCCCGGTGGGTGTGGCGGTCGACGGCCGAGGTGTATCCCCGGCTGCTCGCCGCCGGGGTGCGGGTCGAGCGGTGCTACGACGTGGAGGGCGCCGAGCAGTTGCTCCTCGGGTACGAGGGGCGGCTCGGCGAGCCCCGCTCGGCGGCCGCCGCCTGGGCGCGCCTGCGGAACGCTCCCGTGCCGCCCGACCCGCCGCCCCGCACCGCCGAACCCGGCTCGCAGGACTCGCTGTTCGAGCCGCGCCGGGTGGCCGCCGTGCCCTTCGAGGGGCTCCTCGCGGTCTACGCCGAGCAGCTCCGCCGCCACGACCGGGTCGAGCACTCGGGCAGGATGCGGCTGCTGACGGCCGCCGAGTCGGCGGGGATGCTGGTGGCCGCCGAGATGCACCGGGCCGGACTGCCGTGGCGGGCCGACGTGCACCGGGAGCTGCTGAACGAACTGCTCGGCGAGCGGTACGCGGGCGGGGGCGAGCCGCGCCGGCTGGCCGAGCTCGCGGGCGAGGTGTCCGCGGCCCTCGGCCGGCGCGTCCGGCCCGATCTGCCCGCCGACGTGGTGAGGGCCTTCGCGGCGGCCGGGATCCGGCTGCGGTCCACGCGCCGCTGGGAGCTGAGCGAGGTCGACCACCCGGCGGTGGAGCCGCTGATCGCGTACAAGAAGCTGTACCGGATCTGGACGGCGCACGGCTGGTCCTGGCTGGCCGACTGGGTGCGGGACGGCCGGTTCCGGCCGGAGTACCTGCCCGGGGGCACGGTCAGCGGGCGCTGGACGACCAACGGCGGCGGGGCCCTCCAGATCCCGAAGGTGATCCGGCGGGCCGTGGTCGCCGACGGGGGCTGGCGGCTCGTCGTGGCCGACGCCGACCAGATGGAGCCGCGCGTCCTCGCCGCGATCTCCCGCGACCCGGGCCTGATGGAGGTCGCCGGCCACCCCGACGACCTGTACACCCGGCTCTCGGCCCGCGCCTTCTCCGGCGACCGCGAGCACGCCAAGCTCGCGCTCCTGGGCGCGGTCTACGGGCAGACCAGCGGCGACGGCCTGAAGAACCTGGCGGCGCTGCGCCGCCGCTTCCCGCTCGCCGTGGCGTATGTCGACGACGCGGCGAAGGCGGGCGAGGAGGGCCGGCTCGTTCGGACCTGGCTCGGCAGGACCAGCCCGCCGGCGGCCGGGGCGGGGGACGCCGACGAGGCGGGCCTGCCCCAGGAGGGCGACGCCGAACCGGTCGTGGACGAGGGCGAGTTCACCCCCGGGTACGCCTCGGGTAACACCCGGGCGCGGGGCCGCTTCACCCGCAACTTCGTCGTCCAGGGCAGCGCCGCCGACTGGGCGCTCCTGATGCTGGCGGCGCTGCGGCGCTCCCTCGCCGGGATGCGGGCGGAGCTGGTCTTCTTCCAGCACGACGAGGTGATCGTGCACTGTCCGGCGGAGGAGGCGGAGGCGGTCACGGCGGCGATCCGGGCGGCCGGGGACGAGGCCGGGAGGATCACGTTCGGGGAGACGCCGGTGCGGTTCCCGTTCACGACGGCGACGGTGGAGCGGTACTCGGACGCGAAGTGAGGCGGGGGAGGCACGGGGACGACGACGCTCCGTGCCTCCCCCGCCGGACAGGCCCTCCCCGCGCCTCCCCGCCGGACACTCCCTAGTCGACCGGCTTCCGCCACTTCGGGCTCAGCGCGATCGTCTTGAGCCGCTCCACGGTCAGCGCGGGCTCGGAGCGCGTGGCGGGGGCGCGGTACCCGTCGGAGTTGAGGGCGGTGACCACGACCCGGAAGCCCTCGGGCGTGACGGTGTCGACGGTCCACGAGACGACGCCGGTGCCGCCCTTCTCGGCGGCCTCCTGGACGACCCCGACCAGGCGCCCGTCGGGCAGGGTGGTGGCCCCGGTCGAGGTCAGGTGGCCGGCGACGTCCCGCATGCCGGTCTGGACGTTGATCTCGACGAAGCTCCTGCCCCCGCCGTCGTCGACGACGACGTACCCGTAGCCGTCCTGCCCGCCCTCGTCCTTCACCTCCAGGCCCTCGGGCAGGAGGGAGCGCAGGGTGGCCCGGAGGGCGTCGGCGGAGGGCTCGTCCGGGGCGCTCGGGGGCGTGGACCCCTGCGGGAGCGCGGGCAGCCCGGCGAGCAGCGGCTTCCAGGCGTCGGCCGTGACCAGGGCCTTGAGCTGGGCGGGGGTGAAGGGCGGGGTGTCGCGGCTGACGCGGGCGCCCTTCTGGGCGGGGGCGTTGTACTCGCTCGCGTCGACGAGGAAGCCGTCCTCGGTGAGCAGGGTCGCCCGCCAGGTCTTGGTCTTCTCGCGCTTGTCGGGGTACTCGTACCCCTGGAAGAGCAGGAGCCGGCCGACGCCGGGGAGCGTCTCGGTGGTGCACTCGGCGTCGGGCACGTGGGCCTCGTCGGGGCAGGTGACCATGGCCTCGCCCGCCTCCCCGGGGCCGGAGGAGCGGGAGAGGGACACGGAGACGGCGGCCTTGCCGGCGCCGTCGTCGTACACGCCGAGGACGAACTGCCCCTCGCCGCCCTCGTCCTCGATCTCCCACCGCCCGGCCGGGGTGTGGGCCCTGAGGACGGCCGCGAGGTCCTTGACCGGGATCCGCGCCTCGTCCGGCGGGCGCGTCTCGGGGCCGGTGCCGGTCGGCTTCGGCGGCGCCGCCACGGAGGTCGTCGCGGCCGGTCCGGCGGAGCCGAGCAGCGAGCCCCCGTACACCCCGCCGACGCCGACGGCGGCGAGCGCGAGGACGCCGCCGGTGACCGCGGCCCGGCGGCGCACCAGACGGCGTCGCCCGCGCCGGACGCCGCCCTCGACGAGCTCGCGCCGGTCGCCCGCGAAGCCTTCGCCGGTGCGGCGCAGGACGGCGCCGAGGTCCTCCTCGAAGCCGTCGTGCGGGGGGTTCTCACGGCCGGGGCCGTCGTTTCGGGGCATGCGGGATCACCGTCTCGGGTTCGTGGCGGAAGGGATGCGGGGCGAGGGGGCACGGGAGCGGGGCCGGTCAGCGGACGGCGAGCTCCGCGAGGCTGCCGCCGAGCCGTTCCCGGAGCTTGGCGAGGGCCCGTACGGACCGGGTGCGGACGGCGGCGGAGCTGACGTTCATGGCATCGGCGGTCTCCTCGACGCTGCGGTCCTCCCAGTACCGCAGCACCACGACCGCCCGGTCTTTGGGCGCGAGTCCGGCGAGGGCGTCGAGGAGCGCGATCCGGAGCGCCGGGTCCCCGTCGGTGTCGGAGACGCGGTCCGGCAGCTCGCCGAGCGGGCGCTCGGTGGCCGAGCGGCGCCGGCGGTGGCTGAGGAAGGTACGGACGAGCACGGTCTGGGCGTACGCGGCGGGGTTCCCGATCCGTGCCATGCGGCCCCACAGGGCGTACATCCGCCCCAGCGTCTCCTGCGTGAGGTCCTCGGCGAGGTGGACGTCGCCGCTGGTCAGCAGGCACGCCGAGCGGAACAGGGGCCCCGTGCGCGCGGAGGCGAACTCCAGGAACTCGTTCGCGCGGGCCTTCCTCATGCCCCTCCTCGTCCCGGTCGTGTCGTGCCGGCCGCGCCGTGCGGTCGCCGTACACCTCATTGACGCGGTGGAGGCGGACAGATGTTTCAGATAAATCCGAAGAGATCTCTCCCCGGCGCATCCAAAGAAGCGGAATCGGGTAATCCGTAGATATGAACACTCTCAGCGCAGCAGAGAACCTGGCGGCTGGAGTTTGGCAGTCAGGCCTGGCACAGGTTCTCGGCGGTCTTATCGTCGTCGCCGTCCTCATCGGCGCGTTCATGTTCGGCATCCGCGTCCGTAACCGCGAGTCGGCACCCCCGAAGACCGAGGAGCAGCCGCACCGGCCCGACAACGGCGCCCTGCCCGGCGAGTCGTCCGAGTACCGCAAGGGTGCCGAGATGCCGCAGACGGACGCCGAGCACCGGCTCATGCCGTACCAGCTCAACCACTCCGGCACCGAGGCCTCGCCCGAGCCCCCGGACGAGGAGAAGCGCAAGTGGGGCGGCATCTCCAGCGGCGGCTTCGGCAGCGGCGGCACCGGCCACGGCGACTGACCGGCCGAACGCGCGGGAGCGTCATCCGGCGGCGGGGCACGGCCCCGCCGCCGGTCACGCCCGTCCCCTCCGTACCGCCCCTACGGGCCCCGAGGTCCAGGCGCAGGCGACCGGCACCCCGTCCCGGTCGTCGTGCGGGGCGTCGTACGGGGCGGACCAGCGGACGCCGTTCCAGGTGCCCGTCCGCGCGCCGAGGGGGACCGGGACCGTCCAGGGGCGGCCGGAGAAGCCCTCCCCCACGGCCTTCACACAGGCCTCCTGAACGGCGAAGATCCGGGCGAACCCGGATCTGCGCGCCTCCTCGGGCAGGGCCGCCAGGGCGTCGGCGTCCCCCGGCGCGCAGCAGAGCCGCAGCAGCCGGTCGCCGACGGGGGCCGGGACCTGCACGTCGACGCCGACGTCCCGGCCCCGGCCGACGGCCGCCGCGACCCAGCCCGAGGAGTGCGAGAGACTCACCCCCGGGCCGGCCCGGCCCGGCAGGTACGGACGGCCGCCCGGAAGCGCGGCGAGCGGCCCGTCCCCGGCGTCCTCGCCGATCTCTCGCAGCAGGAACCGCAGCAGCGTCCGCGAGGCGAGGTGCTCCGCCGCGCGCCACGGCGGCAGCCCCGCGGCGGTCGCCCGGTCCGCGGCGGCGACGGGCAGCGCGCCGAGGACCTCCTCGTTCCGGGCGGCCAGGTGGTGCACGCCGTCGACGGGCGTGCGGATCAGGCGGCCGGGCAGGGGCGTGCGGGCCCCGTCGGGCACGGGAGCCGGGGCGCGAACCGGGACCGGCGTGCGGGCCCCGTCCGGCGCGGGCGTACGGATCCGGTCGGGCGCGGGCGCGCCGGTCCCGTCAGACGCGGTCCGGGACACGGCGCAGGGTGCGGATCGGGCGGGCCGCCAGGAGGGCGGTGGCGGTGAGGAAGGAGACCACGACGCCCACCACGAGGACCTCGTCGGTGCCGAACGCGTCGACGGCGGGACCGGCCAGCGCGCTGCCGATCGGGTACATGCCGACGGAGCCCGCGACCTCGTAGGCGTGGACGCGGTTCAGGACCTCGCCCGGCACCTGGGTCTGCACGCTGGTGGCCCACATGACGCCCCAGACGCCGATGCCGGCGCCGACCAGGACCTGGGCGACGATGAGCAGCCAGACCGGCCAGCCGAGCACGATGCCGAGCGGGTAGAGCGGGTACGCCATCATCGCCACGGCCCCGGCGGCGAGCGGCCGCTGGGGCTTGTAGCGGATCGCGAGGAGCCCGCCGGCCACGGTTCCGGCGCCGAGCGCGGCGTTGATCAGGCCGAAGGCGCTCGCGCCGTGCTCGGGCACGATGACGCCGGCGGCCACCGAGAGCTGCGGCCCCCAGGAGAGCACCGCGTAGAACATCCAGATCAGGATGACGCCCCACAGCCAGCTCCGGGAGCGGAACTCGTGCCAGCCGACGGCCAGGTTGCGCCACAGGCCCTCGCCGGCCGGCGGGGCGGGTACCACGCCGAGCCGGAGGACGAACAGGCAGATCGCGCTGGTGCCGTAGGCGACGGCGGAGATCACCATGACCCAGCCGGTGGACCCGAAGCCGACCAGGGTGCCGGCCAGGGCCGGGCCGCCGAGGCCGGTGATCGCCTCGGAGGTGCGCAGCACACCGTTGGCGCCCTGCACGTCGCGGGAGACCAGGGGCACGGTGGAGGAGGCGCCCGGCTGGAACAGGGCGTTGGCGGTGCCGGCGACGACGAGCAGCGCGTACAGCTGCCAGAGGTGGTCGATGCCGTGGATGAACAGGAGGGCGAGCAGGACGTGGGCGGTGAGGTTGGCCAGGTCCGCGATGATCATCATCCGGCGGGCGGTGAACCGGTCGGCGAGCACCCCGCCGAACAGCACCAGACCGGCGAACGGGGCGACCAGGAAGGCCATCGAGTACCCGGCGGTGTCCAGGCCGTACCCGCCGCTGAGCAGACCGGCCGCGACCGCGACCGGCAGCATGGCCCAGCTCAGCAGGCCGGCGCTGCGGGCGACGAAGTAGTACCGGAAGTTGCGGGACCAGATCGCCGGCTCGTCCGGGGACGGTCCCGTCGCCCGCGCCCCCGGCTTCCCCGGCTCCCCCGGCGGCCCTCCGTCGGACCCGTCCTTCGTCAGCGGGGGCGCCGCCGGGGTGGGCTCTGCCAAGCGTTCTTCCATGACCCTTCAGTCCTTCGGTCGTTGATCGGGGTTCGGGGGGCGGGGGTTCAGCGGTCTTCGGGGCCGGTGCGGGGCGGCGGGGCGAGTTCGTCGAGGGCGACCGGTTCCAGGCCGCGTTCGAGCAGGCCCTCGACGATCGCGGGAAGGGCCGCCACGGTCTGGCTGCGGTCCCCGGCGCCCTCGTGCATCAGCACCACCGAGCCGGGGCCGACGCCCTCCAGGACGGTCTTGGCGATCTGCCCGGGCCCCGGCCGCGACCAGTCGCGGGCGTCCACGTCCCACATCGTCAGGGTGGCCGGGTGCTCGGCCAGGACGGCGAGCACCTCGGGGCTCAGCGCCCCGTACGGCGGCCGGAACCAGGCCGGGGCCGCGCCGGCCACCCGGTCCAGCTCCTCCGTCGTCCGGTCGATCTGCTCGCGCAGCTGCTCCGGCGTCAGGTCGAACAGGAAGGGGTGCGACCAGGAGTGGTTGCCGAGGCCGTGGCCGCCCGCGACGATCCGGCGCACCTCGTCGGGCAGCGCGGCGACGTGGTGGCCGACGCAGAAGAAGGTGGCCCGGGCCCCGTAGCGGTCCAGGATCTCCAGGACCTGCCGGGTGAAGACCGGGTCGGGGCCGTCGTCGAAGGTGAGCGCCACCTTCGGGACGTCCCGGCGGCCGTGCTCGAAGCAGCGCCCGGACGCCGTCAGGGCCTTCTGGGCCGGTTCCCCGCGCCGTACGCCCTCGAAGTACTCCTCGGCGCGGCCGGTCAGGGTGCCGCCCTCGGCGGTCACCCGGGCGAGCTCGCCCGGCGCGGCCAGGGCCCGTTCCGCGAGCTGCCGGGCCGTGACGGAGCCGAAGCGCGGCCGGGGCGGAAGCAGCCAGGGGTCCGCGCGGTGGACCTCCAGGCCGGCGGCCGTCATGGGGCCGTCGAGCAGGCCGTTGGTGCTGTCCAGGACCACGGCCGGGGGCTCGCCGCCGTCGAAGTCCCGCAGCCAGGCGATGAGTTCGGCGACCCGGGCGGCGCCCCAGTCGCGCGGCTCCCCCACCGGGCGTCCGGCGCCGTCCAGGACCTCGACCCGGTAGCCCGCCTCGGTCCAGGCGATCCCCGCGTACCTCTTCGTCACCGGTGCCATCAGTCCCCCAGCGCAATCGCCTCGGCGACGATCAGCCGCTCAACCCCGCGCAGGAACTCCTCCATGCCCGCGCGGTCGACGACCGCCGGGTCGGCGGTCATGGCGAGGTCGAGGGCGCCCGGGGCGGTCAGCACGTCCACCGCCATCGAGACGTTCCTGCGGGCCGGGAACTCCGTCGGCCAGCGCAGTTCGGTCCGGCCGATCAGCTCGCTCAGCGGCGCCTTCGGCTTCTCGACGTCGTCGAAGGGCCCGACGCCGGGGTCGCGGGTGTCGTTCCACCAGTACGAGTGGTCGGCCGCCTCCCCCTTCTCCACCAGGAGCGCCACCTCGCGGTCGAGCGCCCACTTGTCGTACGCGGCGTGCCGGAACGCACTGAAGGCGACGGACCGCGTCCGCCGCACCGCGTCCTCGAAGTCCCGGTCCGCGTCGGTGAGCCGGAACAGCGCTTCCTGCGCCACCGTGCTGACCGAGGCGGCGGCGGAGGGCTGGAAGCGGTTGCCCACGACGACCTGGAAGAGCACGTCGGCGCTGCCGGACATCCGGGCGAGCTGGTGGGCGGCCGCCCCGAGGAGCACGGCGGCGTCGCTGACCTCCAGCTCCGCCGCGACCCGTCCGACGGCGACCGCGAGGGCGGGCGAGCGCAGCAGCGCGTTGGGGAACCGGCGGTCCGGGTCGTCCGCGAGCTCCGGCGCCGCGGGCTCCCGGAAGATCCGCCGGGGCCCCTCGGTGAGCTGCTCGATCCAGTAGCGGCGGGCCGCCTCGTCCCGGCGGCGGCCGAGCGGCGAGGCCTGGACCCCGGCGGCCTCCAGGGGCTGGAGGGCGGGGCGCGCCCCGCGCAGCGACTCGGCGGTCTCGCCGGCCTGGACGGACTCCAGGTCGCGGAGCAGCCGGCCGAGGCCCCAGTAGTCCATGCCGGTGTGCGCCCCGGCGAGGACGAGCCGGTGGACCAGGCCGCCGGACTCGATCAGGCCGACCCTGAGGGGCCACTCCCGGGTGTGGTCGAAGGGGCGCCCGGCCAGCTCGCCGAGGAGGGCGGCGCCGTCCTCGGCGGAGCGTTCGGCCGGGCCCGTGCGGATCTCCACCGGGAGCGCGCCGCTGCCGTCCACGACCTGTTCGAGCCCGTCCTCGCCGTCCGGCAGGAACCGGGTGTGCAGGCTGTCGTGGAGCAGCAGCAGCTCCTTCAGGTCCGCGAGCACGCGGTCGACGGGGCGGGGCGGGGAGACGGGGAGGTGGACCGGCAGGTTGTACCGGGGGGCGTCGTCGCCGAGCCGGGTGACGACGCCCCAGATGGCCCGCTGGCCCCAGGTCGCCGGTCCTCTTCCGGCCCGTGCGGAGTCCAGCCTGATGGTCCGCTCCTCAGCCGTGGTCATGGTGTTCCAGCCTTCCCTTCGGGTGCGTCGTCGGGTGTCGGTACGAGCCGGTGGGGGTCGCGGACGGGCCGTCGCGCCTCCGGTGGGGGCGGAAGCGCGACGGCCTTCCGGACCGGGGGGTCAGCCCCCGCCGCCCGCGAAGAGCGCCACGTGCGTGCGGCCGGAGCGCGGGTCCGTGTCGCACAGCACGATCCGCCGGTGGTCCCGCCCCCACTCCCGCCAGTGGTCGGCGAGGTCCAGCCAGAGGCTGGTGCAGTAGCTGCCCGGGGCCACCCGGTGCACCGGGCCGCCGTGCCCGGGCACGTCCCCGGTGACCCAGGGGCCGAGGACGAGGAGCGTGCCGTCCTCGCCGAGCTCCCGGCCGAGGGCGTCCGCCGGCGAACCGGCCGCGTGCGCCCGGACGAACCGGGGACCGCCCCCGTCCCCGGCGTCCCCTCCCGTACCGAGGACGAGCGCGGCGGCCGAGTCCACCAGCGGGGTGTCCCGGACCAGCGGGAAGGGGGTCGGCAGGGTGGTCTGTTCGAGGACCGCGATCACGACCTCCGCCGCCCGCCCCGCCTTCTCGTACGCCGAGGCGATCCGCAGCGCGGTGAAGGGCGCGGCCAGGCCCTGCTGGGCGACGGAGAAGTTGGCCGCCCGGCCGCCGAGTCGGTCGGTGAGGTAGGGCGCGACGGCGGTGAACGGCACCACGTCCGGGAGGGCGTGGGTGACGATCAGGAGCTCGGGCCTGCTGCCGCCGACGCCCTCGTCGGCGACGAGCAGGTCCGCGAGGTCCCGGTGCCGGACGTGCCGGCCACTGTCGAACAGCTCCTCGTCCGGCTTCTCCCCGAAGGGGGCGAGCAGGTCGCGGAAGTAGCCGAGCGCGGCCGCCCGGTCGTCCGGTTCCCGGCGCTCGGGCGAGCGGACCGCGGCGGCGGCCCGGACGGCGAGACCGCTCATGGCGTCCCCTCCTCTTCGCGGAGCGCGGCCTCGACGTAGTCGGCGAAGGAGCCCACGGTCCGCAGGTGGTCGATGTCGAGCGCCTCCGGGTCGACCGAGATGCCGGTCGCCTCCTCGACGGTCATCAGTAGCCCCAGGACGGCGAGGGAGGTGAGCTGGAGCTCGTCGAAGAGCGCGGTCTCCTCCGTGAGCCCGGTGACGGGCCGCTCCAGGACCTCCCCGAGCGCCTTCTCGATGGTGAGGATCAGTTCCTGACGGCTCATCGGGAACCGCCTCCCGCCCGGTGGGTGATCACCATCGCGCCGAAGGTGGCGCCCAGGCCGACGGAGACGAGGAGGTAGTGGGCGCCGTCCACCAGGCGGCCCTCGTCGCGCAGGGTGGTGTAGTTGACGAAGACGTCCGAGGCGAAGGTGTGGCTGTAGCGGGGGACGTTGTCCAGGAAGACCTTCTCCGGCTCCACCCCCAGCTCCTTGATCGTCTGCCGCCAGGCCAGCTTGTTGACGTTGTGCGGGATGACCAGGTCGACGTCGTCGAGCGTCAGCCCGGCCTCCTCCACGGCCTGGTGGATGACCTCGGCGATCCGGCTGCCGTACTGCTCCCCGAACTCGGTGTTCTGCTCGGGGGTCAGCTCCAGCCACTGGGCGTACTCGCCCAGGGTCCGGGTGGCGAAGGACCGGACAACGTCGCCCTCGCCGTCCAGGGTGATCAGGCAGGAGGCGGCGGCGTCGGCCATGATCGAGGTGTTGGGGACGTGCTGGACGACCGGTGAGTACGCCTGCTCGCCGGTGACCATGAGGGCGTACGCGCCCTCGCCGCCCTCCGCGCGGAGCAGTTGGCCGAGCACCTCGATGGCGCCGAGGCTGCTGACGCAGGCCTGGTGGCTGAGGCCGAAGGCCTCGGTGCCGGCGAGTCCGAGGTCGTCGCCGACCCGCCGCGCGACGTCCACGTCGGCGGGGGCGACCGCCTGGGTGACGTGGGCGTAGGCCAGGTAGTCCACCCGGCCGCCCTCCGGGAGGGCGGCCAGGGCGCCGCGCGCGGCGGGCGTGAGCAGGTCGAGGAGCGGGAGCTCGGGGTCGTACCGGAGCCGGTCCAGGCCGTAGAACTTGCGGAAGACGCCGAGCTGCGCCCGGTGCAGTCCGAGGCGTTCGCCCAGCTCCTCGATCCGCACGCTGCGCTCGGGCAGGTACGACTCGATCCGCTCCAGGGTGATCCGGCGGTCCGGGGCCGGTCGGGGGTCCGTGGTCGTCCGGCCCATCAGGACTTCACGACCTCGGCGCGGATCAGCCACAGCCGGTTGGCGCCGCGGCGGTCCCTCGGCTGGACGTCGTACGGCCAGCGTCCCTCGCCGGCACCGGGCTGGCCCGGCTCGCGCAGGTCGGTGGTCTTCCAGCCGTTCGCGGTCAGGAACTCCTCGGGCTCGTCGGTGCCGAAGATCCACGGCGTGCCGTCGGAGGCGAGGGTGTCCAGGAAGCGCTTCGAGAACGGGCTGCGCAGCAGGGCGCGGCCGAGGATGTCGAAGGCCAGGTGGCTGCCGGGGGCGGAGGCGGAGCCGAGCAGCCGGAGCAGCCCGGCGGCCTGGTCCTCGGTGAGGAAGAAGGTCAGCGCCTCGGCGACCCACAGGGTCGGACGGTCGCGGTCGAAGCCGGCGGCCTCCAGGGCGGGCAGCCACTCCTGGGTGAGGTCGGCGGAGACCTCGCGCCGGTCGACGCGCGGCTCGGCCCCGAGGGCGGCGAGCCGGCGGCGCTTCTCGGCGATCAGGAGGGCGTGGTCGACCTCGTACAGCTCGATGCCGTCCGGCCAGTCGAGCCGGAAGGCGCGGGTGTCCATGCCGGCCGCGATCAGCACGACCTGCTGGATCCCGCTCTCGGCCAGGACGTCCCTGATCGCGTCGTCCAGGAACCGGGTGCGGATGGAGATGAAGGGCAGCAGACCGCCGCCGGCGTAGCGCTCGATCAGTTCGAAGCCCCGGGGCGCGGCCAGTTCGCGGGCGAACGGGTCGACGAACAGCGCGTCCTCGCGCTCGGACTCCTCCGCGCGGGCGGCGGCCATCCACTGGGCGGTGTAAGAGACTGCGTCCATGGTGAAGACCCCTCCTCGGGATCAGGCGAAGAACGCCTTCTCGATGGTGGCGAGGGTCTGGAAGTCCTCGATGTCGATGTTGTCGAAGTCGATCTCCACGCCCGCGGCGTCCTCGATCGTGTAGACGAGCTCGACGAAGGCGAGCGAGTCGACGAGGCGGCTCTCGATGAGGTCGACGTCGGAGGCGAGCTCGGTGCGCTCGGGGTGACGGCCGAGGATCCAGTCCCGGACCTTGTCGATACCTGCGGAACTCATGGCATTCCCTTCAGAGTCACTGATCCAGCGGAACGGGTCGGTCTTGTACGGATCGGTCCTGTACGGGCCGGTCCTGTACGGAGGTGGTGGTGGCCGCGACGGCGATCGCGAAGCCGGCGTCGTGGCTGATGCTCACGTCGATCGGGCCGACCCCGGCGGTACGGGCCAGCTCGGCCGCCCGGCCGGAGAGCCGGACCCCGGGCCGGCCGCCGGGGCCGCGCAGGACCTCGATGCCCTGCCAGGGGACGGGCTTCCCGACGGAGCCGAGCAGCTTGAAGACGGCTTCCTTGGCGGCGAGGCGCCCGGCGATCCCCGACGGGTCGGGCGCGCCGTCCGGGGTCCGGGAGGCGGCCAGCTCGTCGGCGGAGAGGAAGCGGGTGAGGAGGGGCCCGGGGTGGGTACCGACGCCGGGGTCGGTGCCGGCATCGGTACTGGTACCGGGTTCGGGGCCGGTATCGGTACCGGTACCGGGTTCGGGGCCGGTATCGGTACCGGTACCGGGTTCGGGGCCGGTTCCGAGGAGGTCGCGGACCCGGGAGAGCGGGACGAGGTCGACGCCGATCAGGGGCCGGGTCACGGCACTTCGACGGCGGCGGCGCCCGTGGCGACCTCGGCGGCGGCCTCGCGCACCGCGCCGAGCGCCGCGTCGAGGTCCTCCTCGAAGTGCTCGGTCAGGACGGCGAGCCAGCGCTCCAGGCCGAAGGCCACGCAGGAGGTGTAGGCGTGCTCGCCGGACTCCAGGCGGATCCCGCACCGCTCGCCGAAGAAGTTGCGGTGGGTGTTGACCGAGGCGATCGCCAGGTCGCCGTACTGGAACTCGTACTTGACCGGGCTGAGCTTCTGCATCAGCGCGCGGCCGCCGTCGTTCTGGAAGAACGGGTCGCTCGCCGCCTCCCTGCCCAGCTCGATCCCGAGCGCGGCGGCGAAGGCCTGGATCCGACCGGTGAAGCGGGCCAGGACGTGCTGGGTGTGCTCGAAGCCGCCGAGCGCGACGATCTCACGCATCTGGAAGCTGGCGAGGCGGCGCAGCCCGCCGTAGTGGTCCTCGTTGCGGAAGCAGCGGTTGACCAGGGTGACCAGGGCGTCGTCGGCGACCTGTCCGCCCTCGTGGAAGAGGTAGGCGCCGTAGCAGGTGGCGTGCGGGAGCCCGTACCGGGCTTCGGCCACCGCCCCGGGCCCGAACTTCCCCTCCACCGGCTTGAACTGGTCGTCGGCCAGGTCAAGTGATCCGGCGACCCAGGCGAGGTGGGGGAAGTTGGTGTAGACGTCGAACTTCTCCAGGTCGGTCACCGGGAAGAGCGGCGGGGCGCTGATCTCCTCGGCGCCGTCCGCGAGCCCCCAGCCGGCGAAGACCCCGTCCAGCTCCCTGACGAGCCGGGTGGCCCCGGGCCCGAGGATGGCGAGGGCGGGCGCGCCGTCGCTCCCAGTCAGGCGGTTCATCGGACGATTCCCGTCTTCTCGAGGTACTTGGCGGTCTTGCGGAAGGTCCGCAGCTCGGCCTCGGCGCGGGCCGGGGACTCCAGGAGGGCGCGGCGCAGCTCGTGCGGGCGCTCCAGACCGGCGTCGCGGTAGACCTGGGGGTGGTAGAGCGACTCGAAGCTGTGCTTCATGTAGCGGCGCAGATAGGTGGAGACCTGGTCCAGCTCCTCCTCGGTGGCGGTCTGCTTGAGGTCGAGGTAGAGCAGGTTGACCAGTTCGCGGCCGAAGGCGATGTGCCGGGACTCGTCCTGGTGGTGGATCCGGTTGATGCCGCGGATCGTCTCGTGCAGCCGCTCGTCCTCGGCCATGGCCGAGTTGAAGTGGTCGACCAGCTCCTCGAAGATCAGGATGCGGGCGAAGACCAGCAGGCTCTGGATCTTCTCCGAGGGGACGGCCGCCTCCGCGCCGCCGGTCGGCTGGCGGTAGATCTTCCCGCCGTAGCGGAGGCAGAATTCGGCAAAGAACCACATGTGCTCGTTCTCTTCACCGATGAAGTGGTGGAAGAACTCCGACGGCGTTTCGAAACCGGCGGTGTGGATCCGGTTGACCACCTCGATGAGCAGTTCCCGGATTCCGTGCACGTTGAGGCTGTAGAAATTGATGCTCTCGTGCTTGGAAAGCGTGTGGAGCTGCTGCGGAGTGAGTTTCTCGGCCCATTCCGTCCCGTACGTGGTGGTGAGCTCGGGGCTCATCCACCACATGTCCTCGGGGAGCCGGTCCGGCCACTCGAACAGCCGGTACGGGTTGTAGTAGTCGTCGATCGACTTGGTGGCGAGCCGGTCCAGAATTCCTCGGAACCGGTCGTTCCGGTCGATCACGTCGCTGACCATCGCGCGATGTCTCCGTTCGCTTCGAGGGCTCTTCGCTGATTCCAGACTGGCCCCCGGGGAGGGGGGCCATCAATGCCCGGAACAGGCTGCCGAATTCGGTCAGTGGACGGATCGGCGCAACGACCTCCCGGGTCTCAGGGAGAAAGCGGACCGCCGTCCCCCCGCCGCGCGGCGAGTTCCGCGCGCAGGGCGGCGTTCTCCTCCTCCAGATGCGCGATGCGCCCGCGGACCGGCGCCAGGGCGTCGGCGAGCTCCTCCTGGCTGAAGCGCGGGGTGATGTGGTTGGGGCAGTTCCAGGCGAAGGCCTCGACCCGGATGGTGACGAGCTGCTCGACCGTTCCCTCGGTGCGCGTCGAGTCCAGGCGCTCGGCGAGCACGGGGTCCTCCCCGGCCGGTACGGCGGTGGCGCGGCCGAACAGCTTGAGGCGGGTCCGGCGGGCGTGGTCGATGAAGAAGAGCGCGACCCGGTCGTCGCCGCGCAGGTTGCCGGTGGTGATGTACTGCCGGTTGCCCCGGACGTCCAGGTAGGCGAGGGTGTGCGCGTCGAGGACGTGGACGAAGCCCGGCGGGCCGCCCCGGAACTGGATGTACGGCCAGCCGCTCTCGCTCACGCTGGAGAACAGGAAGCCGTCGAGGCCCCGGATGAAGTCGGCCGCGTCGCCGGTGAGCGGCTCGGGCCCCCCGTCCGGCTCCCGCAGGCGCCGGCCGGCGGCCGTGGCGCTGCCCATCAGCTCCTGGGCCTCGCGTACGGACGGGGTGTACGCGATGTGGTCGTAGCGGCTCACGCGACGCTCCCCAGGGACAGGTCGACCAGGCCGGCCCGGGCGGCGAGGACACCGGCCTGGAAGCGGCTGCCGGCCGACAGCTCCTGCATGATCGCGGCCACGTGGCGGCGCAGGGTCCGCTCGGACATGCCGACCCGGCGCGCGATGGCCTCGTCCTTGGCGCCGGAGGCGAGCAGGTCGAGCAGGGTCGCCTTCAGGTCCCCCATCGTCCCGGCGTACCCGGACGCCCCGGAGTCGAAGTCGAACGCGGACTCCCAGACCCGGGCGTGCAGCCCGGCGAGGAAGGCGGCGACCGCGCCGTCGTAGACGACGGCGATGGCGTCGCCCTCGCCGGCCGGGATGAAGGCGGTCTTCCGGTCGAAGACCAGGAAGCGGTCGCGCACCTCCTTGGTGGTGCGCACCTGCCCGCCGGCGGGCAGGACCTCGCCGAGGTGGGCGCGGGTGTCGGAGTCGCCGCGGGCGGTGTGGGGGTAGAGGATCCGGCCCTGCGCGCCGCGCCGCAGCACGTCGAGGACGAGGGGGCGGGCGAGGCGCAGCTCGGGGGTCTCGCGGGCCACGCAGGGCTGCATCACCAGGACCTCGGTGGTGCAGGCCTGGGCGGCTTCGAGGAGGCGCAGCTCGATCTCCTCGCGGTCGCCGGTGATCACCACCGTGTCGGCGCGGGCCCTGGACTGCTTCTCGAAGGCCGCCACGAAGGAGCTGAGCTGCCCCTTGAACCCGGCGAGGCGGCGGCGCCCGTCGAGGATCTCCCGCTCCAGGGGGACGAGCAGCTCCATCTGGGCGGCCTCCGGACTGACCGCGACCAGCCGGCCGGAGCCGTCCTCGGCGGCCTTGACCAGGCGCAGTTCGCGCAGCACCCGGACCGCCTGCTCGGCCCGCCGGAGCGGGACGCCCAGCTCGTCGGCGATCCCGGACGGGCTGAAGTCGGCGCGCCCGAGGGTGCGTTCGTAGAACGTGACCACGAACTCGTCCACTTCGGCGGCCCGCCGGGCTTCCTGTCGTGGGATCTGTGTCGCGGTTTCCATCGTCACCTCGTTCTGTTCGCACGGATGTGGTCGGCAGGGGGAACGGCGTGGCAGACGTGCGGGAGCCGCCGGTGGGGCGGCTCCGGGAACGCTTGAGGAACGCTGCGGACAACGGCTTTCGGGCAGTGGCTCTCGGTCAACGGCGTTCGGGCAACGGCTTTGCGATGCGGCCACCGTATGGCTCCGGTCTGGGCGGCCTCCTACAGCCGGACCAGAGGACCGGAAGCCGCCGGAGGGCCGCGCCCGCGCCGGCGCACCGGCGCCGACCTGTGGTTCCGGCACCCGCCGCAGGTATGCCCCTGGCAACCGGCAGAACTGGCTCGACTGCCGGAGCACTTGCCCTTCCGCTCCTTCAACTTCCCGCAACAAAAGGGAGGGCGGCACGGGCCGCCCGGCGGTTCAGGAAGCCCCGGCCTCGGGCCCGCCCTCCGCCCCCGCCCCCGCATCGGCGTCAGGTTCCGCCCCTCTCCCGCACCGGGTGAGTTCACGGGCGCGGGAGAGGTGTTCGCAGGCGAGGTGTTCGGCGCCGTTCTCCTGGTGCGCGGCGCCGATGCGGCGCAGCGCGAGGACCTGTCCCTCGGTCCAGTCGGCCTGCCGCGCGAGTTCCAGGGCGCTGCCGAACAGCTCCAGGGCCTGGGCGTCGTTCGCCAGGGCCCGGTGGCACTCGGCGCGCCGGAGCTGGGCGGCGGCCTGGGCGCGCGGCTCGCCGTCGGCGACGGCGGCGAACAGGCTGGCGGTCGCGACCTTGAGGCAGTCGCCGGTGTACATGCCCGTCGAGAGGTAGGGGTGCAGGCTCTCGGCGAGGCGCCAGGCGACGGCGGTGAAGCCGGACCCGGACGCCTGGAGGACGGCCCCGGCCAGGTTCTCCCGCTCCGCGTCCAGCCACTCCGCGGCCTCGCCGTGGTCCGAGAAGACCAGCGCGGCCGAGGGGGCGGGGGGCGTCCCGGCGGCCGGGTCCGTCTCCGCCGGGTGGAGCAGCCGGGCCGCCGCGTCGGCGTGGTAGAGGTACCAGTCGAAGAGCCGCTGCCGGGCGGCGTGCGCCTCCTCGCGGCCGGCCAGCTCGCGGGCGTAGGAGCGCAGCAGGTCGTGGAGTCCGAACCGGCCGGCCGCCCGTTCCCGTACCAGGTGGGCGTCGGTCAGGACCGCGAGGAGCCCGGCCGCCTCGGCCGAGGTCGAGTCCGTGAGGGCCGCGGCGCCGTCCACGGTGAGGTCGGGGCCGGGCATCAGGCCGAGCAGCCGGAACATCCGCCGGGCCGTGGCCGGGAGCGCGCGGTACGAGAGGTCGAAGGCGGCCCGCACCGTCGACCGCCGGTCGCCCTCCACGCGCAGTCGGCTGAGCATGTCGTCGCCGGGCGACTCGGCGGAGTAGTCGACGATGCGGGCGTCGCGGGCGAGCAGGTTGGCCCCGGCGATCCGGAGGGCGAGCGGCAGGCCGCCGCAGACCCGCACGAGCCGGCGGGCCGCCTCCTCCTCGGCCGCGACCCGGCTCTCGCCGATGGTGGCGGCGAGCAGCCGGCGGCCCTCGTCCGGGTCGAGGACGTCCAGGACGAGCTGGCGGGCGCCGTCGCTGGCGACGAGGCCGGCGAGCCGGCTGCGGCTGGTGATCACCACGGCGCAGCCGCGGGCGCCGGGGATGAGCGGTCTGACCTGTTCGGCGTCGCGCGCGTTGTCGAGGACGATCAGCGTCTGCCGGTCGGCGAGCAGCGTGCGGTACAGCGCGGCGGCCTCGTCCTCGTCCGTGGGCAGTTGGTCGGGCGGGGCGCCCAGGGCGCGGAGGAACTGCGCCAGGACGTCGGCGGGGCGCAGCGTCGGGAGCGGGGAGTGGCCGCGCAGGTCGACGAAGAGCTGCCCGTCCTCGAAGTGGGCGCGCCGGGCGTGCGCCCAGTGCTTGGCGAGGGCGGTCTTGCCGACCCCGGGCGCGCCGACCACCGCCACGACGTGCGCGCGGGCCGCCGGGTCGGGCGAGACGAGTGCGTCCAGCTCCCGCATCTGCCGCCGCCGCCCGACGTAGGAGCCGGCCATGGCGGGGAGCTGGGCGGGGAACGGCCCGGCGGACGCGGTGCGTTCGGGCGGTGCGGGGCGCCGCGCGGGGGGGAACTGCTGGCGCAGGACCCGCAGGTGGGCGTCGCGGACCTCGGCGCTGGGCGCGATGCCGAGTTCCTCGTCGAGGCGGTCGCGCAGCCGGTTGAAGACGTTGAGGGCGGCGGCCTGTTCGCCGGAGCTGGCGAGGGCGAGGATGAGCCGGGCGTGCAGGCCCTCGTGCAGCGGCTCGGTGTTGACCATGTCCCACAGCACCGGGACGGCCTCCTCGGGCCGGCGCAGCAGCAGTGCCGTGTCGGCGTGCAGGAGCGCCGCCTTGACCCGCCGTTCGTTGACCACGACGGCGGCGGGGTGCTGGCGCAGCACGGGGTCGGCGTCCGCGAGCACCGGCCCGCGCCACCACCGCAGGGCCCGCGTCAGGGACTCGTAGGCGGAGACCGGGTCGGGGGCGCGGTGCAGCCGCTCGGCCTGGTCGAGGAGTTCGTCGAAGTGGCCGAGGTCGATCTGGTTGCGGGGCGCTTCGAGGAGGTAGCCGGTGGGCGTCCGGACGACGGTGGGCGGCGGCCCGTTCCGCACCCCGCCCTGCTCCAGAAGCCGCCGCACCTGACTCACGTACGTGTGCACGAGACTCTGATGGGAACTGGGCGGCCCGGACGGCCAGAGGACGTCGGTGATCTCCTGCTGGGTGGAGGGCTCGGGGTGCTTGAGCGCGAGCAGTCCGAGCAGGCGGCGCAGCATCGGGCTGGTGACGGGGACGGGGGTGCGGCCGCGCTGGAGGGAGAGCGGGCCGAGGATGAGCAGCCGGGGCAGGCCGGCACCGCGCGGCGACGGCCCGGTACGGTCGGCGGCCAGCAGCTCCCCCAGCTCGCCGCTGCTCAGCCCCAGCGCCTCGGCGAGCCGCTGGAGGGTCCGCGACTGGGGCCGCTGGACCCGCCCGCGCTCGATGTCGCGCAACGCCCTGGTGCTGATCCCGGCCCGCGCGGCGGCCGTCTCCTGACTGAGCCCGGCCCGTCTGCGGAACGCCCGGAGCCGTAATCCGAACGGCCCCCGCTCACCTCCCGGACCCTCCTGGGGGACCCCCGTGGCCGGCGCCCTCCCTGACATGGCATCCCCCTCACCCGATGACCGCGAACCGTCGATCATGACCGGCGGCGGCCGTGCGGGCCGCGCGCGGCCGACTCTGCAGAGGCTTCGTCAATGATCAGTTTGGACTAGACCAATGCCCCGGGCAAGGGCACACCCCTTCTCACGCGCGCCCGCGCGTGCGCGCGTGAGGCGACGCAGGGAGGACCCCATCGGCCACCGATGACAAGAGGGCAACAGAAAAAGCCAGGTCAGAAATGATCTGACCTGGCTTCCCTCTGAGCCGCCTTCGGGATTCGAACCCGAGACCTACGCATTACGAGTGCGTTGCTCTGGCCAGCTGAGCTAAGGCGGCAAGCCGTGCGGTCCCATGGTGGGTGCAGCGGCGTCGCCAAGTCTACACAGTTTCCCCGGGTGCTCCGACCACCCCCGGAGAGGGCCTACGAGCAGCGCTTTCCGTCTGTCGGAGGGGTGCCTTCGAGGAGGTAGGTGTTGATCGCCGTGTCGACGCAGTCGCTGCCCCGGCCGTAGGCGGTATGGCCGTCGCCCTCGTAGGTCAGGAGGGTGCCGGAGGAGAGCTGGCCGGCGAGGGACTCGGCCCACTTGTACGGGGTGGCCGGGTCGCGGGTGGTGCCGACGACCAGGATCGGGGCGGCGCCCTCGGCCGTGATGCGGTGAGGGCGGCCGGTGGCCGGGGACGGCCAGTAGGTGCAGTTGAGGGCCGCCCAGGCCAGGCCCGCGCCGAAGACCGGGGAGGCCTTCTCGAAGGACGGGACGGCCTTCGCCGCGTCGGCGGGGCCCCGGTAGGCGGCCGGCAGGTCGAGGCAGTTCACGGCGGCGTTGGCGGCCATCAGGTTGGCGTACTCGCCGTCCGGCTCGCGCTCGTAGTAGCTGTCCGCGAGCGCCAGGAGGCCCGCCCCCCGGCCGCCCTTCGCCTGGGTGAGGGCCTCGCGGAGCTGGGGCCAGGCGCCCTCGTCGTACATCGCCGCGATCACGCCCGTGGTGGCGAGGGACTCGCCGAGCTTCCGGCTCTCCCCCGTCGGCAGCGGCTCGGCGTCCACGGCGCGGAAGAACTTCTTCAGCGCCTCGCCGGCCGCCGGGACAGAGCCGGTGCCCAGCGGGCAGTCCGCCTTGGCGACGCAGTCGGCGGCGAAGGCGCGGAAGGCCGTCTCGAAACCGGCCGTCTGGTCGCGGTTGAGGTCGATCGCGGAGAGCGAGGGGTCCATCGCCCCGTCGAGGACGAGCCGCCCGACCCGGCCGGGGAACAGCTCGGCGTAGGTGGCGCCGAGGAACGTGCCGTACGACGCCCCGACGTAGTTCAGCCTCTCGTCGCCGAGGACCGCCCGCAGCACGTCCATGTCGCGGGCCGTCTCGACCGTGGAGACGTGCGGCAGGACCTTCCCCGAGCGCTTCGCGCAGCCGTCCGCGAACTCCTTGAAGGCGGCGCCGAGCGCGTCGGTCTCGGCCGCGTCGTCAGGCGTCTGGTCGATCTGGGTGTACGCGTCCATCTCCGGGCCCGTCAGGCACTCGACCGGCTCGCTGCGGGCGACCCCGCGCGGGTCGACGGCCACCATGTCGTAGCGGGCGCGGACGGGAGCCGGGTAGCCGATGCCCGCGTACCCCTGGAGGTAGCCGACGGCGGAGCCGCCGGGCCCGCCGGGGTTGACCAGGAGCGAACCGATCCGCTTCCCCGGCCCCGTGGCCCGCACCCGGGAGACCGCCAGCTCGATCTCCCCGGCCTCCGGCTTCGCGTAGTCCAGCGGGGCCTTCAGGGTCGCGCACTGGAAGCCCTCCACCCCGCAGTCCCGCCATTTCAGCTTCTGCGCGTAGAACTTCTTCAGCGTCTCGGGCGCGGCGGAGGGCGCCGGCTGCCCCTGGGCCGTCGTACGGGGCGCGGCGTCGCTCCCGCCCGAGCAGCCGGAGAGGATGAGGCCGGCCGCGGCGAGGGCCGTGGCGGACGTACGGAGCAAGCGCCTGGAGTCCATCCCCGGAGCGTATCCGGACCGGTACGGAACGTGTCCAATCGTGACGGGTCGTGTACGGGACGCTTCCGGCGACGTCGTGACGGGTCGTGTACGGGACGCTTCCGCCGTACGTCGTGACCGGCCCTGCCGCGAGGCTCTCGAACCGTCCCCCTACCGCAGCGCCATCGTCATCGCCTCCACCGCGAGCAGCGGCGCCACGTTCCGGTCGAGGGCCTCGCGGCAGGCGAGGACGGCCTCGATGCGGCGGAGGGTCACCTCCGGGGCGGTGGCGCGGGCGACGGACTCCAGGGCGTCCCGCACGTCCTCGTTCGTCAGGGGCGCGCGGGAGCGGAGCTGGAGGGCGAGGACGTCCCGATAGAAGCCGGTCAGGTCGGTGAGGGCGAGGCCCAGGCTGTCGAGCTGGGTCCGGCGGCCGCGCCGCTTCTGCTTCTCCTCCAGCTCCTTCATCATCCCGGCCGTGCCGCGCGGCATCCGCCCGCCCTGCACGGCCCCGAGCGCCGCCTTCAGCTCCTCGGTCTCCTTGGTGTCGATCTCCTCCGCGACCTGCTTCGCGTCCTCGGCGGCCGCGTCGACCAGCTCCTGGGCGGCCTTGAAGCAGCCGCCGATGTCCGCGACCCGCGCCGGCAGCCTGAGGACGACGGCGCGGCGCGCGCGGGCCCGCTCGTCCGTGGCGAGCCGACGGGCCCGGTCGACGTGCCCCTGCCCGGCCCGGGCGGCGGCCAGGGCGATCCCGGGCTCGATGCCGTCGCGCCGCACGAGCACGTCGGCCACGGCCTCCACCGAGGGGGTCCGCAGGCTCAGGTGGCGGCAGCGGGAGCGGATCGTGGGCAGCACGTCGTCCAGGGACGGGGCGCAGAGCAGCCAGACGGTGCGGGGGGCGGGCTCCTCCACGGCCTTCAGGACCGCGTTGCCCGAGCGCTCGTTGAGCCGCTCGGCGTCGGTGACCAGGATGACCTGCCAGCGGCCGTTGGCCGGTGCGGTGAAGGACTTGCGGACGGTGTCGCGCATGTCGCCGACGAGGATCTGCGTACCGACGGCGGAGACCGTCGTGAGGTCGGCGTGGGTGCCGATCATCGTCGTGTGGCAGCCGGTGCAGAAGCCGCAGCCCGGCGTCCCGCCGAGGGCGCGGTCGGGGCTCACGCACTGGAGGGCCGCCGCGAAGGCCCGCGCGGCGTCGACCCGGCCGGCCCCCGGCGGGCCCGTGAAGAGCCAGGCGTGGGTCATCTTCGAGGCCCCGGGGACGGGCTCGCCGTTCTCGTGGGCGGTCACGAACGCGTCGGCGTCGCGCGCGGCGGCCGTGAGCTGCTCCTCGACCTGGCTCTGTCCGACCAGGTCGTCCCATACGGCCATGTCTGCCCCTCCTCAGGTACGCCCTCCATTGTGGGGCAGTCCTCTGACAGCCCCCGTCCACCGCAGGGCGGTCCTGTGAACGGCCCCGGTCCACCGGGCGGGGCACGGAGGCGCGGAACGACGTCCGGCCGGGAACCCGAAGGCCCCGGCCGGAAGGAAGAACGCGGAGGCGTCAGCGGCGGCGCCGGGGCTCCTCGTCCTCGTCCTCGTGCGGGCCGAACAGCTCGTCCGCCAGCGTCGGCAGGTCGTCGAGCGGGGTCTCCTCGGCCCAGTCGGAGCGGCGGCGCGGCCGGCCGTTCTCGTCGAGCTGGGGCAGCTCCCTGGTGCGGTCGTTCGCCCCGTGCGGCTCGTCCTGACGCGCACCACCGGAACCACCGGAACCACCGGCACCACCGGCACCGGAACCGGCACCCGCACCCCGCTCGTCGCGGAAGAAGTCCTTCGGCAGCCGGTCGGCGGCGGAGCCGGAGGACGCCCGGGGGGCCCGGGACTCACGGGAAGCGCGACCCTCATGGGCAGCCCCGGACTCACGGCTCTCCCGAGGATCACGGGACTCCCGGGGATCGCGAGACTCCCGAGGATCCCGTACGGGAGGCAGTACGGCCGTCTCGTCCACACCCCGGTCCTCGCGGACCTGCGGCAGTACGGCCGTCTCGTCAACGCCCCGGTCCTCGCGGACCTGCGGCAGCACGGCCGTCTCCGCCTCCGGTCGGGGCTCCCCGTCAAGGCGGACGATCGGCGTGGCCACGGTGACCTCGTCGGGCGAGACGCTCGGGGCGTCCCGCTCCGAGGGGCGCGGCCCGTCCGGCTTCACGACCGGCGTCGGCACGGTGACCTCGTTCGCCGACACCTCGGCGGCGCGGGCGGCGCGCTCGGCGGCGGCACGGGCCGCGGCCTCGGCCTTCTTCCGCTCCGCCCGCTCCGACGCCTCCGCGGCCTTCGCGCGGGCCTCCCGCTCGGCGGCCGCCTCGGCCTCGGCCGCCGCCCGCTCCGCCGCGGCCTTCTCGCGGGACGCCTGCTCACGGGCGGCCCGCTCCCGGGCCTCCTTCGCCTCGGCCGCCCGCTGGGCGGCGGCCTGCTCCGCCGCGGCGCGTTCGGCGGCGGCGCGCTCGGCGGCGGCCTTCGCGGCGGCCTCGGCCGCGAGCCTCTCCGCGGCCGCCTTCGCCGCGGCCTCCTCCGCAGCCTTCGCCGCGGCGGCGGCCTCGGCGGCCCGGCGGGCCTCCTCGGCGCGGAGCAGCGCCTCCTCGGCCTTGCGCTGCTTCTCCAGGCGGCGCGCCTCGGCCTCGGCCCGCAGCCGGGCCTCCTCCTCGGCCTCCTTGCGGAGCCGCTCCTCCTCTTCCTCGCGGGCCTTCTCCTCCGCCGCGAGGCGCTTGCGCTCCTCCTCGGCGGCGATCCGCTCCTCCTCGGCCTTCCGGCGGGCCTCCTCCGCCTGCCGTTCGGCCTCCAGACGGCGCGCCTCTTCCTCCTCGCGCCGCTTGCGCTCCTCCTCCTCGGCGCGCAGCTTGGCGAGCTGCGCCTGGCGCTCGCGCTCCAGGCGCTCCTCCTCGGCCTTGCGGGCGGCCTCCTCCTCGGCCCTGCGCCGCGCCTCCTCCTCCGCCTTGCGGCGGGCCTCCTCGGCGGCCTTCACCTCGGCCTCGGAGAGCGGCAGCATCCGGTCGAGCCGGTGACGCACGACGGTGGTGACGGCCTCCGGCTCCTGGCCGGCGTCGACGACGAGGTAGCGGCTGGGGTCGGCGGCCGCGAGGGCGAGGAAACCGGCCCGTACGCGCGCGTGGAACTCCGGCGGCTCGGACTCCAGCCGGTCGGGCGCCTCGGTGAACCGTTCCCGCGCGGTCTCCGGGGAGACGTCGAGCACGACGGTCAGGTGCGGGACGAGGCCGTCGGTGGCCCAGCGGGAGATGCGGGCGATCTCGGTCGGGGACAGGTCGCGGCCCGCGCCCTGGTAGGCGACGGACGAGTCGATGTACCGGTCGGAGAGGACGATCGCGCCCCGCTCCAGGGCCGGCCGGACCAGTGAGTCGACGTGCTCGGCGCGGTCTGCCGCGTACAGGAGGGCCTCGGCCCGGTTCGAGAGCCCCGCCGACGACACGTCGAGGAGGATCGAGCGGAGCCGCTTGCCGATCGGCGTGGCGCCGGGCTCGCGGGTGACGACGACCTCGTGGCCCTTGGCCCGGATCCAGTCGGCGAGCGCCTGGACCTGGGTGGACTTCCCGGCGCCGTCGCCGCCCTCCAGGGCGATGAAGAAGCCGGTCGGGGACGGCGTCTGGGCCGGGTCGGAGCCGCGCAGCGCGTCGCGCAGGTCGCGCCGGAGCGGGACGCCCGCCCGGTCGTCGGCCTTGGCGAGGACGAGCGCGGCGACCGGGAGCAGCAGGGCGCCGGTGAGGGCGAGCGTGAAGGCGGCGCCGCCGTGCTCCAGGACGGAGCTGCCGGAGGCGAGCCGGTGCGGCCCGATCGCGGCGGCGAGCAGCGGGGCGGCGAGCGCGCCGACGCCCATCGCGAGGCGGGCGGTGGCCTGGAGGTGCTCGGTGGTCCGCGCCCGGCGGGGCTCCTCGGTCTCCTGGTCGACGAGGACGTGACCGGTGTGGGCGGCGACCCCGGCCGCGTATCCGGCGAGGACGGAGAGGAACAGGACGGTCGCCGTGTCCGGGACCAGGCCCGCGGCGATCAGGGCGACCCCGGTGACGGTGATCGCGAGGGCGAGCAGCCGGCGCCGGGACAGGACGGGCAGCACGGAGCCCGCGGTGCGGATGCCGACGGCGGTGGCGCCGCTGAGGGCCAGGATCAGGAGGGCGTACGCGACGGGGCCGCCGCCCAGGTCGTCCGCGTGGAGCACGGCGACGGACGCGGCCGCGGCGATCGCCCCGGCGACGGTGGCGCAGGCGAGGACGAGGAGGGACAGGACCCCGGTGCGGCCGGCCTTCCCCACGGCGCCGCCCTTGCCTCCCTCGCCGTCCCCGCCGTCCTTGTCGGGGTCCGTCTTCTTCGCGGACGGCCGGCGCAGCCCCTCCAGGGGCGAACGGGGCCGGGGGGTCTCCCCGCCGGGCAGGGCCATCGCGTACAGGACGGTGACGGAGGCGGCGAACAGGCCGGCGGCGACGTACGAGCCGAGGGCGGCGCTGTGCAGCGAGAACCAGTCCAGTCCGACGCCCAGCAGCTCGCCGACGAGCGTGGCGACGAGCAGGACGGCGGCCGCGGCCGGGACGGCCAGGAAGCCGGTGCGCAGGGACAGCGTGCGCAGCGTCCCGAGGTGGTCGGGCAGCGGCCGTACGGCGGCGCCCTCCAGCGGCGGAGCGGGCAGCAGCGCGGGCGCGGCACCCTCGCGGCTGATCGTCCAGAGCCGTTCGGCCGCGCCGGTGACGAAGACGGTGCCGAGCAGGTACCAGAGGGCGCTGCCGGGGGTCCAGTCGATCCACAGCGGCGCGATGACGAGGAGCGCGATCCGCACGCCGTCGGCGCCGATCATGGTCCAGCGCCGGTCGAGCTTCCCGCCGGGTCCGGTGAGGGCGATGAGCGGTCCGAGGAGGACGGCCCCGAAGAGGACCGAGGCCAGCAGGCGCGCGCCGACGACGGCGGCCACGGCGAACGCGGCCCCCCGGTAGCCGCCCCCGAGCGCGTCCTCCGTCACGGCCGCCTGGAAACCGAGGAGGACGAGGACGAGGAGGGCGAGGGCGTCGCCGGTACTGCCGAGCAGGTGGGCGCTCCACAGCCGGCGCAGCGGCTGGTGGCGCAAGAGGGCGCGTACGGCGCGCTCCCGGGAATCCGCGACGAGTGCGGCGTCGGAATCGCCGAGACGGTCTGGCTGCTCTGCTCGCGTCATCCGTCCACCCTATCCGGACGGCCTTACTCCCCGTGGCCCCCGCCCGAACATCCGGACGAGGCTGTGACAGGAGGGAGACGGAGGGGACGGCGGAGGGGCGGAGGCCGTCGGCCCCCGCCCCTCGTGGTCGTCCCGGGTCTCCCCCGGAGGACTACTCCGTCTTCGCCGACGCCGTCTTCGCGGACGCGGTGGTCTTCTTCGCCGCCGCGGTCTTCGCCGTCGTGCTCTTCGCCGCCGTCGTCTTCTTCGCGGCCGTCTTCTTGGCCGCCGTCTTCTTGGCGGGGGTGGCCTTCTTCGCGGCGGTCTTCTTCGCCGGGGCCTTCTTCGCGGTCTTCTTGGCCGGTCCCTTGGCCCGCTTCTCCGCGAGGAGCTCGTAACCGCGCTCGGGCGTGATCGTCTCCACGCTGTCGTCGGTCCGCAGCGTCGCGTTCGTCTCGCCGTCGGTCACGTACGGGCCGAACCGCCCGTCCTTGACGACCACGGGCTTCTCGCTGACCGGGTCGGTGCCCAGCTCCTTCAGCGGCGGCTTGGCCGCGGCCCGGCCTCGCTGCTTCGGCTGGGCGTAGATCGCGAGGGCCTCGTCGAGCGTGATGCTGAAGAGCTGCTCCTCGTCGGTGAGCGACCGCGAGTCCGTGCCCTTCTTCAGGTACGGGCCGTAGCGGCCGTTCTGCGCGGTGATCTCGACGCCCTCGGCGTCCGCCCCGACGACCCGGGGCAGGGACATCAGCTTGAGCGCCTCCTCCAGGGTCACCGTGTCGAGGGACATCGACTTGAAGAGCGAGGCGGTGCGCGGCTTGACCGCGTTCTTGCCGGTCTTCGGGGTGCCCTCGGGCAGGATCTCGGTGACGTACGGGCCGTAGCGGCCGTCCTTCGCGACGATCTGGTGGCCGCTGACGGGGTCGGCGCCCAGCTCGAAGTCGCCGCTCGGCTTGGCGAGCAGCTCCTCGGCGAGTTCGACGGTCAGCTCGTCGGGCGCGAGGTCGTCGGGCACGTCGGCCTTCTGGTACTCCTCCTGGCCCTTCTCGCCGCGCTCCACGTACGCGCCGTAGCGGCCGACGCGGAGCACGATGCCGTTGCCGACGGGGAAGGAGGAGATCTCGCGCGCGTCGATGGCGCCGAGGTCGGTGACGAGCTCCTTGAGGCCGCCGAGGTGGTCGCCGTCGCCGTTCCCGGCGTCGGCCGCGCCGCCCTCGCCGGAGGTCCCGCCCTCGCCGAAGTAGAAGCGCTTCAGCCACGGCACGGACTGGGCCTCGCCGCGCGCGATGCGGTCGAGGTCGTCCTCCATGCGGGCGGTGAAGTCGTAGTCGACGAGCCGCCCGAAGTGCTTCTCCAGGAGGTTGACGACGGCGAAGCTCAGGAAGGACGGCACGAGCGCCGTGCCCTTCTTGAAGACGTAGCCGCGGTCGAGGATGGTGCCGATGATCGAGGCGTACGTCGACGGGCGGCCGATCTCGCGCTCTTCCAGCTCCTTGACCAGCGAGGCCTCGGTGTAGCGGGCCGGCGGCTTGGTCGCGTGGCCGTCCGCCGTGATCTCCTCGGCGGACAGCGCGTCGCCCTCGGCGACCTGCGGCAGGCGCCGCTCGCGGTCGTCGAGCTCGGCGTTCGGGTCGTCGGCCCCCTCCACGTACGCCTTCATGAAGCCGTGGAAGGTGATGGTCTTGCCGGAGGCGCTGAACTCGGCGTCGCGGCCGTCGGAGGCCCGGCCGCCGATCTTCACGGTGACCGAGTTGCCGGTCGCGTCCTTCATCTGGGAGGCGACGGTCCGCTTCCAGATCAGCTCGTACAGCTTGAACTGGTCGCCGGTCAGACCGGTCTCCGCCGGAGTGCGGAAACGATCACCCGAAGGCCGGATCGCCTCGTGCGCCTCCTGCGCGTTCTTGACCTTGCCCGCGTAGACGCGGGGCTTCTCCGGCAGGTAGTCGGCGCCGTACAGGTGCGTGACCTGCGCCCGGGCCGCCTTGACGGCGGTGTCGGACAGGATCGTGGAGTCCGTACGCATGTAGGTGATGAAGCCGTTCTCGTACAGCTTCTGCGCCACCTGCATGGTCGCCTTCGCACCGAAGCCCAGCTTGCGGCTCGCCTCCTGCTGGAGGGTGGTGGTCCGGAAGGGGGCGTACGGGGAGCGGCGGTACGGCTTCGACTCGACCGAGCGCACGGAGAACGCGGTGTCGGCGAGCGCGGCGGCGAGCGTCCGCGCGTTCCGCTCGTCCAGGTGGAGGACGTTCGCGGTCTTCAGCTGCCCGTCGGGACCGAAGTCGCGGCCCTGCGCGACGCGCCGGCCGTCGACCGCCGCGAGGCGCGCGACCAGCGAGGACGGGTCGGAGGCGTCACCCTTGCGGCCGGTGGAGAAGGTACCGGTGAGGTCCCAGTACTCGGCGGAGCGGAAGGCGATGCGCTCGCGCTCGCGCTCGACGACGAGCCGGGTGGCGACGGACTGGACGCGGCCCGCCGACAGCTTCGGCATGACCTTCTTCCACAGGACCGGCGAGACCTCGTAGCCGTAGAGGCGGTCGAGGATGCGGCGGGTCTCCTGGGCGTCGACCATGCGCTGGTTGAGCTCGCGCGGGTTGGCGACGGCCTCGCGGATCGCGTCCTTGGTGATCTCGTGGAAGACCATCCGGTGGACCGGGACCTTGGGTTTCAGGACTTCCCGGAGGTGCCACGCGATGGCCTCGCCCTCGCGGTCCTCATCGGTGGCGAGGTAGAGCTCGTCGGACTCGGCGAGCAGCTCTTTGAGCTTCCTGACCTGCGCCTTCTTGTCGGCGTTGACGACGTAGACGGGCTGGAAGTCGTGCTCGACGTCGACCCCGAGGCGGCGCACCTCGCCGGTGTACTTCTCGGGCACCTCGGCGGCGCCGCTGGGGAGGTCGCGGATGTGCCCGACGCTCGCCTCGACGACGTAGCCGGGGCCGAGGTAGCCCTTGATCGTCTTCGCCTTGGCAGGCGACTCGACGATGACGAGTCGGCGGCCGCCGTGTGCGGTCTCGCTGGTCGGGGACAACTTCGCTCTTCTCTCCGGTTCGGCACTCTCAGGGCACGTACGGCGCGCGTACCGGGCACGTACGGCACCGGCACGGACGGCAGCGGCACGGACGGTGACGCTCCCGTCGCTGCGGAGTGTGACGGTACAACCCGCCCCCGTGTCAAACGGCAAAAGCCCGCAACGGCCACTCGAACGGTAACCCGAGTCCTGGCATTCCTGCCGCCCGGACTCCCGGACCGGCGGGGCGGGGCGTGCGCGCCGGTGATCGGCGGCGGGACCGGAGGAGGTGGTCAGAGGCGCCCGAAGCACCAGACGCCGAGGGCGAGGGAGGCGGCCCCGGAGAGGCTCGTCAGCGCGACCGCGGTGCGCGGCGGGATGCCGTGCGCGACGGGCTCGCGGTGCAGCGCGCGCACGGTGGTCCACAGCAGCAGCGCGCCTCCGAACAGCGTGAACGCCGCTCCCGCGAAGATCGCCGGCCCGCTCTCCATGCCCGTACCCCGTTCCGTCCACGTGCGGTGATTCGTCTCCCGGAGGGGAGGCTCGCACCCCCGGGAGACGCGGGCGCGAACTCCGGATGAACGCCGTGGGCCACCCGGCCGGGTTTGACGAAGATGGCCGGTAGTGACCCGCCCCTCACTCCTCCCGCTCCCCCGCCTGCTCCCTCGTCTGTCACTCATGTCACTCCCCTCTTTCCTCACATCACGTCGAGCGTGGCTCGGTGTCGGCCCGCACGAGGGAGGCGGAAGCCACGGAGGCGGTGTTTCCGCGGAGGGGGAGCGGGCGTCGGCGGTGTCCGTCCACCGGCGCGGGTGGACGGAGAGGAGAACCGGGAAGAGGGGCCCGACCAGCGGTGTTCCGACGGGCACCGGCGGGACGGCCACGTCGGGCGGAGCCCGGGGGGAGATCGTTACGCCGACGGCCGCGAGCCGGGCGGCGCCGGGAAACGGAACATGCGTGCCCGGCCTTTCGGGCCCGGACGGAGGGCCCGGACGGAGGGCCCGGACGGAGGGCCCGATCCGGATCAGGCGTGCGGCGCGACCCTCGTCGAACCGCCAGCGCGGTCCGCGTCGAACGGCCGGCCCGACCCGGGTCGAACGGCCGGCCCGACCCGTCTCACACGCCCTCCTCCGCCGCCCCTTCCCCGACGGGCAGCAGGAAGCCCTCCTCGACGAGGAGCCGGATCGCCTGCGGGGTGCGGTCGCGCAGCAGGACCGGGTCCTCGCCCATGAGCTGCCCGATGGCGTCGAGGATGCGGCCCGCGCTGAGGGTGCCGTCGCAGACTCCGGCGAACCCGGCGCCGACGTGGTCCACCCGGGTCGCGCGGCGCATGCCCCGGTTCTGCCGGAGCACCACGTGCTCCGGGTCCTCGGCGCCGGGCAGGCCGACCTGCTCCTGGACCACCTCGGGCGCGAGCGTGAACCGGTCGGCGAGGAGGGCGGCGTCGTCGTGGGTCCGCAGGTAGTCCTGGCGCTCGAAGTGGGCGCGGACGGCGGGCCCGAGGGGCTGCTCGACCGGGTGCGGCCACTCCTCGATCACGATCGAGGGCTCGACCGCGCCGGAGGCCACCGCCGCGTTCCGCCGGAGCGTGATCCAGCCGAAGCCGACCGCGCGCGTCCTGCGGGCCTCGAACTCGTCGAGCCAGCGGGCGTACGCGGCCCGGTAGGCGGCCGGGTCGCCCCGGTGGTCGCCGCTGTCCCGCAGCCACAGCTCGGTGTACTGGGTGACGTCCTGGACCTCCCGCTGCACGATCCAGGCGTCGCAGCCGCGCGGCACCCAGGAACGCAGCCGCTCCTGCCACTCCTCGCCGTCCACGTGCTGCCAGTTGGCGAGGAACTGGGCGTACCCGCCGTCGTTCAGCCGCTCGCCCGCCTGCCGCACGAGCGTGCGGCACAGGTCGTCGCCGCCCATCCCGCCGTCCCGGTAGGTGAGTCCGGCGCCGGGGGAGATCACGAACGGCGGGTTGGAGACGATCAGGTCGTACGTGTCGTCCCCGACCGGCTCGAAGAGCGAGCCCGCGACCAGCTCGGCCTCCGCGGCCCCGGAGAGGGCGAGCGTGAGCCGGGTGAAGTCCAGGGCGCGCGGGTTGAGGTCGGTGGCGGTGACCCGGGTGGCGTGCTGGGCCGCGTGCAGCGCCTGGATGCCGGAGCCGGTACCGAGGTCGAGCGCGGAGGAGACCGGTGTGCGGACGGTGATGCCGGCCAGGGTGGTGGAGGCGCCGCCGACGCCGAGGACGACCCCTTCGTCCTTCTTGCCGATGCCCCCGGCGCCGCCGACCGCGCAGCCCAGGTCGGAGACGATGAACCAGTCCTCGCCGTCGGGCCCGCCGTACGGCCGGACGTCGACGGTGGCGCGCACGGTGTCGTCCTCGCGGACCACCCAGCCGTCGGCGACGGCCTCGTCCAGCGGGAGCGCGGCGGCGGCCCGGGCGTGCTCGACGGGCTCCTGGAGCAGGAAGAGCCGGACGAGGGTCTCCAGCGGGCTGTCGCCGCCGGTGGCGCGCAGGGCGGGCACGGTCTCGCTGCGGGCGAGCGCCGCGTAGGCGGGGGCGCCGAGCAGGTCGAGCAGGCCGTCGGCGGTGAAGTCGGCGGCGAGCAGCGCCTCGCGCAGACGGGTGGCGTGCGCGGGCACCGGGAGGCGGGAGGTCAGGCTGGTCGTACTCACCCGCCCATTGTGACGGCCGCCACCGACATCGGCCGCCACCGACATCGGGGCGGTCGGTCCGTGGGCGGCCGTCCGATCGCCTCCCGCCGGCCTTCCGGGGCACCGGGCCCCGGGCGGACGGCGGGAGGACCGCAGGAGGCCTACTCTCCGCTCTTCTCGGCGGCCGTGGTCTTCTCGGCCGGCTTCGCGGACGCCCTCGCGGACGCCTTGTCGTCCGACTGCGCGGACGCCTTCCCGGTGGGCTCGGCGGCGCCGCCCGCGTCCGCGGTGGAGCCGGCGCCCGGGGCGGCGGAGCCCGAGGACTTCGGCGGGGTCGAGGCGGTGGGCTTCTGGCAGCCGGGCTGCTTGGCCATCGCCTTGCCGAGTTCGCCCTCCTCCAGCTTGGCGAGGGCGTTCTGGTCCATCTTCTCGATCCTGGTCAGCCCGTTGGCGACGTTCTGGAGGCCGTCCGCGAACTTCTGCTGGTTCGACGGGTCCAGGGCGTCGACCTGCTTCTTGAGCCCCTCGTAGGCCACCGCGGTCTCGTTGAGCTCCTTGATCGCGTCCTGCTTGATCTTCTCGCCGTTGTCCACGGGCGGGGCGCCGGCGCTCTCGACGGCCTTCGCGAGGGCACGGTCGGCGTTGGCGATGTCCTGGAACGCCTTCGAGTCCGCGGCCTGGATCTCGGCGGGCTTGCTGTCGGCCGCCGTCGAGATGATGATCTGGTGGGCGTCGGCCCGCTTCTGGATCTGGGGCTTGGCCTGGTCGCAGAACGTCTTCGCCCAGTCGTCCACCTTGTTGCCCTCGTCTTCGCTGCAACCCGACAGCGCGAGCACCAGTACCGCGCCGCCGGACAGTGCGGCCGCAAGCTTCTTGTTCACCGGTTCGGTCCCTTCCAAGGCTCTCGGCCCCGGAACATACACGCCGAACGGGCTACTTCCACCTTTCGTACGACTGATTCATCCGCTATTGAAGCCTTTTGAACCAAGGGAGAGACCGCTCACGTCTCCTCCGCCGTCTCCCTGGGCGAGACGGATCCCGCGTCAGGAGACCTCCACCGAGCGCCTCTTGGAGAGGAGCACGGCGGCGACCACGACGAGCAGCGCGACCGCGGCGACGGCCGCCCGTACCCAGGCGTTCGCGTCGTCCCCGTGGCCGAACCGCACGATCGCGGGGGCGATGAGGAGCGCGACCAGGTTCATCACCTTCAGGAGCGGGTTGATCGACGGTCCCGCCGTGTCCTTGAACGGGTCGCCGACGGTGTCCCCGATGACGGTCGCCGCGTGCGCCTCGCTGCCCTTGCCGCCGTGGTTCCCGTCCTCGACCAGCTTCTTCGCGTTGTCCCAGGCGCCACCGGAGTTGGCGAGGAAGACCGCCATCAGCGCCCCCGTCCCGATCGCCCCGGCGAGGTACGCGCCGAGCGGGCCGACGCCGAGCGCGAAGCCCACCGCGATCGGGGCCGTCACGGCGAGCAGTCCGGGCGTGGCGAGTTCACGCAGCGCGTCCTTGGTGCAGATGTCGACGACCCGTCCGTACTCCGGCTTCTCGGTGAAGTCCATGATCCCGGGGTGCTCGCGGAACTGTCGCCGCACCTCGTACACCACCGATCCCGCCGACCGGGACACGGCGTTGATCGCGAGGCCCGAGAAGAGGAAGACGACCGAGGAGCCGAGGATCAGGCCGAAGAGGTTGTTGGGCTGCGAGATGTCCATCGAGAGCGTCAGGCCGCCCGCCTCGGCGCCGACGTCGGCGACCGCGGTCGAGATGGCGTCCCGGTACGAGCCGAAGAGCGCGGCGGCGGCCAGGACGGCGGTGGCGATGGCGATGCCCTTGGTGATGGCCTTGGTCGTGTTGCCGACGGCGTCCAGGTCGGTCAGGACCCGCGCCCCCGCGCCCTCGACGTCCCCGGACATCTCCGCGATGCCCTGGGCGTTGTCCGCGACCGGGCCGAAGGTGTCCATGGCGACGATCACGCCGACGGTGGTGAGCAGGCCCGTCCCGGCGAGCGCGACCGCGAAGAGCGCCAGCATGATCGAGGTACCGCCGAGCAGGAACGCCCCGTACACGGTGAGCCCGATCAGGAGCGCCGTGTAGACGGCGGACTCCATGCCGAGGGCCACGCCCGCGAGGACGACGGTCGCGGGGCCGGTGAGCGAGGACTTCCCGATGTCCCGTACGGGCCGCCGGCTCGTCTCGGTGAAGTAGCCGGTGAGCTGCTGGATGAGCGCGGCGAGGACGATGCCGAGGGCGACGGCGACCAGGGCGAGGACGCGCGGGTCGCCCCCGTGGCCGGGGATTCCCGGCTCGGTGACGCCCTCCAGGTCGGCGTAGGAGGACGGCAGGTAGGTGAAGGCGGCGACGGCGACGAGCCCGAGCGAGATCACCGCCGAGACGAGGAAGCCCCGGTTGATCGCGCTCATCCCGCCGCGGTCGGTCCGCCGGGGCGAGACGGCGAGGACGCCGATCACGGCGGTGACCACGCCGATCGCGGGCACGATCAGCGGAAAGGCGAGGCCGTGGTCGCCGAAGGCCGCCTTGCCGAGGATGAGCGCGGCGACGAGGGTGACGGCGTACGACTCGAAGAGGTCGGCCGCCATGCCGGCGCAGTCGCCGACGTTGTCCCCCACGTTGTCGGCGATGGTGGCGGCGTTGCGCGGATCGTCCTCGGGGATGCCCTGCTCGACCTTGCCGACCAGGTCGGCGCCGACGTCGGCGGCCTTGGTGAAGATGCCGCCGCCCACGCGCATGAACATGGCGATGAGCGCCGCGCCGAGCCCGAACCCCTCCAGGACCTTGGGCGCGTCGGCGGCGTAGACGAGGACGACGCAGGCGACGCCGAGCAGCCCGAGGCCGACGGTGCACATGCCGACGACCCCGCCCGTGCGGAAGGCGATCCGCATGGCCCGGTGCGCGACCTCGGCCGGGTCCTTCTCCGGTTCGCCCGGCGCCGGGGCGGCGTCCCTGGCCGCCGCGGCGACCCGGACGTTCGCCCGTACGGCGAGCCGCATGCCGATGTACCCGGTGACCGCCGAGAACAACGCCCCGACCAGGAAGAACAGGGACCGTCCGGCGCGCTGCGACCAGGTGTCGGCCGGCAGCGCGAAGAGCAGGAGGAACACGGCGGCGGCGAAGAGGGCGAGGGTCCGCAGCTGCCGCGCGAGGTAGGCGTTGGCCCCCTCCTGCACGGCGGCGGCGATCTCCCGCATCCTCTCGGTGCCCTCGCCGGCCGCGAGCACCCGGCGGGCGAAGAACCACGCGACGACCAGCGCGGCGAGGGCGACGGCCGCGACGACGACCACGATCACCCGGTTCCCACTGGTGAGCACCGCCGCGGCGAGGGAAGCCGGGTCCGCGGGGCCCGTGGGGAGGGAGGCGGGGCCCGTGGCGAGGGAAGCCGGATCCATGGGGAGGGAGGCGGGGCCCATGGGCAAGGAAACAGGGCCCGTGGAGAGGGAAACGGGGTCCATGGGGAGGAGAGCCGGGTCCGGGGCGAGGGAAGCGGGGTCCGTGGGGGCGGATCGGTCCATGGGGACGGATCATAGGGAGACGAAC
This sequence comes from Streptomyces sp. NPDC086147, assembly GCF_040702165.1. Taxonomy (NCBI): domain Bacteria; kingdom Bacillati; phylum Actinomycetota; class Actinomycetes; order Kitasatosporales; family Streptomycetaceae; genus Streptomyces; species Streptomyces sp. NPDC086147. Next base: position 519,386 of record NZ_JBFBJO010000003.1, on the reverse strand, counting down.
CGGTGCATACGGGGACCCGGAAGCCCCCCGCGCGGATGCACCAATCACGGCCGCCCCGCCCGGGACCGGGCACACCGGGGCACGAACCGGGCACAGCGGAGTACGAGAAGAGGCCCCGCAGGACGGGGCCTCTTCTCGTACTGCCGCTACCGCCGCTGCCGCCGCGTCCTGCGGGTCCGGGCGCGTCTCAGGACAGGACGCCCGCCGGGCTCACCGGCCAGGTCATGCGGAGGGTGCCGCCGTCGGTGCCGGCGCTCACCTCGACGTCGTCGACGAGCCCGCGGATCACCGCGAGACCCATCTCGTCCTCGCCGTCGGCGTCGTCGAAGTCCTCGACCGGGGCCTCGGCGCGCGCGCCGGGAACCCCGACGGCATCGGCCGCCGCCACCCCCGCGCCCGGCACCTCGTCGCCGACCTCGATGGAGAAGGACTTCTCCTCCTCGGTCAGGACGACCCGGATGGGGGTCGTGACGTCGTTGCTGCGGTGCAGCCCGACGGCACGGGAACACGCCTCGCCGACGGCGAGGCGCACCTCGTCGAGGACCGCCTCGTCCACCCCCGCCCGGCGCGCCACCGCGGCCGCCACCAGGCGGGCCGTGCGGACGTGCTCGGGCTGGGCGCTGAAGCGGAGTTCAACGGTGGCCATGCGAACCCCCTGGGCTCAGTCGACGGCGTTGACGGCCTCGTCGACCGAGGTGTGGATCGGGAACACCTTGGTAAGGCCCGTGATCCGGAAAATCTTGAGAATGCGCTCCTGGTTGCAGACGAGGCGCAGGGAGCCCTCGTGGGCACGCACGCGCTTCAGGCCGCCGACGAGCACACCGAGGCCGGTGGAGTCGAGGAAGTCCACGCTCTCCATATCGACGACCAGGTGGTAGCTGCCGTCGTTCACCAACTCGACCAACTGCTCGCGCAGCTTGGGCGCGGTATACACATCAATCTCGCCACCGACCTCGACGACCGTACGGTCACCACCAGCGCCGGTCACATTGCGAGTCGACAGGGACAGGTCCACGGATCCTCCAGCACCTTGCTATCGGGCGATCGTTCTCCCGGGGCTCCCGGACGGGGCCGAGGAACGGATCGCCAGCCGCGATGGCATTCAATCACTTACCCACAGCCATGCACGACGCCTTGGAAGCATTGTCCGTCATGGCAGTGACACACTCGATGCCGATGGCCAAGAATCACCGCCCCAGTCGTCCCGCCGGGGACAAGGGCAGCCGCCCCTCTCCCGGCATGGTCCTCGACCGACTCTCCTCGGGCGAGAGCCGAGCCGCGCGCATCACTCATACGGAGCACATGCCCGCCCGGGCGGGTCGTCATGCGGTCTGGCCGCACCGCATCCGTCCGGAGGTGATCTCGGCGATCCAGGAGGCCGGGATCGAGCATCCGTGGGCCCATCAGGCACAGGCCGCCGAGCACGCCCTCGACGGCGAGTCCGTGGTGATCGCCACCGGTACCGCCTCGGGCAAGTCGCTCGCCTACCTCGCCCCGGTCCTCACCACCCTCCTGGACGGCTCCGAGGCCCCCAACGGGCGCGGGGCCACCGCCCTCTACCTCGCCCCCACCAAGGCCCTCGCCGCCGACCAGCGGCGCGCCGTGCGGGAACTGTCCGCCCCGCTCGGCAACCGGATCCGCCCCGCCCTCTACGACGGCGACACGCCGGTCGAGGAGCGCGAGTGGGTCCACCAGTACGCGAACCTCGTCCTGACCAACCCCGACATGCTGCACCGGGGCGTCCTGCCCTCCCACCCCCGGTGGTCCTCCTTCCTGCGCGCCCTGCGCTACGTCGTGATCGACGAGTGCCACACCTACCGGGGCGTCTTCGGCTCCCACGTCGCCCAGGTGCTGCGGCGCCTGCGCCGGATCTGCGCCCGGTACGGCTCCGAGCCGGTCTTCCTCCTCGCCTCGGCCACCTCCGCCGACCCCGCCCGGGCCGCCGGCCGCCTCACCGGCCTGCCGGTCACCGAGGTCTCCGACGACGCCTCCCCGCGCGGCGAGCTGGTCTTCGCGCTGTGGGAGCCGCCGCTGACCGAGCTGCACGGGGAGCGCGGCGCGCCCGTCCGCCGCACGGCCACCGCCGAGACCGCCGACCTGCTGACCGACCTGACCCGGCAGGGCGTCCGCTCGGTCGCCTTCGTGCGGTCCCGGCGCGGCGCCGAGCTGATCTCGGTGATCGCCCAGGAACGCCTCGCCGAGACCGACCGCGCCCTGGCCCGCCGCGTCGCCGCCTACCGCGGCGGTTACCTGCCCGAGGAGCGCCGCGCCCTGGAGCGGTCCCTGCACTCCGGGGAGCTCCTGGGCCTGGCCGCCACGACCGCCCTGGAGCTGGGCGTGGACGTCTCCGGCCTGGACGCCGTCCTGATCGCCGGATACCCGGGCACCCGGGCCTCCCTGTGGCAGCAGGCGGGCCGCGCCGGCCGCTCGGGCGAGGGCGCCCTCGCGATCATGGTCGCCCGGGACGACCCGCTGGACACCTTCCTGGTCCACCACCCGGAGGCGATCTTCGAACAGCCGGTCGAGTCGACCGTCCTGGACCCCGACAACCCCTACGTCCTCGCCCCCCACCTGTGCGCCGCGGCGGCGGAGCTGCCGCTGACCGAACCCGACCTGGCCCTCTTCGGCCCGGCCGTCCCCGACCTGCTCCCCCAGCTGGAGACGGCCGGCCTGCTGCGCCGCCGTTCCACCGGCTGGTACTGGACCCGCCGCGAGCGGGCTGCGGACCTCACCGACATCCGGGGCGGCGGCGGCAGCCCCGTGCGGATCGTGGAGGCCGGCACCGGCCGCCTCCTCGGCACGGTCGACGAGGCCGCCTCCCACACCTCCGTCCACGAGGGCGCCGTCCACCTCCACCAGGGCCGCACCTACCTGGTCAGGGAGCTCGACCTGAAGGACTCCGTGGCCCTCGTGGAGGAGGCCGTCCCGCCGTACTCCACCACCGCCCGCGACACCACCTCCCTCTCCGTCCTCGACACCGACACCGAGATCCCCTGGGGAGCCGGCCGCCTCTGCTACGGCTCCGTCGAGGTCACCAACCAGGTCGTCTCCTTCCTCCGCCGCCGTCTCATCACGGGCGAGGTGCTCGGCGAGACCAAGCTCGACCTGCCGCCCCGCACCCTGCGCACCCGCGCCGTCTGGTGGACGGTCACCGAGGACCAGCTCGACGCCGCCCGGATCAACCCGGAGATCCTCGGCGGCGCCCTGCACGCCGCCGAACACGCCTCCATCGGCATGCTGCCGCTCTTCGCCACCTGCGACCGCTGGGACATCGGCGGCGTCTCCGTACCGCTCCACCCCGACACCCTGCTGCCCACCGTCTTCGTGTACGACGGCCACCCGGGCGGCGCGGGCTTCGCCGAGCGGGCCTTCCACACCGCCCGCGCCTGGCTGACGGCCACCCGGGAGGCCATCGCCTCCTGCGAGTGCGAGGCGGGCTGCCCCTCCTGCATCCAGTCCCCGAAGTGCGGTAACGGCAACGACCCCCTCCACAAGCGCGGCGCGGTCCGCCTCCTCACGGAACTCCTCCGCGAGGCGCCGGAGGAGCGGGAGGTGCCTGCGCGCTCGGAGGTGCCTGCCCGCTCGGAGGCGCCTGCGAGTTCGGAGGCGGTACCGGCCGACCAGGCGGGCCCTGCAGACCCTGTGGATTCGACAGACCCTGCGGACCCGACGAACCCTGCGGACCCGACAGGCCCGGCGGGAGCCCCGGGGGCCCCGCCCGCGACCTGACCTCCGGCCGGTACGGGCCCCGCACCACCCGCGCGGCCACCTCGGCCAGATCGCCCCGCACCGCGCACCGCACCAGCTCGGCGCCCTGCGCGCCGGCCACCCGGGATGCGGCGGCGCACGCCTCGGCCTCGCCCCACAGGGCCCGGTCGGCGGCGGCGAGGACGGCCAGGTCGGCGGCCCCGCCGGCTCGGTGCCGGGCCGCCACCGCCTGGCCGAGGGCGAGCACCACCCCGAACACCACGCACAGCGCACAGGCCGCGAACGCCGTCCACACGGTCGCCACACCCCGGTCGCCCCGGTCGCCCCGGTCCCCCCGGCGGCCGGGGCGGCGACGCCCGGCCGTCATGGCGGGTCCCCGAGCCCCAGGTCCCCGTCCGTCGCACCCTCCGCGGGAACCCCGGCGCCCTCCCCGAGGAACTCGGTGTCCTCCGCGAGGGCCGCCGCGTCCGCCCGCAGGGTGAGGCCCAGGCTGCGGGGGCCGGGGGCCGCCGCCTCCACCGTCACCCGCCACAGCTCGCCCGAGCGCGTCACCGACACCCGGGCGCCCTCGGGCGCCGCGGTCCTCGCGGCAGCCTCCGCGGCGGCCACCGGCTCCGAACGGGCCGCCGCCCGCGCCCCCGCCCGCGCCGCGTCCACGCACCGGATCTGCGCGGCGGCCGCGACCAGCGCCCAGAGCAGGGTCATCGCGAACAGCGCCAGGACGGGCAGGACCATCGCCGCCTCCACGGTCGCGAAGCCCCGGTCGGAACGACGCGTCCCAGAACGACGCATGTCAGAACGACGCATCGAGCGCCTTCCCGATCATCGACTCCAGCGCTCCCGAGACCGTCCCGCTGGTCAAGACCTTGTAGAGCACTGCGGCGAACGCCGCCGCCGCGATCGTCCCCACCGCGTACTCGGACGTGCTCATCCCCTCGTCGCGACGCGCGGCCTCCCGCCGCGCCCGCCACCATCCGCCGACCCGCTCCTTGAGCGTCGCCGCCACCACTGCCGCCGTAACCGCCATGTCGTTCTCCTCGTCGTGTTCCGTCATGCCGTGTCCCGGCATGACGTGTCTGGTCGTGTCGTGCCTTGTCGCGCTGTGTCTCGCGTCGTACGTGTCTCGTCGTGCGTGCCTCGCTGTACGTGCCTCGCTGTACGTGTCTCGTCGGCGTTCTCACGCGTGCAGCAGGCCCGTCGCGAGGCCGATCACCACCGGGGCCACGCCCACCGCCAGGAAGGCCGGCAGGAAGCAGAGCCCCACGGGTGCGCTGATCAGGACCTGGGCCCGGCGTGCCCCGGCCGCCGCCGTACGGGCACGGGCCGCTCGCAGGGCCGTCGCGTACCGGGCCACGGCCTCCGCCGAGGGCGCTCCCGAGGAACCGGACCGCTCCAGGCAGCGGGCGAGCCCGGCGGCGCCCGGTATGGCGCCGAACCTCCGCCACACCTCGGCCGGTTCGCCGCCGAGGCGCAGTTCGGCCGCCGTACGGGTCAGGCGCTCGCCGAGCGGGCCGCCCAGCGACCGGCCCACCGCCTCCGCCGCCTCTCCGGGCCCGGCTCCCGAGGCGGCACAGGCCGCCAACAGGTCGGCCGCGAGCGGCAGATGCCGTACCGCTTCCTCCTCGTCGCCGTCCGGGTAGGACGGCGCCCGGCGGCCGGGGATCCGCCCTCGCACCCAGCAGGCCACCAGGACTCCCGCGCCCAGGCCGGCGATCCCGCCGAGGAGTACCCAGCCGAGGCCGACCGCCACGGCCGGCACCGCCCAGAGCCCCACCCACGGCGGCAGCCCCGACCGGGCCTTCCGGGGTGTCGCGGCGGGCGTCCCGAGGAGGTTCCGCGCCCGCCTCCGCGTCCGGCGCGCCCACAGCTCGCGCAGCACCTCGCGGACGCCTTGCGCGCACAGGCACACCGCCGCCGTCAGGAGCGCCCCCGTCTGAAGAACGTCCAGCGGCATCACGCCCGCTCCCCTCCTCGTACGATCCGCGCGGCCCACCAGAGGCCGGCCGCCTCCAGGGCCCCGCCGACGGCCAGGCAGCCCAGGCCGGCCGGGGTGTGGAGCAGCACCCGTAACGGGTCGGCTCCGAGGGCCGTGCCGAGGGCGAGTCCCGCCGCCGGGAGCAGCGCGAGGACGGTGACCGTGGCCCAGGCCCCGGCCAGTTCGGCCCGCAGCCGCTCCCGCTGCTCGTGGTGGCCCCGCAGGGAGGCCTCCAGCCGGTCCAGTCCGGCGGCCAGGCCCGCTCCCCCGTCGACGGCCACCTGCCAGCAGGCCGCCATGCCCGCGAGGCCGTCGGCGCCGTCCTGCCGGGACGCCCTCCGCAGGGCCTCCGGCACGTCCCCGCCGAACCGGGCCGCCGCGAGCACCCGCGCTTCCTCGCCGCCCAGGGCGCCGGTCTCCCGGGCGGCGAAGGACAGCGCCTGCGCGGGCTGCCAGCCGGCCCGCAGCTCCCCGACGACCGCCCCGCACAGGGCCGCGACCCGCTCGGCCCGCGTCTCCTCCTCCTTCCGCCGCCCGGCGGCCCGCAGCCGCCGCCGGACCAGGGGCACCGCGAGCGCCCCCGCCACCAGCGGCAGCGGCGACTCCCCGAGCAGCGCGACGGCCCCCGCCACCGGCAGGCACAGCCACGCGCGCCGTCCCCGCAGCAGGGCCCGCCCGCGCTCGACCACCACCGCCCACGCACCGGCGCCGGATCCCTCGGGCGGGCCGCCCGCGAGCACGGCCCGCGCCCGGCCGGCCCCGCGCCGCCGCTCGACCGCCCACCACAGGGCGAGCCCCGCGCAGAGCGCCGCCACGCCCCGCGCCGCGTCCCGTACCGCTTCCGGATCCGCCGTCACCACGTTCCTCCTCCGATCAGCGTCCTCAACCGCTCCCAGCCCCGCTCCCGTTCGAACCCGGACGCGCCCCACCGCAGCGCGGGAACCGTCCGCACCAGCCCCTCCCGGTCGCGCTCCAGGACGTGGACCTCGGCGATCCGCCGCCGCCCGCCCCGGTCCCGCACGAGGTGCAGCACGACGGAGAGCCCGGCGCCCAACTGGCTGTGCAGGGCGGCCCGGTCGAGCCCGGCCGCCGTCCCCAGGGCTTCGAGCCGGGCCGGTACGTCCGCCGCCGTGTTGGCGTGCACCGTTCCGCAGCCCCCTTCGTGGCCCGTGTTGAGGGCCGCGAGGAGGTCCACGGCCTCCCCGCCGCGCACCTCGCCGACCACCAGCCGGTCGGGCCGCATCCGCAGCGCCTGCCGGACCAGGTCCCGCAGGGTGACGAGCCCGGCGCCCTCCTGGTTGGCGGGCCTCGCCTCCAGGCGCACCACGTGCGGGTGGTCGGGCCGCAGCTCCGCCGAGTCCTCGGCGAGCACGATCCGTTCCCGCTCCCCCACCAGGCCGAGCAGGGAGGCGAGGAGCGTGGTCTTGCCCGTGCCCGTGCCGCCGCTGACGAGGTACGAGACCCGGGCGTCGATCAGGGCCCGCAGGACCGGGGCGCCGCCGGGCGGCACCGTGCCCGCCTCGGCCAGCTCGTCCAGGGAGAAGGCGCGCGGGCGCACCACCCGCAGCGAGAGGCAGGTCGAGCCGACCGCCACCGGCGGCAGCACCGCGTGCATGCGGGTGCCGTCGGGGAGCCGGGCGTCCACCCAGGGGCGGGCGTCGTCGAGCCTGCGTCCGGCGACGGCCGCGAGCCGCTGTGCGAGCCTGCGGACGGCGGCGGCGTCGGGGAAGGACACCGGCGCCCGTTCGAGTCCGGTGCCCCGGTCCACCCACACCCGGTCGGGGGCGGAGACCAGGACGTCGGTGACCGCCGGGTCGGCGAGCAGGGGTTCGAGGGGGCCGGTGCCGATCAGTTCGCACCGCAGCTCCTCGGCCGCCCCGAGCACCTCCGCGTCGCCGAGCAGCCGTCCCTGGGCCCGCAGCGCCGCCGCGACCCTGGCCGGGGTGGGCTCGGCCCCGCTGGCCGCGAGCCGCTGCCGCACGGCGTCGAGCAGGCCCGTGCCGCCGCCTCCGTCCCAGGCCCCGGTCACGCCGCACCGCCGGGCGTGAGCGCGCGCTCCCAGAAGGCGGCGCAGAACCGGCCGAGCGGCCCCCGGGGCTCGGCGCCCGGTGGGAGCCCCGCGTCCTGGTCGGCCACGATCCCCGGGTCGTAGGGCAGTTCACCGACGAGCGGCAGCCGCAGCGCGTCGGCGACCCACCGCTCGTCGAGCCCCGTCGCGTACGGCCCGCGCACCACGGCCCGCAGGTCGCGCACGGCGGCCCCTAGGGCCGAGGCCACCCGGTGGGCCGCCGCGACGGCCCTCAACTCCCCGGGCACGACGAGTAGTCCGAGGTCGAGCTGGGCCAGGGCCTCGGCGGTCGGCCGGTCGCCCCCGCGCGGCAGGTCGACCACGACGACCCCGCCCCGGCGGCGGGCGGCGGCGAGCACGGACCGCACGGCCTCGGGCGGCACCGGCGGCGCGGGCTCCCTGCCCCAGCTGAGCACCCGGACCCCCCGCACCGACGGCAGGGACTCCTCCAGGGCGCCGCCCGCCAGGCGGCCCTTCGAGGCGGCGAAGTCGGGCCACCGCCTGCCCTCCTCGCGCTCGCCGCCGAGCAGCACGTCGAGCCCGCCGCCCAGCGGGTCGCCGTCGACGAGGAGGGTGCGCCGCCCGGTCCTGGCGGCGGCGAGGGCGAGTCCGCAGGCCAGGGTGGAGGCCCCCGCGCCCCCGCGCCCGCCGACGACGCCGACGGTCAGCGCCTGCCGGTCCACCCCCTCGGCCGCGTCGGCGATGCGGTCCACGAGGAGGCCCTCGGCGTCCGGGAGCCGCAGCACGCACTCCGCGCCGATCTCCACGGCGAGCCGCCACACCTCCGGATCGTCCCGGTCGCGCCCGACGAGGACGGTCCCCGGCCGGCGCACCGCTCCCCGGCAGCGGGCGGCGACGTCGTCGCCGACCAGGACGAGTGGCGGGTCCGTCCAGCTCGCCCGCCGCTCGGGCACCCGGTGGTGCACCTCGGGGTCGACCCCGGCCGCCGCGCACAGCCGAAGGAGGTCGTCGAGCAGCCCGAGGTCCTCGGTGACGATCAGAGGCCCGGCCCGCCGCACCTCGTCCACGTCCCGCGCCTCCGAGCCGGAAATCTCCACCCGCCCCGGACCGGGTCCCTTCGAACCGGCTTCCTTCGAACCGACTCCTCGCGAACCGGCTCCCCGCCGACCGCCTCCTCGCGGTCCCACTCCCCCAGGGCCGGCGTCCCGCGCCCCGGCTCCTCCCGGCAACGTGCCCCGGACCGTGCTCCCGGTCCCGGAAGTCCTGGATGCTTCCACGGCGCACCCCTCTCGTGATTCCCGCCGTCGCGAACTTCGCGACAGGAATCACCGTGGGGCCGCCCGGGAAATCGTGGGGATCCCACCGAAAAACTGTGGATAAGGGCGAGCCTGTGAATAACCGGGCCACCCCTCCGGAGACTGCCCGGAGCGCATCCCAGCGGTTACTCTGAGTGAGCAATCAAGAGCACGACAGTCCGATGTCCGGCCGGTGGCCGAGGGGCGAAGAGGGGGGAGCGGGCGATGTCACTCAGACCCGAAACGGCTCCGGACATGCGACGACCCCCGCCGGGGGGGAGAGCGGGGGTCGTCTCTCCGGCCGACTCGGGGGGGGAGGAGCCGGACCGGGGTAGCACGGTCGCGAACGATCCGTGACTTCCATGGTGTACCCGAGAGGCTTCTCAGGCAAACCCACGCGCCCCAGCGTACGCCGAATGGCGGGCACCTATGCTCGGGCTCGTGGAAAACCACTCCTTGCCGCGCACAGCCGCCTTCTTTGACCTGGACAAGACGGTCATTGCGAAGTCCTCGACGCTGACCTTCAGCAAGTCCTTCTACCGGGGCGGGCTGATCAGCCGCCGTGCCGCCCTGCGGACGGCCTACATCCAGTTCGTCTTCATGGTGGGCGGGGCCGATCACGACCAGATGGAGCGGATGCGCGAATACCTTTCCGCGCTCTGCAAAGGCTGGAACGTCGCCCAGGTGAAGGAGCTCGTCGCCGAGACCCTTCACGACCTGATCGACCCGATCATCTACGACGAAGCCGCCTCCCTCATCGAGGCCCACCACGCCGCCGGCCGGGACGTCGTCATCGTCTCGACCTCCGGTGCCGAGGTGGTCGAGCCGATCGGCGAGATGCTCGGGGCCGACCGGGTCGTCGCCACCCGGATGGTGGTCGGCGAGGACGGCTGCTTCACCGGGGAGGTGGAGTACTACGCCTACGGGCCGACGAAGGCCGAGGCCGTCCGGGAGCTCGCGAAGTCGGAGGGCTACGACCTCTCGCGCTGCTACGCGTACAGCGACTCGGCGACCGACATCCCCATGCTGGAGGCCGTCGGCCACCCGCACGCGGTCAACCCCGACCGGACGCTGCGCCGCGAGGCCGTCGCCCGGGAGTGGCCCGTCCTCTCCTTCGAGAAGCCGGTCCGTCTCAAGCAGCGGCTGCCCGAGTTCCGGATGCCGCCCCGGCCCGCGCTCGTCGCCGCGGCGGCCGTGGGCGCGGCCGCCGTCGGGGCCGGGATCGTCTGGTACGCCGCCCGGCGTCGGCAGGCGGCTCTCACCGCCCCTCGGACCGCCGTCGACTTTGCCCGAATTTGAGTGAAACCCCAAGAAGTGGAACCAGCACTTTCGCTTCCACCCCAAGAGGAGTAGAAAGGAATCAGGCCCGCGAGACCTGGGACATCCGAGAGGATCACCTGTTGAGCATGAAGGCCCCACGGACCTAGCACGAAAGCCAGGTACCCACGCGACGTCGACCCGTCGATTACGGGCCAGCCGCACCAGGCCACGGGCAAAGTTCCCGGCCTGATGGGCACATATCGAGGACGCTTGGTAACTGGGTGGACGTGCCAGCGGCGGTACCGAACAGGTACCGCCGCAACCCTTTTCAGGCCCCGGAGCCGGAGCGTCTCCGCCCCGGCCCTCAGGCCGCGCCGCGCTGGAGCGCCTCGCAGACGGCCGTCGACTCCCGGACCCCCAGTTCGACCGAGCGCCCGCAGTGCGCGATCCAGCCGCCCACGCCCTCCGGGGTCCCCGACAGATAGCCCTCGAACGCGGCGAGGTACGCGGCCCGGCCCTGCTCCGCGTGGCCGACCTCGGCCGGGCAGACCGCCTTGGGGTCGAGACCGCTGCCGACGAGCGCGATCCGCTCGGCCGCCCGCGCGACCAGTCCGTTGTACGAGGTGAAGGCGCGCAGCGCGAGCAGTTCGCCGTGCACCACGGCGGCCGTCACGAGCGCCGGGGCCCCGCTGCCCGCGACGATCAGTTCCGCGAGGCCGTCGAGCCGTCCGGCGACCTCGGCGGGCGTCGGCGCCGGGCCCTCGATCAGCGGCTCGTCGACCCGCTCGCCGTCCAGCCGGGGCCGCCCGACCGAATCCTCCGGGTCGCCCGCGGCGACCAGGTGGAGGCGGGCGAGCACGCGCAGCGGCGACTGGCGCCAGATGGAGAGGAGCTGTCCGGCCTCGGCGCCCAGGCGCAGGGCGGCGCCGACCGTGCGGGCCTCGGGGTCGGTGCTGAAGTCGGTGCGCCGGCGGACCTCTTCCAGGGCCCAGTCGGCGCCGGACAGGGCGGCCGAACCGCGCGCGCCGCGCAGGGCCGCCTCGGAGGAGATCTCGTTGCTGCGGCGGCGCATCACGCGGTGGCCGTAGACCCGGTCGACGGCCTTGCGTACGGAGTCCACCGCGTCGGCGACGCCCGGCAGGGAGCCGAGCGCGGCCAGGGGGTCAGAGGCGTGCGTACTCATAGGTAGGGAGGCTACGCGCCCGGCGGCCCCGCCCCACGATGGAGTGGTCTTCTTCACGCAACCCGGCCACGCAAGGCGATCGTGCGGCTACCCTAGGTGAACATGAAGATCGCTTTCGTCGGGAAGGGCGGCAGCGGCAAGACCACGCTGTCCTCGCTCTTCATCCGCCACCTCGCCGCCAACGAAGCTCCGGTCGTCGCCGTCGACGCGGACATCAACCAGCACCTGGGCGCCGCCCTCGGCCTGTCCGAGACGGAGGCCGCCGAGCTGCCCGCGATGGGCTCGCACCTGCCGCTCATCAAGGAGTACCTGCGGGGCACCAACCCGCGGATCGCCTCCGCCGACACCATGATCAAGACGACACCGCCCGGGGAGGGCTCCCGGCTGCTGCGGGTCCGCGAGGACAATCCGGTGTACGAGGCGTGCGCGCGCCCGGTCCGGCTCGACGACGGCGAGGTCCGGCTGATGGCCACCGGCCCCTTCACGGAGTCGGACCTCGGGGTCGCCTGCTACCACTCGAAGGTCGGTGCGGTGGAGCTCTGCCTCAACCACCTGGTCGACGGCCCCGACGAGTACGTGGTCGTCGACATGACGGCCGGCTCGGACTCCTTCGCCTCCGGCCTCTTCACCCGCTTCGACATGACCTTCCTGGTCGCGGAGCCGACCCGCAAGGGGGTCTCGGTCTACCGCCAGTACAAGGAGTACGCGCGGGACTTCGGGGTCGCGCTCAAGGTCGTCGGCAACAAGGTGCAGGGTCCGGACGACCTCGACTTCCTGCGCGAGGAGGTCGGGGAGGACCTGCTCGTGACGGTGGGCCACTCGGACTGGGTCCGCGCCATGGAGAAGGGCCGCCCGTCCCGCTTCGAGCTCCTGGAGGCGGAGAACCGCATGTCGCTCCAGGCCCTCCAGGACGCGGCGGACGACTCGTACGCCCACCGCGACTGGGAGCGGTACACGCGGCAGATGGTCCACTTCCACCTGCGGAACGCGGAGAGCTGGGGCAACGCCAAGACCGGGGCGGACCTGGCGGCGCAGGTCGACCCCGGTTTCGTGCTCGGCGAGCCGCTGGCGGTGTAGCGGCCGGCGGCTCCCGCCGGATCCCCGGGCGGGCCGTCCGGCCCGCCGCGGGATCGGCCCACCGCGGAATCAGCCCGCCGCGGGAGCGTCGGCGCCCACCGGCTTGGCGCCCGCCGGCTTCGCGGCGGCCGGCGAGGAGAGGAAGTCCTTCCAGCCGGTCGCCGGGGCCTCGCCGACCTTCAGGGTGCGCATCTTGGCGACGACGTCGGGGTCCTGGGCGTCGAGCCAGTCGGCGAGCTGGCGGAAGGAGACGCACTTGACGTCCTTCTGCACGCAGACGGTGGCGATGGTCTCCTCGATGGCCCGCATGTACGTGCCGCCGTTCCAGGACTCGAAGTGGTTGCCGATGATCAGCGGCGCGCGGTTGCCCCGGTAGGAGCGCTCGAAGGCCTGCACCAGGCCGTCCCGCATCTGGTCGCCCCAGTACCGGTGCTGGGCGGGGTCGCCCTGGGTGGTGCCGGGGGACTGGTTGACCAGGAAGTTGTAGTCCATGGACAGCGTCTGGAAGGCGCGGCCGGGGACGGGCACGAGCTGCAGCGACAGGTCCCAGAGGCCCAGGTCCTTCTTGGGCCAGATCTGGTCGTTGACGCCGCTGGTGTCGTAGCGGAAGCCCATCTGCGCCGCCGCCTGGACGAAGTTCTTCCGGCCCTCCAGGCAGGGGGTGCGGGCGCCGACGAGTTCCTTGTCGTAGTCGAAGGGCAGCGGCTGCTCGGTGCGCAGCCCCGCGTTCGTCTTCCAGGTCTTGACGAAGGACTTGGCCTGGTTGATCTCGCTCTTCCACTCCTCGACGGACCAGGTGCCGACGCCGCCGTCGGGGCCGCAGAAGTGCCCGTTGAAGTGGGTGCCGATCTCGTTGCCGTCCTGCCAGGCCCCGCGGAGTTCGCGGACGGTGGCGCGGATGCCCTCGGTGTCGTTGAAGCCGATGTCGGAGCGGCCGGCGCTGTGCTGGGGCGGCTCGTAGAGGTTCCGCTTCTCCTCGGGCAGCAGGTACACGCCGCTGAGGAAGTACGTCATGGTGGCGTCGTACTTCTTGCCCACCTGGCGGAAGTGGGAGAACAGCTTCTGGCTGTCCTCGCCCGCGCCGTCCCACGAGAAGACCACGAACTGCGGCGGGGTCTCCCCCGGCTTGAGGCGCTGCCAGGCGGGCTGCTTCGGCTGGACGCCGGTGAAGGCGGTCGAGCCGTCGCCGATCAGCCGGGGCACCGTCTGCGGGGCCGCGGCCGGGCCCTTCTTGGCGCCCGGGCCACCGCCCGGCGTGCCCTTCGTGGCGTCCCCGTCGAAGCCCGAACAGCCGGCGACGCCGGTGATCAGGGCGACGGTGAGCGCGCCCGCGGCGAGCGCTCTCCTCTGGACAGTGGTCCTTCTCCCGGCGGCAGTCATCCGCCCACCTCTCCTCGGTTCCGTGCGAGCGGCGTCAACGTCGCACCACAACCACAGATGAGATGAAGCGACAAGCTGATAAATGCGTGTTCATCACCAGAACAGGTGAACCACTGCACCATTTGCCCGGAAAGTACTGCCAGAGTCTTTACTCTCCATTACGATCCATTTACCGAGCGTTGATGATTTCTTCGAAGGGTCTCGCGTCGAGAGACCCCTAGCGCACATCCCGCCGCTGTACGCCGTGACCCACGGCCGCGAGCCCCACGTTCGTCCCGCACGAGCCGCGACCGCGCCGCCCCGGAGGAGACGGGAACATGACCCTCTGCACCCCTGACCGCACGACCACCCGACCCCGCGTCCAGCGGCCGCACAGCCCTCCGGAGGGGCCACGCCGCTTCCGCGTCGCCGGCGTCGACGTGTCCGCGTCGATCGCCGTCTTCCTGATCGCGCTGCCGCTCTCGCTCGGCATCGCGCTCGCCACTGGAGCCCCGCTCCAGGCCGGACTGGTCGCCGCCGCCGTCGGCGGCCTCGTCGCCGGCCGCTTCGGCGGCTCCCCGCTCCAGGTGAGCGGCCCCGCCGCCGGCCTCACCGTCGTGACCGCCGAGCTCATCCGGCTCTACGGCTGGCGCACCACCTGCGCCATCACCGTCCTCGCCGGCCTCGCCCAACTCGGCCTGTCCGCCCTGCGCGTGGCCCGCTCCGCGCTCGCCGTCTCGCCCGCGATCGTGCACGGCATGCTGGGCGGCATCGGCGTCACCATCGCCCTCGCCCAACTGCACATCGTGCTCGGCGGCACCCCCCAGAGTTCCGCCGTGGACAACGCGCTCGGCCTGCCCGCCCAGTTGGCGCACGTCCAGCCGGCCGCGTTCGCCATCAGCGCGCTCACCGTGGCCGCCCTGCTCTGCTGGCCGCGCCTGCCGGGCCGCGCCGGGAGACTCCTGCGCAAGGCCCCGGCCGCGCTCGTCGCGGTGGCGGGCGCGACGGCGGTGGCGGTGCTCGCCGGGCTCGCCGTGCCCCGCGTCGACCTGCCGTCCTGGAGCAGCCACGCCCTGCCAGGACTGCCCGAGGGCCCCGTCCTCGGCATCGCCGCCGGCGTGCTCACGATCACCCTCGTCACCAGCGTGCAGTCGCTGCTCTCCGCCGTCGCGGTCGACAAGCTCGTCGCCGCCCGCCCGGACCACGGCCTGGGCATCCCGCGCACCGCCCTCGACCGCGAACTCGCCGGCCAGGGCATGGCGAACGTGGTCTCCGGCGCGCTCGGCGGCCTGCCGGTCGCCGGGGTCGCGGTCCGCAGCGTCGCCAACGTCTCTGCGGGCGCGGTGAGTCGCGCCTCCACCATGCTGCACGGCCTGTGGATCGTGCTCGCGGCCCTGCTGCTCGTGCCCGTGCTCGACCTGATCCCGCTGCCCGCCCTCGCCGCCCTCGTGATGGTGGTCGGCATCCAGATGGTCAGCATCACCCACATCCGTACGGTCACCCGCCACCGCGAGGCCGTCGTCTACGCGGTGACGCTGACCGGAGTCGTCCTCATCGGAATCCTGGAGGGCGTGGCCCTCGGCATCGGCGTGGCCGTCGCGGTCGCGCTGCACCGGCTCACCCGCACCCGGATCACCCACGAGGAGCGCGACGGACGCCACCTGCTGCACGTCCGGGGCCAGCTGACCTTCCTCGCGGTGCCCCGGCTGAGCCGGGCGCTGCACCAACTGCCGCAGGGCTCCGACGTGGTGGTGGATCTGGACGGGTCCTTCATGGACCACGCGGCGTACGAGACGCTGAGCGACTGGACGGCCGGGCACCTCGCCCACGGCGGCAAGGTCGAGACGACCGGACCCTCCGGCGCCCGGATCGCCGAGCCCTCCCCCGGCGCGGCCCCGCACTCCTGCTGCCGCCCCTGGACCCCCTGGCACAACCACCAGTGCGGAGAGCCGCCGGCCGAGCCGGCCGGGGCCGACGGGACGGGCGTGGACCGGCCCGCGCCGGGGCTGAAGCTGGCGAGCGGCATCGGCAAGTTCCAGCGGAACACCGCCCCGCTCGTCCGGGACGAGCTCGCCCGGCTCGCCCGGGAGGGCCAGCGCCCCTCGCAGCTCTTCCTGACCTGCGCCGACTCCCGCCTGGTCACCAGCATGATCACGTCGAGCGGCCCCGGCGACCTCTTCACCGTACGCAACGTCGGCAACCTCGTCCCGCTCCCCGGCGAGGAGAGCGGGGACGACTCGGTGGCGGCCGCGATCGAGTACGCCGTGGAGGTGCTGCGGGTCGAGTCGATCACCGTCTGCGGCCACTCCGGCTGCGGCGCGATGCAGGCCCTGATGAACGCCGGTCCGGACGATCCGCCGTCCCCGCTCCGCCGCTGGCTCCGGCACGGCCGGCCCAGCCTGGAGCGGATGGCGAGCAGACGCCACGCCTGGGCCCGGATCGCGGGACGCCTGCCGGCCGACGCGGTCGAGCAGCTCTGCCTGACCAACGTCGTCCAGCAGCTGGAGCACCTGCGGGCGTACGAGCCGGTGGCGCGCCGGCTCGCCGACGGCAGCCTCACGCTGCACGGGATGTACTTCCACGTGGGCGAGGCGCAGGCGTACCTGCTCGACGGCGCGGACGAGCCGCACGGCCACGACGCCTACGACGACGTCTTCACCCGGGTCATGCCGACCGCCCTGTCGGTCGCCGAACCCGAACCCGAACCCGGGTCCGGTCCGGTGACCGACGGCCCGGAATCCGCCCCGGAGCCCGAACCGACGTCCGAGCGCCCGTCCCGACGGGAGACAGCGCACGCCTCCTGAACGGACGCCCCCGAGCAGACGTCCCTGAGCAGATGCCCTGAGCGGACGCCCCGAACGCACACCCCCGGAGCGCGCATCCCGATCGCGCGCGCCCTCTCCCGACCCCTCACCCCGGGGCGCACGCGCCCTGAACCGTCGGGGCCGTCCGTCCGTGAGACTGTGTGGCCCCTTCTCCCACCGCTCGGGAGAAGGGGCCACCCGCATCGAGCCGCCCACAGGTCTAAACCAATTGCCCGGATGCTCTTGTCACCCGGGCATCTGACTGATGAGGTATGACGCGGGACACATACGCACAGAGGACGCCCTGGGAAAGGGAGATGTCGTGAGCAACGAAAGCCTGGCCAATCTGCTTCGCGAGGAGCGCCGCTTCGCGCCCCCCGCCGAGCTGGCGGCGGACGCCAATGTGACGGCGGAGGCGTACGAGCAGGCCAAGGCGGACCGGCTGGGCTTCTGGGCCGAGCAGGCCAAGCGGCTGACCTGGGCCACCGAGCCGACCGAGACCCTGGACTGGTCGAACCCGCCGTTCGCCAAGTGGTTCGCGGACGGCGAGCTGAACGTGGCGTACAACTGCGTCGACCGGCACGTCGAGGCCGGGCACGGCGACCGGGTCGCCATCCACTTCGAGGGCGAGCCGGGCGACAGCCGCGCGATCACCTACGCCGAGCTCAAGGACGAGGTCTCCAAGGCGGCCAACGCGCTGACCGAGCTGGGCGTCCGCAAGGGCGACCGGGTCGCCGTCTACCTGCCGATGATCCCCGAGGCGGCCGTCACGATGCTGGCCTGCGCCCGCGTCGGCGCCGCCCACTCGGTGGTCTTCGGCGGCTTCTCGGCCGACGCCGTGGCCTCCCGCATCCAGGACGCCGACGCCAAGCTGGTCGTGACCGCCGACGGCGGCTACCGGCGCGGCAAGCCGAGCGCCCTCAAGCCGGCCATCGACGAGGCCGTCGCCAAGTGTCCGCAGGTCGAGCACGTCCTCGTGGTCCGCCGTACGGGTCAGGACACCGCCTTCACCGAGGGCCGCGACGTGTGGTGGGACGACATCGTCGCCCGCCAGTCCGCCGAGCACACCCCGGAGGCGTTCGACGCGGAGCACCCGCTCTTCATCCTCTACACCTCGGGCACCACCGGGAAGCCGAAGGGCATCCTGCACACCTCCGGCGGCTACCTCACCCAGGCCGCCTACACCCACCACGCCGTCTTCGACCTCAAGCCGGAGAGCGACGTCTACTGGTGCACCGCCGACATCGGCTGGGTCACCGGGCACTCGTACATCGTCTACGGCCCACTGGCCAACGGCGCGACGCAGGTCATGTACGAGGGCACCCCGGACACCCCGCACCAGGGCCGGTTCTGGGAGATCGTGCAGAAGTACGGCGTCACGATCCTCTACACGGCGCCGACCGCGATCCGCACGTTCATGAAGTGGGGCGACGACATCCCCGCGAAGTTCGACCTGTCGAGCCTGCGGGTCCTCGGCTCGGTCGGCGAGCCGATCAACCCCGAGGCCTGGGTCTGGTACCGCGAGCACATCGGCGCCGGCAAGACCCCGATCGTGGACACCTGGTGGCAGACCGAGACCGGCGCGATGATGATCTCGCCACTGCCGGGCGTCACCGAGACCAAGCCGGGCTCCGCCCAGCGCCCGCTGCCGGGCATCTCCGCCACCGTCGTGGACGACGAGGCCAACGAGGTGCCGAACGGCGGGGGCGGCTACCTGGTCCTCACCGAGCCGTGGCCGTCGATGCTCCGCACCATCTGGGGCGACGACCAGCGCTACATCGACACGTACTGGTCCCGTTTCGAGGGCAAGTACTTCGCGGGCGACGGCGCCAAGAAGGACGAGGACGGCGACATCTGGCTGCTCGGCCGGGTCGACGACGTCATGCTCGTCTCGGGCCACAACATCTCGACGACCGAGGTCGAGTCGGCCCTCGTCTCCCACCCGGCCGTCGCCGAGGCGGCCGTCGTCGGCGCCGCCGACGAGACGACCGGTCAGGCGATCGTCGCCTTCGTGATCCTGCGCGGCACGGCCAGCCAGGACGAGGGCCTCGTCGCCGAGCTGCGCGACCACGTGGGCGCGACCCTCGGCCCGATCGCCAAGCCGAAGCGGGTCCTGCCGGTGGCGGAGCTGCCCAAGACCCGTTCGGGCAAGATCATGCGCCGTCTGCTGCGCGACGTCGCGGAGAACCGGGAGCTGGGCGACGTCACCACGCTGACCGACTCCTCGGTCATGTCGCTCATCCAGACCCAGCTGCCGGCCGCCTCCAGCGAGGACTGAGCCGCAGCCGGTACGACGCGGCGCCCGCCCCGGAAGGCACCGACCGGGGCGGGCGTTCCCGCGTACCCGTACGTCCCCCGGGGCTCCCCAGGGGGACGAAACGGGAGAAACTTCATAGGCTGCTTCTCGCCGGATGCCCCACCGCCTCCTTGGGTAGGGTGTGGGTCGCGTCAGAAACGCGACAGAAAGACCTAGGTGCGCCGGGAAGTCTGGTCGGCATGTGCTTCGCCCTGCCCGCCCGACGGAGGTCTCCCGCATGTCCGCGCCCACCGACCGCAAGTTCCTCGGTCTCCTCCCGCTGCCCGAGCGCCGCTACCTCGCCGACGCCCTGCGCACCGAGACCGTCGGCGGCGTGCTGCTCCTCCTCGCCGCCGTCGCCGCCCTGATCTGGGCGAACACCCCGCTGAGCGGCAGCTACGAGTCCGTGCGGGACTTCCACTTCGGCCCCGCCGCGCTCGGCCTCGACCTCTCCGTCGAGCACTGGGCCGCCGACGGCCTCCTCGCGATCTTCTTCTTCGTCGCCGGCGTCGAGCTCAAGCGCGAACTCGTCGCGGGCGAACTGCGCGACCCCAGGGCCGCCGCGCTCCCCGTCGTCGCCGCGCTCTGCGGCATGGCCGCGCCCGCCCTCGTCTACACCCTGGTCAACGTCCTCGGCGACGGTCCGCTCGACGGCTGGGCCGTCCCCACCGCCACCGACATCGCCTTCGCGCTCGCCGTCCTCGCCGTGATCGGCACCTCGCTGCCGTCCGCGCTGCGCGCCTTCCTGCTCACCCTCGCCGTCGTCGACGACCTCTTCGCCATCCTGATCATCGCGGTCTTCTTCACCTCGGACCTGAACTTCGCCGCGCTCGGCGGCGCCTTCGCCGGCCTCGCCGTCTTCTGGCTGCTGCTCCGCAAGGAGGTCCGCGGCTGGTACGTGTACGTGCCGCTCGCCCTGGTGATCTGGGGCCTGATGTACAACAGCGGCGTCCACGCCACCATCGCCGGCGTCGCCATGGGCCTGATGCTGCGCTGCACCGTCCGGGAGGGCGAGGAGCACTCCCCCGGCGAGCACATCGAGCACCTGGTCCGCCCGTTCTCGGCCGGTGTCGCGGTGCCGCTGTTCGCCCTCTTCTCCGCCGGTGTCGCCGTCTCCGGCAAGTCCCTCGGGGACGTCTTCACCCAGCCGGTCACCCTCGGCGTCGTCCTCGGCCTCGTCGTCGGCAAGGCCGTCGGCATCTTCGGCGGCACCTGGCTCACCGCCCGCTTCACCCGGGCCGAACTCAACCCCGACCTGAACTGGCCGGACGTCTTCGCCCTCGCCACCCTCGCCGGGATCGGCTTCACCGTCTCGCTCCTCATCGGTGAACTCGCCTTCACCGGGGACCCGGCCCTCACCGACCAGGTGAAGGCGGCCGTCCTGGCGGGCTCGCTCGTCGCGGCCGTCCTCGCCACCGTCCTGCTGAAGCTGCGGGTGCGGAAGTACAGCGCGCTCTACGCGAACGAGGAGCGCGACGAGGACGAGGACGGCATCCCGGACATCTACGAGGAGAACAGCCCGGAATACCACCTCCGGATGGCCGAGATCCACGAGCGGAAGGCCGCCGAACACCGACAGCGCGCCCAACTGGCGGGGGCGTCGAGCAAGGAGGCCGACCGTCCGGCATGATCTGAGTCGGACCGTAGACGAGGAGAGGGAGCAGCGATGAGCGACCTGTACGACAAGGGCGAGCCGAGCCTCGGCCGGCTGGTCGCCTCGGCGACCGCCGAGATGTCGGCACTGGTGCACGACGAGATCGCCCTGGCGAAGGCCGAACTCCGGCAGGACGTCAAGCGCGGCGCGATCGGCAGCGCGGCGGGCATCGCGGCCGGCGTGGTGCTGCTGTTCTCGCTGCCGATGCTGAGCTTCGCCCTCGCGTACGCCATCAACACCTGGACCGGCGGGCACAACGGCCACGGGGGCTGGAACCTCATCTGGTGCTTCCTGCTCTCCTTCACGGCGAACGTGCTGCTCGCGGGGCTCCTCGGCCTCCTCGCGTACTCCAAGTTCAAGAAGGTCAAGCCGCCGGAGAAGTCCATCGCGTCGGCCAAGCAGACGGCCGCGATCGTCCAGAACGTCAAGCCGCATCCGCGTCCCGAGGCGCCCAAGGCCCTGGTCAAGGGCTCCGTTGACCTGGACAAGGGCACCGTTGTGGCACGCTCGTCCGTATGACCCTTCCCGAGAGCAGCACCGCCGGCGGCGGACCCGTACGGCTCGACGGGCCGTGGGCCCACCGGGACGTGGCCGCCAACGGCGCCCGCTTCCACATCGCCGAGATGGGCGACGGGCCGCTGGTGCTGCTCCTGCACGGCTTCCCGCAGTTCTGGTGGACCTGGCGCCACCAGCTCCCCGCGCTCGCCGAGGCCGGGTTCCGGGCCGTCGCGATGGACCTGCGCGGGGTCGGCGGCAGCGACCGCACGCCCCGGGGCTACGACCCCGCCAATCTGGCCCTCGACATCACCGGCGTCGTCCGCTCGCTCGGCGAGCCGGACGCGGCGCTCGTCGGGCACGACCTGGGCGGCTACCTGGCCTGGACGGCGGCCGTGATGCGCCCCAAGCTGGTGCGCCGGCTCGTGGTCTCCTCGATGCCGCACCCGCGCCGCTGGCGCTCGGCGATGCTCTCCGACCTCTCCCAGTCGCGGGCCGGCTCGCACGTCTGGGGCTTCCAGCGGCCGTGGCTGCCGGAGCGCCGGCTCGTCGCGGACGACGCGGCGCTCGTCGGGGAGTTGATCCGGGACTGGTCGGGACCGCGACCGGTCGCCGACGAGGAGGCGGTCGAGGTGTACCGGCGGGCGATGCTCGTCCCCTCCACGGCGCACTGCTCGATCGAGCCGTACCGCTGGATGGTGCGGTCGCTCGCCCGCCCGGACGGCATCCAGTTCAACCGGCGCATGAAGCGGCCGGTGCGGGTGCCGACGCTCCATCTGCACGGCTCCCTGGACCCGGTGATGCGGACCCGCAGCGCGGCCGGTTCGGGCGAGTACGTGGAGGCGCCGTACCGCTGGCGGCTCTTCGACGGCCTCGGGCACTTCCCCCACGAGGAGGACCCGGCGGCCTTCACGGCGGAACTCGTCAACTGGCTGAAGGACCCCGAACCGGACCGCTGACGGGCCGTCGTACGCCCCCGTCGGAGCCGCTGACAGACCGTCGGACCCCTGTTCGACGAACGGAGTTGCCTCGAACGGCCATGTGCCTCGCGCATACTCCGATTGGCGGGCCCCGGGGAGGTTACCGACCTTGGGGCACGGGCAGACGTCCGGGTATGGGCTGGACGCACGACTACGGTGACACGACGACACGCGACCGCGGCTCGGCCGCCGGACCGGGACCCCTCGAAAGGGGAGGGCCTCCGGAGCCGGGCCGTACGCACGCCGTGCAAGGGGTGGGGATCTCGCGCATCCTGCGCCGCCGGGCCCGCTGGGTCTCGGCCCGGCTCAGGCACCCCCGCGGCTGACCTTCCGGAAGAAGACCCTCCGGGAAGGTCTTCCGGGGGGAGTACGAGGAGCACGCGGGAACGTCAGAGGGCGCAGCCCTGGGTGTCGACCTGCTGGTTGGCCGCCAGGCCGCGCTCGACGTCCCCGCGGACCTCGTCGGCCGTCAGGGCGTAGCCCGTGTTCGCGTCGTCGCGGGAGCGGGCGAAGATCACGCCGTACACCTCGCCGTCCTCGGTGAGGAGCGGGCCGCCGGAGTTGCCCTGGCGGACCGTCGCGTACAGCGAGTAGACGTCCCTGTTGACCTGGCCACGGCTGTAGATGTCGGGGCCGTCGGCGCCGATGCGGCCCCGGACGCGCGCCGAGCGCACGTCGTACGCGCCGTTCTCCGGGAAGCCGGCGACGATCGCGCCGTCACCGCTGCGGGCGTCCTCGTCGGCGAAGACGAGCGGGGTGGCCTTGAGGTCCGGCACGTCCAGGACGGCGATGTCGCGCTGCCAGTCGTAGAGGACGACCTTGGCGTCGTAGAGCCTGCCCTCGCCGCCTATCTGGACGGTCGGCTCGTCGACGCCGCCGACGACGTGGGCGTTGGTCATGATGCGGCGCTCGGCGAAGACGAAGCCGGTGCCTTCGAGGACCTTGCCGCAGCTCTGCGCGGTGCCGACGACCTTCACGATGGAGCGCTGGGCGCGGGCGGCGACCGGGCTGTCGGCGAGCGCCGGGTCGGGGGGCGTGACCGGGGTGATGGGCTCGTTGACGAAGGGGCTGAAGACCGGCGGGAAGCCGCTGCGGGCCAGCGTGGAGCGGAAGTCGGCGAACCAGCCGGACGCCTGTTCCGGCATCACCCGCTCCAGGCCGAGCAGCACCCTGGAACTCCGCACCTCCTTGCCCAGGGTGGGCATCGAGGTGTTGGCGATGAGCGAGCCGATCAGCCAGGCCACGAGCAGCATCGCGACGACGTTGACCAGGGCGCCGCCCGTGGCGTCGAGGGCGCGCGCGGGCGACCAGGTGATGTGCCGGCGCAGCTTGTTGCCGAGGTGGGTGGTGAAGGCCTGGCCGACGGAGGCGCAGACGATGACCACCATCACGAAGACGACCGTCGCCGTGGTCGAGACCTCGCTGTTGTCGGTGAATTCGTTCCAGAGGACCGGGAGCAGCAGGACGGCGACGAGACCGCCGCCGAGGAAGCCGATCACCGAGAGGATGCCGACCACGAATCCCTGGCGGTAACCGATGATCGCGAACCACACGGCGGCGAGCAGCAACAAGATGTCCAGCACGTTCACCGTCAATAGCCTCGCAGATTCGTTTCCGGTCGCCCCGGGGTCAGCCTGTCATGAGCGCCAGTCGAGCGGGACCTCTCTGGACCTGTCCCAGGGCAGCTCCCAGCCGGCGAAGTGGAGGATCCGGTCGATCACCCCGGCCGTGAAACCCCAGACCAGGGCGGATTCGACCAGGAACGCCGGGCCTTTGTGTCCGCTGGGGTGGACGCTGGTCGCGCGGTTGCGCGGGTCCGTGAGATCCGCCACGGGGACGGTGAAGACGCGGGCGGTCTCTCCGGGGTCGACGACCCCGACCGGGCTCGGGGCGCGCCACCAGCCGAGGACCGGGGTGACGACGAAGCGGCTGACCGGGATGTAGAGCCGGGGCAGCACGCCGAAGAGCTGGACGCCGGAGGGGTCGAGCCCGGTCTCCTCCTGGGCTTCGCGCAGGGCGGCGCGCAGCAGCCCGCCGTCCTCGGGGACGCCGTCCTCGGGGTCAAGGGCGCCGCCGGGGAAGGAGGGCTGTCCGGCGTGCGAGCGAAGGGTGCCGGCGCGCTCCATGAGGAGCAGCTCGGGGCCCCGCTCGCCCTCGCCGAAGAGGACGAGGACGGCGGACTGGCGCCCGTCCCCGCTCGCGGGCGGCAGGAAGCGGCTCAACTGCTCGGGCCGGACGGTGAGGGCGGCCCGGTCGACGGGGGCGAGCCAGGCGGGCAGGCCGTCGCGGCTGACGAGACCGCCGGTGCCGAAGCCGCCGGCCTCGTACCCACGCGGCTCGGACCCGTGGGCCCCGTGCCCCTGGGTCTCTTCTTCAGTGCGCGTCATAGGCACCCCCGTTGGTTCACAACGCGATGGATGGGCGGGATCGTTCCCGGGGTCGGCTCCCCGGCCGGAGGCGGAGGGCGTCGGGCTCAGCCGCCCGCGCCCAGGGGCGGAGCCGGGCGGCCCGGGTAGTCGGGCGGCGGGTTGAGCCGCTGGCCGGGGAAGCCGCCCTTCTCGTACTTGAGCAGCTTCGCCGCCTTCTCCGGATCGGTCTCGCCCTCCCCGTAAGACGGGCAGAGGTGGGTGATCGGGCAGGCGCCGCACGCGGGCTTGCGGGCGTGGCAGATGCGGCGGCCGTGGAAGATCACCCGGTGCGAGAGCATGGTCCACTCGCTCTTCGGGAAGATCGTGGCGACCTCGGCCTCGATCTTCACCGGGTCGTCGGACTCGGTCCACCGCCAGCGCCGGGCGAGGCGCATGAAGTGGGTGTCGACGGTGATGCCGGGGACCCCGAAGGCGTTGCCGAGGACGACGAAGGCGGTCTTGCGGCCGACGCCGGGGAGCTTGACCAGGTCCTCCAGGCGGCCGGGCACCTCGCCGCCGAAGTCGTCCCGGAGGGCGGCGGAGAGGCCCATGATCGACTTGGTCTTGGCGCGGAAGAAGCCGGTCGGCCGGATCAGCTCCTCGACCTCCTCGGGCACGGCGGCGGCGAGGTCCTCGGGGGTGGGGTACTTCGCGAAGAGGGCGGGGGTGGTCTGGTTGACCCGCAGGTCGGTGGTCTGGGCCGAGAGGACCGTGGCGACGAGCAGTTCGAAGGAGTTGCGGAAGTCGAGCTCCGGGTGGGCGTACGGATAGACCTCGGCCAGCTCGCGGTTGATCCGCCGCGCCCGCCGCACCATCGCGAGCCGCGACTCGGGCTTGGCGGCGCGGGGCTTCTCCGTCGTGGCCGCGCGGGACTTCTCCGTCGTGTCCGCGCGGCGCGTCCCCTGCCGGGCGGCGCGGGCCGGGCGGGCTCCGGCGGCGCGTCCCGGCTCGGGCGAAGACTTCCGATTTGTCGCTTTCACCCGTTTCGACGCACCCTGTTCGCCCACGGCGGAATTACTTTCGGCGGACACTCCTACAGCCCCCTTGGCCTGCGCTCTCACCGGCGAGTTGGACACGCGGCCAGCCTAGGGGCCGCCACCGACATCTGCCCCGGGCACGGCCGATCAGCCCCCGATCGGGTCCCTGACGTACGGAAGTGCGGCACGGTGCGTCAAACTTGTTGTGATTGATCGCACTGTTTTGTACGTCCGGCATCATGGGATCCGGATCCCGTGAGCAGGTCGACAGTATGGAGAGAACTCGTGGACGACGTTCTGCGGCGCGCCCCGCTCTTCGCGGCGCTCGATGACGAGCAGGCTGCCGAGCTGCGCGCCTCGATGAGTGAGGCGACGCTCGCCCGTGGCGACGCGCTCTTCCACGAGGGCGACCCCGGCGACCGCCTGTACGTGGTCACCGAGGGCAAGGTGAAGCTGCACCGCACCTCCCCCGACGGCCGCGAGAACATGCTGGCCGTCCTCGGCCCCGGCGAGCTCATCGGCGAGCTGTCCCTCTTCGACCCGGGCCCGCGCACCGCCACCGCGACCGCGCTGACCGAGGTCAAGCTGCTCGGCCTGGGCCACGGCGACCTCCAGCCCTGGCTGAACGCCCGCCCCGAGGTGGCCACCGCGCTGCTGCGCGCGGTCGCCCGCCGCCTGCGCAAGACCAACGACCAGATGTCCGACCTGGTCTTCTCCGATGTGCCGGGCCGTGTCGCCCGCGCGCTCCTCGACCTGTCGCGCCGCTTCGGCGTGCAGTCGGAGGAGGGCATCCACGTCGTCCACGACCTCACCCAGGAGGAGCTGGCCCAGCTCGTCGGCGCCTCCCGCGAGACGGTCAACAAGGCGCTCGCGGACTTCGCCCAGCGCGGCTGGCTGCGCCTGGAGGCCCGCGCCGTGATCCTCCTCGACGTGGAGCGCCTCGCGAAGCGCTCGCGGTAAGCGGTAAGCGGTAAGCGGTAAGCAGGAGATACGCACGCGCGTACACGTGAAGAAGGCCGCCCCCGGCTCCCGGGGACGGCCTTCTCCGTACGTACGCGCGTACTGCCGGACTACCGGATCAGCGCTTGGTGCCGTCCACGATCACCGGAGCGGAACCGCCGTTCGCGCAGGGCACGGTGTAGATCGGGTTCGCCGCCGCCGCCTCCTTGAAGGCGTCGATGCACTGGTTCATCAGGACCTTGTCCGTCAGCGAGTCGTTGAGGATCTTGTTGGCGCGGGCGATGCCCTCCGCCTCGATCCGGCGCCGGTCGGACTCGGCCTTGGCGGTGCGGGCGGCCTCGAGGGCGCGCTCGGTCGCCTGCTGCTGCTGGATCTTGCGGTCGATCTGGTCCTGCAGCGCCTTGGACGGCTTCACGTTGCGCAGGTTGACCGTGGTCACGTCGATGCCGCGCGGGGCCAGGCGCTCCTTGACCAGGCTGGCGATCTCCGCGTTGATCTTCTCGCGGGCGGAGCTGTAGCCCTCCTCGCTGGTGTGGCGGGCGAAGACGTTGCGGATGATCTCCCGGCTGTCCGGGAAGACCAGCCGCTGCTGGATGGCGGACTCGCTGCCGGCGAGCCGGTACAGCTCCACGGCCTTGGACGGCGCGACCGCCCACTTCACGGTCACCTCGGCCTCCATCACACCGCCCTGCGAGGAACGGACCTCGACCACGTCCTGGTCGGACAGGTTCAGGTCCACCGGGCGGGTGGAGAAGGAGGTGACCGTGGTGAACGGCGAGATCACGTTCACGCCGGGCGTCATGGGCGACCCCACCTTGCCGAAGGTCACCGGCACGCCCACCTCGTACGCGCCGACCACGTGGACGACGCTGGTGATGCCCGCGAGGAGGGCGGCGATCAGCGCGCCCAGCGCGCCGAGGCGGAGGCCGGTGCGGTCCAGGGAGCGCCCCACGAAGTAGAGCACCACCGCCGCTATGAGCAGAAGAATGGCCAGGACGAACACGAGAAATCCCCCCGGTGGAACGATGGCCGAGACAACGGACGTAAAGGGACCGTAAAGCATGGCGTACCCGCCGGGCCATGCCGCCTCCCGGCAACCGCACCCCGGCCTCCGCTGCCGGGCCCGGACCGCCCCGGGGCGCCGGTCAGATCAGTCCGCGCTCCCGCAGGTACTCCAGCTGCGCCCGCACCGACAGCTCGGCCGCCGGCCACAGGGAGCGGTCCACGTCCGCGTACACGTGGGCGACGACCTCAGGCGCCGTGCGGAGGCCGTTCTCGGCCGCCGTCTCGACCTGGGCGAGCCGGCTCGCCCGGTGCGCGAGGTAGAACTCCACGGCCCCCTGGGCGTCCTCCAGGACCGGCCCGTGGCCCGGCAGGACCGTGTGCACCCCGTCGTCGACGGTCAGCGAGCGCAGCCGGCGCAGCGAGTCCAGGTAGTCCCCGAGGCGCCCGTCCGGGTGCGCGACCATCGTCGTCCCGCGCCCCAGGATCGTGTCGCCGGTCAGGACCGCCCGGTCGGCGGGCAGGTGGAAGGAGAGCGAGTCCGAGGTGTGGCCGGGCGTCGCGACGACCCGCAGCTCCAGGCCGCCGACCGTCACCACGTCCCCCTCGCCGAGCCCCTCGTCGCCGAGCCGGAGCGCCGGATCGAGGGCCCGCACGGGCGTCCGGGTCAGCTCGGCGAAGCGTCCCGCGCCCTCCGCGTGGTCCGGGTGGCCGTGGGTGAGCAGGGTGAGCGCGACCCGCTTGCCGAGCTTCTCGGCGGTGTCGATCACGTTCCGCAGGTGGCCCTCGTCGAGCGGGCCGGGGTCGACGACGACGGCCAGGTCCGAGCCGGGCTCGGAGAGCAGCCAGGTGTTGGTGCCGTCGAGGGTCATCGCGGACGGGTTGGGCGCCAGGACGTTCACGGCGCGGTCGGTCGCGGGCCCGGTGACCACGAGCCCGCGCGGCTGTCCGGGCAGGGCGGCGGCGTCGCTCATCGCGCACCCCCGGTCGGGATGATCTTGGTGAACTCCTCGTGGCCCGGCCAGCTCAGGACCAGCTCCTCGCCCTCCAGGCGCGCCCGGGCGAGCACGGGGGCCAGGTCCTGGGCCTCCGCCGCCGCGAGGGCCTCGGCGGCCGTCCCGTACGGCTCCAGGGTGCGCAGGGTGGAAATCGTCGGCGGCATCATCAGGAGCTCGCCCCGGTCGTAGCCGGCGGCGGCCTCCGCCGGGCGGATCCAGACCGTGCGGTCGGCCTCGGTGGAGGCGTTCCGGGTGCGCTGCCCGGCCGGGAGGGCGGCCACGAAGAACCAGGTGTCGTACCGGCGCTGCTCGAACTCGGGCGTGATCCAGCGGGCCCAGGCGCCGAGCAGGTCGGAGCGCAGGACGAGCCCGCGCCGGTCGAGGAAGTCCGCGAAGGACAGCTCGCGGGCGACGAGCGCCTCCCGGTCCCGCTCCCAGTCCTCGCCCGTCGTGTCCCCGACGACCCCGTCCTCGGTCTCCCCGGCGAGCAGCACGCCCGCCTCCTCATACGTCTCGCGCACGGCGGCGCAGACCACGGCCTGGGCCTGCGCGGGGTCGTCGAGGCCGAGCCGGGCCGCCCAGGTCTCCCGGGACGGGCCCGCCCAGCGCACCGGGTGCTCGTCGCGCGGGTCGACGCCACCGCCGGGATAGGCGTACGCGCCGCCCGCGAAGGCCATCGAGGTGCGGCGGCGCAGCATGTGGACGTCGGGCCCGGCGGCACCGTCGCGGAGGAGCAGGACGGTGGCGGCGCGCCGGGGCACCACCGGGGTCAGCTCACCGGCGGCGAGGGCGCGGATGCGGTCGGGCCACTCCGGCGGGTACCACTGACCGTTCGACTGCTTCGACTGACCATTCGACATGGCCGGATGCTATGCGCAAGCGCGGGAATGCACGAGGGCGAGCCGGTGGACGGGGACCCCGCGACGCGCGAAGGCCGGCCGCCCCGACGGGGGACGGCCGGCCTTCGCGCGCGTACTGCGGTCTGCTCCACGCGCGCGTACGCGCGTGTTCACGTACTGCGCCCCGCCCACGCGCGCGTGCTTGCGGCGGTAGGGGTGGCGGCGGTCAGGCCTCGGTCAGCTCGACCTGGATCTCGACCTCGACCGGCGCGTCGAGCGGCAGCACGGCCACGCCGACGGCGCTGCGCGCGTGCACGCCCTTCTCGCCGAGGACGGCGCCGAGCAGCTCGCTGGCGCCGTTGACGACGCCCGGCTGCCCGGTGAAGTCGGCGGCGGAGGCGACGAAGCCGACGACCTTCACGACGCGCTTGACGCGGTCGAGGTCACCGGCGACCGACTTCACGGCCGCGAGGGCGTTGAGCGCGCACGTGGCGGCGAGCTGCTTGGCCTCCTCGGCGGTGACCTCGGCGCCGACCTTGCCGGTCACCGGGAGCTTGCCCGCCACCATCGGGAGCTGGCCCGAGGTGTAGACGTAGACGCCCGACTGCACGGCCGGCTGGTACGTGGCCAGCGGAGGGACGACCTCCGGCAGGGTCAGGCCCAGCTCGGCGAGCTTCGCCTCGACGGCCCCGCTCACGACTTGGGCCGCTTCAGGTAGGCCACGAGCTGCTCGGGGTTGTTCGGCCCGGGCACGACCTGGACGAGCTCCCAGCCGTCCTCGCCCCAGGTGTCCAGAATCTGCTTGGTCGCGTGCACCAGAAGCGGCACCGTGACGTACTCCCACTTGGTCATGGGCCCGACTGTATCCGCTGCCGCGGGGCGCTTTTCCGAGGCGGCTCTCCCGGCGGACCCCGGGCCGCTCGCCGGGCGGCTCTCCGAAAGGCCTCCCGCGCGTCCCCGAGGCGCCCCCTAGGGAGCTTCTCGGGGGCGGCCTCCTGATTGGGCGCGCCCGCCAGTGGTTAGGCTCGACAGCGTGAGCAGGCTCCAGGTCGTCAGCGGCAAGGGCGGTACCGGTAAGACGACGGTCGCCGCCGCCCTCGCCCTCGCCCTCGCGACGGAGGGGAAGCGGACCCTCCTCGTCGAGGTCGAAGGCAGGCAGGGCATCGCACAGCTCTTCGAGACGGAGACGCTTCCGTACGAGGAGCGCAAGATCGCCGTCGCCCCGGGTGGCGGGGAGGTGTTCGCGCTGGCGATCGACGCCGAGCGCGCGCTCCTCGACTACCTCCAGATGTTCTACAAACTGGGCAGCGCGGGGCGGGCCCTGAAGAAGCTCGGCGCGATCGACTTCGCGACGACGATAGCGCCGGGCGTACGGGACGTCCTGCTGACCGGCAAGGCGTGCGAGGCGGTCCGGCGGCGGGAGAAGGACGGCCGCCCGACCTACGACCACGTGGTCATGGACGCGCCGCCCACCGGCCGCATCACCCGCTTCCTCAACGTCAACGACGAGGTGGCCGGCCTGGCCAGGATCGGCCCGATACACAACCAGGCGCAGGCCGTCATGCGGGTCCTCAAGTCCCCCGAGACGGCCGTCCACCTGGTGACCCTCCTGGAGGAGATGCCGGTCCAGGAGACGGCGGACGGCATCGCGGAGCTCCGCGCGGCCGAACTCCCGGTGGGGCGGGTCGTGGTGAACATGGTCCGGCCGCACGTCCTCGACGCCGCTGCGGTACGGGCCGCCTCCGGCGACCACCGGAAGGCGATCGCGAGGACCCTGGCCTCCGTCGGCGTCACGGGCTCCGCGCAGCTCGTCGAGCCGCTCCTCGACCAGGCGGCCGAGCACGCCCGGCGGGTGGAGCTGGAGCGGGCGCAGCGCGCCGTCCTGGACGGCATCGGCGTCCCCGCGTACGAGCTTCCGTACCTGGGGGACGGGGGAGACATCGCGGGGCTCTACCGACTGGCGAAGGAACTGCGGAGGCAAGGGGTGGGCGCGTGACGGAGAAGACTGCGACCGCCGCCGCGGGCGGAACCGCCGACGGGCTCGACCCGGCTCCCGTGCCGGCCGTCGACGGGCTCGACCCGGCTCCCGTGCCGGCCGCCGACGGGCTCGACCCGGCTCCCGTACCGGGCGCCGACGGGACCGACACAGCTTCCGCCCGGACCGCCGACGGGCTCGACACCGCTCCCGTGCTGGAGCTGGACCCGCTGCTCGACGACCGGGGCACCCGCATCATCGTCTGCTGCGGCGCGGGCGGGGTCGGCAAGACGACCACGGCGGCGGCCCTCGGCGTGCGGGCGGCGGAGCGCGGGCGGCGCGTCGTCGTCCTCACCATCGACCCGGCCCGCCGCCTCGCACAGTCGATGGGGATCGACTCCCTCGACAACACCCCGCGCAAGGTGGAGGGCATCAAGGGCTCCGACGGCGGCGAGCTGCACGCGATGATGCTCGACATGAAGCGGACCTTCGACGAGATCGTCGAGGCGCACGCGGACGCCGGGCGGGCCCGGGCGATCCTGGAGAACCCCTTCTACCAGTCCCTGTCGGCCGGGTTCGCCGGTACGCAGGAGTACATGGCGATGGAGAAGCTGGGCCAGCTCCGGGCGCGCGACGAGTGGGACCTGATCGTCGTCGACACCCCGCCGTCCCGGTCCGCCCTGGACTTCCTGGACGCGCCGAAGCGGCTCGGGTCCTTCCTGGACGGGAAGTTCATCAAGCTGCTCATGGCCCCGGCGAAGGTCGGCGGCCGGGCCGGGATGAAGTTCCTGAACGTCGGCATGTCGATGATGACGGGGACGCTCGGAAAGCTGCTCGGGGGTCAGTTCCTCAAGGACGTGCAGACGTTCGTGGCGGCGATGGACACGATGTTCGGCGGTTTCCGGACCCGCGCGGACGCCACGTACAAGCTGCTCCAGGCGCCGGGCACGGCCTTCCTGGTGGTGGCCACGCCGGAGCGGGACGCGCTGCGCGAGGCCGCGTACTTCGTGGAGCGGCTGGCCGCCGAGGAGATGCCGCTGGCCGGTCTCGTCCTCAACCGCGTGCACGGCAGCGGGGCCGCCGGCCTGTCGGCGGAGCGGGCGCGGGCCGCCGCGGAAAATCTTGACGAGGATCGCATTGTGGATCAGGGGGACGGGAAGACTGGTGAGCGTGGCTCCCCGGCCACCGACCCCGAGCCCTCCGAACTCGCCACCGCCGCCGCACCTGCCGTATCCGCCGGGTCCGAGGCTGCCCCCACAGCCACAGCCGACCCGGCCGCACAGCACGACGACGACACGGATGACATCGACGCCACGGACGTGGACGCGGAAGTGGACGTGGACGTACGGCATCTCACCGCCGGGCTCCTGCGTCTGCACGCCGAACGCATGCGGGTGCTCGCGCGCGAGCGGCACACGCGTGACCGCTTCACCGCGCGCCACCCCGAGGTGGCCGTGGCGGAAGTGGCCGCCCTGCCCGGCGATGTGCACGACCTCGCCGGGCTGCGGGCCATCGGTGACCGGCTCACAGGCGGGCGAACGCCCTCGGCCTGAGCCAGCCGCCACCACCGTCTCCCGGTCTCCCGGTCACCCTCCGACCGGCCGTCCTCCGGCCGGTCATACTCACCGCGTCGGGGGCGTGCGCCCCGGCGCGTTCAGCCGACCGCCGCGTACGCCTCGTACGTCGCGTCGTCGTCCATCGCCACGGGCAGCAGGCCCGCTCCCCGCTCGTACTCCGTGCGCGCGGTCTCCAGGAGCCGGCGCCACGAGGTGACGGTCGGTCTCCGGCGCAGCAGGGCGCGGCGCTCGCGCTCCGTCATCCCGCCCCACACGCCGAACTCCACGCGGTTGTCGAGGGCGTCGGCGAGGCACTCGGTCCGCACCGGGCATCCGGTGCACACCGCCTTCGCCCTGTTCTGCGCCGCTCCCTGCACGAAAAGTTCATCCGGATCGGTAGTGCGGCAGGCCGCCTGCGCACTCCAGTCAGCTACCCAGCCCATACCGGCGCCGTCCTCTCCCGAATCGAGGCTCCCCCACGGCGGCAGCGGCATATTCACCGCTGCCAGTTGGGACGTTACGGAAGGTGGGCACAGCGCAACACCCCCTTCGGGCCCAATCTTGAATGGCCCGAACGGACTATGCGTGCGCGTCAGATCACCCAGGGGAGTGATCGATGGACATGCGTGGAATAAAGGACATACCTCGCGGATATGCCCTTCCTCGGCGGTGTCACTTCGGACACCACGTCACGCATGAGCCGGAATCGGACACGAGCTTCCCGTGATTCGGGGTCACGGAAATTCATGCCGACGTCACAACCGGGCCTTGTGGTGGGACCGCACCGCTGTGACAGTTGTGAGCAGCTTAGGCCAAGGCCTGTGCGCGTGTCCGGCGAATGGGAAGGCGGGCGCCCGGCGCCTCCGCACCACCCGTGGATGTCACGGTCCGGTACCCGAACGCTCCGAGAGGCCCCCGCTCCCGCTGTTCGCTCATGTCTACGGATTAGGCTGCCCCCCATGGCAAAGAAGCGCTCGGGCGGTGGCCTGACCGGGACCCAGCAGGCCGCCAAGTTCCTCGGTGTCAGCGTGCTCGCCGGAGCCGTGCTGGCAGGCATCGCCCTGCCCGCGGCCGGCGCACTCGGGCTGGCCGCGAAGGGCACGGTCGAGGGGTTCGACGAGATCCCCTCCAATCTGAAGACCCCGCCGCTGAGTCAGCGCACCAGGATCCTGGACTCCAAGGGCGGTCTGATCGCCACGGTGTACTCGCGGGACCGGACGGTCGTCCCGATCGAGAAGATCTCCCCGTACATGCAGAAGGCGATCGTCGCGATCGAGGACGGGCGCTTCTACGAGCACGGGGCGGTCGACCTCAAGGGCGTGCTGCGCGCGATCAACCGGAACGCGCAGTCCGGCGGGGTCTCCGAGGGCGCGTCGACGCTCACCCAGCAGTACGTGAAGAACGTCTTCGTCGAGGAGGCCGGCGACGACCCCGAGAAGGTCGCGCAGGCCACCCAGCAGACCATCGGCCGCAAGGTCCGCGAGCTGAAGTTCGCGATCCAGGTCGAGGAGGAGCTGGGCAAGAAGAAGATCCTGGAGAACTACCTCAACATCACGTTCTTCGGGCAGCAGGCGTACGGCATCGAGGCCGCCTCGCAGCGGTACTTCTCCAAGCACGCCGCCGACCTGAACCTCGGCGAGGCGGCGATGATGGCCGGTCTCGTCCAGTCGCCCAGCCGCTACGACCCGATCAACGACGTCGAAGAGGCGACCAAGCGCCGCAACGTGGTCCTCCAGCGGATGGCCGACGTGAAGGACATCAGCCAGGCCGAGGCGGACGAGGCGAAGGCCGCCCCGCTGAAGCTGAAGGTGAAGACCCCGAAGAACGGCTGCATCACCGCCGTCCACGGCGCCGGCTTCTTCTGCGACTACGTCCGCAAGACGATCCTCACCGACCCGGTCTTCGGCAAGACGTCCGAGGAGCGCCAGAAGCTGTGGAACCTGGGCGGCCTCACCGTCAAGACCACGCTCAGCCCGCGCGCGCAGGCCGCCGCCAACGAGGCCGCCACCGCGAAGGTCAACAAGGACGACCCGGTCGCCGCCTCGGTGGTGCAGGTCCAGCCCGGCACCGGCAAGATCCTCTCGATGGGCCAGTCCCGCCCGTACGGCCTGGACCCGAAGAAGCACGAGACGACGCTCAACCTCGGCGTCGCCAACCGGATGGGCGGCAGCACCTACGGCTTCCAGGTCGGCTCGACCTTCAAGCCGATCACCGCCGCCGCGGCGCTGGAGAAGGGCATCAGCCCCGCCCAGACGTACACCACGCCGTGGAAGATCGAGCTGGAGAACAACTCCTTCCGCACCTGCAAGGGCTCCCCCACCG
Organism: Streptomyces sp. NPDC086147; assembly: GCF_040702165.1. Lineage (NCBI taxonomy): Bacteria > Bacillati > Actinomycetota > Actinomycetes > Kitasatosporales > Streptomycetaceae > Streptomyces > Streptomyces sp. NPDC086147. Next base: position 484,234 of record NZ_JBFBJO010000003.1, on the reverse strand, counting down.
GCTACGACAAGTGGGAGCTGCAGAACGAGCTGGAGGAGGAGGCCGGCACCTGGGACATGACGGGCGCGCTCGGCAAGTCCATCAACACCTACTTCGCGCTCCTGGAGCAGCAGACCGGCCTCTGCGAGACCGTGCAGATGGCGCGGAAGCTGGGCTACGAGCGCGGTGACGGCAAGCCGATCGAGGAGAACCCCTCGATCACCCTCGGCGGCGAGGTCAGCACCCCGCTGTCGATGGCGTCCGCCTACGCGACCTTCGCCAACCGGGGCCTGTACTGCACCCCGGTCGCCATCGAGTCGATCAAGGCCGCCAACGGCGACAAGCTCAACGTGCCGCAGACGAAGTGCACGCGGGCGATGAGCGACCGGACCGCCGACACGATCAACCAGATGCTGAAGGGCGTCGTCGAGGACGGCACCGGTACGAAGGCCGGTCTGAGCGACCGCGACAACGCGGGCAAGACCGGTACGACCAACGACCGCATGGACGCCTGGTTCGTCGGCTACACCCCGAACCTCTCCACCGCGGTCTGGGTGGGCGACGACATCGGCAAGAAGGACACGTCGATGTTCAGGATCACCATCGGCGGCGAGTACTACCCCAAGGTCTGCGGCGGCTGCCTCCCCGGTCCGATCTGGAAGGTCGCGATGACGGGCGCGCTGGACGCCGGCCAGACGCCGTCCTTCAACACCGTCTCCGTACCGCGGGCCGAGACGCCCGGGGACAAGGAGAAGGAGGGGGAGGGGGAGCAGGGCCCGAACAAGCCCGGGAAGCCCAACAAGCCCCGCGACGGCAAGCCCGGTGGCCGCGGGCCGAACGTCCCCGGGATCACGCTCCCGCCGGGCATCTTCGACTGAGACCGGCGCCGGTACCCGTACCAGTGGCCTTCCGAGCGCACGAGAGAGGGCGCCCCCGCACGGCGGGGGCGCCCTCTCTCGTACTCCTCGCGGGAGTCAGCCCGCGAGCAGCCTCTTCACGGCGGCGGCGACCCGGCCGCCCTCCGCCAGGCCGGCCACCTTCGGGTTCACGATCTTCATGACGGCGCCCATGGCGCGCGGCCCCTCGGCGCCCGCCGCCTTCGCCTCCTCGACGGCCGCCGCGACGATCCCGTCGAGCTCCTCGTCGCCGAGCTGCTTCGGCAGGTACGCGTCCAGGAGGACGCCCTCGGCCCGCTCGCGCTCGGCGGACTCGTGGCGACCGCCCTGCTCGAAGGCGTCCGCGGCCTCGCGGCGCTTCTTCGCCTCCTTCGCGATCACCTTCCGCACCTCGTCGTCGGAGAGTTCGCGCTTGGTCCTGCCCGCGACCTCCTCCTTGGTGATCGCGGTGATGGTCAGCCGCAGGGTCGAGGAGCGCAGTTCGTCGCGCTCCCTGATCGCGGCGTTGAGGTCGTCGTGGAGCTTCGCCTTGAGCGTGGTCATGACCCAAGTGTGGCAGGTGCCGCACCCCGACCGCCCGCGCATTTCCCTCGCACGGGTCTGCGACGATGGGGGGATGCGCGCACGGTACGGGATCCCCCTGAAGATCACGGCAGGCCTCACGGCGACGGTCGCGGCCGGACTCGTCTACGCGGCGGGCTTCGAAGCCCGCTCCTTCCGGCTCCGCCGGGTGACGGTCCCGGTCCTTCCCCGGGGCATGGGCGACCTGCGGGTCCTCCAGGTCTCCGACATCCACATGGTGAGCGGCCAGCGCAAGAAGCGGTCCTGGCTCCAGTCGCTCGCCGGACTCCGCCCGGACTTCGTCGTCAACACCGGCGACAACCTCTCCGACGCCGAGGCGGTGCCGGAGGTCCTGGACGCGCTCGGGCCGCTGATGGAGTTCCCGGGCGTGTACGTCTTCGGCTCCAACGACTACTACGGCCCCAAGCTGCGCAACCCCGCCCGCTACCTCCTGGAGAAGGCGCAGGGCCGCCACGGCCTCAACGGCAACAAGCCGGCCGTCGGCGCCGTCCACAACCCCTGGGAGGGGATGCGGGACGCCTTCGACGCGGCGGGCTGGGTGGACCTCACCAACACCCGGGGGCGGCTGAAGCTGTCGGGGGCCGAGCTGGCGTTCACCGGCCTGGACGACCCGCACATCAAGCGCGACCGGTACGACCGGGTGGCGGGCGGCCCGGACCCGGACGCCGACTTCACGGTGGGCGTGGTCCACGCCCCGTACCTGCGCTCCCTGGACGCCTTCACGGCGGACGGGTACGAGCTGGTCCTGGCCGGGCACACCCACGGCGGCCAGCTCCGCGTCCCCCTCTACGGGGCGCTCGTCACCAACTGCGACCTGGACACGGACCGGGCGCGGGGCCTCTCCACCCACACGGTCGGGAGCCGCACGTCCTACCTGCACGTCTCGGCGGGCTGCGGCACCAACCGCTTCACCCCGGTCCGCTTCGCCTGCCCCCCGGAGGCCACCCTCCTCACCCTGACGGCCCGCCCCTGACCCCGGGGCGGCGCCCCCGAATACCGGATTTCGCCTCAGCGCGCGCGTGGGCTAAAGTAATCGATGTCGCCGCGACGTGAACACGCAGAGCAGCGACATCGGGGTGTAGCGCAGCTTGGCAGCGCGCTTCGTTCGGGACGAAGAGGTCGTGGGTTCAAATCCCGCCACCCCGACAGCCGAAACAGCAGGTCAGGCGGTCACTGGATTCAGTGGCCGCCTGACCTGTTTCTGTTTTCCGTTCTCGGCGGGCAGTGCCACGCGGGGGCCGCGGCACGGAACGCCGCGGCCCCTCCCGAGCCTCCTAGATCACCGGCGGCCGCCCCAGCCGCGTCATGCGCAGGACCGTCGACCAGCGGATCGGGGTGCGGGGGCCGGCCGGGCGGCGGATGCCCTCGGCGAAGCCGGCGAACCAGGCGCCGAGGCCCGGGAGGGAGCGGGTGCGGGCCACGGTGAGGAGGGTCCAGACGCCGAGGTAGACGGGGACGAGGAGGGCCGGAAGGTTGCGCTTGGCCAGCCAGACGCGGTTGCGGGCCGTCATCCGGTAGTAGACGGCGTGCCGGGCCGGACTGGTCCTGGGGTGCTGGAGGAGCAGTTCCGGCGCGTAGACGACCTTCCAGCCCGCGTCCAGGGCCCGCCAGGCGAGGTCCGTCTCCTCGTGGGTGAAGAAGAACTCCTCCGGCCAGCCGCCGATCGCGTCGAGCATCCGCATCGACAGGCCGTGGCCGCCGCCCAGGAAGGTCGTCACCTCGCCGCCGCGCAGCGGGTCCTTCGCGCCGAGGCGGGGCACGTGGCGGCGCTGGGTCTCGCCGGTCTCGTCCGCGATCCGGAACGAGACGACGCCGAGCGCCGGGTCCGCCCCGTACAGGTCCGCGAGGCGGCGGAAGACGTCCCGGTCGACGAGGAGGCCGTCGTCGTCGAGGTCCACCACCACGTCCACGTCCCCGAAGGAACGGAGCGTCTCGATCGCGACGTTCCGGCCGCCCGACACCCCCCGGTTCTCGGGCAGTTCGACACCGGTCACGCCCTCGGGCAGCTCCGGGAGGGTTCCCGTGCCGTTGCCGACGACCACGATCCGGGCGGCCGGCTCGTCCTGGCCCGCCACCGCGTCGAGCAGCGCCCGCAGTTCGGTCGGGCGCGTGCCCATCGTCAGTACCGCCACGCCGATACGCGGTCGCGCCACGATCCGCTCCGTTCCTCGCAGGCCAAAGAGTCCTCGCAGGCCTCGAAGGCCCCACGGGCCGCGATGCTAGCCGCCCCCGACACCTCGCGTTCATCCGCACCACGCATGTCGTGCACCGAGGGGGCGTTCGGGGGGAGCGCGGCGAGGAGCGCGACCGCGCGGCTCTACGCTGGTCCCCTTCCGTCAGGTTGATCGATCTTCGAAAGGGTGGTCTCCAGGTGCTGGTCGCGGACCGATATCGGCTTCACGTGTGTATCGGCCGGGGCGGCATGGGCGAGGTGTGGCAGGCCACCGACGAGGTCCTCGGCCGGGCCGTGGCCGTGAAGCTGATGCTGGCGAACACGGCCGACCCCTCCGCGGGCGACCGGTTCCGCCTGGAGGCGCAGACCGCCGCCCGGCTGAGCCACCCGCACGTGGTGGGCGTCTTCGACTTCGGCACGTGGGACGGGAAGCTGTTCCTCGTCATGGAGCTGGTCGAGGGCGACAGCCTCGCCGGAAGCCCCTCCGACCCCCTGGTCCTGCCGCCCGAGCGGGTCGCCGTCGTCGCCGCGCACGCCGCCGCCGGGCTCGCGGCCGCGCACCGGCAGGGCGTGGTGCACCGGGACATCAAGCCGGGGAACCTGCTCATCGACGCCGAAGGGACGGTCAAGCTCGCCGACTTCGGCATCGCCCGCTTCGTCGACGACCCCTCGGCCGCGCTCACGACGACCGGTCAGATCGTGGGCACCGGGCTCTACCTGGCGCCCGAGCGGGCCCTCGGCCGGCCCGCCTCGCCCGCGTCCGACGTGTACTCGCTGGGCTGCGTGCTCTACCAACTGCTGACCGGAAGACCCCCGTTCAACGCGGACACCGCGACCGCCCTGCTCTACCAGCACATCGACACCCCGCCGGCGCCGCCCGCGCACCTCGGGGTCGCGCTGCCGGCCGAGTTCGAGTCGTACCTGCTGAGCCTGCTGGCCAAGCAGCCGGAGCAGCGCCCCTCCGCGCAGGCCATCGCCGACTGGTTCTCCTCCGGCGCCTGGCGCGCCCGCCACCAGGCCCCGTCCGCCCCGGGGCCGCGCCGCTCCGCCGGGTCCGCGCCCGCGTCCCGGCGCGCGTCCGCCCCCGCCGCCCGGCGCGCCTCCGCCCCCGCCCCGCAGACGACGGGCCGGACCGCCGCGCCCTCCTCCCGGCGGCGCGAGCGCCCGGCCTCCACCGGCGGGCTAGCGGAGCTCTCCCGGCGCCGCCCCCGCAAGACGGCCGCCGTGGCCGGTGCCATCGCCTTCGTGGTCTTCATGATCATCGGGATGGCCTGGCTCTCCTGAGGCGGAGGGCGCCCCGTACGGCCCTGTCGCCCCGTACGTACGCCCCGGCCCTCAGTACGCCCTCGGTGCCATCACCAGGGGATCGCCCCCGTCCGCCGGGATCAGCAGGCAGCGCGGTACGCCGGGGCCCGCCGCCACCCGTACCGTCACCGTCGTCGGCGGGTCGGTCGGCAGTTCGACCGGGAGGGCGACCTGCCGCTCGTGTCCGATCTTGACCCGGGCGGTCTCCTTGCCGTCGACGAGCACGTCGACGACCGTCGAGTGGCCCGTCTCCACGGTCGCGGAGACCGAGTGCCCGAGGTGGTCGACGTGGAAGTGGTGCCGTCGTCTCATGGGTCACCTCCGTACCTCCCAGAGTAGGTACGGCCCGCTCCTCCCGCCCCTCCCCCCTCCTCCGCCCCGGCGTGCGGGCGCGGGGGCCCGGTGGTCAGATGGACCGGTACGCATACGCGTGGACCACCACGTGCCGGTACGGCGAGCACCGCCCGCGCGGAACGGAGCACCCCGCCCATGAGCGACACCCTCCCCCCGTTCGAGGACACGACGGACTTCGAGAACGCCGACCGGGGCTTCCTCGCCGCCCTCGCCCCCGGCACGGTCGCGGACGACGGCGGGCGGACGGTCTGGGACGGCGACGCCTACCGGTTCCTGGAGGCGGACTGCCCCGACACCGCGCACCCCAGCCTCTGGCGCCAGTCGCGGCTCTGCGCCCGGCAGGGGCTCTACGAGGTCACCGGGGGCGTCTACCAGGTGCGGGGCCTCGACCTGTCGAACATGACGCTCGTCGAGGGCGAGCGCGGGGTCGTCGTCATCGACCCGCTCATCTCCACGGAGACCGCCGCCGCGGCCCTCGCCCTCTACCGGGAGCACCGCGGCGACCGCCCGGTCACCGGCCTGATCTACACCCACTCGCACGGCGACCACTTCGGCGGCGCCCGGGGCGTCCTCCCGCACGGCACCGAGGAGGGCGTGCCCGTCCTCGCCCCGGCCGGCTTCCTGGAGCACGCCGTCAGCGAGAACGTGTACGCGGGCAACGCCATGACCCGCCGGGCGGGCTACATGTACGGCGCGAACCTGCCGAAGGCGCCGGACGCCCAGATCGGCGCCGGACTCGGCCAGACCACCTCCATCGGCACCATCAGCCTGATCCCGCCGACCGTGGACGTCACGGAGACCGGCCAGGAGGAGACGGTCGACGGGGTGCGGATCGTCTTCCAGCTCACGCCGGGCACCGAGGCCCCGGCCGAGATGAACTTCCTCTTCCCCGACCTCCGCGCCCTGTGCCTGGCCGAGAACGCCACGCACAACATGCACAACGTCCTGACCCTGCGCGGAGCGGTCGTCCGGGACGCCCGGATCTGGTCCGCGTACCTCGACGAGGCGATCGAGTACTTCCACGGCCGCTACGACGTCGCCTTCGCCTCCCACCACTGGCCGACCTGGGGCCACGACGAGGTGGTGCGGTTCCTGACCGAGCAGCGCGACCTCTACGCGTACCTGCACGACCAGACGCTGCGGCTGCTCAACGAGGGCCTCACCGCGCCGGAGATCGCCGAGACGATCGAACTGCCGCCGGCACTCGCCCGCGCCTGGCACGCGCGCGGGTACTACGGCTCCCTCAACCACAACGCGAAGGCGGTCTACCAGCGCTACCTGGGCTGGTTCGACGGCAACGTGGCCCACCTGTGGGAGCATCCGCCGGTCGAACTCGCGAAGCGGTACGTGGCGGTGGCGGGCGGGCCCGCCGAGACCCTCGCCAAGGCACGCGCGTACGGGGAGGAGGGCGACCTGCGGTTCGCCGCGACCCTCCTGAACCACCTGGTCTTCGCCACCGCGCCGGAGGTCCCCGTCGGCGAGGAGCGCCCGGCGAGCGCGGTCCACGAGGAGGCCAAGGAGGCCCTCGCCGGGATCTACGAGCGGCTGGGACACGGCTCCGAGAACGGCCCCTGGCGCAACTTCTACCTCACCTCGGCGCAGGAGCTCCGGCAGGGGGCCGGGGGCGAGGTCATCGACACCACCAACCCCGAGATGGCGGCGGCCCTCACCGTCCCCATGCTGGTCGACTCGCTCGCCGTCGCGATCGACGGGCCGCGCGCCTGGGACGACGACCTGACCCTCGACCTGGTCCTGACGGACGACCCGGAGGGCGGGCGGCGGCGGCTCACCCTGCACAACGGCGCCCTCACCCACCGGGCGGTCACCGATCCCCGGACGCCCGCCGGGCTCACCCTGACCCTGTCCAAGCACCAGCTCCTCGGCCTGCTCGCCGGGCAGGGGCTCGCGGAGCTCGGGGTCGGGGTGGAGGGCGATCCGGCCCTGCTCGGCCGCCTCCTGTCGTACGTGACGAAGCCCGATCCGCTGTTTCCGATCGTGACGCCGTGAGGCCGCGTGGGCCCGTGACCTCGTGAACCCGTGGGCCCGTGACCTCGTGAGCCCGCGGGCGCGCCGGGCCTAGAACTCCTCGGAGAGGGCGAACAGGCCCAGGCTCGCGCCCTCTTCGTACGCCCGGCGCAGTTCCTCCGTGCCGAGCGCCTCCCGCAGGGACCGCTCGCTGCGTCTGCGCGCCGTCGTGCTGGAGGCCGCCGGGCGGTAGGCCTCGCCGAAGACGGAGTTGCGCAGCACGTCCACGGCGCCCAGGAGATGGGCCGCCGAGACGGGCCTGCCGGTCGCGATCCGCAGCTCCGCGAGGAGTTCGGCCGCGCAGGACGTCCCCGCCGCCGAGCCGAGCGCCAGATGGGCGCGGAGCGCCCGCCGGGCGTGGTCGGCGGCCCTCCCCCGCTCCCCGTCCCAGGCGAGCAGCTCGGCGCGCGCGTGGTGCGCCCAGGCGTCGGCCCACAGGTCCCGCCCCGACCAGGCCCACCGCCCCGCCCGTTCGAGCGGCAGCCGGTCCAGGGCCTCCTGCGCGGACTCCGGGTCGGTGCGGGCGAGGGCGAGCGCGAGTCCGGCCCAGGCCAGTTCACGGCCGGGACCGAAGTCCGGTGGCTCCTCCGTCAGGGCCAGCGCCTCCCGGAACTCGGCCGCCGCCGCGCGGGTGCGCCCCTGGTGGAGGGCGGTGGAGCCGCGGAGCTGCGCGAGCAGGCCCAGACAGCGGTCGTCGCCGTCCCGCACGGCCGCCGCCCAGGCCTGGACGAGGAGCGGATCGGCGTCCTCGGGGCGGCCCGCCTCCAGCTCCAGGTGGGCGGCGAGCCACAGCGCGCGGGCCGGCGGCGGCCCGGGGTGCAGGGCGAGGGCGTGCCGCAGCCGGGTCCGGCCCTCGGCGACCCGTCCGCAGGCCACCCACAGGAACCACAGGGAGACCGCGATCTCGACGCCCGTGCCGGCCTCGGTGCTCGGCGACAGCGGGGCGGTCGTGGGGTCCATGGCGGCGGCCAGGTCCGGGAGTTCCCGCAGGGCGAGGTCGCGGGCGTCGAGCTGCCGGCCGCTCTGCCACCGGTCGGCGGCCCGCCGGGCGAGCCGGGCGCACCACCTGCGGTGGTGCAGGACGACGGCCCAGCGGTCGCCGCGCTCGGTGAGCCTGCGGGCGCCCACCGCGCGCATGGGGAGCGGCATCCAGTAGCGGGGCGTGTCCTCCTCGCCGTCGAACAGGTCGTCGACGGGCAGCAGCGCGAGGGGGGCGAGCCGGTCCAGGACCGCCTGGACCCGTGCCGAGGGAAGCGTGCCGGAGGCGCACACCTCGCGGACGGCGTCCCGGCAGAAGGCGCCCTCGAAGACGGAGAGCCGCTCCCACAGGAGGCGTTCGTCGGGGTCGCAGCGGGCGTACCCGCTCTCGGCGGCGGCGAGTTGGCCGGCGGTCACCGGTTCGCCCCAGAGCAGCTCGCTCCCGGAGGGGTCCCCGGCTCCGGCGCTCCAGGCGCCCCCGGTGCCTCCTCCGGCGTCTCCGGGCTCCCCGGCGTCCCCTACCGCGTCCCCGGCGTCCCGGATGTGGCCGGTGCGCCGGACGCGCCGGGCGCGCCCGGTCGTGCCCCCGGCCGGTTCTCCGGCCGGACGGCCGTCCCCCCGCAGGTGCCTCGTCATCCCCGCCCTCCCTGGTTCACGCGCGCGTGGGGTGTGTGCCGTGGGGCCCCGGCCCGTGCGGCGGCGGCCCTTCGTGCCCGTGGCCCGTCGCACCCGTGGCGCGCCCCACGGACCGTACCCGCGTGCCGTGTTCGCGCGTTGTGCCCGATGTCATGGCGGAGGCCACCGTCACGGGATTGAATGCACGTGCCCCGGTGCACATCCTGGGGCGCCTCGGAACCCACAGGCCGGGTTTTCCGGGGATCGGCCAAGGAGGCGCATGGATACCGGGGAATCCGTCCTGGGAGAGGCGGATCTGGCGCTGATCCACGCACTGCAGATGGCCCCGCGCGCCAGCTGGACCCAGCTCTCGGCCGTCCTGGAGGCGAGCCCCGACACCCTCGCCCGGCGCTGGGAACACCTCAGCGGCAAGGGCTACGCCTGGAGTTCCCTGCTCGCCGCCCGGCACGGCGAGGAGGCCACCCTGTACGCGTGGGTGGAGCTGGAGTGCGTCGCCGGAGCCATCGAGGCCACCGCGGGCGAGCTCTCGGAGGACCCCTGCACCCTCGGCGTCCACCAGGTGACCGGCGACGCCGACCTGGTGCTGCTCGTCGCCTCGCCCGACCTCCACGCCCTCGACGCCTACCTCGCCGGCCGGGTGCGGCGCCTGTCCGGGGTGCTCAGGTGCCGCGCGCAGGTCGTCACGCGGCTGCACAACCGCCCGTACCGGTCGCGGATCGACCAGCTCACCCCCGGGCAGATCCAGCACCTCACGGAGCTGACGGGCGGGGACCGGCGGAACAGGACCCACGCGCGCGCGTACCCGCGCGTCACCGATCTGGACCGGCGGATCGTCGCGGAGCTGGCGGGGGACGCCCGCCGCAGCGCCGCCGAGCTCGCCCGGCAGTGCGGCACGAGCGAGTCGACGGTACGGCGCAGGCTGGACGTCCTGACGGCGTCCGGCGCGTTCCACCACCACTGCCTGCCCGCGCCGCGCTTCTCCGGACGTCCGGTGTGGGCGCTGGTCGCGGCGGACATCCCGCCCCTGGAGGTGCCGGAGACGGTCGCCGCGCTCGGCCGGCTGCGCCAGACCCGGCTCGTCACCTCGGTCACCGGGCCGCACAACCTGGCGCTCGCGATGTGGCTCCGTACCGTCGACGAGCTGCACGAGGTGACGGCGGTGCTCGTACGGGCCGCTCCGGCGCTGCGGATCACGGGCACCGCGCTCTCGCTGCGCACGCACAAGATCGGGGCGCAGGTCCTCGGCCCGGACGGACGGCGGACGCACCACGTGCGCCCGGAGCGGGGGGCCTAGAAGGTGTCCGGGCGGGACGCCCTGACCGAGTACATCAGCGGGACGCGGGGGCGGTCCGCCGGGAAACGGTAGCAGCCGTCCTCGTGCCGCCGGAGGGTGCCGTAGCGGGGGACGGACGAGACGTCGTGCTCGTGCAGGAAGTCGATCCGCAGGCCCGCCCGCGCGAGCGCCGTGACGACCTCGCCGACCGGGTGCGCCCGGTCCGCGCCGGGGGCGGCGTCGGCCCACGGGTCGCGGACGAAGTAGTCGTGCACGACCCGGCTGCCGGTCTCGTCGTCGAGCGAGTCGGCCAGCGGATGGAACTCGGCGAGGTAGAGGAAGCCGCCGGGGGCGACGAGCGAGGCGGCGGTCTCCGCCCAGCGCTCGACGTCGGGCAGCCGGCGCAGCGCCCCGCCGCCGGTGTAGACGACGTCGTACGAGCCGTCGGGGACGGCCTCGGCCGCGTCGTACACGCCGGCGGCGACGAAGGCGGCCCGGTCCTGCGCGAGGCCCAGGTCGGCGGCGAGCGCGCGGGCGGTCTCGACGGCCTGCTCGGAGGGGTCGAGGCCGACGACGTGGGCGGCGCCCCGCCGGGCCCAGGAGAGGGTGTCCAGGCCGGTGCGGCACTGGAGGTGCAGCAGGGTGCGCCCGGTGACGTCCCCGACCTCCGCGACCTCGAAGTCCCGCAGGACGTCCTCGCCGGCGCGGAAGGCGTCGAGGTCGTGGACGGGGCCGGCCGCGTGGGCCGGGACGCGCTCGTCCCAGTCCGCCCGGTCGGCCCCGTCCCTCTCCTCGGGGGTCGGATCGTGCATGTCGGCGAGGTTATCCACAGGTTGCGGAGCACGCGACCCGACGGCCCTCCGCCCGGAGCATGATGGGTGCCATGACTGAGAGCAGGAAGCCCGAGAATCACGAGAGCCCCGACGCGCCCGTCTGGGAGCAGCGCTTCCGCGCGCCCCGCGTCTCCCTGCCCGAGTGGGCCGAGGAGGCGCCGGACCGCTCGCTGTTCGTGTCCAACGCGACGGGGACGTACGAGCTGTACGCGTGGGACCGGGCGACCGGGGAGCAGCGGCAGGCCACGGACCGGCCGAACGGGACGACGGACGGGACGCTGTCCCCGGACGGCGCGTGGGTCTGGTGGTTCGCGGACACCGACGGGGACGAGTTCGGGGTGTGGATGCGGCAGCCGTTCGCGGGCGGCGCGGACGAGCCGGCCGTGCCGGACCTGGCCCCCTCCTACCCGGCCGGGCTCGCGATCGGCCGGGAGGGCACGGTCGTGGTGGGCCGCTCCACGGACGAGGACGGCTCGACGGTCCACCTCGTACGGCCCGGGGGCGGCGCCCCGGTCGAGATCTACCGGCACCGGGAGTCGGCCGGGGTCGGCGACCTGTCGTACGACGGCTCGCTGGTCGCGGTCGAGCACACCGAGCACGGGGACGCGATGCACTCGGCGCTGCGGGTCCTGCGCGCCTCGGACGGGAGCGTGGTCGCGGACCTCGACGACACCAAGGGCGGCACGGAGGAGCTGGGCCTCACGGTCCTGGGCTTCGCCCCGGCCGCCGGGGACACCCGGCTGCTCGTCGGCCACCAGCGGCGCGGGCGCTGGGAGCCGATGCTCTGGGACGTGGCGACGGGCGCCGAGACCGATCTGCGGCTCGACCTGCCGGGCGACGTGTCGGCGGAGTGGTACCCGGACGGCTCGGGCCTGCTGATCGTGCACGGCTTCGAGGCCCGCAGCGAGCTGTGGCGGTACGAGATCGGCACCGGCGCCCTGGTGCGGGTGGACACCCCGGCCGGTTCGGTGTCGAGCGCGACGGCCCGGCCGGACGGCAGCGTGGAGTACCTGTGGTCCTCGGCCGCCGAGCCGCCGGTGGTGCGCTCCACGGACGGCGGGGTCGTCCTGGACCCGCCCGGCCCGAAGGCGCCGCCGTCGCTGCCGGTGGAGGACGTGTGGGTGGAGGGCCCCGGCGGCAGGGTCCACGCGCTCGTGCAGCGCCCGGCGGAGGGCGAGGGCCCGTTCCCGACGATCTTCGAGGTGCACGGCGGTCCGGCCTGGCACGACAGCGACGCCTTCGCGTCGGGCCCGGCGGCCTGGCTGGACCACGGGTACGCGGTGGTGCGGGTCAACTACCGGGGCTCGACGGGGTACGGCCGGGAGTGGACGGACGCGCTGAAGCACCGGGTCGGCCTGATCGAGCTGGAGGACGTCGACGCGGTCCGGACGTGGGCGGTGGCGAGCGGGCTCGCGGACCCGGAGCGGCTCGTCCTCTCCGGCGGCTCGTGGGGCGGCTATCTGACCCTCCTCGGGCTCGGCACCCAGCCGGACGCCTGGGCGGTCGGCCTCGCGGCGGTCCCGGTCGCGGACTACGTGGCGGCGTACGAGGACGAGATGGAGGCCCTGAAGGCGCTGGACCGGACGCTCCTGGGCGGCTCGCCCGAGGAGGTGCCCGAGCGGTACGCGGCCTCGTCGCCGCTGACGTACGTGGACGCGGTGAAGGCCCCGGTGCACATCTCGGCCGGGGTCAACGACCCGCGCTGCCCGATCCGCCAGATCGACAACTACGTCGGCCGGCTCGCGGCCCGGGGCGCGGTCCACGAGGTGTACCGGTACGACGCGGGCCACGGCTCCCTGGTGGTGGAGGAGCGGATCAAGCAGGTCGCCCTGGACCTGGCGTTCGCCGCGAAGCACCTGGGGACCCGACCGGTCCGGGGGGTGGCCGGCGCCTCATGACCGGGGCCGTGCCGGACGCCGCGGCCCGCCCGGCCCCGATCCGCCGGACGCGCCCCGGTCGGGCACCCGGCCGACGGGGGGCCGAGCGGCCTTGCGTACCGTGGGGGCGTGTACCGGTTCCTGAGAACTCCCCGCTGGTGGGGGATCAACCTCTTCGTCCTCCTCGCGATCCCGTTCTGCGTCTTCATGGGGACCTGGCAGCTGGGGAAGTTCGAGGACCGCGTCGACTCCCACCAGGAGGCGGAGCAGCGGGCCGCCCCGAGCACGGCGAAGGCCGAGCCGCTGGACGCGCTGCTCCCGGTGGACAAGGAGACCTCGGGCCGCACGGCCGAGGCGCGCGGCCGGTTCGGGGAGCAGTTCCTCGTGCCGGGCCGCGAGCTGGACGGCCGGACCGGGTCGTACGTCCTGACGCTGCTGCGGACGGACGGCGGCCGGTCGCTCCCGGTGGTCCGGGGCTGGCTCCCGGAGGGCGGGCGGGCGCCCGTCCCGCCGTCCGGCGAGGTCACGGTGGTGGGCGCGCTCCAGGCCTCGGAGAACCAGGGGTCGAAGGGCGTCCGCGCGGCGGGCGGGCTGCCCGAGGGGCAGCTCGGCATGATCAGCGCGGCGTCCCTGGTGAACGTGGTGACGGACGACGTCTACGACGCCTGGATCACCCTCGCGGACTCCCCCGCCGGTCTCACCCCGGTCCCGGCGGCGGCCGCCGCGGGCACGGGTCTGGACGCGAAGGCGTTCCAGAACCTCGGCTACACGGCGGAGTGGTTCGTCTTCGCCGGCTTCGTGCTCTTCATGTGGTTCCGCCTGGTCCGCCGCGAGGCGGAGGCGTCCCGGGACGAGGCGCTGGGGCTGTAGGGCCGGGCCCGCCGGAGCCCGTGGGCTCGGCGGGCGTGCGGGACCCGGCCTCCCGGAGCCTCAGGGCGTGCCGATGAGGCCGGTGCGGTAGACCGTGCCGGAGCAGGCGTGGGGGACGACGGCCGACATCGAGGGGCCGCCGGGCTCCGCGGTGTGGCTGACCACGACGCTGCCGTCCGCCGGGCCGCCGGCCGCCGGGAGCAGCTGGGCCGCCGGGCCGCCGTCGGCCGGTCCCGGCTCCGGGCTGCCGCCGGTTCCGCCGGAGCCCGGGCCCCCGCTGGGGTCGGGGTTGCCGGTGGGCTCGGTCGGGGCGGGCGTCGGCGGCGGAGTGGTCGGCGGGTCGACCGGGGTGGTCGGCGTCGGCGTCGGGGTGGTCCCGGTCGTCGGACAGGTCTCGCTGGGCACCCAGACGAACTTCACCTCGTAGGAGCCGTTCGGCTCCAGGAGCAGGCGGGAGGACTCCCGCGCGGGTCCCGGCAGTCCGCCGCCCTCGCCGCCCGAGGTGCTCCGGACCACCGCGATCCGTCCGGGGTCGGCCGCTCCCCGGGCCTCGAAGCCGACGGTCCCGGCGCCGTCCACGACACAGGCGGTGCCGGAGACGTTGACGACGCGGAAGCTGCCGTACACCTTGCCCTCGGCGTCGGGTCCGCCGGACCGCGCGCCGCCGCCGGAGAGCTGGCCGACGGCGCAGCGGTCCGTCCCGGGGGCGATCTCCTGCGCGTCCCCGGGGGTCTCGCCGGACGCCCCGGCTTCGGTCTCCGGCTTGCCGGAGGAGCCGTCGGCCACGCCCTCTCCGCCGTCCCGGCTCGGGGAGGCGCTGCTCGCGGGGGTCCCGGCGCTCCGGCCGCCCTCGATGCCGGTCTCGGTGCCGGTGCCGCCCTGGGCCTCCTCGCCGTGGCCGGCGTTCACGGGGCTGGCGGTGGTGGTCCCCTCCGAGGAGGCGACGTGCACGAAGGCCGGCACGGCCGTGCCGATGAGGACGGCGGCGGCCGCGGCGCCGACGACGGCCTGCCGCTTGCGGGCGCGCCGGGCGGGCACGGCGCGGCGCAGGTGCTCCAGCGATCCGAGGGAGGGCTCCAGTCCCTCCACGGCGCCGTGGAGCATCCGCCGCAGCGCCAGCTCCTCGTCCCCGTCGCCCTCGCCGGGCCCGGACTCGATGTTCACCATGCGCTGTCCACTCAGATCGTCACGTTCGTCACGGGCACGGGCCCCGGGGCCCCCGGTGACCCTACGGCCACCGGCGTCCCCGGCGCCCGTCCCGCGTTCCTCGGGCTCCCCGGCTTCCCCGTGTTCCTCGGTGCGGTCCTCGGCGGGCGCGCTCCCCTCGGAGGCCTCGCGGCCCTCCGGGGTCACCGCGTCCTCGGCGGCGGCCCCCTCCTCGGGGGCCCTGCCCTGCTCGCCGCGCGCCCCACTCACGACGTCGCCCCCATCGTGACGCGCAGGGCCGCGATGCCCCGCGAGCCGTACGCCTTCACCGAACCCAGGGATATCCCCAGCGTCTCGGCGACCTGGACCTCGGTCATGTCCGCGAAGTAGCGCAGGACGAGCACCTCGCGCTGGCGCCGCTGGAGTCCGCGCATGGCCTTGATCAGGTCGTCGCGCTCCAGCTGGTCGTACGCCCCCTCCTCCGCGCTGGCCATGTCCGGCATCGGCTTCGAGAGCAGCTTGAGGCCGAGGATGCGGCGGCGCAGCGTGGACCGGGAGAGGTTCACGACGGTCTGGCGCAGGTAGGCGAGCGTCTTCTCCGGTTCGCGGACCCGCTTGCGGGCCGAGTGGACGCGGATGAACGCCTCCTGGACCACGTCCTCGCAGGAGGCCGTGTCGTCGAGGAGCAGCGCGGCGAGGCCGAGGAGCGACCGGTAGTGGGCGCGGTAGGTCTCGGTGAGGTGGTCGACGGTGGTGCCGACGGCCGGGGCGTCCTCGTCGCTCGTGCGGGGCGAGGGGACGCCGTCCACCCGGTGGGACCGGGAATCGGTGGTCACGGGAGCGATCACCGGCATCCCGCCGAGGGCCCGCGGACGCCGGAACGGGGCGACGACGGGTCCGCGCACGGTGCCGGCGACGCCGCTCCGTGCGGGGAGCAACGCCGTGCCCGCGCCGCGCAGCGGGGCGATGGTCGCGATGTCGAGTACCTCTGCCACGCCTGTTGGACACGCCTACCCCCGGCAGGGTTGTACGCGCTCGCCGTCCTTTTCGACGGCGGGTTGTTCGTCCTCATGCGTAACCGTTCTCCCCCGATGCCCCGCTTTCACAGCGCGCCCGGCGCCGCACGCCCGTGGGTGCCCGCTGAGACGCGCCCCACCCAACTACTGGTTGCAGCAAGGGGGAAATGCATCGTCGTCCAGGACATCGCCGCAGTTCAAGGGATATCTGACGCCTATTTGCTCACAGGTCGTTCACAGATCACACAAATCCATGACACACGGCTCCCGACGCACGTCTCCCCCCGGGCGGACGGCCGCGGGCCGCCGCACGGGGGGAGTCGTGGAAGAGCCGGTGGAACGGGCGGGGTCAGCGCCCGGTGCCGCCGTAGACCACGGCCTCGTCCGAGTCGCTGTCCAGGCCGAAGGCGGTGTGGACGGCGCGCACGGCCTCGTTGACGTCGTCGGCGCGGGTGACGACCGAGATGCGGATCTCGGAGGTCGAGATCAGCTCGATGTTCACGCCCGCGTCGGAGAGCGCGCGGAAGAAGTCCGCGGTGACGCCCGGGTTGGTCTTCATCCCGGCGCCGACCAGGGAGATCTTGCCGATCTGGTCGTCGTAGCGCAGCGAGTCGAAGCCGATCGCGCCCTTCGCCTTCTCCAGGGCGTCGATGGCCTTGCGGCCCTCGGCCTTGGGGAGGGTGAAGGAGATGTCCGTGAGGCCGGTGGAGGCGGCGGACACGTTCTGGACGATCATGTCGATGTTGATCTCGGCGTCCGCGACGGCGCGGAAGATGGCCGCGGCCTCGCCCGGCTTGTCCGGCACGCCGACGACGGTGATCTTCGCCTCGGAGGTGTCGTGGGCGACACCCGAGATGATGGCCTGCTCCACCTTGGAGTCCCCTGTCGGTTCGTTGCTGACCCACGTGCCCTGGAGTCCGGAGAAGGACGAGCGGACGTGGATCGGGATGTTGTAGCGGCGCGCGTACTCGACGCAGCGGTGCAGCAGCACCTTGGAGCCGGAGGCGGCGAGCTCCAGCATGTCCTCGAAGGAGATCCAGTCGATCTTCTTCGCCTTCTTCACCACGCGCGGGTCGGCGGTGAACACGCCGTCGACGTCGGTGTAGATCTCGCACACCTCGGCGTCGAGCGCGGCGGCGAGCGCCACGGCGGTGGTGTCCGAGCCACCGCGGCCGAGGGTGGTGATGTCCTTCTTGTCCTGGGACACGCCCTGGAAGCCGGCGACGATGGCGATGTTGCCCTCGTCGAGGGCGGTGCGGATCCGGCCCGGCGTGACATCGATGATGCGCGCCTTGTTGTGGACCGAGTCGGTGATGACACCGGCCTGGCTGCCGGTGAACGACTGGGCCTCGTGGCCCAGGTTTTTGATCGCCATGGCCAGCAGGGCCATGGAGATCCGCTCCCCGGCGGTCAGCAGCATGTCGAACTCACGCCCGGAAGGAATCGGGGATACCTGCCCGGCGAGATCGATCAGCTCGTCCGTCGTGTCGCCCATCGCGGAAACCACGACGACCACCTGGTGGCCGTTCTTCTTGGCGTCCACGATCCGCTTGGCGACGCGCTTGATGCCTTCGGCATCGGCAACGGAGGAGCCTCCGTACTTCTGCACGACAAGGCCCACGTGCGCTCCTCGCTCAGTCTGTGCCGCAGCCGGCGCTGCGATCGGCTCAGTCTAACGAGCGACTCGAAAACGCCTACGAGATACCGAATGGTGAGACAAGCCGCTCAGCAGGTGATCACCTGACCGAAATGCACCGGAATGGCTCCTTCCGGAGACCGTCCCCGCCCGCTCCCGCTACTTCCTCAGCCCCAGCCCCAGCGGACCCGCGATCTCGCGGATCATCACCCGGCCCGCCTCCTCCGCCAGGTCGTCGTCGCCCAGGTCCTCGTCCGTGTCGAGGCCGTCCAGGGCCGCGAGCGGCTGGTCGAGGCGGACGTGGGCGACCAGGGACTGGAGGGCGCGGAGGGTGGCCGAGGCGGTCGGGCCCCAGTTGGAGAAGTACGAGAACTGCCACCACCACAGGGCCTCGCTGGTCCGGCCCGCCCGGTAGTGGGCCAGGCCGTGGCTCAGGTCGG
Source organism: Streptomyces sp. NPDC086147 (assembly GCF_040702165.1). Classification (NCBI taxonomy): domain Bacteria; kingdom Bacillati; phylum Actinomycetota; class Actinomycetes; order Kitasatosporales; family Streptomycetaceae; genus Streptomyces; species Streptomyces sp. NPDC086147. Next base: position 466,215 of record NZ_JBFBJO010000003.1, on the reverse strand, counting down.
CGACGATGTCGGCCAGGTTGTCGGAGATCCGGGCCGGGACCGGGGCCTTGCGGGGCTCGTACGGGTCGAAGACCTCGGAGAAGACGTCGACCGGTTCCAGGAGGGCGGCGAACCGCTCGCGCAGGTCGTCCGCGTCCGGCTCCGGCCCCGTGTCCGTCTCGTAGCGCTCGTCCGGGACGATGTCCTCGTGCGCGCCGAGCCGGCCGCCCGCCAGGAGGAGCTGGGAGACCTCCAGGAGCAGGAAGGGCACCGTGCTGGCCGGCTCGTCGCCCTTGGCCACCTCGGTGGTCGCGACGATGAAGCTCTCGATGGAGTCGGCGATCTGGACCGCGAAGTCGTCGGGGTCCTGCGTGACGGAGTGCAGTGTGGGGTCAGACATCGAGCTGCCTTCCTCGGAGCACCCACGCGTGGGCTAGGTCGTCATACATCCAGCAGCCTCCGGCCCTCGAAGGCGCGGCCCAGGGTCACCTCGTCCGCGTACTCCAGGTCGCCGCCGACCGGGAGGCCGCTCGCGAGCCGGGTGACCCGCAGGCCCATGGGCTTGATCATCCGCGCCAGGTACGTCGCGGTGGCCTCGCCCTCCAGGTTCGGGTCGGTCGCGAGGATCAGCTCGGTGACCGTGCCGTCCGCGAGCCGCGCGAGCAGCTCCCGGATGCGCAGGTCGTCCGGGCCGACGCCCTCGATGGGGCTGATCGCGCCGCCGAGGACGTGGTAGCGGCCGCGGAACTCCCGCGTCCGCTCGATCGCCACGACGTCCTTGGGCTCCTCGACCACACAGATGACGGTCAGGTCCCGGCGCGGGTCCCGGCAGATGTTGCACTGCTCCTGCTGTGCCACGTTGCCGCAGACCGCGCAGAACCTGACCTTCTCCTTGACCTCCAGGAGCGCGTGCGCGAGCCGACGGACGTCCGTCGGCTCCGCCTGGAGGATGTGGAAGGCGATCCGCTGCGCGCTCTTGGGACCGACGCCGGGCAGCCTGCCCAGTTCGTCGATGAGGTCCTGAACCACGCCTTCGTACAACGGAACGCCCTTCTCGGGTGTGCTTGATTCTTACGGTAGTGGCTGCGGCCGGGCCTTAGAAGCCCAACGGAAGCGGTGCTGTGGACGACCCCCGCGGACAGCTCCTGCGGCGGGCCCCGGAAGGCCCGTGGGAACGGTGCCGCGGCCGGGGTCTCAGAAGCCGAGGCCCGGCATGCCGCCCATGCCCTGCGCCAGCGGGCCCAGCTTGGCCTGCTGGAGCTGCTGCGCGTTGTCGTTGGCGGCCTGCACGGCGGCGACGATCAGGTCGGCCAGCGTCTCGGTGTCCTCCGGGTCGACCGCCTGGGGGTCGATCACCAGGCCGCGCAGCTCGCCGGAGCCGGTGACGGTCGCCCTGACCAGGCCGCCGCCCGCCTGTCCGTCGACCTCGGTGGCGGCGAGCTCCTCCTGCGCCCGCGCGAGGTCCTGCTGCATCTTCTGGGCCTGCTGGAGGAGCTGCTGCATGTTGGGCTGGCCGCCACCGGGAATCACGGTCACTCCTGAGGGTCAATTTGTCTGGCTCGGTACGCCGAGCCTACGTGGTCCCCGCCCACCCTGCCTCCATCACTCTTTCGGGTGAGAAACTGCGGGCTCCTCTACCTGATCAACACCCACTTGCGGGCGGAAATCCTGGGATTCCGGGCCCGTCGCCCTCCATTCGGCGGTAGGAAGGGCAGGCACCACGTGCACCGCACGCCACAGCAGGACACGAGCGACACGAGCGCCGAGCCGAGCAGAGGCGCTGAGCTGAACAGAGGAGTCCCCCGGTGAGCCAGCAGCCGGAGATGCCGCCACCGGGGCACCCCGGGGGAGACGTCCGCCCCGATCCGACCGGCCGTGACCTGAGCGGCCGCGACCTGACCGGCAGGCCCTTCCCCCTGGGGGACTGGGGCGAGCCGGCCGAGCGGCTCGACGAGCTGTACCGCTGGGTGGAGGAGAACGCCCTCCGGACCGCCGAGTGGTACCTCTCCGACCGGGTCTGGAAGCGCCGTGCCGCCCGGTTCCTGCGGATCGGCACCGCCGTCGGGGTGATCGCGGGCGCCGCCCTGCCGCTGCTCGACCTGACCGGGGTCGCGGCGGGCACGGCCGGCTGGGGCTACCTCTCGCTGCTGCTCGGCGCCGCCTGCCTGGCCTGCGACCGGTACTTCGGGGTGACGTCGGGCTGGATAAGGGACGTGGCGACGGCGCAGGCGGTGCAGCGGCGGCTCCAGGCGCTCCAGTTCGACTGGGCCTCGGAGAGCGTCCGGGAGGTCCTGGGGCCCACGGAGGGCACCGCCAGCGAGGCCGCGGAGCGCTGTCTCGGCGTGCTGCGCCGCTTCTCGGAGGACGTGACGGAGCTGGTACGGGCGGAGACCGCCGACTGGATGGTCGAGTTCCGCTCGGGTCCGGCACCGCTCGCGCTCCAGTCGGTCGGCGTGGTGCCGTCCCGGCCCGAGGGCGTCCAGCCGACGGGCGGCCGCTTCCCGCTGCCGCCGGGCACCCGCCCGAACATGCCGCGCCAGCGGCCCCCGGAGACCCGCTGAGGTCTCTCCGGGGGCGCCGGTCGCGGCGGCGGGGCCAGGGCGCGTCCGGCGGATCACGGCCGGGGCCGCGCCGCCCGGCACGCCCTGGGGCGTGTGTCGAAAGTCCCGCCTGCCCTCCGGGCAGACGACGCCACTTTCGACACACGCCCTAGCTCAGGATGATCATCGAGCCCTGGGCCAGGCTCCGGGTCGCCGCCGCGTGCAGCCCCAGCCACACGTGCCGCTCCCGGGCGAAGGGCCCCTGGTCGTACGGGGAGAGGCCGACGGCCGGCTCCTCCAGGGCGGTCGGCCGCTCCGGCGGCAGCGGGGCGGCCGGCGGGTTCGCCGGGTCGATGCCGATCGCGGGCGCCACGAACTGGAGCTCCCGCAGCAGCCCGTGCGAGGAGCCGAGCGGCCCGCCGCCCTCCAGGAGCTCGTCGCTGGCGAGCGGCGCCGGGAAGTCGACCGGCACGTACGCGCCCGCGTGGTCGTAGTGCCAGACCAGGTGCGACCGCTGGGCGGTCGCCTCGAACATCTCCAGGAGCTGTTCGTAGTCCCCGCCCAGCTCGCCGACCGGCTCGACCGGCAGTCCGTGCACCTGGAGCAGGTAGGCGCGGCGCAGGAAGTGCAGGGCCTCGTAGTCGAAGCCCGCGACCGGGGCGACGTCGCCGGAGAGCCCCGGCATGTAGGCGTAGACGGGCACGGTCGGCAGGCCCGAGGCGCTGAGGACGGCGTCGTAGGCGGCGATCTCTTCGGCGAAGGGGTTGTCGGGGCTGTGGCACAGCACGTCGACGAGGGGGACCAGCCACAGGTCACAGGCCAAGGGAGGCTCGCTCTCCGTCGGTTGCAGGGACGGCCAGGGTAGTCGGATCGTCGGACGACGCCCACCCGTTGGGGACCTGCCCCCGGAGGCGGCCCCTCAACCCGCCGCGCCCCGCCCTACTCTCCCCGCCGCTCCAGCCGGTCCGCCCACTCCAGGGCGTGCGCGTTGTACGCGCGCACGACCGCCACGGCCGCCTCCGCGTCGCCCCGGGTGATCGCGTCGACCAGCTCCACGTGCCCGCTCCACAGCCAGCCCATGAGGTCCCGCTCGGAGCGCAGGTGGGGCACGGAGAAGGCCCAGGCCTGGACGCGGAGCCGGTGCAGGAAGTCCGCGAGGTGGTCGTTGGCGGCGATCAGGCGGCCCAGCTCGCGCCAGTAGCGGATGTCGTACCCGATGAGGACGTCCAGGTCGCCGGCGCGGGCCGCGCGCGCGGCGGCCTCGCCCCGGCGGCGCACGGAGACGAGCGCGACCCCGATGCCCGGCTCGGGGGCCGGGAGCGGGGCCGGGAGGGCGGTGGCGCGGCGGCGGAAGATGCCGTCGACCACGAGCATCCGGGCCTCGACCATCCGCCGGTAGTCGTCGACGGAGTACTGGTGGACGCGGAAGCCCCGGTGCTGGTCGGAGTCGAGGAGCCCCTGCGCGCAGAGGTCCACGAGGGCTTCGCGCACGGGCGTGGCCGAGACGCCGTACTGCTCCGCGATCTGTTTGACGGTGAACTCGCGCCCGGCCTTGAGACGGCCCGCGAGCACCTCGTCACGCAGCGCGTCCGCGATCTGCTGTCGCAGGGTGCTGCGGGTGACGCCTCCGCTCGCGGGCATGGTGGTGGGTCCCCTCCGTCCGGCTCGGGACACCCTAGTCCAGACGGAGGGAACCTCTCCGGTACGCGGTCGAGCGGTGGTCTAGACCGTGTGCTCGTCGGCTGCCGAGAGGGCCGCGTCCAGGGCCGCGAGGCCCTCCTTGGCCTCCGCCTCGGAGACGTTGCAGGCGGGGACGGCGTGCGTGCGGTTCATGTTCACGAAGGGCCACAGGCCGTTCTTCTTCGCGGCGGCGGCGAAGGCGGCCATGGGCGCGTTGGCCTCGCCGGACGCGTTGTACGGGACGAGCGGCTCGCGCGTCTCGCGGTTCCTCACCAGGTCGAGCGCCCAGAAGACGCCGAGGCCGCGGACCTCGCCGACCGACGGGTGGCGCTCGGCGAGCTCGCGCAGGCCGGGGCCGAGGACGGTCTCGCCGATGTGGGCGGCGTGCTCGACGACCTTCTCGTCCTCCATCACCCGGAGGGTGGCGACGGCGGCGGCGCAGGCCAGCGGGTGGCCGGAGTAGGTCAGGCCGCCGGGGTACGGGCGCTTGTCGAAGGTGGCGGCGATCTCGGCGCTGATGGCGACGCCGCCGAGCGGCACGTAGCCGGAGTTCACGCCCTTGGCGAAGGTCAGCAGGTCGGGCACGACGTCGAAGTGGTCGGCGGCGAACCACTTGCCGGTGCGGCCGAAGCCGGCCATGACCTCGTCCAGGACGAAGACGATGCCGTACCGGTCGCAGATCTCGCGCACGCCGGCGAGGTAGCCGGGCGGCGGGGTCATGATGCCGGCGGTGCCGGGCACGGTCTCCAGGATGATCGCGGCGATCGTCGCCGGACCCTCGAAGGCGATCGTGTCCTCCAGGTGCTGGAGGGCCCGCGCGCACTCCTCCGCCTCGGTGGCGGCGTAGAAGGGCGAGCGGTAGAGGAAGGGCGCCCAGAAGCGCACGACGCCCGCCGAGCCGGTGTCGGAGGCCCAGCGGCGCGGGTCGCCGGTCAGGTTGATGGCGGTGGAGGTGGCGCCGTGGTACGAGCGGTAGGCGGAGAGCACCTTGGTGCGGCCCGTGTGCAGCCGGGCCATGCGGACGGCGTTCTCGACGGCCTCGGCGCCGCCGTTGGTGAAGAAGATCTTGTCCAGGTCGCCCGGGGTGCGCTCGGCGATGAGGCGTGCGGCCTCGGAGCGGACGTCCACGGCGAAGGCGGGCGCGAAGGTGGCGAGCTTCCCGGCCTGCTCTTGGATCGCGGCGACCACCCGGGGGTGCTGGTAGCCGATGTTGGTGTAGACGAGGCCGCTGGTGAAGTCGAGGTAGCGGTTCCCGTCGTAGTCCCAGAAGTACGAACCCTCGGCGCCGGCGACGGCGAGCGGGTCGATCAGGCCCTGGGCGGACCAGGAGTGGAACACGTGGGCGCGGTCGGCGGCCTTGACGGCGGCGCCGGCCTGCGGATCGGGTGCGGCGTGAGGGGTCATGCGGCCGAGGGTAAGGAACCGCAGGTGGGAAGGGCCATGGCCATCTTGTCCACCGAGACCGGGAGGGACGCGACACGTTGTTCTCCGGACCCTCCTATTGACAGCATCCTGTCGAAATGACAGCCTACTGTCATGACAAACGAGAGCGGCACCCGCATCGTCCACCTCGCCGTCTACGACACCCTCGCGGACTGGGAGACCGGCCACGCCACGGCCTGGCTCGCCCGCGCGGGACACACGGTCAAGACCGTCGGTCCGGTCGCCGGAGAGCCCGTCACCACGCTCGCCGGGATCCGGATCGTCCCCGACCTCGCGCTCGAAGACCTCCGCCCCGAGGACAGCGCCCTGCTGATCCTGCCGGGGGCCGAGAAGTACGACGAGGGCGACGAGCTGGCCCCCTTCGCCGCCAAGGCCCGCGCCTTCCTCGACGCCGGGGTCCCGGTCGCCGCGATCTGCGGCGCCACGGCGGGCCTGGCCCGCGAGGGCCTGCTCGACGACCGCCGCCACACGAGCGCGGTCTCCTTCTACCTGGCCGCCACCGGCTACGAGGGCGCCGAGCACTACGTCGACGCGGACGCGGTGCGGGACGGCGACCTCATCACGGCGGGCCCGACCGAGCCCGTCGCCTTCGCCCGCGAGATCTTCGCCCGCCTCGGGGCGTACGAGGGGAAGCGGGACGCCTGGTTCCGCCTCTTCCACGACTCGGACCCGGCGGCCTTCGCCGAACTGAACGGATGAGCCGTGCGCAGCAGGACGCCCTGTCCCGTACGGCCCTGAGCGCCTTCCGCCTGAACGGTCAGTTCCTCGCCGTCTCGGAGAAGCTGGCCGAGCCGGCGGGCCTGACCGCCGCCTGGTGGCAGGTCCTCGGGGCCGTGCTCCCCGAACCCCTGCCGGTCGCCGGGATCGCCCGCGCCATGGGCATCACCCGCCAGAGCGTCCAGCGGGTGGCCGACCTCCTCGTACGGGAGGGCCTGGCGTCCTACGAGCCGAACCCGGCCCACCGGCGGGCCAAGCTCCTCGCCCCCACGGAGGAGGGCCGGGCGGCGGTCCGCCGCATCGACCCGGGCCACGCGGAGCTCGCGGCGCTGCTCGCGCGGGAGCTGGGCGGGCAGGAGGCGTTCGACGAGACCGTACGGGTCCTGGAGCGGCTCTCCCGGGCCCTCACGGCCCTGGAGGGGTTTGCGCCGGGAGCAGCGGACGCCGCTCCATCATCTCCGTGACGGCGCTCCTCAGGAGCAGCGGATGCACGAACCGGTCGGGCCCCGTCGGCGGACACCGCCACGCGAGCGGCCAGGTCCGACCAGTCAGCGCGGGCACGGGTACGTAGCTCACGTGCGCGGGCCCGGCACTGAACCGGGTCACCCCGCGCGGCCACGACTTGTGGGACGTCGTCCCCGGCGGCACCAGGAAGTAGACCCCGCGCCGCCCGTTCGCCTCGATGACGACCGGCCCCGGGTCGCCGTTGGTGAGCGCCTCCATCCAGTCGGCCAGCCGACGCCCGTCCTCACCGTCCACTCGAACGGCGTCGAATTGTACGCCGGCCTTACGGAGTTGAAATCCGGAAACTGGAATCCAGTCGACGTTTACTTCCCGATTCTCTTCAATCACAGGGACATGTTCCCGCGCCGACGCTAGCGTTTTCCACGACTGCTGACGGTGCGTCGGCATTCCGTCGAACTGCGTCAACGCAGCTTGAATGCAGTCGAATTGGATGGGGAGCATTTGAGACCGGTTGAGACCGGTTGAGTTCGAATGGGGAGCGCGATGGCCCGAGTGGAGAACAGGGAACCGGTGGGTCCGGCGGCGCGGATGGCGGCGTCGCTGGCCAAGAGAATGCGCACGAAGAAAGGAATGACGCAGGAACGGCTCGGCAAGGAGATGGGTTATACCGGCGCGGCGATCAGCGCGATGGAGCGGATGATCCAGCCGGTGAGCGACGAAATGCTCGCACAGCTCGAACAGGCGCTGAGCAACGGGACGGGCATCTTCGAGGAGCTGCGGGAACTCGTACGGCTGGAGAAACTGCCGGAGCAGTTCCGAGGGTACGCGCCGATCGAACAGAAGGCGGTGGCGCTCTGGCTGTACGCGAACCACGTCGTCCACGGCCTCTTCCAGACGGAGGCGTACGCGCGGGCGCTGATCGCGGGCGGATACCCGGAGCCCACTCCCGAGCGGACCGAGGAACTGGTGGTCGGCCGGATGGCGCGGAAGGCGCTCTTCGACCGGAAGCCGGTGTGCGAGATCGAGCTGATTCTCGACGAGTCGGTGCTGAAGCGGCCCTTCGGGGACGAAGGAGTCATGCGGGAGCAGCTGGAGTACTTGGCGGAGTGCGCGCGAAGGAGGAACGTGAACCTTCAGGTGCTGCCCATGGATGCCGGGCTGGGTGGGGAGTACGCAGGAGCACGAGGCGAGCTGAACATCGTGGAGTCCCCGGTTCATGACCGGGTGACGTTCCTGGAAATCCAGGGAGAGAGCCTGCTGATCACCGACCGGGCGAAGGTGAGTACGCACATGCAGCGGTATGCGAAGATCCGAGCACAGGCCCTGGATCCGCGCAGGTCGCTGGGCGTCATCGAGGAGTTGGCGGGAGTACGGAGATGAACGACACCCTGCAGTGGTTCAAGTCCAGCTACAGCGACGACGGCGGCGGCAACTGCGTCGAGGTCGCCGCCTGCCCGCACTCCGTGCACCTGCGGGACTCCAAGCAGCAGGACGGCGGGCCCACGTTCGCCGTGGAGCCCGCCGCCTGGTCCGCGTTCGTCGCGTGGCAGATCTGAACCGCTAGCAGTACAGGTTCGCGCCGGTCGGAACGCCCAGGATCTGGGTGTACTGCTGGTACTTGGTGACCCGGCTCTGCACCTGGGCCGGGTTGCCGCCGTTGCACTCCAGGGTGCCGTTGATCGAGCGGATCGTCTCGCCGAAGCCCGCGCCGTTGACCATGGCGTTGTGGCCGGTCATCGTGCCGGGGCCGTTCTGGGTGTTCCAGTACCAGAGGCCGGTGGCCATGGCGACGGCCGGGTCCTGCTCGACGCGCCACGGGTTGCCCAGGAGGTCGATGCCGAGGGCGTCACCGGCGGCCTTGTAGTTGAAGTTCCAGGAGAGCTGGATCGGCCCGCGGCCGTAGTACGCGGCCTGGCCGGCGGGGCAGCCGTAGGGCTTCCCGGCGTCGCAGTAGTGCGGGTAGTTGGCCGTGTTCTGCTCGACGATGTAGTAGAGCCCGGCGGTCTCGTGGGAGACGTTGGCGAGGAAGGCAGCGGCCTCCTGCTTCTTCACCGTGTCGCTGCCGGTGTTGGCGAAGGCCGGGTACGACTTGAGGGCGTTGACCAGGCCCGTGTACGTGTAGAACGGGTTCCGGTTCGGGAACATCTGGTTGAACTGGGCCTCGGAGACCACGAAGCCGTTGTTCTGGCCGCCGTCGCCACCGCCGCCGGTGCCGCAGGCGCCCTCGTCGCGCCAGACGTCCGAGGAGCCGGGGCGCTCGTTCTGGGTCCACCACTTCGCGTACCAGTTGCGGCCGTTGTACGAGGCGGTCTTGCCGCCGGTGTAGACCGTGGAGGAGTTCCACGCCGTCACGCAGGCGGGGGCCGCCCCTGCCGACGTCGCGGGAAGCAGTACGGCGAGGCCTACGGCCGTACAGAGCGCGGCGAACAGGGTGAGCAGCTTACGGAGCATCGCTCGTCCTTCCGGGTGGGGGGGGTCCGGGATCGGATGGGAAGGGCCAGCGAAGCGCGATTGGTCTGGACCTGTCAAGGTCCAGACCAGAAATCGTGACAGCGGTTCGGAGAGAGAACACCCGCCACCGATATGCGAGTTCAGTCGAAGCGGAGGTGCCGGATCCCGACCGCCGTCCGGCGCAGCCGCGCCCGGAGCGGGCCGTCGGTGTCGGGCGCGAGGTCGAGTCCGGCCGAGGCGGCGATGCGCTCGGCCACCCGAGGGACCGTCAGGCGGTCGGTGCGGACGTGCTCCGCGAACTCCTCGCCGCGCAGCCGGTCCAGGCACAGGTCGAGCTTCGACACGGCGAAGCCCTCCCGCCGCAGCGGGGCGTCCTTCCCGCCCAGGGCCCGCACCGCGTGCCCGAAGCCGCGCTCGCGCAGCCGGCGCAGGACCGTCGCGCGCTCGGCGAGGAGCGCGAAGTGCCGCACGTCGTGACCGGCCGCGCGCAGCCGTCCGACCGTCTCGTCGAAGGACCGGGGCTCCACGACCGTCATCGGCGCGATCACCACGCCCGGGTGCTTCCGGAGGGCCAGGTCCAGGACCTCGTACACGCCCTGCCGCCAGGCCGGGAGGTCCTGGAAGTCGCCCCGGAGCCCCGGGGGCGTCATGCGGTGCAGGCCGAAGCCGACGTGCTCGGGGTCGCAGACCACGCTCCCCGGCAGCCGCCTGCGCAGCTCGTACGCGGTCTGCGTCTTGCCCCCGCCGAACGGTCCGTTGATCCAGATCAGCATCCCCATCGCCGGAGTCTAGGGACCCCCGGGGCGCGGGCGGGCGTCAGATCAGCAGCACGATCCGGCCCGGCCGGTGACCGGCCTCCGCCCGGCGGTGGGCCTCGGCGGCGGACGCCAGGGGCACGATGTCGGCCGTCCGGGTGACCAGCTCGCGGGCGGCGACGCCGTCCAGGATCGCCTTCAGGCGGGCCGCGTCCGGGCGGGGCCGGATCGCGGCGACGTCGATGTCCCTGACCCGGTCCGGCAGCCGCTCCCCGGAGGCCGAGACGAACGTCCCGCCGTCCCGCAGGGCGGGCAGCAGCGGGGCGCCGATGAGCGCGGCGTCCAGGACGGCCGCGACGCCCTCGGGGACGTGGGCGCGCACCTTGGCGACGACGTCCGCCGGGTCCCCGCGCGGGACCAGCTCCTCGGCGCCCAGTCTGAGCAGCTCGTGCCGGACGTCCTCGTCGGCGAGGGCGACCACCCGGTACCCCGCCGCGGCGGCGTGCTGGACGGCGAAGCGGCCCACCACCCCGCCGGCCCCGCTGACCAGGATCGGGGAGCCCTCGGGAAGGTCCAGGAGGTCGACGGCCTGGTCCGCGACCAGCGCGGAGAGCGGCACCGAGGCGGCCGTCGTGAAGTCCATGTCGTCCGGGATCGGGGCCAGCCACTCGGGAGCGGCGCGGATCACCTCCGCGTACGAGCCCTCGCCCGTCCCCTCCGACACCCAGGGGATGAAGCCGGCCACCCGGGTGCCCTCGGGGAGGCCGGGCGCGGCGTCCAGGAGCACGCCCGCGAAGTCGAAGCCGAGGACGAAGGGCGGGGCCAGCTCGCCCAGGAAGGCGGCCCACTGCCCGGAGCGGATCCGCAGGTCCGCCTGGTGCACGGCGGCGGCCTTGAGCCGTACGCGCACCCGGCCCGGGACGTCACCGGCCTCCGGCTCGGGGCGGTTGGCGATCCTGAGGACCTCGGGTCCGCCGTAGGAGATCACTTCGACGACGCGCATGGGGCACTCCTGCACTGCTCGGTACTGCTCGTGTACTCCTCGTACGGACGCCCCCTCGTGGCCATTACACAGAGGCTCCCCACCCCCGGCAACCGCTGATGACCCGCCCGCGCGACGCCCCGGCGAGACGGCCGGAAGGCGGTCGGGAGGGCGGCCGGGCAGGCCGCCGGACACGCGGCCGGAATCCGGCTTGCGGAAGGAAGAACACCGGATGACGGATGGCGACACCCCCCCACGGAACCGCACACGTGTCCGTACCGTCGCGCGCATGGACTGGCTCACCTCCGAGAACCTCGTCGCCGTGGTCACCGCGCTCATCGGCGTCCTGGTCTCGATCGGCGTCGCCTGGTACCAGTGGTGGGTGCTGCGCCAGCGGCGGATCGGCTACCGCGTCCAGCTGGACACGGCCGTCGGCGGCGGGACGAACGGCGCCGCCGCCAGCACCGGCACGGCCGTGCGGCGCGGCTACTTCAACACCAGTCCCGGCCTGGAGGACGCCACCCTCGTCCTGCTCAGGATCGAGAACGACGGAGCCCTGGCCGTCACCGCCGACCACTACACGGACGGGGACGACCACGGGCTCACGGTGGAGTTCGAAGGGCGGCACGTGAAGGCGGTCGTCGTCACCGCCCCCGACCACCCCCGGCTCCTCAGCCACTTCCCCGACACCTGGACGGGCCCCGCCGAGGGCGCCACCAGCGTCCCGCTGCCGAAGGTCCCGCTCAACCGGGGCGCCTACTACAAGCTGCTCGTCCTGCTCGGCGGCGGCCCGATCGGCGGCGCGGTCAGGGTCGACGGCAGCATCGCCGAGGGCCGCGTCCACCCCACCCGCAGCCTCACCCCCGACGACAAGCTGCCCGTCTTCAGCCGGGCCGCGCTGTCCGTCACGGTCGTCCTCACCGCGTGCGTCGTCGCCCTCGCCGCGATCATCGTCCGGGAGGAGGTCCCGCCGCCGATCGGCTGCGCCCGGGGCACCCTCACGGTCACCGGCTCGACGGCCTTCGCACCCGTCGCGAAGGAGCTCGCGCAGCGGTACGAGAAGGACTGCGAGGGCGCGACGGTGCTCGTGGACGCGCACGGCTCGACCACCGGCGTCCGGGAGCTGGACGCCGCCGGGAGGAAGGCGGCCGCAGCGAAGAAGGGCCCGCCCGCCGTCGTCGCGCTCTCCGACGGCCGCAAGCCGAACGGCCACCCGGCGCTGCGGGAGAGCCCGGTCGCCGTCTCCCTCTTCACCCTCGTCGTCCACGACGGGATACCCGTCGCCAACCTGAGCCGGGACCAGATCCAGCGCGTCTACCGGGGCGACATCACCAACTGGAGCGTGCTCGGCGGCCCGAACCTGCCGATCCGGCTGGTGAGCCGGAACGCCGGCTCCGGCACCAGGGAGGTCTTCCAGCGCCGGGTCCTCGGCGAGAACGAACCGGCCCACTCCTCCCTCGACTGCGAGCACCGCGACGACCCCCGGGCGCGGGTCACCCGCTGCGAACTCGACTCCACCGAACAGGTCCTGGACACCGTCGCCCTGCTCCCGGGAGCCATCGGCTACGGCGAACTGCGCGCGAGCGGCACCGTGAAGGGCCTGCACCGGGTGGCGATCGACGGCCGCGAGGCCGACGTCGACGAACTGGGCGCGTCCCCCTACCCGTACCGGGAGATCGAGTACGCCTACACCTGGGGCGATCCGCCGGCCGGCTCCCTGGCGGCCGGCTTCCTCACCTACCTGACCCGGGGCGGCGGCCAGGACGTCGTCCGCGTCCACGGCCACCTGCCCTGCGCCACCCCGAAGGGGCTGAGGGTCTGCGGGGACGGGTGAGCGCTCCCCGGAGCGGCCCGGGACCCGGAGTGCGCCGAGAACGGCTCCAGCTACCTGGGGATCGTGAAGTGGAAGGGCGAGGAACGGCTCCTGGTGTACCCGATGCCCGACGGGGAGCCGGGCGAGTACCGGCGCAGACAGGGCTGAGACGGGGCCGAGGAGGCTGGGCGGCGAGGCGGCGAGGCGGCGGGGCGGTCCCCTCAGCCGCCGAGCAGCGCCAGGATCTGCTGGATCAGGGCGAGGGCGGGCACACCGACCGTCCCCACCGCCTCCGCGATCCCGCCGGCCCGCTCCAGGGCCGTCCGCCGTACCTCCGGATCGGCGGATCCGCCGATCTCCGCCTCCGCGGCCTCCACGGTCCGCGCCGAGAGGGGCGGGAGCTGCTCCCGCAGCTCCCGGAGCAGGGGCAGCAGCTGCCTGATGGCCCGCTCCAGCTCGGCGGCGGACGCGGCGGGCGCGCCCGCTACGAACGTCTGCCGCTTGTCGATGCCGACGCTGTCCGTGGTCTGGTTCATGTGCACCACGTCGCCGTGGTGGTGCTGGTCCCCGGTCGTCACTTCGTCACTCCCGTGTTGCCGCTGCCGCCGTAGATGTTCACCGAGTCCCCGAAGTAGTAGTTGCTGGGGTTGCTGATCATGAGCGCCTCGACCGTGACCGTGAGCGCCGCGTCCGGCTCGTCGATCGCGGTCGCGATCTTCCCGACGAGTTCGTGCAGGTGGCGGGGGTCCCCGGAGACCATCGCGGTCGACTGCCCGTTCGTCTCGATGGCCAGCACGTCGTGGGAGGAGGCGGTGACCACGACCAGCATGTCGACCACGAACCAGATGAGGGCGCCGATGATGACCAGGAAGGAGAGCTGGTACAGGAAGGCGAGGAAGCCGCCCGGCTCCTCGCCCCGGGCGAAGACGTCGGCCAGGAACGCGAAGAAGCCGATCCCGAGCCCCGCGAGCAGCGTGAGCCCCACGCGCTTCAGGAAGGTGCGGACGGCGTCGGCCCGGCGGGGCCGGAGCACGAAGGTGTAGACGCGGACGATGTTCTCCAGCGGATAGGCGGCTCCGTTCACCCAGAGCAGCCTCTTGCTGATGACCAGCGGAAGCCGCGGGACCGGGCCGCCGGCGTGGGGCGGGCGGGGCGGTGGCGGCGGCGCGGCGGGCGGTGCGGGCGTTTCCATGCTTCCCCCTGAGACGGAACGACGCGTGAGGGAGCCCATTAATCACCCAACTCACCTTCTCTGCAAGGCTAGTTCAGGCCTGTCGGGAACGGCGGAGGGCCCGCCCTCCCGGTGAACCGGGAGGGCGGGCCCTCTCGCGTACTCCCTCTCGAAGTCCTACAGGAAGGAGTTGATCTCGATCGTCTCGGTGCGGCCGGGGCCGACGCCGATGGCGGAGATCGGGGCGCCCGACATCTCCTCCAGGGCCTTCACGTAGGCCTGCGCGTTCTTCGGCAGGTCGGCGAAGGTCTTGGCCTTGGTGATGTCCTCGGACCAGCCCGGCAGCATCTCGTAGACCGGCTTCGCGTGGTGGAAGTCGGACTGCGAGTAGGGCAGCTCCTCGACGCGCTTGCCGTCGATCTCGTACGCGACGCAGACCGGGATCTGCTCCCAGCCGGTCAGCACGTCCAGCTTGGTGAGGAAGAAGTCGGTCAGGCCGTTGACGCGGGTGGCGTAGCGGGCGATGACCGCGTCGAACCAGCCGCAGCGGCGGTCGCGGCCGGTGGTGACGCCGCGCTCGCCGCCGATGCGGCGCAGGTCCTCGCCGTCCTGGTCGAAGAGCTCGGTCGGGAACGGACCGGCGCCGACACGGGTGGTGTAGGCCTTGAGGATGCCGATGACCCGGCTGATCTTCGTCGGTCCCACGCCGGTGCCGGTGCAGGCGCCGCCCGCGGTCGGGTTCGAGGAGGTGACGAAGGGGTACGTGCCGTGGTCGACGTCGAGCAGGGTGCCCTGGCCGCCCTCGAAGAGCACGACCTTGTCCTCGTCGAGCGCGTTGTTGAGGATCAGGGTGGTGTCGGCGACGAACGGCTTGAGCTGCTCCGCGTACTGGAGCATCTCCTCGACGATCTGCCCGGCCTCGATGGCCCGCCGGTTGTACAGCTTGGCGAGGAGCTGGTTCTTCCCCTCCAGGGCCGCTTCGACCTTCTGGGCGAGGATCGACTCGTCGTACAGGTCCTGGACCCGGATGCCGACGCGGTTGATCTTGTCGGCGTAGGTCGGGCCGATGCCCCGACCCGTGGTGCCGATCTTGCGCTTGCCGAGGAACCGTTCCGTCACCTTGTCGAGGGTGACGTTGTACGGGGTGATCAGGTGGGCGTTGCCGCTGATCAGGAGCTTCGACGTGTCGACGCCGCGGTCGTTCAGTCCGCTCAGCTCGGAGAGCAGGACCGCCGGGTCGACGACGACACCGTTTCCGATCACCGGGGTACACCCCGGCGAGAGGATTCCGGAAGGGAGAAGATGCAGCGCGTACTTCTGGTCGCCTACGACGACCGTGTGGCCGGCGTTGTTGCCGCCCTGGTAGCGCACCACATAGTCAACGGATCCACCGAGCAGGTCGGTGGCCTTTCCCTTGCCCTCGTCACCCCACTGAGCACCGAGCAGCACAAGTGCGGGCACAGGCGTACACCCCTTCCGGGTGGGGCATGTCCAAGGTCAGGGGGCGTACGCCGCCTCACCGGTGTGCCCCGGAATAGACGAAGCCCCTGGCGCAATAGCGCAAGGGGCTCTTGCACAAAGATGCTACCCGAGGAAGGACCGAGGTGTCGGATCACGACCAGCTGCTGGTCATCGTCGACCCGGTCGCCCGCCGAAGCGACGGCGAGTCCGTACGGATCGCGAAGGATGTCCTGTTCGCGGGCGCGGAGGCGAAGATCTGCCTGCCGGAGGGTCCGGAGGAATTCTCCCGGGCCCTGTCCCGGCGCGGCTCCCGGCGCCCCGTGCTGCTCGGGGACGACCGGGCCCTGCTGCGCGCGGTGACGCTGCTGCACCGCGAGCGGGGCCTCGCGGAGGGGGCCCTCTCCCTGGTCCCGATCGGCGCGCCGGAGACCGTGGAGGTGGCGTACGCGCTCGGCGTGCCGCGCTCCACGCCGGCGGCGGCGCGGGCGGCCCTGGACGGGGCGGTGCGCCGCCTGGACCTCCTGGTGGACGACAGCGACGGCGTCGTCCTCGGGGACCTCCTGGTCCCGGCCCTCCCGGTCCCGGCCCCGGCGGCCCCGTCGGTCTGGGGCACCTGCCGCTCCCTGGTCCGCACCCTGGTGCCCCCGGCGGTCCGCCTCCACCCCCTGCGGGTCGAGGCGGACGGCGTCCTCCTGGCGGACGTCGACACCCCCCTGGAGGCCCTGACGGCCCGCTCGGTCGCCGGCACGGCCGAGGTGACCGTCCACCCCCCGTCCGCCCCGCCCCGCCGCGCCACCGCCCACACCCTCACCGTCTCGGGCCCGGACTTCCGCTACCGCGCGGACGGCCGCCTGACGGGCCCGGTACGGCGACGGACGTGGACGGTGCGGGAGGGGGCGTGGGGGCTGCGGCTGCCGAGGGTGTGAGCGCCGTTCTCACGACCGCCCCCTACCCGACGGCCGGACTGCGGCGTTCGAGCAGGACCACGTCACGCCAGGCCCCGCGGTGGCGGCCGAGGCGCTCGCGGACGCCGACGGTGCGGAAGCCCGCGCGGTGATGGAGGGCCAGGCTGGCGGTGTTCTCCGGAAAGATCCCGGACTGGACGGTCCAGACGCCGGCCGCGTCGGTGGAGGCGAGCAGGGCGGCGAGCAGGGCGCGGCCGACGCCCCGGCCCCGGGCGTCGGGGTGCACGTAGACGGAGTGCTCGACGACGCCCGCGTAGGCGCAGCGGTCCGAGACCGGGGTGACGGCGGTCCAGCCGACGACGCCGTCCGCCCGGTCCAGGGCGACGAAGCGGTGGTCCAGGAGGCGGGAGGCGTCGAACTCGGGCCAGGCGGGCGCGCTGGTCTCGAAGGTCGCGTTCCCGGTCGCGATGCCGAGCCGGTAGATCTCCAGGACCCGGTCGGCGTGCTCGGGGCGCATCGCGGCGAGGCGGACGGCGCCGCTCATGCGCGGGCCTCGACGCCCAGCTCCGCGAGCAGGTCGCGGACGTGCCGCTCGACGGCGTCGCGGATGGGCCGGACCGCCGCCACGTCCCGGCCCGCGGGGTCGTCGAGCGTCCAGTCGAGGTAGCGCCTGCCGGGGAAGTACGGGCAGGCGTCGCCGCAGCCCATGGTGACGACCACGTCGGAGGTCCGGACGGCGTCGGCGGTGAGCGCCTGGGGGGTCTCGGCGGCGATGTCGACGCCCACTTCCGCCATGGCCGCCACGACGGCCGGGTTCACCGCGTCGGCGGGGGCGGACCCGGCGGACCGGACCTCGACGCGGTCGCCGCCGAGGCGGGCGAGGAAGGCGGCGGCCATCTGGGACCGGCCGGCGTTGTGCACGCAGACGAACAGGACGGAGGGGGGCGGGGCGGGGGTCATGTGGGTACTTCCCGGGTCGGGGCGGGGGCGGGGACGGGCCCTGCTTCAGGGGTGCGGGCGGCTTCAGGGGGGTGGCCGGCTTCCGGAGCACGGCCGGCTTCCGGAGTACGGCCGAAGAGGGCGGCGGCCAGGGCGACCCCGGCTCCGGCGCCCAGGAGTTGGGCCGCGACGAAGGGCGGTACGGAGGCCGGGGCGATGCCCGCGAAGGTGTCGGAGAAGGCCCGGCCGACGGTGACGGCCGGGTTGGCGAAGCTCGTGGACGAGGTGAACCAGTAGGCCGCGCCGACGGAGGAGGCCACCAGCACCGGGGCGAGGTGCCGCTGTCCGGTCCGGCCGAGTCCGAGGACCAGGAGGACGAGGGCACCGGTCGCGACGGCCTCGGACAGCCAGAGGTGGCCGGCGGACCGGTCGCGGGTGGAGAGGGAGACGAGGGGTCCGGCGAACACGGCGTTGGCCAGGACCGCGCCGCCGACGGCCCCGATCGTCTGGGCAGGCAGGTAGGCCGCGACGTCGCGCGGCGCAGGTCCGCTCCCGTCGCGGCGCCCGGTCCACCACAGGGCCAGGGTGACCGCCGGGTTGAAGTGGGCGCCGGAGACCGGACCGAGCAGGGCGATCAGGACGCCGAGGCCGAAGACGGTGGCCAGCGCGTTGGCGAGCAGCCGGACGGCGGCGTCCTGGGTCAGCTCGGCCGCCTGGATCCCGGAGCCCACGACGACGGCCACGAGCATGGCCGTGCCGACCAGCTCGGCGAGCGCGCGGCGCCGGAGCGGCGCCTCCATCAGGGCGTTCCGGCGGGTGCGGCGTCGGCCGGGGTCCGGAGGAGGGAGGAGAGCCGGGCGAAGGCGGCGGGCAGGACCCAGTAGTAGACCCAGGTGCCCCGGCGCTCGGAGCCGACCAGGCCGGCGTCGCGCAGCACCTTCAGGTGGTGGGAGATCGTCGGCTGCGAGACGTCGAACGGCCCGGTGAGGTCGCAGACGCACGCCTCGCCGCCCTCGTGCGAGGCGATCAGCGAGAGCAGACGCAGCCGCACCGGGTCGGACAGGGCCTTGAACATCTTCGCCAGGTCGACGGCGGAGGCCTCGTCCAGCGGCTCACGGACCATCGGCGAGCAGCAGACCGCCGTCTCGTCCCGCTCGACCAGGGGCAGTTCCCATTTCGACATGCGTCGATATTGACAGTCATCTATCCCGATGGCAACCTCGATCCCGTCGAGCCATATCGACAGCCATCGAAACAAGGAGAAGGAGACGGTCATGTCCCGCGTCCAGCTCGCCCTGCGCGTCGCCGACCTCGAAGGCTCGGTCGCCTTCTACACGAAGCTCTTCGGCGTGGAACCCGCCAAGCGCCGCCCCGGATACGCCAACTTCGCCGTCGCCGAACCCCCGCTCAAGCTCGTCCTGATCGAGGGCGAGGCCGGCGAGGGCACCCGGCTCGACCACCTCGGCGTCGAGGTCGAGAGCGCCGGGCAGGTCACCGCGGCCACCACCCGCCTGAAGGACGCCGGCCTCACGACCGCCGAGGAGAACGACACGTCCTGCTGCTACGCCCTCCAGGACAAGGTCTGGGTCACAGGCCCCGGCGGGGAGCCGTGGGAGGTCTACGTGGTCAAGGCCGACGCCGACACCCTCACCAAGGACACGGGGACGACCTCCGCCTGCTGCGCCCCGGCCTAGGGCCCACCCGGCCCTGATCCGCCGCACACGCCCCAGGCGCAACGCCCCGGCTCACGCCACCGCCTTCCGCACCGCCTCGGCCAGCGTGGTCGCGCGCACGTCGTCCGGCCCGCCGACGATGTGGTTCATGACGTAGCCGAAGGCGATGTCGTGCTCGGGGTCGGCGAAGGCGAGGGAGCCGCCGCGGCCGGTATGGCCGAAGGCGGCCGGGCCGGTCATGGGGGTGCCGTCCGTGGGCAGCATGTAGCCGGTGGCGAAGCGGCTGGGGACCAGCATCACCCGGTCCTGTCCGCTCGCCCGCTCCTCGGTCGCCGAGACCAGGGTCTCCGGAGCGAGGAGGCGCACGCCGTCCACCTCGCCGATCAGGGCCGCGTACATCCGGGCGAGGGCGCGTGCGGTGCCGATGCCGTTGGAGGAGGGGAGCTCGGCCGCCTGGACCTCGGGGGCGTCGAAGTCGATCGCGGCGGGATCGGTGACCGCGAAGGCCCGGTTGCTCAGGGAGTCCGGGTCGCGCCAGGCGGCGACCCGCTCGCGGAGCCCGGCGGGGACGGACGCGACGGGGACGGTGGTGAGGTCCACGGCGGGCTGCCGGTACGCCATGCGGCTGACCCGCCCGCGCTCGCCCGGCGGCAGGCCGATGAAGAAGTCGAGGCCGAGCGGGCCGACGATCTCGTCGGCGAAGAACCGCCCCGGCGTCCGGCCGGAGACCCGCCGGATCACCTCACCGACCAGCCAGCCCCAGGTCCGGCCGTGATACCCGTGCGCCGTGCCCGGCTCCCACAGGGGGCGCTGGGCCGCCAGCGCCGCCACCATGGGGTCCCAGGCCAGCGCGTCCGCCAACGGAAGCGGTCGGTCAAGGGCCACCAACCCCGCCTGATGGCACAGCAGCTGACGCACCGGAACGTCCGCCTTGCCGTTCGCCGCGAACTCCGGCCAGTACGCCGCCACCGGCGCGTCGAGGTCCAGCAGGCCGCGCTCGGCCAGCATGTGCGCCGCCGTCGCGGTGGCCCCCTTGGTCGCCGAGTACACCAGTTGCAGGGTGTCCCGCGTCCACGGGCGTCCGGTCCCGGGATCGGCGGTGCCGCCCCACAGGTCGACCACCGGCCGCCCCCGCCAGTAGACGCACACGGCCGCACCGATGTCCCCGTACCGCTCGAAGTTCGCCGCGAACGCCTCACGCACCGGCTCGAACCCGGGCGCCGTCCCACCGTCGATCGTCGTCATGCCGCCCATCCTGGCAGCGCGGCCGTCCCGGGTGGAGGGCCGCCCCGGAGGGCGGGGCGCCGCTCTCCCGGAGCGGGGCTCACACCTCCACCACCAACCCCTCGAACCCCCTGATCACGTACCCCGGCTTCCGCACCGGCTCCGACACCAGCCGCATCCCCGGCGCCCGCCTCAGCAGTTCGTCGAAGACCGTCGTCAGTTCCAGGCGGGCCAGGGGGGCGCCCAGGCAGTAGTGGATGCCCGCGCCGAAGGTGACGTGGGGGTTGTCGGGGCGGGTGAGGTCAAGGGTGTCGGCCGTGGGACCGAAGCGGGCCGGGTCGCGGTTGGCCGAGCCCAGGAGGAGGGCCACCTCCGAGCCGCGGGGGACGGTCAGGCCGTCGATCTCGATGTCGTCGAGGACCCAGCGTTCGAACATCTGGAGCGGGGTGTCGTGGCGCAGGAGTTCTTCCACAGCTGTGGACAGGTTTTCGAGAGACGGGCGGACGCCCTCCTGGAGGAGGATCCGCCAGCCGTTGACCGTGGTGTTCACCGTCGCCTCGTGGCCCGCGTTCAGGAGCAGGACGCAGGTCGAGATCATCTCCTGTTCCGTCAGCTCCGGGACGGCGAGGAGGGCCGAGATCAGGTCGCTCCCCGGAGCCTCGCGGCGCCTCGCGATCAGTTCGCGGAGGTAGTCCGAGAACTCGATCGACGCCTCCACCGCCCGCCGCGCCGTCTCCTCCGACGGGTTCAGCTCGAACATCCCGCAGATCGCCGCCGACCACGGCCGCAGCCGCCCCCGCTCCTCGTCCTCCTCCGGGATCCCCAGCATCTCCGCGATCACCGCGACCGGCAGCGGTTCCGCCACCAGCGCCTGGAGATCACCGCCGCCCGCCGCCACCAGGTCCCCGACCAGACCGGCGGCCAGGCGCCGTACCGCCGGGGCCAGGTCCTCCACCGTCCTCGGGGTGAACGCCTTCGAGACCAGGCGGCGGATGCGGGCGTGGTCCGCGCCCTCCAGGTCCAGGAGCCCGTGGTCGTTCAGGGTGTGGAAGGGCTCGTGCGCCGGGTCCGGGGCCTCCCGGCCGAACTCCTCGTGCGTGAAGCGGTGCGTGTACGTACGGCCCAGCCGCCGGTCCCGGAGGAGCGCCGAGACGTCCTCGTGGTGCGGGATCAGCCACTGGCCCGTGGGGCCGTGCCAGTGGGCCCGGCCCGCCGCCCGCAGCGCGGCGTAGGCGGGATAGGGGTCGGCGGTGAACTCCGGGGACGAGGGGTCGTACACGGTGGTGGCCATGCACACGGACGTTAGCCGCCGACCCGCACCAACCCCGCCTCGTACGCGAACACCGCCGCCTGCGTCCGGTCCCGCAGCCCCAGCTTCACCAGGATCCGGCTCACGTGCGTCTTGATCGTGGACTCCGCGACGACCAGGTGGTCCGCGATCTCCGCGTTCGACAGGCCCTGCGCGATCAGCACCAGGACCTCCGTCTCGCGCTCGGTCAGCTCCCCGATCTGCGCCATCGCCGGCGGGCGCGGGGAGGACCCCGGCGCCTTCGCGAACTCGGTGATCAGGCGCTTCGTGACGGTCGGCGCGAGCAGCGCCTCGCCCGCCGCGACGACCCGGACGCCGTCCGCGAGCTGCCGGGCCGAGGCGTCCTTGAGCAGGAAGCCGGAGGCCCCGGCGCGCAGCGCCTGGTACACGTACTCGTCCAGGTCGAAGGTCGTCAGGACCAGCACCTTCGCGTCCGCGTCGGCCGCCACGATCTCCCGCGTGGCCTCGATGCCGTTCAGCTCCGGCATCCGGATGTCCATCAGGACCACGTCCGGACGGAGGGCCGCCACTTGGGCGATCGCCTCCCGGCCGTTGACCGCCTCGCCGACGACCTCGATGTCCGGCATCGCGCCCAGCAGGACCGAGAAGCCCTCCCGGACCATCATCTGGTCGTCGACGATCAGCACCCGGATCACGCCACCGTCTCCTCACGGCTCACGGGGACGAAGGCCGTCACCTCGTAGCCACCGTCCTCGGTCGCCTCGGCCGTCATCTCACCGCCCAGCATCGTCACACGCTCCCGCATGCCGGTGATGCCGTGACCCGCCCCCGGCGACGGCTTCACCAGGCCGCGCGCCGGGCCGTTGGCGATGCGCAGGCCCAGGCCGCCGAGCACGTACGACACCTCGACCTTCGCCGCCGCGCCCGGCGCGTGCCGCAGCACGTTCGACAGGGCCTCCTGGACGATCCGGTACGCGGAGAGTTCCACGCCCTGCGGCAGCTCCCGGACCGCTCCGGTCACCGTCTTCTCGATGTCGAGCCCGGCCTCCCGGACGTTGGCGACGAGCGCCTCCAGGTCGGCCAGGGTGGGCTGCGGGGCGTCGGGCGCCTCGTAGTCCTCGGCCCGGACGACCCCGAGGATGCGGCGCAGCTCGGTCAGCGCGGCGACCGCGTTCTCCCGGATGGTGAGGAAGGCCTGCTCCAGCTCCGGCGGCGGGTTCTCGACCCGGTACGGCGCGGCCTCCGCCTGGATCGCGACCACCGACATGTGGTGGGCGACGACGTCGTGCAGCTCGCGGGCGATCGTGGTCCGCTCCTCCAGGAGCGTCCGCTTCGACCGCTCCTGCGCGGTGACCGTCTGCTGCGCGGTGACCTCGCGGTCGGCCTGGCGGCGGATCTGGAAGACGGTGACCGCGAGGAGGACCAGGGCCGAGGCGAAGGCCATCGCCACGGATTCGGAGTCGCCCCCCGCGCCGAGGAACATCCCGGTGAAGGCGCCGAAGGCCGACGTCACCAGCCACATCCACGCCGCGGCGCGGGGCCGGGTGCGGGCCGCGACCACGGCGAGGACCACCAGGTGGGAGAAGAACGTCGTGTTCGACCAGGGCCAGCCGCCGTCGTAGCCGGTGAGGTACCCGATGAAGGGCGCGGAGCCGAGCGAGGTCCAGAAGGCGAGGACCGGCCGGACCAGGGTGAGCAGCACGATCGCGGCCGGCGCGCAGGCGATCAGGAGGGCCAGCGGGCCGAAGTGGGTGTCGACGCGCTCGTATCCCATGGTGAAGGCGACGAAGGCGAGGAACGCCACGACCACGTGCGGGAAGAACCCGGCGCGGGCCCGTATCCGCTTCGGCAGGAGGCGCGCCAGTCTGCTGGTCACGTGCACGGGCGCCAGCGGCCGGTAGGCCGGGGCGTCGTGGAGGAGTTCCTGCCGCAGCCCGCCGAGCGCGACCTGGACCAAGTGGAACTCGGGGGCCCGGTTCGTCCCGGGGGTCTGTGTCTCAGTCACGCCGTTCACGGTACGGGGGAGGCCGGAGCGGGTCGTCCCGCTCCGTACGGATCCTCCCCCGTCCGTCCTGAGTACTACGGAGGCGCCGGGATCCCCCGTGACGGTCACCAGGCCAGCTGGGCGATCTCCTCCGCCACCACCGCGCACGCGTCCGTCGCCGGGTCGATCAGCGGGAAGTGGCCGGTCTCCTCCAGGAGCGTCAGGCCGACCGCCTCGCCCGCCCTCGCCGCCGCCTCCGCGTACGCGTCGGCCACCGCGTACGGCACGACGACGTCCTCGCGGCCCTGCACGACGGTGGTCGCGATGCCGGTCGGGAGGAGGAGGGCCGGGTCGGCGGAGGCCGCGCGCTCCTCGTACGCCTCCGGGCCGCCGAGGAGTTCGGTGACCGCGCCGCCGCACACCCCCAGCTCGACCGCCCGCGCGAAGTGGGCGATCGGGGCGAGGGCGACGACCCCGCGCAGCGGCGGCGGGGCGGGCAGCCGCCACGGGGAGCCGGCCGGCAGGACGTGCCGGGCGGCGGCCCACAGGGCCAGGTGCCCGCCGGCCGAGTGCCCGGTGAGCACGATCCGGCCCGTGTCGGCCCGCGGCAGGTGTACGGCGGCGAGCTCCGGTACGGCGTCGAGCGCGGCGGCCACGTCGTCGAAGGTCTCGGGCCAGCGCCCGGCGACCGGGGCCGTACCGCCCTGGCGCGGGAGGCCGCCGCCGCGCCGGTACTCGACGCTGGCGACGGCGAAGCCGCGCCGGGCCAGGAAGTCCGCGAACGGCGTCGGGTGCCCCCGGTCGTAGGGCGCCCGCCAGGCGCCGCCGTGCAGGGCGACGACGAGCGGGGCCCGGTCGCGTCCGTCGCGCGGGGCGTAGAAGTCGACCACCTGATCCGGGTGGTCGCCGTACGCGGCGGTGGCGTCCGGGGCGACGACCGGGTGCGAGAAGGCCGACGCCTCTTCGGCGGCGTCGCGCGCGGCGGGATCCATGGGCTGTTCCAACCTCTCGGGTACGGGGCCGAATCGGCCTGACCTGCGGGGACGGTACCAGGACCGGAGCCCCGCAGATCAGGTGATCATCGGACCGTGCGACCGGCTGGAGGCCGCGCGCCCGCTACTCGGCGGGAACGCCCGCCGGCACGTCCGCCAGGACCTCCGCCAGGATCCGCGCCGCCCGCTCCGCGTCCGCGAACCCGACGTACAGCGGCGTGAAGCCGAACCGCAGCACGTCCGGGCGGCGCAGGTCGCCCACGACCCCGCGCCGGATCAGCTCGGCCATCACGGCCGGGGCCTCGGCGCAGCGCAGCGCGACCTGGCTGCCGCGCTCGCCGTGCGCCTCGGGCGTGACCGAGTCGACCCGGCCCCCGGGGGCGTACGCCCGCACGCACTCCAGGAAGAAGTCCGTGAGGGCCAGGGACTTGGCCCGCACGTCCTCGACCGCGACCCCGTCCCACACGTCGAGCGCCGCTTCGAGCGCCAGCATGGAGAGGATGTCGGGGGTGCCGACCCGGCCCCGCACGGCGCCCGCCGCCGCCTCGTACCCGGGGGCCATCCCGAACGGGTCGGCGTGCGAGTTCCAGCCGGGCAGCGGCGAGTCGAAGGCGGCCTGGTGGCGCTCGGCGACGTACAGGTAGGCGGGCGAACCGGGGCCGCCGTTCAGGTACTTGTACGTGCAGCCGACGGCCAGGTCGACCCCGTGGGCGTCCAGGCCGACGGGCAGGGCGCCCGCGCTGTGGCACAGGTCCCAGACGGCGAGCGCGCCCGCCGCGCGCAGGGCGGCGGTGATGCCCGGCAGGTCGTGGAGCCGGCCGCTGCGGTAGTCGACGTGGTTGACGAGCGCGGCGGCCGTGCGCGGGCCCGCCGCCTCCGCCATCGCGGCCGGGTCGAGGGGCACGATCCGGTGACCCGTCATCCGCGCGGCCGACTCCGCGATGTACCCGTCCGTGGGAAAGGTCGTGGCGTCCACCAGGATCTCGTCGCGTCCGTCGCCCGCCAGACGGGCGGCGGCGACGACCGCCTTGAAGACGTTCACGCTGGTCGAGTCGCCGACCACGACCTGCCCGGGACCGGCGCCGACGATCGGCGCGATCCGCTCGCCGATCCGCTCGGGCGCGGTCCACCAGCCCGACTCGTCCCAGGAGCGGATGCGCAGCTCGCCCCACTCGCGGGTGAGGACGTCGGCCATGCGGGCGGGGACGTGGGCGGGCAGGGCGCCGAGCGAGTTGCCGTCGAGGTAGACGGTGTCCGCGTCGAGGGCGAACCTCTCGCGGTGCTTGGCCAGGCCGTCGGCCGTGTCGAGGTCCCGCGCGCGGGCCGCGAGGTGCTCCTCGCGACGGCCCTTGAGGCGGTCCTTGAGCTGGTCCTTGAGGCGGCCCTTGAGGAGGTCAGACATGGCTGCGGGCCGTCCAGAGCTCGGGGAACACGTTCTTCTGGGCCCGCTTCTCCAGCCAGGCCACGCCGGCCGAACCGCCGGTGCCGGTCTTGGCGCCCATCGCGCGCCGGGTCGCCACCAGGTGGTCGTTGCGCCAGCGCCAGACCAGTTCGGCCACGTCGCTCATGGCCTCGCCGAGCCGGACCAGCTCGGCGTTCTGGTCGGAGTCGGCGTAGATCCCGGCCCAGACCGCCTCGACCTCGGGCGAGGGCTCGTAGCGCCCCGCGAGGTCGCGGTTCAGGACGGCGGCCGGTACGGGCAGGCCGCGCCGGGCGAGCAGGCCGAGGACCTCGTCGTACAGGCTCGGCTCGTGGAGCGCCTTCTCCAGCTCGGCGTGGACGCGGGGCGCGCCCCGGTGCGGGACGAGCATGGACGCGGACTTCTCGCCGAGCAGGAACTCCATCCGCCGGTACATCGCGGACTGGAACCCGGAGCCCTCGCCGAGCGCGCCCCGGTAGGCGTTGAACTGGGCGGGGGTGAGCTGGGCGAGCGGCCGCCAGGAGTGGTTCAGGGCCTCCAGCTCGCGCACGGAGCGCTTGAGCGCGTCCATCGCGACGGGGACGCGGTCCTCGCGCAGGGCGCGGCTCGCGGTCTCCCACTCGTGGACGATCACCGTGAACCACAGCTCCATGACCTGGGTGGTGACCAGGAAGACCATCTCGCCGGGGTCGTCCGAGCGGAGGTGCTGGAGGTGGGTGAGGACGTCCGCCTGGACGTAGTCCTCGTACGGCGTCGTGCCCGCGAAGTCGAGGTTCGGGGCGTCGGCGGCCGGAGCGGCCCCCGAGACGTCGGGAGAAGCCCCGGAGGAATCGGGAGAACCCGGGAAGGTGGACATTTCTGTCTCCTCGGTACGTTCTACCGGGTAGCGGTCCGCTCGCACCGTGCGGCACCTCGTGCGGCACGGGAGCTCCGGTCCCCTCGGGAGGCGCGCTCCGTCGCGCGACGTCCCAGACGCATCATGGCACGATCGGCCCGGTGATGTAGCTCCCGTCTTCGGCATACGGATAAGCGTTCGAAACGCAGCCGTCCAGGCCCTTGATCTGCTGCATCATCGCGGGCGCGGGTTCTCCGGGGCCGGAACAGGCCATGTGCTCCCGGATGCCGATCTCGTGGCCGACCTCGTGGTTGATGATCAGGTGCCGGT
This sequence comes from Streptomyces sp. NPDC086147, assembly GCF_040702165.1. Lineage (NCBI taxonomy): Bacteria > Bacillati > Actinomycetota > Actinomycetes > Kitasatosporales > Streptomycetaceae > Streptomyces > Streptomyces sp. NPDC086147. The sequence continues at coordinate 439,186 of NZ_JBFBJO010000003.1, read as the reverse complement.
ACTCGGCGGGCGGGCCCGCGAAGGTCGGGGAGCCGAGCATCCACCGCCGGAGGTTCACGACGACGCCCTCGGTGGTCTCGCAGTTCAGCTCGCCGCCGGTGTCGAGGCCCTCGCGGAGGCAGAGCGCGTCGGCCGTGTCGGGGGTGGCGATCCGGATGACGAAGTCGGCCTCCTCCTCTGCGGAGACGAGCTGGAAGCGGCCCCGGCCGTGGGCGGCCCAGCCGCGCGGATGGGCCAGGATCCCCTGGATCTCGGCGGCCGTCCCGTCCGGCTTCAGGCCGATGCCGTTCTCGACCTCGACCCGGTAGCGGCGCAGTTCGCCGCTCTCGCCGGTGGGGACGCCGGAGGCCTGCGCGGTGGTGAAGGTCCCGGGGCCGGACTTCGGCACGACGGGCTTCTCCGGGGTGGCCCCGAACGTCGGGGTGGGGATCCGCTTCGGAGTGGACGGCGTCGGGGCCGGGGTCGGCGCGAGCGTCCGCTCCGGTCGCGGCGACGAGGTCGGGACCGGGGCCGGGGCCCGTTCCGCCGTGGCGGGCCGGGGCGCGGGCGGGTCGGTCGCCGGGGCCGCGCTCCCGGCCTCGGGGCCGGGCAGGGGGAGGGCCGGGGCGGCGGTCGCGCCGTCGGTCGTCCTGCCGTTGAAGTGGGCGAGGGCGGCGCCGCCGCCGAGCGCGAGGGAGGCCAGGACCAGGACGGGGAGGGCGAGCCGGCGCACGGGTCCGCGTCTGTTCCCGCCCCGTCGGCGGCCCTGTGCGCGTCGCCGTCCTACGGGTGCGGCACGTTTGCCCACGACAGACTTCTCCCCTGTTCCGGCCGGTGTGGGGAAGAGGAAGTGGGGCCTCGGTACCGGCGTTCGTCGGTGCTGCGGTTCCCGGATCGTACCGGTCCCGCTCGAACAGACTCGAAAAGCGCGCGGGCGGTTCCGCAAAGACGTGCGACGCCGAAAAGGCGTCGGGGCGGCGGCCGTTCGCCGGCCACCGCCCCGGAGAGTCGCGCCCGCGTCAGCCGAGCGTCTCCGCCGCCGTCTCCGAGGAGTCGCGCAGGAAGGCCGTGCAGCGCTCGTACTCCTCCTTCTCGCCGATGTCGCCGGCCGCCCGGGCCAGGGCGTGCAGCGCGCGCAGGAAGCCGCGGTTCGGCTCGTGCTCCCACGGGACCGGGCCGTGGCCCTTCCAGCCGTTGCGGCGCAGGGCGTCCAGGCCCCGGTGGTAGCCGGTGCGGGCGTAGGCGTACGACTCGACGACCCGGCCGCCCTCGTAGGCGTCGTCGGCGAGGCGCGCCCAGGCGAGCGAGGAGGTCGGGTACTTCGCGGCGACCTCCGCCGGAGCCGTGCCGCTCGCGAGCAGCTCGCGCGGACCCGGTTCGTCGGGCAGGTGGGTGGGGGCGGGTCCCCCAAGGAGGTTCTCGTGGATGGCCATGGGCCCAGTCTGCCTCAGTACGGACGCCCCGAACCGCCCCGGCTCAGCGCCCCTCGTCCCGGCCGCCCCGCCCGCCCGGGTCGAGCGGCGGCGCCTGGACCCCGCAGTGCACCCGGCACTCCGGATGGCAGCGGTCACCGGCACCGGCACCGGCCCCCGTTTCGGCCGGACCCGCCGCCGGCACCCGCATCGTCGTCCAGGCCAGGACCGCGCCCGCCACCAGGATCCCCGCGCACATCGGCATCGCGCGCCGGAAGGTCTCCCCGAACTCGGCCGCCGAGCGGTACGCCTCCGGGCCCATCCCGGCCAGCATCGGCAGCGCGGCCACCGCGAGCAGCCCGGCCGCCCGCGCCGCCGCGTTGTTGATCCCGCTCGCCAGACCCGCCCGGGACACGTCCACCGAGGCGAGGACGGTCGCGGTCAGCGGGGCGACCAGGGCCGTCATGCCGAGCCCGAGCACCAGCAGGGCGGGCAGCACGTCCCGTACGTACGAGGGGTCCTCCCCCACCCGCAGCATCAGCAGCATCCCGGCGGCGCACAGCAGCGGACCCACCGTGAGCGGGATCCGGGGGCCGATCCGCTCCCCCAGCTCCCCGGACTTCGCCGAGAACAGCAGCATGAGCACGGTCGTCGGCAGCAGGGCCGTACCGGCGGCGAGCGCCGAGTAGCCGGAGACGACCTGGAGCTGGAGGGCCGCCAGGAAGAAGAACCCGCCGAAAGCGGCGTACACGCAGAGGGTCACCAGGTTGACGGCCGTGAAGGTCTTCGAGCGGAAGATCGACGGCGGCACCATCGCCGCCTCGCCCCGCCGCCGCTCCAGCACCACGAACCCGGCCCCGACGACGACCCCGGCCGCCCCCGCCCACCAGGCCGCACCGATCAGCGCGTACGTCACGAGCGCGAGCGCCGCCGCGCCCAGGAACGCGCCGAGCACGTCGAAGCGGCCGTGCGCGGCCTCGTCCCGCGACTCGGGCACGTGCCGGAGGGCGACCGGCACGCAGACCAGGGCCAGCGGCACGTTCAGGAGGAACACCCACCGCCAGCCGGGTCCGTCCACCAGCCAGCCGCCGACGAACGGCCCGATCGCCGCGCCCACCCCGCCGAAGCCCGACCAGAGCCCGACGGCCCTGGCCCGGTCGTCCTCGTGGAAGCTCGCCTGGATCAGCGCGAGCGAGCCGGGCGTGAGCAGCGCCCCGCCCACGCCCTGGAGCGCGCGGGCCGCGATCAGGACCCCGGCGTTCGGGGCGAGCCCGCAGAGCAGGGAGGCGGCGGCGAACCACACCACCCCGGTCACGAAGACCCTGCGCCGTCCGAACCGGTCGCCGAGCGACCCGCCGAGCAGGATCAGCCCGGCCAGGGTCAGCATGTAGGCGTTGACCGTCCACTGGAGGACGGCCAGGTCGGCGCCGAGGTCCTCGCCGATGTGCGGCAGGGCGACGTTGACGACGGTGGAGTCGAGCAGCGCCATCCCGGAGCCCAGGACGGTGGTGAAGACGATCCACCGCCCGGTCCCGGAGGCCATCCGTACGTTCCGCTCGCCCATGTCCGCATGGTCCCCCGAAACGCGCCGCCCCGCGCCCCGTGCGGAGCGCCCTCAGCTGGTCCGCAGCCGGCTCGCCGCCCTGACCAGGGCCTCCACGCCCCGTTCCGCCTTCTTCCGGGGGCAGCCCACGTTCAGCCGCACGAAGCCCGGCGTGCCGTACGTCCCGCCCGGCATGATCGCGACCTTCTCCCCCGTCACCAGCTCCTCCTGGAGCCGGGTCTCCTCGATCCCGAGGGGCCGCAGGTCGATCCAGGCCAGGTAACCGGCCTGCGGGGGCTCCCAGACCACCCCGGGAAGGCCCTCGGCCAGCCGCTCCCGGACCAGCTCCATCGTGCCCGCGACATAGCCGCGCAGCTCGTCCAGCCAGGCCGCGCCGTGCCGGTACGCGGCGATGTGGGCGGTCAGCGAGAGCACGGCGGGCGAGGCGAGCCCCTCGCCGGTCTCCATGCGCCGCACGAAGGCCTCGCGCTCGTCGGGGTCGCCGACGATCCCGTACGAGCCGGAGAGCGCGGGGAAGTTGAAGGCCTTGGTGGCGGAGGTGACCAGCGCCCAGCGGCGCCCCCGGCCCCGCTCCGCGATCCGGGTCCACGGCACGTGCCGGTGCCCCTCGGTGGTCATGTCCGCGTGGATCTCGTCGCTGACGACGCTCATGCCATGCCGCTCGGCGAGCTCCGCGAAGGCGGTCAGCTCCGCCTCCGTCCACACCCGGCCGGTCGGGTTGTGCGGGGAGCAGAGCAGCAGCATCCGGCTGTCCGGCCGGGCCAGCTCGCGCTCCAGCGCCTCCGCGTCCCCGACCGGGACCCCGCGCAGCTCGCGCCCGAGCCCGGTGACGGCCTTGCGGAAGCCGTCGTACGTGGGGGTGTGGACGACCACGCCGTCACCGGGCCCGGTCCACATCCGCAGGAGCTGCGAGAGCTGGTTGAGCACGGAGGGCGCGTACACCAGGGAGTCCGGGTCGATCGCGGTGTCGTGGCGGCTCGCGTACCAGTGGCGTATCGCCTCGCGGAAGTCGCCGAGCCGCCAGTCCGTGTAGCCGAAGACCCCGTGGTCGACGCGCTCGCGGAGGGCGGCGAGCACCTCCGGCGGGGAGGCGAAGTCCATGTCGGAGATGGTGAAGGGCAGCAGGTCGGGCACGGCGAAGCGGTCCGCGATCCCGTCCCACTGGACGGACCAGGTGCCGCGCCGGTCGATCTCCCGGTCGAAGTCGTACATCAGGCCCTCTCGCCCTCTCTCCCCGACGGATCTCCCCGACGGACGAAGGGCCCGGCCTCCCCGTTCGGGGGTGCCGGGCCCTTCGCTCATGACGTGCCTACTTGAGCTTGGTGCCGGTCGAGCGCAGCGCGGCACACGCCTCGGTCACGCGGACGGCCATGCCGGCCTCGGCCAGCTTGCCCCAGGTGCGCGGGTCGTAGGTGGACTTCTTGCCGACCTCGCCGTCGACCTTCAGGACGCCGTCGTAGTTGCGGAACATGTGGTCCACGACCGGACGGGTGAAGGCGTACTGGGTGTCGGTGTCGAGGTTCATCTTCACGACGCCGTTCTCCAGCGCGGTGGCGATCTCCTCGGCCGTGGAGCCCGAGCCGCCGTGGAAGACGAAGTCGAACGGGTCGGCCTTGCCGAACTTCGCGGCGACGCCGGCCTGGAGGTCCTTGAGCAGCTCGGGGCGGAGCACGACGTTGCCCGGCTTGTAGACGCCGTGCACGTTGCCGAAGGACGCGGCGAGCAGGTAGCGGCCCTTCTCGCCCAGGCCCAGGGCCTCGGCGGTGCGGATCGCGTCGTCGACGGTGGTGTACAGCTCGTCGTTGATCTCGTGCGTGACGCCGTCCTCCTCGCCGCCGGTCGGGGTGATCTCGACCTCAAGGATGATCTTGGCGGCGGCGGCCTTCGCGAGCAGCTCCTGGCCGATGGCCAGGTTGTCCGCGAGGGTCTCGGCGGAGCCGTCCCACATGTGCGACTGGAACAGCGGGTTCTCGCCCCGGGCGACGCGCTCGGCGGAGACGTCGAGCAGCGGACGGACGTAGCCGTCCAGCTTGTCCTTCGGGCAGTGGTCGGTGTGGAGGGCGACCGTGATGTCGTACTTCGCGGCGACGATGTGCGCGAACTCGGCCAGGGCGACGGCGCCCGTGACCATGTCCTTGTTGTACTGACCGCCCAGGAACTCGGCACCGCCGGTCGAGATCTGGATGATGCCGTCGCTCTCGGCCTCCGCGAAGCCGCGCAGAGCAGCGTGCAGGGTCTGGGACGAGGTCACGTTGATGGCCGGGTAGGCGAACTTGCCTGCCTTCGCCCGGTCGAGCATCTCGTTGTAGACCTCGGGGGTTGCGATGGGCATTCGTCCGCTCCTTGTGATGTGCGGGGTGTGTGCTGTTGCTGTCCCTGACCTGGGGGCGACGTCATCGTCGCCCCCATCCTTCCAGACTCTTGTCCGGGCTCCCATGGGCCCGGCACGCCGAGGGGCGGGGTGTTTCACGTGAAACACCCCGCCCCTCGCCAAAAGTGCAGGTCAGGACAGTTCTCGCCCTGTCCCGGGCCCTACGTCACGACTTCGCGGCAGTTACGCCAGGCCGAGGTCGCCGAGCTGGTAGCCGGTGAGGTACGGCAGCCCCGCCTCCGCGATGGCACCGGCGGCGCCCCGGTCCACGATCGTCGCCACGGCGACGACCTCGCCGCCCGCCTCGCGGACGGCCTCGACGGCGGTCAGCGGCGAGCCGCCGGTGGTCGAGGTGTCCTCGACGACGAGGCAGCGGCGGCCCTTGACGTCCGTGCCCTCGATGCGGCGCTGCATGCCGTGCGCCTTCTGCGCCTTGCGCACGACGAAGGCGTCCAGGCGCTGTCCGCGCGCGGCGGAGGCGTGCAGCATCGAGGTGGCGACCGGGTCGGCGCCCAGGGTCAGACCGCCGACGCAGTCGAAGTCCAGGTCGGCCGTGAGGTCGAGCATGACCTGACCGACCATCGGCGCGGCCTCGCCGTCCAGCGTGATCCGGCGCAGGTCGATGTAGTAGTCGGCTTCCAGACCCGAGGAGAGGGTCACCTTGCCGTGCACCACGGCCTTGTCCTTGATCTGCTGGAGCAGCTCAGCGCGTACGTCAGTCATGGTCACGAGCTTAAGGGGCGGTCCGCTCAGGGGCGGCGCCAGCTCCACGTGCTCTCGATCTCCAGGGGGTCGATCGGGGTGACCAGGCGCGGGTGGGTGTTGAGGCCGTTCGGGGGACCGGACTGCGGCTCGACGCAGACCGCCTCCGCCTGCTCGTCGTAGATCACGACCCACTCGGTGCGGCCGGTGACCCTCAGCTCCAGCTCCTCCGGCCAGGTGAGGGTGACGTCGACGCCGCCGGGCATGCCGAAGCAGTCGTCCCAGGGGCCGGGGAGGGGGTCGATCCGGCGGCCGGTGGGGAGGTGGTCCTCGCCGCGCTCCTCCTGCCAGGCGGGCGCGAAGTCGACCCGTACGTCCTGACCGCCCCGCCCGAGGTTGCGCAGGAACCAGGGGTGCCAGCCGGCCTGGGCCGGGAACGAGTCGTCGTAGGCCTCGACGCCGAAGCGGAGGGTGAGGGAGTCCTCGGCCAGCTCGAAGACCTGGGTGACCCGGCCCCCGTACGGCCAGGGGTCGCCGAGCTCGCAGACGAACACGGCCTCGGTCGCGGAGGTGCGGGCGGTCTTCCAGGCGAGGTCGCGGACGGTGCCGTGGATGGCGTGCGGAGGCGCGTTGACCGGGAGCCGGTGGGTGGTGGCGCCGTTGCGGAAGCGCCCGTTCCCGGTTCGCCCGCACCAGGGCGCCATCGGGAAGCTTCCGTACCGCTCGCCCTGGCGCAGCACCTCGGTGCCGCCGATGCGCAGGCCCTCGATCCGGCAGCCGTTGTCGGGGTTGATGGTCAACTCGGCGTCGCCCGCCGTCAGTCGCGTCTGCATGCTCACGCTTCGACCCTAAGCCCGCGCGGCACGGAACGCGGCCGACCGTTTCGGGGGCGGCGCGGGGGTGTCCCCGGGGGGGCGCCCCCGACCGCGTCGCCGGGTGGTTCCTCGGCGGGGTCGCCGGGCGGTCCTTCAGCGGCGTCGTCGCAGGGCCCGGCCGACGACGACGGCGGAGGCGAGCGCGAGGGCCGCGGCCGGGGCGATCCAGCGCAGGGTGGCCCCGGCGCCGGTCGCCTCCGGCGCGGGGACGGGGGCGTACCGGCCGCGCGGCGGGGCGTGGTCGACCTCCTCGGCGCTCCGGCCGATCATGGTCCGGCGCGCGTGGGCGGCCTCGGCGGCGGGCTGCGGGGCGGGGAACTCGACCGGCGCGTCCCCGAAGCCCTCGTCGGGGAGGGGGTCGAGGGCGGGGGGCGGCACCGGCGCGTCGAAGACGGCGCCGTGGTCGGCGGGCTCCTCCACACCGTCGTCCACACCGTCGTCGTCGGCACCCGCAGCGTCTTCGGTGGCTTCGGTGTCGGGCGCGTCGGGCACGGGATCGGCACCGGCGACGGCACCGACACCGGCCCCCTCGCCCGAGCCCTCCCCCGCGACCTCCGTCAGCGACTCCACGAACCGTTCGAGCAGGCGCGTGCCCGCCGCCGTCCTGGTCGCGTCCGTCTCCTCGGCGAGCCGGCCGGTCGCCGTCAGGGCGCCCGTGAAGCTCAGGTTCGTGCCCTCGGCCAGCGGAGTGAGGACCACGGTGAGGGACAGTTCCGCCTCGCCCTTGCCCCGGGCCTCGGTGCCCTCGCCCTCGTAGGTGATGGCGCCGTCCCGCTCGACGATCCGCAGCGCGCCCCGGTAGGTGATGGTGTGGCCGCCGACCCGGACCTTGAGCCTGCCCGCGAGGGGCTCCGCGTCGGCGTCCCGCTGGAGACCGGGCACGCAGCGCACCACGCGGGCCGGGTCCGTGAGCGTCGCGCGCAGGGCCTCGGCCGGTACCGGGACGAACACCTCATGCTCCATGGGAGCCGAGCCTACTCAGACCGGGGCTCCACGTCGCCTGTTCGCCCCGCATCGAAGGCCTCGGGCCCGGTCCTCAGTCGCCGTACCTCGGGTGCACCAGCGTCGAGGAGGGCGGGGCCCCGGCGCCCCGGGTCCGTTCGGCGCGGCCGGCGGCGACCGCCAGGGCGTCCGCGTCGAGCGAGCGCGGCCGGGGCGCGTCGGGGGCGAGGCCGAGGGCGGGCGGCCGGTCGCCCGGGACCGCCAGGAGGAAGCCCCAGTCGCAGGGCCCCGGCCCCGTACCGGTGGCGCGGTCGGCGCGGTCGGGGCCGGCGGCGAAGCCGGGGGTGCGGCCGCTCGCGCTGTAGGGCCGGGTCGCGAAGCCGGCGGCGCGCAGGGTGGCGTCGACCGTCCAGTAGGTGCGGGGCCGGTCGGTGACCGAGCCGGCGTGGACGGCGAACCGCCCGGACGGGCCGAGGACCCGGGCCACGAGCCCGTAGAACTCCTCCGAGTACAGCTTGGTGCTGGAGGTGATCCCGGGGTCGGGCAGGTCGGAGAGGACCACGTCGTAACGTTCCCGCACCCGGTCGGCGGCGCCCCGCAGCCAGTGGAAGGCGTCCTCGTGGACGACCCGGACGCGCGGGTCGAGGAACGCCCGCGCGTTGAGCCGGACGAGCGCCGGATCGGTGCGGGCGAGGCGGACGACCCCGGGGTCGAGCTCCACGACGGTCACGGACCGGACGTCGGGGTGGCGCAGCACCTCGCGGACGGCCATCCCGTCCCCGCCGCCGACGATCAGGACGCGCGCGTGCGGGCCGTTCATCGCGGGGTGGACGAGCGCCTCGTGGTAGCGGTACTCGTCCCGGCCCGAGACCCGCAGCCGGCCGTCGAGGAACAGGTCGGGCGGCTCCTCGGGGCCCCCGGTCACCACGACCTCCTGGAGGTCGGTGTGGACGGCGACCCGCACGTCCTCCCCGTAGACGGCCCGGCGCGCGGCCTGTTCGAAGTCGTCGACGAGGACGGTCGTGGTGCCGAGGACGGCCAGGACGCCCAGGTTCACGGCGAGGAGCAGGGCGCGGGAGCGGGTGGCCAGGTCGCGGCGGAACACCCAGAGGACGAGCCCGCCGCCCGCGACGGCGTTCACCGCGCCGGTGACGAGCGCGCCGGTGAGCTGGCCGAGCCAGGGAAGCAGCAGGAACGGGAAGGCGAGGCCGCCGACCAGCGCGCCGACGTAGTCGGCGGCGAAGAGGTCGGCGACCGTCCCGGCCGCGTCGTCCGGCTCCCCGGCCCCCGCCTTCCGCCCGGTGCGCTGCATCAGCGACATCAGGAGGGGGATCTCCGCGCCGATGAGCACGCCGATCGCGAGCGAGAACGCCACGACCACGTACCGCGACTCGCCGAACCAGGCGAACGCCGCGTACAGCACCATCGCCGAGCAGCCGCCGACCAGCGCGAGCGCGGCCTCGACCAGGCCGAAGCCGACGGCGGCGCGGCAGCGCAGCCGCTTGGCGAGGAGCGAGCCCACCCCCATCGCGAAGACCATCACGGAGAGCACGACGGAGGCCTGGGTGACCGAGTCCCCGATCAGGTACGAGGAGAGCGCCACCAGTTCGAGCTCGTAGACCAGGCCGCAGGCGGCGCAGACGAAGACCACCGCGAGGACCGGGAACCGTACCGCCTCGCGCGGCCGGACGGGCCGCCGCGCAGGCGCCCGCCGTGCCCGTTCCTCGGGTGGCACGGTCAGGGTCGGCTCGATCATGCGGTAACGCTACGTCACGCCCCGAGGACCCCCGGTCACCCGGACGAGTGCGCAGGGGGCTTTCGGGGGGCGCATCAGAGTGCGGCGGGCATGCGCGCGCCGATCCTGGTCCTGGTCACCACCAACTGCCCTTCCTGCGGGTAGGCGTGCCAGGTGCGCCAGCGGACCTGGCCCTCGTGGCGCTGGGCCAGCATCGCGGTGAAGGCGTGCGGGGAGCCGGGGAAGGTGCCGGCGAGACCGTGGGGGTGGTCGGCGACGAGGGCGAGCAACTCCTGCGCGCGGCCCGCGAAGGAGCCGTCCGAGAGCGTCTCGACGCGCGCGGCGAACTCGTAGTCCCAGCCGCCGACGCGCTTGGAGACACCGAGCGGGAGCGGGGTGCTGCTGCCGGGCATGCACGCCACGGTCTCCGAACAGGTGCGCCCCTCCTCCTCCAGGAGAACCTGGTGGGAGGCGCCGAGCAGCCTCAACTGGAGCTTGGCGCCGGAGAGTTCGAGGTCGAGGACGGCGAGGGCGGGCAGCGGCTCGCGCCCGAGCGCCCAGGCCAGGTCGGCCGCGCGCGTATCGGTGTAGGAGGTCTTCAGGGTGGTGAGCATGGGTCGGCTCCGCAAACACGGTTTGACGGGTGGGCCGGGGGCGCCCCGGTGAGGGTTTTCAACGGGAGTGGGGAATCGCCGGCTCGGGTCCACACGCGGTCCGAGGGCTGTCTCTGTCAGGAGCGAGAGAACCACGGACGCCGGACGACTCGCAGCGGTTTTACCCAACTTGCCGTGTTTTCCAACCCCTTCGGGGACTCCACAGTTCAATTGTTCAACCGGAATCGACCGCCGGGGCGCACGCCGGCGGACGACCCCGTGTGCTCGATGCCGCCGCCCGCCGCCGGCCCCCACGCACGGGACCACTGCCCGCACACACGTACCGACGGGCCGCCGACACCCCCGTGGCCGGCGGCCCGCCCGCTCAACTGCCGCCGCAGCCGCCACCGCCGCAGCTGGAACTGCTGGAACCACAGGAGCTGCTGGAACCACAGGAGCTGCTGGAACCACAGGAGCTGCCCCCGTCGATCCAGCCGCCGCTGCTGCCACTGCTGCTGCCGCTCTTCCGCCGCCCGCTCCGCTTCGCGTTCCCGGAGCGGGCGGCCGCGACGCGGTACGCGGCGAGGGACTTGCGGATGGCGGCGCGCTGCGCGGCGGCCGCGCGCCGCTTCTCGGCGGTGGCGACGAGAACGACCACGATGATGATCGCCACCACGAGGACGATGCCGATGAAGAGTGCCATGAGTACTTCCCCCGTTCTTCTGTGCGAGGGAGATTCCCATGCCGTTCCCGGCCCAAAGCACACTTGAGCAAGTCCAGAGCTTGGGCCCAGGATGGCGGGCATGACACGACCGCCGCTCAACCGCCGCCTCGCCGAGTTCGGCACGACGATCTTCGCCGAGATGTCCGCGCTCGCCGCCGGGACCGGCGCGATCAACCTCGGCCAGGGCTTCCCCGACACCGACGGTCCGGCAGAGGTCAGGGAGGCGGCGGTGCGCGCCCTGCGGGACGGCCGGGGCAACCAGTACCCGCCGGGGCCGGGCGTCCCCGAGCTGCGGACGGCGATCGCGGACCACCAGCGGGAGCGGTACGGCCTGGAGTACGACCCCGACACGGAGGTCCTCGTCACGGCGGGCGCCACCGAGGCGATCGCGGCCTCGCTCCTCGCCCTGGTCGAGCCGGGCGACGAGGTGATCGCCCTGGAGCCGTACTACGACTCGTACGCGGCCTGCGTCGCGATGGCCGGCGGCACTCGCGTCCCCGTCACCCTCCGGCCCCACGAGGGCGCCTACGTCCTCGACCTGGACGAGCTGCGGGCCGCCATCACCGACCGGACGCGGCTGATCCTGCTCAACACCCCGCACAACCCCACCGGCACCGTCCTCACCCGGGCCGAGCTGACCGCCGTCGCCGAGCTCGCGGTCGAGCGGGACCTGCTGGTCGTCACGGACGAGGTCTACGAGCACCTGGTCTTCGACGGCGCCGAGCACGTGCCGATCGCGAGCCTGCCGGGCATGCGGGAGCGCACGGTCACCATCTCGTCGGCCGGCAAGACGTTCTCGTTCACGGGCTGGAAGGTCGGCTGGATCACCGCGAGCCCCGAGCTGACCTCGGCCGTCCGCTCGGCCAAGCAGTTCCTCACCTACGTCTCCTCCGGCCCGTTCCAGTACGCGGTCGCCGAGGCGCTCCGGCTCCCGGACGCGTACTTCGACGGACTGCGCGCCGACCTGGCGGCCAAGCGGGACCTGCTGGGCGAGGGCCTCGCGAAGGCGGGCTTCGAGGTCTACCGCCCGTCCGGGACCTACTTCGTCACCACCGACATCCGCCCCCTCGGCGCCACCGACGGCTTCGCCTTCTGCCGCTCCCTCCCGGAGCGCGCCGGCGTCGTCGCCATCCCCAACGCCGTCTTCTACGACGACCGCGAGGCGGGCGCCCCCTTCGTCCGTTTCGCCTTCTGCAAGAAGACCGAGGTCCTGGAGGAGGCCGTCGCACGGCTCAGGCGGCTGGCCTAGGGGAAAAGAACGAAGGAGCCCGGCTCCCCGTGGCGGGGGGCCGGGCTCCTTCGCGCTCCGGTGGGGCTCAGGCCTCGTCGCCGCCGGCCTTGTCCTCCGGGGACTCCAGGCCGAACTGCTCCACGATCCACTTGTCGAACTCGATGGAGGCGCGGACCCAGCTGACCGTGGAGGACACGAAGTGCTCCAGGGCGACGCCGGTGCCGATCAGCATCTGGGCCTCGCCGATGAGGCGGAGGGTGGCGGAGCCGTCCTCCTCCTCGTGCAGGTGGGTGTAGACCTTGGGCCACAGGGTGCGGCGGTTCCAGTCGTCGATCGCGTCGAGGATCTTCACGCGGTCGTCGGCCGAGTGCGGGCGGTCGTAGAACGTCCGGACCGAGAAGACCTGCTGCTCGTCCTCGCCGCGGAACATGAAGTAGGTGCGGAACTCCTCCCACGGCGCCGCGAGGTCACCCTCGTCGTCGACGACGTACTTCAGCTCCATCTGGTCGAGGAGCTGCTTGACGAGGTCCTGGTCGGGGACGACGGGGCCCGCCGGTCCTGCGGCCTGAGGCTGGGGCTGGCCCCCGAAATTCGGAATCGAGGACGGGTCGATGCTCACCGTGTATTTCCCTTCGTACGGATGCTCGCCATCCTCTCCCATCCCGGGCCCGTTGTGGCAACCCCAGGCCGTCAGAAGAGGCCGAGCTTGAGCATGAGGGCCCGGTCGAGGTCCCTCAGCTCCTCGGCGTCGAGCGCGCCCTTGAAGGCGCCGAAGCGCGCGGTCGGGTCGACGGAGTAGATCTGGTCGGTGAGGATCCGGGTCGTCCGGCCGTCGAACTCGATCTCCGGCCGGTAGACCGTCGGCGCGGCGCCGGTCGACGTCATCGCGACCGTCACCATCGAGGTCGCGAACTGGTCCGACTGGATCACGACGGCGTAGCGGTTCCCCTGCTGCTCGTGCCCCCGGGAACCGGGAATCCGCCGGATCTCGACGATCGCCCCCCGGAAGATCACTCGGCGACGCCCATGAAGCGCTGGATCGCCAGCATCTCGGCCTGGTCGTCGGGGTCCGCCGCCACGCGGGCCGCGTCGGACTTCGCCTGCTCGATCAGCCGCTCCTTGTAGGTGCGCAGGAGGGCGTAGCGCACGGCCTCGCTGCGCGAGCCGAACTCCTCCGCGAGCGCCCTTATGGCTGCCTCCATGGACTCGTCCGTGCGGACGTTCAGAGTTCCCATGGAGGCAGCGTATCGCAAAACGTGTTACAGGGTCTTGCCGGTGCCCGGGCCCACGATCAGGCCGTCCCCGACCCGGTCCACCCGCACCGTGTCGCCGTCCACGACCTCGCCCGCCAGGATCTCCCGGGCGAGCCGGTCGCCGATCGCGGTCTGGATCAGGCGGCGCAGCGGCCGGGCTCCGTACGCCGGGTCGTTGCCCTCCTCGGCCAGCCACTCCAGGGCCTCCGGGGTGACGTCCAGGGTGAGGCGCCGCTCGGCGAGCCGCTTGGCGAGCCGGTCGATCTGGAGCCGGGCGATCCGGCCCAGCTCGGCCCGGTCGAGGGCCGAGAAGACCACCAGGTCGTCCAGCCGGTTGAGGAACTCCGGCTTGAAACTGGCCCGCACGACCTCCAGGACCTGCTGCTTCTTGACCTCCTCCGAGGTCGCCGGGTCGACCAGGTACTGGCTGCCCAGGTTCGAGGTCAGGATCAGGATGGTGTTGCGGAAGTCCACCGTCCGGCCCTGTCCGTCGGTGAGCCGGCCGTCGTCCAGGACCTGGAGCAGGACGTCGAAGACCTCCGGGTGCGCCTTCTCGACCTCGTCGAGCAGGACCACGCTGTACGGGCGGCGGCGGACCGCCTCCGTGAGCTGGCCGCCCTCCTCGTAGCCGACGTAGCCGGGGGGCGCGCCGACCAGGCGGGCGACGGAGTGCTTCTCGCCGTACTCCGACATGTCGATGCGGATCATGGCCCGCTCGTCGTCGAAGAGGAAGTCCGCGAGCGCCTTCGCCAGCTCGGTCTTGCCGACGCCGGTCGGGCCGAGGAAGAGGAAGGAGCCGGTGGGCCGGTCGGGGTCCGCGATCCCGGCGCGGGTGCGGCGCACCGCGTCGGAGACGGCCCGGACGGCCTCGGACTGGCCGATGAGCCGCTTGCCGAGCTCGTCCTCCATGCGGAGCAGCTTCTGCGTCTCGCCCTCCAGGAGGCGGCCGGCGGGAATGCCGGTCCAGGAGCCGACCACGTCCGCGATGTCGTCGGGGCCGACCTCCTCCTTGACCATGGTGTCCTTCGAGGACTCCTGCTGGGCCTCGGCCTCCGAGGCCTCCTCCAGCTCCCGCTCCAGGGCCGGGATCTCGCCGTAGAGCAGCTTGGAGGCGGTGTCGAAGTCGCCGTCGCGCTGGGCGCGCTCGGCACGGCCGCGGGCCTCGTCCAGGCGCTCCTTCAGCTCGCCGACCCGGTTGAGGGACTGCTTCTCCTTCTCCCAGCGGGCGGTGAGGCCGCGCAGCTCCTCCTCGCGGTCGGCGAGGTCGCGCCGCAGCTTCTCCAGGCGCTGCTTGCTCGCCGCGTCCGTCTCGTTCTTCAGGGCCAGCTCCTCCATGCGGAGCCGGTCCACGGAGCGCTGGAGCTCGTCGATCTCGACCGGGGACGAGTCGATCTCCATGCGGAGCCGGGAGGCCGCCTCGTCGACGAGGTCGATGGCCTTGTCGGGCAGGAAGCGGGAGGTGATGTACCGGTCGGAGAGGGTCGCGGCGGCCACCAGGGCGGAGTCGTTGATCTGCACCTTGTGGTGGGCCTCGTACCGGCCCTTGAGGCCGCGCAGGATCGCGATGGTGTCCTCGACCGTCGGCTCGGCGACCAGGACCTGCTGGAAGCGGCGCTCCAGGGCGGGGTCCTTCTCGATCCGCTCGCGGTACTCGTCCAGGGTGGTCGCGCCGACCATGCGCAGCTCGCCGCGGGCCAGCATCGGCTTGAGCATGTTGCCCGCGTCCATGGCGGAGTCGCCGCCGGCGCCCGCGCCGACGACCGTGTGCAGCTCGTCGATGAAGGTGATGATCTGCCCGTCGCTCTCCTTGATCTCGGAGAGGACGGTCTTCAGGCGCTCCTCGAACTCGCCGCGGTACTTCGCGCCGGCGACCATCGCGCCGAGGTCGAGCGAGACGAGCCGCTTGTTCTTCAGGGACTCGGGGACGTCGCCCTTCACGATCCGCTGGGCGAGGCCCTCGACGACGGCGGTCTTGCCGACGCCGGGCTCGCCGATGAGGACCGGGTTGTTCTTGGTGCGGCGGGAGAGCACCTGGACCACGCGCCGGATCTCGTGGTCCCGGCCGATGACCGGGTCCAGCCTGCCCTCGCGCGCGGCGGCGGTGAAGTCCGTGCCGAACTTCTCCAGCGCCTTGTACTGCCCTTCCGGGTCGGGTGTGGTCACCCGGCGTCCTCCCCTGCTCGTCTCGAAGGCGTCCAGCAGCCTCTTCGCGCTCGCGCCCTGCCGGTCGAGGATCTCACCGGCCCGGCCGCCCTCGGCGGCGACACCGATGAGGAGGTGCTCGGTGGAGAGGAAGTCGTCCCCGAGCTCCTTGGCCCGCCGCGAGGCGTCCGCGATGACCGCGAGCAGCTCGCGGTTGGGCTGCGGGGGCGCGACCGTGGAGCCGGTGACGCTCGGCTGGGCGGCGAGGAGCCGCTCGGCCTCGGCGCGCACGGCCGCCTGGTCGGCCTCGACGGCGGCGAGCAGGTCGGTGATGTTCTCGTTGTCCTGGCCGGCGAGGAGGGCGAGCAGCAGATGGGCCGGGGTCAGGTCCGGGTGTCCCTCGGACACGGCGCGGCTGGTGGCCGCGTTGATCGCGTCCCGGCTCCTGTTGGTCAGTTCGGCGTCCATGTGCGGTGCTCCTCCTCGGCGTGCGGGTGCCTCGCGGATCCGTCCGGATCCGCTCCATGACTTCGGTGACTCCTCAAGAGTACACAAAGTTGAGTCGATAGCGCTCAAGTTAACGGAGGGAGGCCTCCCCGGGTAGTTTCCGGGCATGGCAACGGATCCCAGGAACCCCACCGACTCGTACCTCGGCTTCTGGCGCGAGTACCACATGTGCACCCTGACCACCCCGCGGCCGGACGGCACCCCGCACGTGGTCGCGGTCGGCGTCACGTACGACCCCGAGGGCGGGTACGCGCGGGTGATCACCAACAAGAACAGCCGGAAGGTCGCCAACGTCCTGGCGGCGGGCGCGGAGGGCGCGCGGGTCGCGGTCTGCCAGGTCGACAGGGGGCGCTGGGCCACCCTGGAGGGCGTCGCCCGGATCCGCACGGAGCCGGAGGCCGTCGGGGACGCCGTGGCCCGCTACGCGGAGCGCTACGGCCGCACGCCGACCCCGAACCCGGACCGGGTCGTGATCGAGATCGCCCTCACGCGGGCGATGGGCCGGGCCTGAGGCGACGGCGGAGCGCCCGGGGCTTGTCAGGGCCCCGGGAGAAGGCGCGGCGGGCGCCCGGAAGAACACGGACGCAGCACAGCGGCGCCATCGCGTTTCAGGTCCGCGATGGCGCCGCTGTGTGGGGGAAGTACCTGGGCGACCTACAACGACGGGGGGATCGCTCAGGCACTGCGGGGGGTGGCGGTGATGGTCTCGGGTTCGATCAGCTGGTGGTCCCGCTGGTCGAGGTTGACGAAGATCATGCCGTACCGGATGGCACAGCGGATGGGCTGCGGGGCACCGCGCGGCCGGCGCAGGCACCGGTAGGCGCGGACGTCCTCGTCCTGCTCCCGTGCGACGACGATCGGTTCTCCGAAGAGGGTGACCTTCAGCGAGTCGCCACGGTGGGGGATGGCCGTGGCGAGGTCGACGAAGTGCCAGCCCGACCGGTAGGCCGAGGCCATCTCCCGACGGAACCTGCGGTCGTCCGGTGGGACGCTCACGCTCCGACGCCCCTGGGCGCGATCTCCCAGGAGGGCTCCCCCTCCAGCGGGGCGACCTCCCACGAGGGCTCGCCCGGCTTGGCGAGCACCCCATGCGCCGGGGCGGTCTCCCACGAGGGCTCACCGGGCTTGGCGAGCAGCTCGCGCGCCGGGGCGGTCTCCCACGAGGGCTCGTTCTGCCCCGCCACCGAGTGCGCCGGGTGCGTCTCCCACGAGGGCTCGCCAACGGCGAGCGCACCGAGAGCAGCCGCCGCAACGGCTATGGCGCCAAGTGCACGAACCATCCTGGTCATGGCCGATCTCCACCTCTTTTGATCACTACCTCCCCCCCGCGCTTTAGACGATGGCTCACACCAGCTCCTTTTCACCACCCAAGCCGGGCATCATGTTCCTGTAATGCATGACCCTGAGGGGGTGTAAATGGGGCTTGAATGTGACGCTTCCGTACATAAGCACAGTCACGGGGAACTGTGCGCCGTGGGCAAGGACCTGTACGCGAAAGCCCTCCGCACGGGCCGAATAGCCCGTTCCGAGGCCGAGGCCGCCCCCTGTCTGAAGGAACTGTCGCTCCTGCACCCGGATCCGGACGACAGCCAGTGGCTGCACCCGATCCCGCCCACGATCGCCCTGAACCAGCTCATCCATCCCATAGAGCAGGAGATCCAGGCGCGCCGCCAGCACGCCATCGCCCTGGCCGACGTGTTCGAGCCGTTCCTCGCGATCCACACGCCGGACCCCTCCGCCACACAGGCGATCACCGTCCTCGAAGGCCTCAGTGTCATCAACGCCACGCTGGACCGGGTGATCAACGAGTGCACGACGGAACTCCTCACCGTCCAGCCGGGCAGCGGACGCCGGCCCGAGACCCTCGAAGCGGCCCTACGCCGCATGGAACCCCTGCTCGACCGGGGCGTCCGCATGCGCACGCTCTACCAGCACACCGCCCGGCACCATCCCGCCACCCTGGCCTACGTCGAGCGGGTCGCCCCCTACGGGCTCGTCCTGCGCACCCTGGAAGAGATCATCGACCGGCTGATCATCGTCGACCGGAAGGTGGCCTTCGTACCGGCCCGCAGCGACCGCCAGGTCGCCCTGGAGCTGCGCCACGAAGGGCTCGTCCAGTACCTCGTCGGCGTCTTCGAGCAGTTCTGGCTGCACGGCGTGCCCTGGGACGAGGAGATCCCCTACAAGCCGTCCGTGGACGGCATCGGCGGCGTCCAGCGCTCCATCGCCCGGCTCCTCGTCGAGGGGCACGTGGACGAGGCCATCGCCCGCCGGCTCGGCATGAACGTGCGCACCTGCCGGGCCCACATCGCCAAACTCGCCGCCACCCTCGGCAGCGGCAGCCGGGCCCAGCTCGGCTACCTCATCGCCCGGTCCGGCATCCTCGAACAGGACGAACCAGCACGGTGAACACCCCCATCAACAGGGACGCGGACGTACGGATCGAACTCGACGGGCCCGCCGGGACCCTGCGCGTCTCCGGGCCGGGACTGCCCGTCGTGGAGCTCGTACGGGCCCCCGGGACCGCGCCCGTGGACCACGTCCCGATCGGCACCCGCAAGGCGGCCCTCCTCACGCTCACCGTGGACGGCGCACCGGCCGTCCTCCGTCCCGCCCGGGGGCGGCTGCTGCGCCGCTCCTACCGGGTGGACGCCGTCGTCGGCGGGGCCCGCCACCGGCTCGTCCCCTGCTCGTACGCGGAGAGCCGGCTGACCCGGAACGGGCGGCGGCTCGGCACCCTGGTCTCCAGCGGGGACGGGCGCGTGGACGCCGAGTGGCTGCCGGACCGCGCCCCCGAACCGCTCGACCTCGCCGTCGGCACCGCCCTCGCCGCCGCCTTCGGCACGGGCGCGGCCCCCTGGTGGGAGACGGTCGGCGACATCGTGGCCGAGCTGATCCCCTGAGCCCCCGGGACGCGCGCGAGGCCCCTCCGCGGATGCGGAGGGGCCTCGCGACGTGAGGGCGAAGTGCGGGGCTACTCGCCGCGCTTGGGGCGCCAGACCACCAGCGCGCTCGCCTGCTGCACGTCCTGGTACGGCACGAGGTCGCGCCGGTAGGAGGCGTGCACCTGGGCCTCGCGCTGCCGCATCGCCGCCGCCGCGCCGTCCACCGCCGCCGACAGCTCGGCGATCCGGCTCTGGAGCGCCGCGACCTGGTTCTCCAGTTCGATGATGCGCTTGATCCCGGCCAGGTTGATGCCCTCGTCCTGCGACAACTGCTGCACCTGGCGGAGCAGTTCGATGTCACGGGCCGAGTAGCGCCGCCCCCGGCCCGCCGTGCGGTCCGGGGAGACCAGACCGAGCCGGTCGTACTGACGGAGGGTCTGGGGGTGCAGACCGGAGAGCTGGGCCGCCACCGAGATGACGTACACCGGCGACTCGTCGGTCAGTTCGTACGGATTGCGTCGGCGCCCTTCCACCGGGTCACGCTCCCTTCGCGGCCTGGAACAGCTCGGCCCGCGGGTCCTCGGAGGCGGTCGCCTCGCGGTAGGTCTCCAGGGCCTCGCGTGCCTTGTCGTCCAGCTCCTTCGGCACGGCGACCTCGACCGTGACGAGCAGGTCGCCGCGCGTGCCGTCCTTGCGGACCGCGCCCTTGCCCCGGGCCCGCATCTTCCGGCCGTTCGGCGTGCCCGCAGGCAGTTTGAGGGTGACCGCGGGACCGCCGAGGGTCGGCACCTTCACCTCGCCGCCGAGCGCCGCCTCCGTGAAGGAGACCGGCACCGTGACGGTGAGGTTGTCGTCCTGGCGGCCGAAGACCGGGTGGGCGTCGACGTGCACGACGACGTACAGGTCGCCGTTGGGCCCGCCGCGCTCGCCCGGCGCCCCCTTGCCGCGCAGCCGGATCTTCTTGCCGTCGCTCACGCCGGCCGGGATGCGGACCTGCATGGTGCGGGAGGACTTGGCCCGGCCGCTGCCCATGCAGACGTCGCAGGGGGTCTCGGCGATGAGGCCGCGTCCCTTGCAGTCCGCGCAGGGGTCGGTGAGCGAGAAGCCGCCGCCGCTGCCGCGCGATACCTGCCCGGTGCCGACGCAGGTCGGGCACACCCGGGGGGTGCCGTTCTTGTCGCCGGTGCCCGAACACGCCGTGCACGGCTGCTGGCTGGACATCCGCAGCGGCACGGTCGCGCCCTCGATGGCCTCGGTGAAGCTGAGCGTCACCTCGGACTCGACGTCCTGGCCGCGCCGCGGCTGGGTGCGGGCGCCGCCCCCGCCGCGGTTGAACAGGCCGCCGAAGACGTCCCCGATGCCGCCGCCCCCGCCGCCGAAGCCGCCGGGGCCGCCCTGGGCGCCTCCGAAGAGGTCGCCCAGGTCGAAGTTGAACGAGCCGCCGCCCCCGGGGCCGCCGGCCCGGAGGCCGCCGTTCCCGAAGAGCGCGCGGGCCTCGTCGTACTCCTTGCGCCGCTTGGGGTCACCGAGGACGTCGTTCGCCTCGGAGATCTCCTTGAAGCGCTCCTCGGCCTTGGTGTCGCCCTTGTTGGCGTCCGGGTGGTTCTCGCGGGCGAGCTTCCGGTACGCCTTCTTGATCTCGGCCTCGGTGGCGTCCTTGGGGACGCCGAGAACCTTGTAGTAGTCCTTCTCGACGAAGTCCTTCGTGCTCATCGACGTCCCTCCTTCCGGACGATCGTTGCGTCACCCCTCCTCGGGGGCACCGCTCTCCTCGTCGGCCGACTTCTTCTCGTCCTTGGCCGGGGCCGCGCCCGGCTGGGGCTCGGCGACGGCCACGCGGGCGGGCCTGATGGTCCGCTCGCCGATCCGGTACCCGGGCTGCAGGATCGCCACGCAGGTCGTCTCGGTGACGTCCGGCGCGTACGAGTGCATCAGGGCCTCGTGGATCGTCGGGTCGAAGGGCTCGCCCTCCTTGCCGAACTGCTGCAGACCCATCTTGGCGACGACGGTCTCCAGCGATTCGGCCACCGACTTGAACCCGCCCACGAGCTCGCCGTGGTCCCGGGCCCGGCCGACGTCGTCGAGCACGGGAAGGAGCTCGGACAGGAGGCTCGCGACGGCGATCTCCTTGACCGTGACCCGGTCCCGCTCCACGCGGCGGCGGTAGTTCTGGTACTCGGCCTGGAGCCGCTGGAGGTCCGCGGTGCGCTCGTCGAGCGCGGAGCGCACCTGGTCCAGCTGGGCCGTGAGGCCCGCGTCGGCGGCCGGCTTCTGGCTGCTTGCGTCCCCGGCCGGGGCCGTCGTGTCCTCCTGGGCGGAGTCCTCGACGGCCTCGGCGGCGTCGTCAGGGGTGGCGCCGGAGGGGACGTCGGGCTTCTCCTCGAAGCCCGGGGTCTCCTCGGTCACGCCTGACCGCCCTTCTTGGGCTCGTCGTCCACGATCTCGGCGTCGACGACGTCGTCGTCGGCCTTCGCCTGGCCGGCGGCACCGGCGTCACCGGCCGCCTGGGCGCCCTGGGCGTCGGCGTACAGCGCCTGGCCCAGCTTCTGCGAGACGGCCGCGACCTTCTCGGTGGCGGTGCGGATCTCGGCGGTGTCCTCACCCTTGAGCTTCTCCTTCAGCTCGGCGAGGGCCTCCTCGACCTCGGCCTTGACGTCGCCGGGGACCTTGTCCTCGTTGTCCTTGAGGAACTTCTCCGTCTGGTAGACGAGCTGCTCGCCCTGGTTGCGGGACTCGGCGGCCTCGCGGCGGCGGTGGTCCTCGTCCGCGTACTGCTCGGCCTCCTGGCGCATGCGGTCGACCTCGTCCTTCGGCAGCGAGGAGCCGCCGGTGACGGTCATCTTCTGCTCCTTGCCCGTGCCGAGGTCCTTCGCGGTCACGTGCATGATGCCGTTGGCGTCGATGTCGAAGGCGACCTCGATCTGCGGGACGCCGCGGGGCGCCGGGGGCAGACCGGTCAGCTCGAACATGCCGAGCTTCTTGTTGTACGCCGCGATCTCGCGCTCGCCCTGGTAGACCTGGATCTGCACGGACGGCTGGTTGTCCTCGGCCGTCGTGAAGATCTCGGACCGCTTGGTCGGGATCGTGGTGTTGCGCTCGATGAGCTTGGTCATGATGCCGCCCTTGGTCTCGATGCCGAGGGACAGCGGGGTCACGTCGAGGAGCAGGACGTCCTTGACCTCACCCTTGAGGACACCGGCCTGGAGCGCGGCGCCGATGGCGACGACCTCGTCCGGGTTGACGCCCTTGTTGGCGTCCTGACCGCCGGTCAGCTCCTTGACGAGCTCGGCGACGGCCGGCATGCGGGTCGAACCGCCGACGAGAACGACGTGGTCGATCTCGGAGAGGTTGATGCCCGCGTCCTTGATGACGTTGTGGAACGGCACCTTGCAGCGGTCGAGCAGGTCCGAGGTGAGCTGCTGGAACTGGGCGCGCGTGAGCTTCTCGTCCAGGTGCAGCGGGCCCTCGGCGGAGGCCGTGATGTAGGGCAGGTTGATCGTGGTCTCGGTCGAGGACGAGAGCTCGATCTTCGCCTTCTCCGCGGCCTCGCGGAGACGCTGGAGAGCCATCTTGTCCTTGGCGAGGTCCACGCCGTGGCCGTTCTGGAACTGCGTCACCAGGTAGTCGACGACGCGCTGGTCCCAGTCGTCGCCACCGAGGTGGTTGTCACCGTTGGTGGCCTTCACCTCGACGACGCCGTCGCCGATCTCCAGGAGGGACACGTCGAAGGTGCCGCCACCGAGGTCGAAGACGAGGATCGTCTGGTCGTCCTTGTCGAGGCCGTACGCCAGGGCGGCCGCGGTCGGCTCGTTGACGATGCGCAGGACGTTGAGGCCCGCGATCTCACCGGCCTCCTTGGTGGCCTGGCGCTCCGAGTCGTTGAAGTACGCCGGGACGGTGATGACCGCGTCGACGACCTTCTCGCCCAGGTAGGCCTCGGCGTCCCGCTTCAGCTTCTGCAGGATGAAGGCGCTCATCTGCTGCGGGTTGAAGTTCTTGCCGTCGATCTCGATCTTCCAGTCGGTGCCCATGTGGCGCTTGACCGACCGGATGGTCCTGTCGACGTTGGTGACGGCCTGGCGCTTGGCCACCTCGCCGACGAGCACCTCGCCGTTCTTGGCGAAGGCGACGACGGACGGCGTGGTCCTGGCGCCCTCGGCGTTGGTGATGACGGTGGGCTCGCCGCCTTCCAGAACGCTGACGACGGAGTTAGTCGTGCCCAGGTCGATGCCGACCGCACGTGCCATTTCGATTCCTCCAGCTGACTGACTTGAGTGGTACTGGCTCAAGGATGCACGACTCCGGGGACCGAGTCAACAGACCTGAGTCGAGTCGGCTCAACTCTTCGTCGGTCCGTTCGCTCAAAGGCCCGGCCCGGAGGGTGAGGAAGCGCGTCATTCCCCTTCCCGGGAGGGCGACCCGTGAGAGAGTCCGGGTGCCCCTTCCCGGGCAAAGAGGGCATATTCCACGAATATCCCATGATTCTCACGCGGAAGGATGTGGGGGAATGGCAGCGGGTACGGGAACGGCGGCCGACGGGGGAACGGCGGCCAAGCGCGCCTTCGACGTCCTGGGCGGTCTCGCCCTCCTCGCCGTCCTCTCCCCGCTGCTCGCCGCCGTCGCCCTCTCCCTCGCGCTCGGCCCGGCGACGCCCGGCCGCGGGGTGCTGCGCCGCCGGACGGTGGCGGGCCTGGCGGGCCGGCCCTTCACGATGCTGACCTTCCGCACCAGGGGCCCGCTGGCCGCGCTGCCCCTGCTGCTGCACGTCGTGACCGGCCGGATGTCGCTCGTCGGGCCGTGTCCGCTGACCCCGGGCCACCGGGAGTGCACGGGCGAGGGGCGCCGCCGGCTCTCCGTGCGGCCGGGGCTCACCGGGCCGTGGCAGATCAGCGGCCGCTCGGACCTGCCCTGGGAGGAGCGGGAGCTGCTCGACCTCCACTACGTGGACCACCACTGGCTGGGGACGGACCTGCTCGTCCTGGCGCGTACCCTTCCAGCAGTGCGTAGACGCCGTGCGGCGGGCCGCGCGGCGGACCGTCCGGCGGGGGTCGCGTGAGCTCCGGCGGGAGCCGCCCGGACTCCGGCGGACTCCGCCCCGGCCGTGGCGAGGGACGCCCGTGCTCCGGCAAGGGTTGCCTGAGCGACACAGATCACCGCGAGGTCCCCTGCATCAGCGGGCCCCGAACGGGTAATCTCAGCACGGACTAAATAAGTTACCGCTTAGTAGGCTCAGCTCAGGCACTGAGCGGGCCCGCTCGAGGAGCCCGTCATGCAACTCGCCGCGATCATTGTGTCGCTGACGCTGACCGTGGTCGGCGTTGCCCTGCTGGCTCGTGCCATCGGCCAGTTCGTCCGGTACTTCAAGCTCGGCCAGCCCGTCCCGGCCGGGACCCGGACCGACAATCCGTACCAGCGCAGCGTGACCCTGGTCAGGGAGTTCCTCGGCCACACGCGCATGAACCGCTGGGGCATCGTCGGATTCGCCCACTGGTTCGTCGCGGTCGGCTTCCTGACCCTGCCGCCCACCCTGGCGCAGGCCTTCGGCCAGCTCTTCCAGGCCGACTGGACGCTGCCGGTGATTGGCGGCTTCCTGCCGTTCGAGCTGTACATCGAGTTCATCGGCGTGATGACGATCCTCGGCATCGCGGCCCTGATCGTGATCCGCCTGCTGAGCCTCCCGGGCCGCGCCGGCCGCAAGTCGCGCTTCGCCGGCTCCAAGGCGGGCCAGGCCTACTTCGTCGAGTACGTCATCCTCACCATCGGCCTCGCGATCTACGTGCTGCGCGGTCTGGAGGGGGCGATCCACCACGTCGAGCACTACGAGGCCGCGTACTTCGCCTCGTACCCGCTCGTCCTGGCCTTCAAGGGCCTGAGCCTGGGCGTCCTCCAGAACCTCATCTACTTCACCGCCATGGTGAAGATCAGCACCTCGTTCGTCTGGATGATCGTCGTCTCGCTCAACACCAACATGGGCGTGGCCTGGCACCGCTTCCTCGGCTTCCCGAACATCTGGTTCAAGCGCAAGGCCGACGGCTCCACCGCCCTGGGCGCCCTCCAGCCGATGACCACCGGCGGCAAGGAGATCGACTGGGAGGACCCGGCCGAGGACGCCGTCTTCGGCGTCTCCCAGGTCGAGCAGTTCTCCTGGAAGGGCCTGCTGGACTTCTCCACCTGCACCGAGTGCGGCCGCTGCCAGTCGCAGTGCCCCGCCTGGAACACCGGCAAGCCCCTCTCCCCCAAGCTCCTCATCATGTCGCTGCGCGACCACGCGCACGCCAAGGCGCCCTACCTGCTCGCGGGCGGCGGCAAGACCATGGAGGGCGACGAGAAGGCCACCGAGGAGCAGCTCAAGGACGTCCCCGCGTCCGCCCTCGCCGAGGCCGAGCGCCCCCTCATCGGCACCGCCGAGGAGAACGGCGTCATCGACCCGGACGTCCTGTGGTCCTGCACCACCTGCGGCGCCTGCGTCGAGCAGTGCCCGGTCGACATCGAGCACATCGACCACATCGTCGACATGCGCCGCTACCAGGTGATGATCGAGTCCGCGTTCCCGTCCGAGGCGGGCACGATGCTCAAGAACCTGGAGAAGAAGGGCAACCCCTGGGGCCTGGCGAAGAAGCAGCGCGTCGAGTGGACCAAGGAGGTCGACTTCGAGGTCCCGATCGTCGGCAAGGACGTCGAGGACCTCTCCGAGGTCGACTACCTGTACTGGGTCGGCTGCGCGGGCGCCCTCGAAGACCGGGCCAAGAAGACGACGAAGGCCTTCGCCGAGCTGCTCCACATCGCGGGCGTCAAGTTCGCGATCATGGGCGGCGAGGAGAAGTGCACCGGTGACTCCCCCCGCCGCCTGGGCAACGAGCCGCTGTTCCAGCAGCTCGGCGCCGAGAACGTCGCCATGCTGAACATGGCGTTCGGCGAGGACGACGAGGACGAGTCGACGAAGAAGCCGAAGTCGGCGAAGAAGATCGTCTCGACCTGCCCGCACTGCTTCAACACCATCGCCAACGAGTACCCGCAGCTCGGCGGCGACTACGAGGTCATCCACCACACCCAGCTGCTCCAGCACCTCATCGACGAGGGCAAGCTGATCCCGGTGACCCCGGTCGAGGGCCTCATCACCTACCACGACCCCTGCTACCTGGGCCGTCACAACAAGGTCTACACGCCCCCGCGCGAGATCATGTCCGCCGTCCCCGGCCTGCGCCAGCAGGAGATGCACCGCCACAAGGAGCGCGGCTTCTGCTGCGGCGCCGGCGGCGCCCGGATGTGGATGGAGGAGCGGATCGGCAAGCGCATCAACAACGAGCGCGTCGAGGAGGCCCTGTCCCTGAACCCGGACATCGTCTCCACCGCCTGCCCCTTCTGCCTCGTCATGCTGACCGACTCGGTCAACGGCAAGAAGAACGACGGCAAGGCCAAGGAGTCCGTCACGGTCGTCGACGTCGCCCAGCTGCTCCTCGACTCGGTGAAGACCCCGGCCGACCCGGAGCCGGCGGAGGAGCCGGAGCAGGAGCCGGAGCCCGCCGCGTAACGGCACCCGAGTACGGAGAACGGCCGCCCCGCACGACATGCGCGGGGCGGCCGTTCCCGTACGTACCGTCCCTTAGGGGATGTCACAGGTCAGCCGCAAAGGAGCGCCCGACCGGCGGAAGCGGGTACGTTCATTGACGTGGCTGGATTCAGGAACGGACGCGGCCGGAACAACCGCTCCCCGCAACAACGACCGCAGCAGGCGCCGTACGGGTACGACGCGGCCCCGCCGCCCCACGCACGGCAGCAGTGGCCCCAGCAGGACCAGGGCCGGGCGCCGTACGGGCAGCAGGGCGGGCATCAGGGTGGGCAGCAGCCCTACGGCGAGCCGGAGTACTTCGGCGACCCGTACGGGCAGGAGCAGCACCCGCACGCGGTCACGGCGAACAACCCGGGCCACACGCAGATGTTCAGCGTGGACGACCCGTACGGCCCGGCCACGCCCCACCACGCCGGTGCGGCCCCCGTCCCGACGGGCCCCCGGCTCCCCTGGAAGGCCCTCCTGAGCGGCATCGTGCTGCGCCCCGCGGACACGTTCCTGCGGACGCGGGACCACGCCGTCTGGGGCCCGGCGCTGATCGTCACCTTCCTCTACGGCCTGCTGGCGATCTTCGGCTTCGACAAGGCCCGCGACGAGGCGATCAACGCGACCCTGTCGACGGCGATCCCGTACGTCCTGATGACCGCCCTCGGCTTCGTCGTCGGCGGACTGATCCTGGGCGCGGTCACCCACACCCTGGCCCGCCAGCTCGGCGGCGACGGCTCCTGGCAGCCGACGATCGGCCTGTCGATGCTGATCATGTCGATCACGGACGCGCCCCGGCTGGTCTTCGCGCTCTTCCTGGGCGGCGAGAACGGGCTGGTCCAGGTCATCGGCTGGCTGACCTGGCTGGCGGCGGGCGCCCTCTTCACCGTGATGGTGAGCCGCTCCCACGACCTGCCGTGGCCGAAGGCGCTGGGCGCGTCGGCGATCCAGCTGGTGGCGCTGCTGAGCCTGATCAAGCTGGGCACGCTGTAACGCGCACGGATGTGGAGAAGGCCCCCACCGGCATCCGGCGGGGGCCTTCTCCGTGACCTGGGGCCCGGCGTCTCAGGCGTCGAGGACCTGGCCCTCGCGGCGGACGACGGGCGGCTCGACCGACCAGGGGAAGTTGATCCACTCGTCGGTCTTCTTCCACACGTACTCGCACTTCACGAGGGAGTGGGACTTCTCGTAGATGACGGCCGAGCGGACCTCGGCGACGTGGTCGACGCAGAAGTCGTGGACGAGCTTGAGGGTCTTGCCGGTGTCCGCGACGTCGTCGGCGATGAGCACCTTCTTGTCGCTGAAGTCGATCGCGTTGGGGACGGGCGCCAGCATGACCGGCATCTCCAGGGTGGTCCCCACGCCGGTGTAGAACTCCACGTTCACCAGGTGGATGTTCTTGCAGTCCAGGGCGTAGGCCAGACCGCCGGCGACGAAGACGCCGCCGCGGGCGATGGAGAGCACCACGTCGGGCTCGTAGCCGTCGTCGGCGATGGTCTGCGCCAGCTCGCGGACGGCGAGCCCGAACCCCTCGTACGTCAGGTTCTCGCGTACTTCACTCATGACTGCGACCGCCTCACACCTGGGTCCGATGGAAGTTCATGTACGAGCGGGAGGCCGTCGGTCCCCGCTGGCCCTGGTACCGCGAGCCGTACCGCTCGCTCCCGTACGGGAACTCGGCGGGCGAGCTCAGCCGGAACATGCACAGCTGGCCGATCTTCATCCCCGGCCAGAGCTTGATCGGCAGGGTGGCGAGGTTCGACAGCTCCAGGGTGACGTGCCCGGAGAACCCGGGGTCGATGAACCCGGCGGTCGAGTGCGTCACGAGCCCGAGCCGCCCGAGGGAACTCTTCCCCTCGAGGCGGGACGCGATGTCGTCCGGGAGGGTGATGACCTCGTAGGTGGAGGCGAGCACGAACTCGCCCGGGTGGAGGATGAACGCCTCGTCGCCCTCCGGCTCGACCTCGCGCGTCAGGTCGAGCTGCTCGGTGGCGGGGTCGATGTGGGGGTAGCGGTGGTTCTCGAACACCCGGAAGAAGCGGTCAAGCCTCACGTCGATGCTCGAGGGCTGCACCATGGATTCGTCGTACGGGTCGATGCGCACCCGTCCGGCGTCGATCTCGGCCCGGATGTCCTTGTCTGAGAGAAGCACGCCCCCACGATACGCAGGGGGCGCGGGCCCGCCCCAATCGGCGGGGCTCCGCGCCCCCGGCCCTCTTCCTCAGCTCCGTTCGAGCTCCACCGGCACGGCGTGCCGCAGCCGCGCACACCGCGGACACCGGATGAGCCGCCCGGGCCCGATCCGCCCGGCCCCGAGCTGCTGGAGCGGGAACGAGGCGGTACTGAACACGTGCCCCTCGGCACAGCGGACGACGGTGCGCTCCATGGAACCCATCAAGTCCCTTCCCCTACACATGCGGTGGACGAGACAGCCACATTAGGCGACCGCGGGCCCCACCCCGGGACGGCACTCCGCACACGCGCCGGAGCGAAGGCGACTTCGCCTCGGGTGGCACATGGGGTACAGTGTGCAACGATGCGGCAGAGATCATCGGGCCGCTGTGCGGATGTAGTTTAATGGTAGAACATGAGCTTCCCAAGCTTATAGCGCGGGTTCGATTCCCGTCATCCGCTCTTGAACGAAGCCCCAGGTCAGAGACCTGGGGCTGTTGTTTTCGGCGAGACCCTCCTCGACTACCGCGCGCTGCGGACGTGAACGGCCGTAGCGGGTGTGCGTGGGCGCATACTGGCAGCAGTGACAAAGCCAAGTGCACCGAAGCGTTTTTTGCCCACCAGCCCCTTCAAAGCCCCGGTCGCGCCGCCTCCTCAGCAGTTCGCCGTGGGCGACCAGGTCACACACGACGTGCACGGCCTCGGCCGGGTCATCGGCATCGAGGACGGCATCGCGGTGGCCGTGGATTTCGGCCCGGCGCAAGAGCGGATCCTGAGTCCGTACGCCAAGATGAGCAAGTTGTAGGACCGCCGTGCCCGGTCACGGCACACCAGATCCGTTCATGGCCCCGCATGGAAGAGGACCCCTCTCATCGACCTGACCTCGCCGTTCTCCGCTCCGGAAGGGGCGCTCCCCTGTTTCGCTGCGACATCACCGCACCCCACCACGAACCCCTTCCAGGCGCCTGACTTCGGGGAGGTCGAAACCTTCCTGATCGAGGAGGATGCGCAAGCGTCCGCCTCGGGTCGAACATGGATCGAGCACTCTCACGTGTGACGATCCGGAAGGGCGGCCTCGGCAGAGTGAATGCGCTGGGGCCGTTGTGACGCACACCGCCGTGAGGTCGCTCCCCTCGACCACCGCTTCGGCGATCGGGCGGGCCGTGCGTCCCAGCGAGGCCGTCACCGCGCTCCTCGTAGGCGAACCCGTCGTGGACGAGAAGGACTGCACCCGGGCTTCCCCGCGCCGTCCTCGTCCTTGCGCGCACCGTCTCCCTCACGGCGGAACCATCCCGGCGGCTCGACCGTGACGCGCTCGCACGCGGACGGGTCCCGGCGGGTCTGGACCGTCTCCCGTCCGAGGTCGAGCCGCCTGGAAGTCCGTCACAGGGCCCATCACGTGGACCGAACCGCTTCTACCCTCTGCCCGGAACTACCTGGTCCTGCGGGGCGGGCAGTTCCGGTCTTCCCTGTGCGGGTACGGATCCCGGTCTTGTGGCCCGGTCCGGTGCCGCCCGCCGCATTCCGGTGCGCTGTGCCGCGCGGCGCAACAGGCGGGGCAGGAAGGCGTAGAAGCGGTCGGGCAGGAACACGGCGTCCGCGATGATCATCGCGCCGGAGAAGAGGGGAAGGCCCATGAGTACGGCGATGCCGATGTGCATGCCGAGCAGTACGGCCAGAACGGGGTACTTGAGCCGGCCGAAGAGTACGAACGGGAAGGCGACCTGTGCGAGCACCGTGACGTAGCCGGTGATCGCGATCACCATCGGGAAATCGTCCACGAGGTGGGAGAGCGCGGGCCAGGGCTGGAACAGTTCGAGGTTCAGCGCGTAATGGAGAGCGGTGCCGCCGCCCCAGGTGGAACCCTGGACCTTGTACAGGCCTGCCGATCCGTAGAGGAAGCAGACCTGTGCGGCGATGACGAAGACGCCGCAGTTGTGCACCACCGTGGTCAAGGTGACGCGGGCACGGCGGAGTTCCCGCGCGTACAAGCCCCGCACCGGCTCCGGCACGTCGCCCGTACGAGCCGACTTGAGCCGGTCGCGACGCGCGTCCAGGGACCAGCGCCGACCGCACGCGGTCAGGACGAGGTACACGGCCATCAGCAGGACCAGGTTGTCGCCCCCGTCCGTCATGAAGATCGACCTCGCGTGGAACGAGATCACCACGACGGCGAAGAGGACGGACATGACGCGGGTCCGCCAGCCCAGCACGAACAGTACGGACGTGACGACGGCCAGGGCGTAGCAGAACTCGAAGTAGGCAGGACTGTCGGACAGGATCAGAACGCTGTTCCAGCCCGTCTGCCCGAAGAGCTGTTCCGCCAGCGCAGGCGTCCAGGGGGAGCCGGGACCCCAGATCTCGCCGCGATGCGGGAACTCGCGGAGCAGGAAGGCCAGGTAGAGCAGCCCGTAGCCGATGCGCAGCACAGCGGCGGCATACAGGGACACCGGGCGGCCGGTGAGGAGTGCCCATAGAGCGCCGGCCCGGCCGAGGAGCCGCCGATGGGCGGTTCCGGTGAGCGAAGTCCCCGGCTTCTGGGGGTGTTGTGGTGCGGCCGCCGCGGAGGAGGGCCGGGAGGTCTGCTCATTTCCCATGGGGGGTCACCTTCCACCAGGGCAGGAGCCGGTTCTCGGTGGGTGCCGGAGGGCGGTCACCGGCGGCGGTGCCGGGCGCGGCGATGGGCATCGTGACGACCCGAAGCTGAACGAAGTCGAACGTGTCTCCGCCGTGGTGGGCCGCGAAGCGGTCCACGGCGATATTGCGCAGGTACTTCTGCATCATCACCGCCCGTTCCGAGCGTGCCGTGTCGCTTCCTCCGTGCGTCTCGACATAGGAGCTCCAGGCGCGACGCAAAAGGTTCTGAGCCGTGTGGCTCGGAAATGCGTTGTGGTCGACCACGGCATTGTCCACGGCGGCCAGGTCGAACCAGGGGCTCACTCGCACCGATCCGTCGGGGGCCTTTTGCGCGGTTCTCGCCAGAACCTTCCGGTTGAAGGAATCGGGGTCCGGTGCGAAAAGTCGCCAATTCTGCTCGAAAAGGGGGTAGACCCATCCGTTGATCTGCGGGCCGTACCTCTTCGATACGGGATTGGAGGGGGCTACGTGAAGGAACACCGTGACGAGATGGACCAACGTGGTCACCACACACAGGACCACGGCCGCGCGCAGCCCTGCTCCGAGTGCGCGGACCCTCATGGGCCGTCTGCCGGGCGGGGTCGCGCTGCCGTGTTCTGGTGGCAGGGGGGCCGCCGGACCGGAACCGGACTGCTGAAGTTCCTGCACGGCCGCTGATTCGATTCCGCCCGACACCGCCCACCCTGTCCTTCGTGCATGCGCTGCTCGCGCCTGAGTCCCTGCGCCTCCCACCGGCGGCGCACGCCGGAACCGCTGAGTGTTCCGCCGTGCGCCGTCGTCCGATGGAGGGTCTTGATGCAGCCCGCTGCTCAGCCCTCGTGGACCGCGGGCTTGTCGGCGTAGCCGTAGTGCCCGTCAGCCTGCTCACCGTGGCCGCCGTGGTCCGGCTTGCCAGGCCCCTCGTGGTGCCCGTGGTCGGGCTTGCCGTGGTCGGGCTTGCCGTGGTCGGGCTTGCCGTGGTCGGGCTTGCCGTGGTCGGGCTTGCCGCCGTTCCCTCCGGTGGCGGACCCCCCGATCGTGTTGCCGGCACTGTTGCCCGACGTGTTACCACCAGTGGTGTTCCCGGCGGTGTTGCCCACGGTGTTCCCGGAGGTGTTGCCCGCCACGTTCCCCGAAGTGCCGCCGCCCACCAGGTTGATGCTGGGCCCGCCGATGAGGGTGCCGCCGATCAGCCCCAGAGTCGTACCGGTCGTCGTGCCAGTCGTCGTACCGGTCGTCGTACCAGCCGTCGTGCCAGTCGTCGTACCGGTCGTCGTACCGGCCGTCGTGCCACCGGTAGCGCACCCGCCGAGGAAGATCCTGTTGGTGTCGAGCGTCACGGCACCGTTACGGGCCAATGCCCGACCCTCGATGTTCGTTCCTGTGGTCACGCTGATCGAGGTCAGAGCCATGATGGTGCCCACGAAGGTGGAGCTGGTACCGGGGGTGGCCGAACTCCCGACCTGCCAGTACACGTTGCATGCCGAAGCGCCGTTCGTGAGGAGCACCCGGCTGTTGGAAGCCGTCGTCAGGGCTTCAGGGATCTGGAACACCCAAACGGCGTTGGGGTCTCCTCCGGCGTCCAGGATCAGGTCGCCCGTGAGTCCGACACCGGCGACAGCGGTGTGGACGCCCGGAAGCAGCGTCTGACCGGCGCCGATTCCCGCCGGAAGCGCGAAGTCCGTGGCCTGGCCGGCAGCGTTGTTGTACGCCTGCACCAGGTCGGCCTTCGCCTGAAGGGCTACGGCGTCCGCAGCGTGCACGGCGCCGAGCACCAGGCCCGGCGGGAATCCCGAGATGGCCGGGTTCGGGTGCGTTCCGAGGTCGTGACCGATGACGGAGGGCCCGGTGTTGGTGACACCCTGACCGGCCAGAACGGAAAAACCGGCGGCTGTGGCCAGAGGCACGGGTGTCGCGATGGCCAGTGCCTGTGTCGGCAATCCGGCGACCATCACAGCGGCGACCGTCACCGCGACGGCCGAGGCCAGCCAGCCGGACAGAGCGCGGCGAGCCGCTTGGGTTCTCAGCTTCATCAAGAGGCCATTTCCTGTTGGGGGGCATGGCGTCCCGGACCTACCGATCGAACGGGACACTTTCCAGTTACGGCCGCATATTACGCATGAAAATTTGCGCACCCGCTCCAGGAGGAAACTCGAAAGGAGAATGGACATAAAAAAGTTCAATATCCCACGCTCCCGACTGTGATGAAAATATGCAGCCCTACGCCTCCGACTCATCCGGAACATCGCCGGATAGGGGATTTTTGATCAGCTCACGTGAAGCGGCACCGCACAGCTGTCCATGAAACCGAACCGATGTGAACACGGAAGTACGCCGTCCGGGTCGAATCACGAGCGCCGCAGCATGGGCGTGGCGCCCGGGACGAAAGCGGCGGGGGCGCCACTGCGCCCGCGTACGGGCCGAGGGTCGGTTCCGGGGTGCCGGGACAGCCCGGCGCGTCGTGCTCTGGGCTCAGGATGCGTAGAGCTTGATGGCGTCGGTGATGAAGTGCCGGCTCTGCTCCGGGGCGAGGGCCAGCGCCCGCAGCCGGGAGTGCGTCACGCTGTACTGCTGTACGTCGGACGTCTTCTCCAGGCAGAGGTCGCTGGTGAACCTCTCCAGATACACCACCGCCTCACGGGTGTCGGAGAACTCCAGGATGGAGAACTGTCCCGTCAGCCCCGGGTGAGCGCCTGCGCTGTGGGGGAGCACCTGGACGGTGATGTGCGGTTCGGCGCTGAGCGCGTGCAGGTGCTCCAGTTGCTCGCGCATGATCTCCCGGCTGCCGACGACACGCCGCAGGGCAGATTCGTCCAGGACGACCCGCAGGTGCAACCGGCGGGCTGGGTCATAGATCCGGTGCTGACGGCGAAGTCGCACCTTCAGCCGCGCGGCAGCCTGGTCGACCGTGACGAGAGGGATCGTTTCCTCAATGACCGCGGCGGCGTAGGCGGGAGTCTGCAGCAGGCCGGGAATCACCATGAACTCATAGGCCCGGATGGAGGCGGCGGCCGCCTCCAGGTCGAGATGGACGCTGTGGGGGATGTCGCCGTAGGAGTGCCACCAGCCCTGTCGGCTCGACTCCCTGGCCAGTGCCGTCAGGTGGTCGACGAGATGCTGGTCGGTGACGCCGTAGAGCACGCAGAGATCGCGTACGTCGCGGCGGCTGACCGCACGGCGGCCCGTCTCCATGTGACTGACCTTGGCCTGGGAGATCAGCAGTTCCGCCGCGACCTGCGTGCCGGTCATGCCGCGGTCCTTGCGGAGCCGGCGCAGCTCCGCCCCCAGTCGTCGTCCTGCGACGGTGGGGTTGTTGTTCGCCGCCATGGGCGGTGTACCTCCGGCTCCAAGCCACTACGTGTCCGAGCAGATTGGCATGGAGCGCCGATTGTCGATCACGTGCCGTGCCGCCGGTGTCGTGCGTCGGGAAAAAGGATTGTGCCGATGTAACATGCCCGGCGTCGCCCGTACGCATCAGTGCACCGACGAGCATCGAGTCGGCGGTGATCAGCGCGACCGCAACGGTCAGCAGGAAGGCGAAGCCGGCCACGTGGCCGTCGCCCCGCAGGATGGTTTCGAGGGCGCTTGTAGACGTGCCCCGATGCCCCGGAGTGATTCCGGATCCCTGTGTGTGCAGGACGGTCCCCATGCGGGTGGTTACTTCCCACAGGGGACAGCCCTACCGTGGAAAGGCAGGGAACAGCTATGGGAGCGGGGTCGTGCCGGTCAGCGCCGGAGGCCCGGACCCGGCCGTCACATCGGCCGGTGTGGCATCGCGATCCGCGGACAGCGGGCGCGTCCGGGACGCCTTCGCACGCTGGCTCCGACCCGCGACGCCCATCCCGACCGACGGTACGCCGTTCGGTGGGACCCGGCACATGGAGGTGCCGGACATGGAGCGCAGTCAGAACAGTCCGGCTCAGCCCAGGTCGCGGGGGCGACGTGTGGCCGACGGTAGTACGGCGGAGGTCGCGCCCAGGGACGGGCTCTGTGCCCGGGGAGCGATCCACGTGCTGGTGGGGATTCCGGCCGTGCGGATCGACCTCGGCAGCGACAGCGGCCGGGAGGCCGACCGGTCCGGTGCGGTGGGGATCCTCGGCGAGCAGCCGTTCGGCCGGGCCCTGCTGTGGCGGTGGCGGTGGCGGTGCAACGACTGTGTGAGGCGGCGTTCGGGCAGACGATGGAGGGCGGGGAGAAGTACTCCCGGCGTCCGGGTTCTTCGGGGATGGCGGTGTTCCACGCCGTGATCTGTGTCGGCGTGGTGCAGACGGCGCTGGTCGGTGGTTCCTCCGGGGCCGCCCCGGTGACGAGACGTCGAAGGAGTACACCGATGGGGTGCTGGACCGGCCGGGCGGCCGAGTGATCGTCGGTGCGTTCGGGATCGTCCTGATCATCGTGGGCGTGGTGATCCTGATGCGCAGCCTGATACGAAAGTTCGAGGAGAATCTCCGGGCGGATGAGATGAGCCCGGCGGGGCGTCGCGATACCGGGCATCGTCGGCGGCGCGGCGTGCGGCGTGGTTGCGGCCGGCCTGTCCGTCCTGCCGGCCGCCGTGCGGTACGACCCCGGCCGGGCCAAGGGCCTGGACGATACCCTGCGCTCGTTCGCCGCGGCCCCGCCGGGCCCGCCTTGCTGATCGCCGCCGCTGCGGGACTCCTGCTGTTCGGCCTGTGCTCGTTCTGCGAAGCCCGCCGGCGCAAGGCCGCCGAGTACGGGACTCCGGCGGTACATACGACCGGGGCTGAATGACGACCGTGCCCCGTCCGTGCCCTTCGGAACGGTGAACAGCGGTCGACACGGGTATCGACAGACCACCGAAAGGAGCCCCAGGAAGGGGCGTTTCTGCAGTTCAGATGCCTTATGATCGGCGCCGGCCACGGTGATTCCCAAGCTTATAGCGCGGGTTCGATTCCCGTCATCCGCTCTTGTGTGAAGCCCCGGGCCAGCGGCCAGGGGCTTCTTCGCTGCCCGAGTCCGTCCAGGAGCCGCGCACCACGCGTGCGCCACACGCTCTCCGTGGCGTCCGTCCTGCGGACTTCTCGCGGACCGCCCGCGTCGCCCCGTCAAGGCGGGCCATCGCTCCCCCACCCCTCGCGATCCGGGCCCCGGCCAGGACTCCTTGAGCCCGCGCGCCCTCGCGAGGTCCGCCCTCGACCGCCAGTGCCGTAGAGGCTGATCCGCGCCCTGCGCGGGCCTCTCCGACGTGCTGGCGGGTCTTCCCCGGCCGCGGCGGTCCGTGCGCTCGGTCGTCACCCTCGTACGCCGACGGGGCGCTTCGGCACCGGGGCCCATGAATGAAATCAGGCTACCGACGGAGCGTCATGACCGGTGGACGGCGAGGAAGACGGCTGTGCAGTGGGCGGCGAAGGCCGCCACGGTCAACGCGTGGAAGACCTCGTGGAAGCCGAACCAGCGGGGCGAGGGGTCGGGGCGCCGGAGGGCGTAGACGACCGCGCCCGCGCTGTAGAGGAGGCCGCCGGTCACGATCAGGGAGGCCACGGCCACCCCGCCGCCCCGCAGGAAGTCGGGCAGGTACCCCACGGGTGCCCAACCCAGGGCCAGGTAGCAGGGGGTGTACAGCCAACGGGGAGCCCCGACCCACAGGACACGGAAGGCGATGCCGGCCATCGCGCCCGTCCACACGGTCCACAACAGGACAGACCACTGGTCGGGAGAGAGCAGGAGGACGGCGAGCGGGGTGCACGTGCCGGCGATGACCAGGAAGATGTTGGCGTGGTCGAGGCGACGCAGAACGGCCTCGCCGGGCGGCCCCCAGGTGCCGAGGTGGTAGACGGCACTGGTCCCGAACAACAGCCAGGCCGTGGCGGAGTACACGGTGCAGGCCAGCACGGCCCGCGGCTCCCCCGCACGGCAGATGAGGACGATGCCCGCCACCAGCGACACGGGGACCATGCCGGCGTGGAGCCGGCCGCGCAGCCTCGGCTTGACCTGTTCCGCAAGCTCGGCGGCCAGTTCGGCCGGACCGGCGGCGGGACGGGCGTCCTCGGCGGCACCGCCGTGACGCGGTCCGGGGGCGGGACCGGCCGGCCCGTGCCCCACGACCGCCGGCGCGGAAGGGCCACCGCCGGCTTCGGCGTCGCCTCGGGACACCGCCTCCTCCGGTCCCGAACCGGTCTGTCGGGGATCGCGGGCAACCATGTGCACATCGTAGGAACCCGCCCGGAGGAGATCCCGGAACCCCGCCCCGTGGCACTCCGCGTGACGAGCTCCGGCCCTGCGGGCGGCTCCCCGCCGTCGAAGGGCGTCGGACCGGCCTGCCGGGTCGGGGCGGACGCCCGGGAACCGTCCGGCGAAAACCCTTTCGCCGGGAACCGCTCGTCCGGGCGCGGGGCGCAGTAGGCTGGGATTACCGGAAGTAACCCGTACATCCGCCGCCACGCGGACGTCGTTTCCGGCGATCAAGACACTGGGCCGCTCCGCGGAGCGGCCCGGGAATGGGTCCGCGATCATGACCACCATCGCTCCGCCCCTCCCGACACGTCTGACCCTGACGCCGGGGACCACCCCCGCCGGCTTGTTGGACGGCGCCTGGTGGCCCCGCTCACGCGATCTCGCCGTCGGGCTTCCGTCACTGGTCGACGCACTGGAGAGCCGCTTCGGGCGCATCACGCGCGTCACGGTGAACCCCGCCCGCTGGCCCGTCGTCCCTCACAAGGTCCCCGCCACCGGGCACACCGTGCACGTGGGCTGGTTCACCGAACAGGATCCCGACAAGATGATCCTGCTCTCCTACGCCGTCGGCCGCTGCGACCTGCTGGTGATCCCGCCCGGGACCAAACCCGCCGCGGCAGCCCGGCTCATGGCCGCCGCCGCCGTCCCCGGCGGCATCCTCACCGCCGGCGCACTGCTGTCCGGCGAAGCCGCGGCCGACCGCGGCGCACGGGACGCCCGAAGCCGCGAGGACTCCTGGGAGACCGATGGCGGGGCCGCCCCGCCGGCCCTCCGGCACCCGGTCGTCGGGGCACGGATGATCTCCCTGCCGGGGAACGTGCGGAGGTGACGACGTGGAGATCCTGATCACGCTCGCGGCGGGAGCCGCCCTGATCGTGCTCGGCCTGTTCCTGATCCACCGGCTCAACGCCCAGCACGACGCGCGCATCGCGGCCCACCGCTTCGGCGACCCCTTCCCCGCCGTCGCCCGGCCACCGGGTCACAGCACCCGCAGTTCGTCGGGACAGGCACCCGGCCGCGGACGCACGGGCATCCGGTCCTGACCCTCGAACCGCTCCTCCGGCCGGAGGCCGCGGGCGGTGCATCCGGCACCCGGGACGACCCGCCCGGCGGCCCGCTCCACCTTTCGTCACCAACCCACCCGAAGGCATACAATGGAACCAAGATCGAGCACTCTCACGTGCGACGGTCCGGAAGGGCGGCCCTGGCGGAGTGAATGCGCCGGGGCCGTTGTGACGACCGCCGCCGTGAGGTTCCCGCATCCGCGAACCGAGGCACACCATGGTCCTCATCTTTCTCCTGCTGATCGCCGCGATCGCGCTGATCGTCATCGGCGCGACCGTCGACGGCATGCTGTACCTGGCGTCCATCGGCACGCTCCTCCTCGTCGTGGGCGTCCTCTCCCTCGCCGTGAGGTCGGTACTGCGCCACCGACGCCCGGCGCACTGAGGTCCTTTCCCCGCCGCCGGCCCTCCCGGACCCCTCCAACCGTCACCGGGCCGCGTGACGGCAGGCGGAGCGGCGGGAGCACAGGGCCCGGTTTCGTTTCGCGGTCCGGGTCATGACGGTCCCTCGGGCCCGGTCGTCGGGGAGGGCAGGACGGCGACGAGGATCTCGGCGGCCCGCGTCACGTTGTCGGCACGGACCGCACGGGCCATGGCCGTGCGCGCGGCCTCGGGCTCGGTGTCCGGCGGCACCACCATCAGCGCGAAGTGGTCCTCGTCGCCGCGGGTGATGAGGACGGTGTCGTCGCCGACGGGGAAGGAGTCGACGTGGACGACCCGGCCGTCGACGGTCAGACGGGTCGGGATGCCGTTCCAGGCGGAGGCGTCGACACCGACCCGGCTGAGCGGACCGAGGTGCTCGGTCAGGGCGGTGACCAGGGGCGGGAACTCCCGTTCGACGTCGCGCGTGCGCGGCCACCACGCGCCGTCGAGGAGGCCCTGCCGGGACCGCGTCGTCTCCAGGCGGAGCAGGACGGTGCCCGGCCGGACGGCGTGATGGATCTCGTCGGGCAGGAGGAGCGGGGAGGTGGGGGAAGTGCCTGCGTCGGTCATGACCGGTCCGCCTGTCTGCAGGGAGCGGCTGCCGCACGGGGCGCGGCCACAGCGGGTGCCGGGCCGGCGGGCGGTGCGGGGCCTCGCTCCTTCACCGTACTCCGCGGGTTCCGCGCGTGCGCCGCTCCGTCGACGCACGAGGCCGGCGTCACCGGACGTACGGTGGACGTACCGGGAAGCGCGCCGGGCCCGCTCCGGGCGCCCGCGAACGCGTCCCGGGTGAAAGGACGGTGCCCGCCGTGGAGCACAACGACCCCGAAGCCCTGCCGCCACCCGGACACGCCGAGGTGCGCGTCGTCGCCGCCACCCCGGAAGCCGCCCGCGCGGTGGCGGAGGTCCTCCGCCGCTGCTTCGCCGGCGGCGAGCAGCGCAGCTACCCCGTCCCGGGCGGGGGCTCCCGCCTCCACCTCACCGTCGACACCGCCCGCACCGCCGGCCCGGCCCGGTCCTGGCTGACCACCAGCAGGCCCCCGAGCGGCACCGGAGCCCACTCCGAGGAACCCTGACCGGGTCCCCCGACGGCAGGACGGCACGGCGTCCCCGGCCCTAGCAGGGCACGCGTGGCGGCCCCGGCCGCCGTGCAGCATCCTGGAAGCCGCACCACGGTGCCGCCGGAACCGCACACCGGCGCCGGCCCCGGTCGTCGCCCCGCCGCCCGCCTGGAGGCCCCGGATGACCGTCGGACGGTACGAGCACGGGGGCTCCGACCGCTCGGAAGGCTTCGGGGAGACGCTGTTGGGCGGGCTCCTGGACCCCGCGCACGAGCTGCCGCCCGACCGGGTCGGGCCCGTCGTCGCCGACCTGCTGGTCCGGCTCGGATGCCGGGAGGTGCGGATCCTCCTCCAGGACTACGGGCAGCGGAAGCTGGTCCCCCTTCCCGGGGAAGGACTGGCGGGCGGCGAGCCGCTGCCGGTCGACCACTCGGAGGCCGGCCGGTGCTTCCTCACCTCACGCCCGGTCGAGACCGCGTCGGCCGAGGGGGTGCGCGTCCACGTACCGCTGCTGGCCGGCGGTGACCAGGCCGGGGTCCTGGCCGTCACCCTGGACACGGTCGACGACGACGACCGCCGCATCCTGCGCAGGATCGCGGGCCTGGTCGCCGACCTGCTGCAGACCAAGAACGGCTACACCGACCTCTTCTTCCGGACCCGCCGCGGCGAACCGATGAGCGTCGCCGCGGAGATCCAGTGGTCGCTCCTGCCGCCCCTGGCCATGTCGATGCCCCGTGTCGCGGTCGCCGGGGCCCTGGAACCCGCCTACGACGTGGCCGGCGACAGCTTCGACTACGCCCTGAACGGCGATGCCTTCCACCTCGCCATGATCGACGCGATGGGCCACGGCCTGGACGCGGCGACCATGGCGACCGTGGCCATCGGCGCGTACCGGCACGCCCGCCGGATCAGCGTCGAGCTGTCCGAGATCTACCTGTTCATGGACCGGGCCGTGGCCGAGCAGTTCGCCCCCGACCACTTCGTCACCGCGCAGATGATGCGGCTGGACACGGACACCGGCCGCCTCCGGTGGGTCAACGCCGGGCATCCCGCCCCCATGCTGATCCGCGGGCACCGCGTCGTACGCCGCCTGAACAGCCCCACGACCCTCCCCGTGGGCTTCGGAGGGGACCAGCCGCAGATCGGCGAAGTGACGCTCGAACCCGGCGACCGCGTCCTCTGCTTCACCGACGGCCTGGTCGAGGAGCACGAGAGCGGACGGGAACAGTTCGGCGAGGACCGGTTGATCGACTGCGTCCACCGACTGGACCGGGCCGACCGGAGCGTCCGTGCCGTGGCGCGCGACCTGTCCCACACGCTCGTACGCGCCCGTGACGGGGCCACCACCGACGACGCGACGCTCGTCCTCGTCGAGTGGCGCGGGTGACGGAAACCCCTCGCGTCCGGCGGTGCGGCCGCGAGGGGAGACCCGGTCGTACGCCCTCGCCGGGCCCCTGCGCGGAG
Organism: Streptomyces sp. NPDC086147; assembly: GCF_040702165.1. Lineage (NCBI taxonomy): Bacteria > Bacillati > Actinomycetota > Actinomycetes > Kitasatosporales > Streptomycetaceae > Streptomyces > Streptomyces sp. NPDC086147. The sequence goes on along the minus strand of NZ_JBFBJO010000003.1, from coordinate 397,724 downwards.
TGCGTCAGAGGTACCGGGAACACCTCGTACGTCCCCCTCACGCGGGCGGCTTCTCCGGCGGTCGACACGCCGGGCCCCTCACGGAAGCCCGGGACCAGGAGGACGCTTGGGAGACGGAGGGAGGGGCCGGTCCACGCCCACGCCCACACCCACGCCCACGCCCCCGTCCTGTCGCCGGAGCGCGCATGATCGCGCTTCCGCGCAAGAGGCGGAGATGACGACCACGGCCCCTCGCCCGGCCCGGTCCCCTGTCGGGAGGCTGTCCGGTCGCCGCGTCCCGTTCGCCTCCGGCACCGTGCCCCGGCCGTGCCCTTCAAGGCGGTGAACAGCGGTCAACAGGGGTGCTCGGGGAGTGTTCGAAAGGCCGTCTCGGAGCACGTTCTCGCAGCTCGAGCCAGGGTTGGCCAAATCGAGTGACGGTGATTCCCAAGCTTATAGCGCGGGTTCGATTCCCGTCATCCGCTCTTGAACGAAGCCCCAGGCCAGCGGCCTGGGGCTTCGCCGTTGTGTAGGGGTTTGATCACGGCGTCCGAGCTGTCCTGGACAGCCCCGTTCACCGGTCTGGGCCCCGCTCCTTCGGCAAGTCGGTAACCGCGCCGCGTCGCGAGGGTGCTGACTCCGCGGGCCAGGGCCGGCCGTGATCGCTGTCGCGCGGACAGCCGTTATCCCGGATCACGCCGTCCCTTCAGCGCGGCCTTCGCCCCGGGCGGGGCCGTGTCGCCCCCGGTCCACGGCTGGATCGTGGACGGCGCGGCGAGCGCCACGATGCTGGCCTTCCCTTCAGTTCTTCTCGCCGGTCGCCGCCGAGACGGCGTCGTCCACGGTGCGGTGGAGGCCGCGCGGTCCGACGCGGTCCGCCAGGGCGTGCCTGGCCAGGTCCGGTTCGGCACGGGCCCGTACGTGAGCCAGGTGCAGGGTGATGTCCTTCCTGGTCAGTTCTTCTCCCAGTTCGTCGAGTGTGTCGAGGACCGGGATGCCGAGCCGATAGCTGCCGGTCAGGTCGAGGACGACGGCTCGCGGTGGCGGGGAAGCGTTCGTGACCAGGTCACGGATGGCGAGGCGGACGCGGTTGACGTTGCCGAAGAACAGGCTGCCGTCGGGCCGCACGGCGAGCACGCCGGGGGTGGTGGCCGCGTCCGGGTGCTGTGCGGTGTCGGCGTACAGACGGGTGCCGGGCAGGCGCCCGAGGACGGCGACGTCGCGGCGGCCGGCGGCGGCGATGAAGAGAACGAGGGAGAGCGCCACGGCCAGCAGCAGTCCGGGAAGCAGGTCGAAGAGGAGGACGCCGATCAGGGCGGTGAGCGCCACCCACAGGCTCTGCCGGTCCAGTGCCGCGTAACGGCGCAGTTCGTCCGTCCGCATGAAGCCGCGTACGGCCACGATCACGATGGCGCCCAGGACCGGCTCGGGCAGGTCGGTGAAGAGCGGGGTGAGGAAGGCCCCGGTCAGCAGGATCAGGCCGGCGGCGATCAGGGACACCATCGGGGTGCGACCGCCCGCGCCGGTCGCCGCGGCGCTGCGCGAGGCGCTGCCCGAGACGACGAAACCCCGGACCAGGCCGACGGCGATGTTGCTGAGGCCGACCGCGGCCATCTCCCGGTCGGCGTCGACCTCCTGGCCGTGTTCACGCGCGAAGCGGTTGGCGATGCTGAAAGCCTCGGCGAAGACCACCAGGGCGACGCCGAGCGCACCCGCCGACAGGGCGATCCAGTCCTCGGCCGCGATGCCCGGCAGGTGCGGTACGGGGACGGCCGGGGGAATCTCGCCGACGAGGTCCACGCCGTGGTCCTTCAGGCCCAGCGGGGCGGAGAGAAGCAGCGCGAGGGCGAGCACGATCAGCGCGGCGGGCAGGCGGGGCGCGAACCGTTCCAGCAGGAGCAGCAGCGCCAGCGCGCAGGCTCCGACGGCGAGCGTGGCGAGCGACCAGTCGGGGATCCTGCCCAGGATGGTCCACAGACGTTCGAAGAAGTCGCCGTCCCCGCTGGAGACGCCGACGAGCTTGGCGCCCTGCCGGACGACGATGGTCAGGGCCATCCCGAACAGGAAGCCCACCAGAGCGGGCTCGGCGAGGAAGTTGGTGACGAACCCCAGGCGGGCGACGCCGGCGATCAGCAGCACCACCCCGACGACGACCGCGAGAGCGGCCGAAAGGCCGACGGCGTCCTTCGGATCCCCGCTGATGCCGGACACGGCCGCCGCCGACAGGACCGCCGCCGCCGATGTCGCTCCGACGATCAGGAAGTTGGACCGGCCGAACAACGCGTACACCAGCAGGGCCACGGGGGCGGCGTAGAAGGCGTTCTGCGGGGGCAGCCCGGCGATCTGCGCGTACGCGACGCTCTCGGGGACGATCAGCGCCCACGCCGTGAGCGCCCCCAGCACGTCGCCCCGCAGCAGGCCCTTGCGGTAGCTACCCAGCCAGTCGGCCACCGGCCGGTTCCGGTGTTCCTGTCCGGCCCTCACGCGGACGGCCCCGGAGAATCCCTCGTGATTCCCATGGCCGGCTCCTTCGCTGCGCCCGGTTCTGTGCCCGCGGGGGCAGGGCTGCGGATGCGTCCCGCGAAGTAGCGTGACATTTTGTACCGATATGTGCGCTCTGTACGAGGAGGCCGGTGTGTCGGAGCTGACGGTCGAGGAGGCGCGGCGGACCGCGGCCGACGGCTGGATCTGGGGTTACCCGCTCCTGGAGAACTACCGGACGATGTACCCGCAGGCGGTCGACTCCGACGATCCCCGGTACGTGGGGGGCTTCGGCCGCTTCCGGCACTACTCGGAGCCGTTCACCCCGGCCAACACCGATGTGGTGACCCCGAACAACGACACCCCCTACTCGTGGGCCTGGCTGGACCTGCGCGCCGAGCCCTACGTGATCTCGGTGCCGGCCGTGGAGCGGTACTACGTCCTGCCGCTGCACGACCTGGACACCTCCTACGTCGGCTACATCGGCGCCCGTACGACCGGCCCGGAGGCCGGTGACCACCTTGTGGTCGGCCCCGGCTGGGACGGCGCCGTTCCCGGGGGCATCGCGGGCGTGCTGCGCGCCGACACGTTCCTGGTCGGCATCCTGGGCCGCACCTGTCTGGCCGGTCCCGGCGACGTACCGGCCCTGCGGGCGATCCAGGAGCAGTACCGCCTGCGGCCGCTGTCGGAGTTCACCGGCACCGTCGCACCGCACCCGGTCGACGAACCGGTGTGGCCGGTCTGGCGGGAGGAGGACCTCGGCACCGTCGAGTTCTTCACCCTCCTCGACTTCCTGCTCCGTTTCTTCCCCGTCCTCGACGGAGAGCGGGAGCTGCGGGACCGGCTCGCCGCTCTCGGGGTGACGGGCAGCGGCGAGTTCGAGCCCGCCGCCCTGAAGCCCGAGACCCGTGCCGCGATCGAGCAGGGCGTCGCGGACGCCCGGGCCCGTCTGGAGGAGGCGAAGAAGGACGCCGTCGACTCCACCCACTGGTTCGGCACCCGCGCCGAGCACGGCGACGACTACCTGACCCGCGCTGTCGGCGTCGACAAGGGCCTGTACGGCCTGCCGGCGGCAGAGGCGTGGTACGCCGGATGGGCCCAGGACGACCAGGGCAACCGGCCTCCGAACGCCTCCACGCACGACCACGTCATCCACTTCGCCCCCGGAAAGCTGCCGCCGGCCCGCTCCTTCTGGTCGGCCACGATCTACCGGCTGCCCGAGCGGCTCCTCGTCGCCAACGAGATCGACCGCTACTCCATCGGCGACCGCACCCCCGGACTGGTCCACGACGACGACGGCGGCCTCACCCTGTACGTACGCAAGGACCGCCCGGCCGACCCGAAGCAGGTGGCGAACTGGCTGCCCGCACCCGACGGACCCTTCACCATCGCCATTCGCGTGTACGGTCCCGAGCCCTCGGTCCTCGACGGCACCTGGACCCTGCCCGCCCTGAGCACCGACGCCTGACAGGAGCCGGCCGTGAACAACCGGACCAGTGCGAACAGCACCGACAACCGTGCCGCCGACAGCCTCGCCGACCTGGCCGCCGACGCCTACGTCTACGGCTATCCCCTCGTCTTCGACGTGTCGATGATCTCCGCGTCCATGCACGAGGGCTTCGGCTCGCTGCCGCCCACTCCCTTCAACCGCTTCGGGCACTCGACCAAACTGGCCACCCCCGACGCCCACTTCGTGTCCGTCAACAACGACACCGTCTACTCCATCGCCCAGATCGACCTCTCCGGCGGCCCCCTCCTGCTCCACGTCCCGGACACCGCCGGCGCGTACTACGTCCTGCAGTTCGTGGACGTGTGGAGCAACAACTTCGCGTACCTGGGAAAACGCGCCACCGGCACCGAAGAGGGCGACTGGCTCGTCGTCCCGCCCGGCTGGTCCGGCACCGCTCCCGACCAGGTGCGCGGCGTGATCGAGGCACCGACCACCGTGATCTCCCTCATCGGCCGCAACGCCTGCGACGGCCCCGAGGACATGCCCCGGGTCCACGCCCTGCAGCAGCGGCTCACGCTCACCCCGCTGGACGCGCCGGCCGCCCACCCCACGGGCCTGCCCGCGCCGGATCCCGACGTGCCCGAGGAGCTGCGCTTCTACGAGCGGCTGCGCGTCTGGATGGCGGACTTCCCGCCCGCCGGCCCCGACCAGGACTACCAGGAACGCTTCCAGCCCCTGGGCCTCCTCGAAGAAGGACCCTCGCCGTACGTGAACGCCAGCCCCGCCCTCGTGAAGGCCCTCACCGAGGGGCTCACCGCCGGCAAGGCGCGCGTCGAGACCGCTTCGAAGCCGCCCACCGGCGGAGACCGTCCCCCGGGCGCCTGGGAGGCGAACCCGCACCTGTTCGACTACAACCTCGACCACCTCGGCATCGGGACGATCGACGCGCCTCAGTGGAAGATCGCCGACCGTGAGGCGTCGTACCTCGTGCGGGCCGCTGCGGCGCGGGCTGGGCTGTGGGGCAACCACGGCTACGAGGCGGTGTACGCGCACACCTTCACCGACTCCACCGGCGAGCGGCTGAACGGGGCCCGGTCCTACACCCTGCGCTTCGAGCAGCCGCCGCCCGTCGAGTCGTTCTGGTCGGTGACCATGTACGACACCCCCGACTACTACCTCGTCGCCAACCCCGCCGGCCGCTACTCGCTCGGCGACCGCACCCCCGGCCTGGTGTACGCCGAGGACGGCTCGCTGACCGTCGTCATCCAGCGGGAACGCCCCGACGACCCGGCCGAGGCCGCGAACTGGCTGCCCGCCCCGGAGGGCGACTTCCGGCCCATGATCCGCCTCTACGCGCCCGGGCCGTCCGTCCTCGACGGCACCTACCGGCTGCCGCCCGTCGTGGCGAAGGGCTGAGGCCGCCATGGGAGACGCCGTCGGGCAGATGCTCGCCTCGGCGGTCGGCATCGCCATCAGCCCCCTGCCGCTGATCGCCGTGATCCTCATGCTGGCCACCCCCAAGGGCCGGGGCAACGGCATCGCCTTCACAGCGGGCTGGCTGATCTCGCTCGCCGTGCTCGTCACGGTCGTCGTCCTCGCCGGCTCGGGCGGCGACGCCTCCGGCGACGACGACGGCCCGGCCTCCTGGACGCTGTGGCTGAAGCTGGGCCTCGGCGTCCTGTTCCTGCTCATGGGCGTCAAGCAGTGGAAGGACAGGCCCCGGGAGGGGCGTGCGGCCGGGCAACCGGGCTGGATGAAGGCGATCGACACCTTCACCCCGGGCAAGTCGGCCGGACTCGCCGCCGCGCTCGCCGTCGCCAACCCGAAGAACCTGGTCCTGGCCGTCGGTGGCGCCGTCTCCATCGCCGCGAGCACGGCCTCGACGGGCGGGAAGGCGGTCGCCGCCGTCCTCATGGTGCTGATCGCGTCCCTGTGCACCCTGCTGCCTCTCGGCGTCTACCTCCTCGGCGGCCGGAAGTCGGCGAAGGTGCTCGGCGAATGGAAGGAATGGATGGCCACCCACAACACGGCCATCATGACCACCGTCCTGATCGTCCTCGGCGCCAAGTACATCGGCGACGCGATCAGTGCACTGGCGGGCTGAACCCCTGACGGCAGCGCGCGGCAGGCGATCGTGGAGGGCACGGACGATGCCGGCGCCACGCGGCCGCCCCACGTGTCAAGGAGCTTGAGGAGCAGCTGGACAGCACGCGGCGCGTGTACGAGGTCAACGGCTGCCAGGTCGTGAAGGTCGGCGGGTACGGATATCGCTGGCGCGGGAACGAACCGCTCGAAGTCGGTGATCGCGTGCTGCTGCCCGAGAACTACGTGAGCCGCATCAAGAACGGACCGGGCCCCACGGTGGGTGTGGTCAGCAAGCTCGGCACCACCTGTCGCGGTTCCCTGTCCGACGTCGTGGGGCGGGCGCCGATGGCTGGCGAAGACGGCTGACGGAACCTCGTGCCCCAACCGTGCCCTTCAGAGCGGACAACAGCGGTCGACATGGGTGTCCGCAGGATTGTGGGACGAGCCCAAGGAAGCGACTTTCCGCAGGTCAGGCACCAGATGACCACGATGGGCGACGGTGATTCCCAAGCTTATAGCGCGGGTTCGATTCCCGTCATCCGCTCTTACGTGAAGCCCCAGGCCAGAGGCCTGGGGCTTCGTCGTTGCCGGAGTCGGTCGGGGTCGCTCGGGGCCGGTCCGGGGCCGCGAAGGCGGAAGTCCGCCGGTGGGGTCAGTCCTGGGTGGTGTCGTCGTCCGTCCGGGCGGTGGTCCCGGTGCCGTGGGTCTTCTCGCGCATCTTGCGTGCCAGCTCCGCCTTGCGGTCGGCGGCGCCCTTGCGGTCGAGGTTGCGGTGGGGGCCGTTGTTCTGGCGTTCGGCGCGGGACAGCTTCTTGCGCTGGCCGCCGCCCTGGCCCACGGGGTTGTTGATGTTCTTGCTGTCGGTCACGGGTTCTCCCGGTGGTGAGGTGAGGTGATCTGCGGATCCATCGGCGCGAGGCGTCGGCGGGGCCCCTCACGCTCTCCGCCGTACGTCGGCGTCCGGAAGAACATGCCGGAGACGTTACCCGGTCCCGGTACCCCGTACGACGGTGGCCGAGGGGGCCGCGGTCACTTCTGTACTTCGCCGACCCAGGCCGTGAGTCCCGCCAGGAAGCCCGCCCTCTCCTCGGGGGTCAGGCCCTCCAGGGCGCGCAGGAGGGGGGCGACGCGGCGGACGACGAAGGTTTCGAGGGGTGGACGGTACTTCTCGGACAGGGTGACCAGGACGCGGCGGCGGTTCGTCGGGTCCTCGGCGCGGTCGACGATGCCGGCGCGGCTCAGGGCTCCGACCAGTTCGCTGGCGGTGGGGAGAGACACCTGGAGCCGACGGGCGATCTCGCTGACGACCAGGGGTCGGCCCGCGAGGAGTTGGGGCAGTACGGCGCCGTGACGCGGCGTCAGGCCGTGCGCCTCCATGGCGTCCCGCAGCGGCTCCGGCATCAGGTCACGTACGACCGAGCCCCGGAAGAACGGCTCCAACAGCGGTACGAGACCGGCGACTTCAAGCTGTTCCGGGGCCATCTTCCCGGCGTTCCCACTCTGCGGCATTCTATAAGTGTATATGGTTCGGATATCCAAACCGTTTGAATCTCCGAAGGGTTTGCTCATGTCGTCGATCAGCTACAGCGATGCGCTCAACGACGCACTGGAACGCCTGGACGACCTGGGGTACGAGCGGGGGCAGGGGATGGACCTCGCCAACCACGGCCCGATGGGCGCCGAGGCGCTCGCCCTGCTCGGGCAGACGGACGAGGTCGCCCGGTGGGTGGGGCGCTACCGGAAGGCGATGGAGCACCACGAGCCCCCCGCCGCCCGCTTCGCCCTGGATCCCGCGGACGAGTCCTCGTGGCGTCCCGCCCTCGGCGCCTTCCGGCGGGCCGGGGACTGGGAGCGGCTCTTCCTCCGCGAACTGGCCGGGGGCCCCTGGCGCGAGGTGCTCGCGCACTGGTGGCCCCGCCTGCTCCCGGGACTTTTCGCGGGCCTGACGCACGGGGTCATCCGCACCGCGCACGCCGTACGCGGCCTGGACGCGGCCGGCGACGGAGCCACGGCGCTCCAGCGGGGGGAGCTGGCCCGGGGCCTGGCCTACTGGGCGGCCCGCTACCGCGAACTCCCCGGCCGGCCGCGGCTGCGCGGCACCCACGAGCTGTCAGAGGCGGTCGCCGCGCTGCCCCGCGTACCGCTCGACGGCCCGGCGGGACCGGACACCGGCCGCCACCGCCTGGACATGCTCGCCGAACTCCCCGGCTACGGGGACTCCTTGGAGGCGCTGGCGCCACGGCAGGCGTCCCGGCTGCTGAGCGAGATGACGGCCCAGTTCGCCGACGTCTACCTCGGCCACCCCGAGGTGTACCCCGTCCCGCTGGTCCACGGCGTCACGGCCCCCGCCGCCGTCCGCCTCGTCCTCCCGCACCTGCCGCCCGCGCTGCACGAGCCGACGCTGGCCCGGCTCTGGCAGGTGCAGTCGGCGTTCCTGCTCGTCTTCACCTCGGACCGGCGCGACGAGGGCACGGACGCCTGGCGGTCGGATTCACCGGACCTTCCACCGCTGGACGAGTTGGGCGCCCGCGCCGCCGAACACGGCGACGAGCACGTCATCAAGTTCACCGAGGCCTGCCTGCGCGAGTACGCCCTCCGCCCCGACCCCCGCTACCCGGCCGCCGCCTTCGCCGCACAGCGCCGCGTCACCCGGCTCGACGACGGCGGCGGGGTCCGGGGGGTCGCCTCGTGACGCGCGTCCGACACCACCGGTTGGAGCGCGCACGAGGTCACCTGAGGTGCTGTGTCGGGTCATCGGCCCGGTCCTTCTTCGTCGTCCCTCCTCGGGGCGACGCGTCAGCCGCGCTTCTCACGCAGGTGGCGGGAGGCGGCGAAGCAGGAGGACAGCCATGTCGCCTCGGCATGATTGATGATCGGGCCGCCTGCGGTGATCACCCCGTTCATCGCGTTGCCGAGCCGTATCGAGTGGTCGCCGACGCGGAACATCTTCCAGCGGTCCGGTCGGCGGGGTCCTGCTGCGCCGAGGCGAGGGCCAGCGTCCGGGCCGCCGACTCCAGCAGGGTTTCGTAGGTGATCACTTCGATGCGTGCCGCGTGCGTGTTGTAGGTGCGCGGCGTCTCCGCGATCTCCCGGGAGGTGATGCCCCCGGCCACGTATCTCGGGTGTCCGATCACCACCGTCGCCGAGGCCCTCCGCGCGTCGACGCCGTGCCGCGTGAGGACGGCCTCGCGGTTCTCGTCCATGGTGCGGAGATAGTTCTGCGCCTGCGACACCGCGTGGCGGGCCGCGGCCCCCGGCATGAGGTGGCCGCTGCGGCGAATTACCAGGTCCTTGATGTGGGCACGCTTCAGTTCCACCACGTGGAGGGCGCTTTCGGAACTCGTCGCGTCCTCCACCGCGGTCCGGAGGGCGTCGAGACCCGCTCTCCGGGCCTCCAGTTCCAGCAACTGGGCAAGCAACCCCGCGTCGGCGTCCGCCAGGAAGTCGCCCACCAACGGAATGTCGTCATGCGGTGACCCCAGGAGGAGACACTGACAGCGGCGCCGGGTGCGATCGGTCCGGGATTCGTCACGGGCGTCAGGAAGGGTCTCGCCGTACTCGGTGAAGGGTGGACGTGCGCACCAACCAGCAGATGAGGAAGCTCCTGGACGGCGTGGACCTGGCCGGTCTCTCCCCGTCGGACGTCCCCCCGATGTTCCGGGAGGTCGTGGAGCGGGGCTGGTCGGTGACGGGGAGCGGTGCGCGGGTGCTGACCGCTCTGCTCCTCGTCCCGGCCGTGGCCGCCTTCGACCGCCTGGCGGAGGAGACCCCGGTCAACGGTCGCGGGATGACGGACCACGACCTCCCCACCGGGCCCGCCGCCGCGGACGAACGGGCGGACGCGTTGCTGCGCCGGTGCCTGGCGTACGCCGCCGCCTGTCTGTGCGCGGCACGGGACCGTTTCCGCGACGACGCGGTGCGGGCGTACGTCTCGCCGTCGCCCGGCGGCGTCGACGAAGACCTCCTGACCGCCTACGTCACGTTCTGCACGCCCCGGCCGGACACCCCGCCCTGCGTCGCCGCCCTCGAACAGGTGCGGGGCACCGCCGTGGCCGAGCTCTCCGTACACGACTGCTCGGGTTGGGGCGCGGCCTGACGAGGGGCCTGGGTCACCGCGCGTACGCGGCCCGGAGGGTGTGTCGCGAGGAGCCGCGCGTCGCCGCTGGTCATGGCGGGACCGCACCGGGATGCCGCCCGGGAGGGTCCGAGGCGGCCGGGTGCGACTTCGGGCACGGGTGCCGGAGTTGGCTCGATCGTGCCGAGCGGCGGCTCGACGCCTGACAGGGTGGGGACCATGCGGTACTGCGAGCGACACGAGATGCACAACTGCGCGGACTGCGCTCCGCGCGCGCCGCGTGGTGGCGGGCCCGTCACCGGTGAATGGAGCGACTGGCCGGCGGCCACGATCATCATCCACCCCAGCGGCAAGGCGCACCTTCCCGGCTGCGGGCACATCGAGCCGGCCGACGTCCGGGCGCCCCGTTACGGCTGGGTGGCCGCGCCGTCCCCCGGGGCGTGGCGTCGTCTCGCGTCCTCGCATCCGCTCCGTGCCACCGAGGGGAACGTCGAGCGGGTGGCCGTGAGCCGGTGCGAGAGCTGCGACGCGACGCAGTAGGAACGGTGTCCGTCGTCACGGGCACGTCGTGCCGGTTGCCGGGTGGAGGGAGACGTCCTCGGCCCTCATGCGGACGGCGTGATCGCTGGAGAGGCGGCCCCGTGCGGGGGAGGGGTCCCAGACCCACAGGTCGCCGCCTTCCCGGGGGAAGGCCAGGACCGGTCGGCCCGTCGGGGGCGGGCCGGGATGGACGGAGAACGGTTTGCCCGGCTCGACCGGGCGCACGCACACCAGTCGCCCGTCGATGCCGAAGTAGGACGGGGGCCGCTCCCCCCTGGTCGCGGCCAGGTACGTGCGCTCGGCGGCGGCCTGGACCTCCTTGAGGGTCAGGTCCGCCGTGCTGAGGACGGCGACCAGGACGAAGAGGGGGAACATGCCGATCACCATGGCGCCCTGCGCGATGTGCGGGTTGAAGTACTTGCCCCAGCCGTAGAGGGCCACGAAGACCAGGGTGATCGCGAGGGCCAGCGCCACCGGCTTGAGGGCCACGAAGGAGCGCCAGTAGAAGGAGATGTGCACGGCGGATTCGGGGATCCCCAGCGCCTCTTCCAGATAGGCGGTGTGGAGGAAGGAGCCGACCCAGGGGAGGACGAACGGGAGCGGGGCGAGGAGCAGGGGCAGGAGCAGCAGCAGGTTGCGGCTCAGCCACGAGCGGGAGAAGGCGTGCCAGCAGCCGACGGCGGTCGCCAGTATCAGCAGGGCCTGGGCCATCCCCCAGAGCTGGGATCCGAACCCCGCGGGGCTGTTCGCCAGCCACGCGTACGTCACCCAGGTGAAGCCGCCCACGACGATCGCCCCGCACGCGAGGCGCAGCAGCCGGGGCCGGGGCTCGTTCGACGTGGCCCAGTAGCCCACCGGACCGAAGGCCGCGAGGGGCGCCAGCAGCGCCAGGAAGCGCCACGGCGAGGAGAACGAGGCGAGCACCCAGGCACACGCCAGGGGAACGGGGACGGCGAGGAACGCCGACGCCACCGGCCAGAGGCGTCGCAGGCCGGTGCGCGGCGACGGCGGCTCCTCCGCCTGCGGCCTCGGCTTCGGTCCGACGGACAGGCGGAGGTCGTGGAGGTCGTCGTCGAAGGCCTCGGCCCCCTGGGTGAGCTCCGCCCACCGCTCCTTCACCCGGGCCTTCAGCTGCTCGGCGTCCTCCCCGGGGAGGAACGGAACGGTCAGCACGTGGCCCGTGTCGGCTCCGCCCAGGGCCTCCAGGTGGCGTCCGAGCCAGCGGCGGAACCCTCCCGAGCCCGGCGGGGTGCGCCGTACCACCCGGACCAGCGTGGTGCCCCGCTCCTCCTCGTACCGGATGAGTCTGGCCTCGCGGATCCGGAAGTCGACCGGCGGTTTCCTGAGCAGGTCGGTCACCTGCGCGCGGACCGCGTCGACCGCCGTCCTGCGCTGCCCGTACGCGAGGGCGTCCACCACCAGGACGACGCGGCCGTCCGCCGTCGCCACCCTGTCGTGCGGCCGCGCGGGCCGTGTCTTCCAGCCGGGCCGGGAGCCCAGGGCCTCGACCGCGCGCTCCGTCTCGTCCGGGTCGTCCGGCCCCTCGACGATCAGCCGGACGCGCTGGGTGGCGGCGGTGGTCGCCCCGTTCGCCGGGGTGCCGCCGCCGTCGGGCGGGCCGGGGTCGGGCCCGCCCGTTCCGGGCCCGCTCCACTGCGGCGGCACCGCCGCCGACGCCGTCGCCCGGCCGGAGCGCCGTGCTTGTACGAGGGCGTTCAGAAGGCCCGCCATCGTCCGTCTCCTCTCCTTTTACCCTCGGCTCCTCCGTCCGCTTCGGACGGGGCCAGGAGAGAAATACTGGCGGTGCGCACTGACAACGCCCCGTGAGACGGCGCGATCCGGCCGGGGTCAGTCCAGCGGCCGTACGTCCAGGAGTTCGCCCTTGCGGTCCAGGGACAGGACGTGGGTCGTGTCGCGGGAGAGGGTGTCCGGGTCTTCGTGGGAGAGGACCACGCGGCCGTACGAGGTGATCAGGTCGGTGGTCTTCGCCACGGGGTCGCCGGGGGCCTGGGCGCAGGTGTCGAACAGGTAGCTGTCCAGTTCCCCGCAGGCCTCCCTGACGCGGTTCACCGTCACCGTGCCCGTCGCCGGGGAGGGGAGGAAGCACTCGACCACGCCCCGGTGGAGGGCGGGCGCCGTCCGGGTCCTCTCCAGGAACTCCTCCGGGGCCACCCGGGAGGCCAGGGCCAGGTCGGTCAGGGAGTGGGTGGAGGCGTGCTCGACCAGGGTCGGACCCAGGCCGCCGTGCATCCGGGCGCCCGTCTCGACGAGGACCGGGCCCCGGTCGGTGAGGACGAGCTCGCTGTACGCGGGGCCGTTCTCGATGCCGAGGGCGGCGAGGGCCCGCGCCACGTAGTCCGTGATCTCCGGGTGGTCGCCGACCTCCACCGCCGTCATCGCGCGGTAGACCGGGGTCCCGTCGATCGTCTCGTTCGTGTAGCGGAACATGTTCACGACGAACGGCGACCCGTCCAGGGACACCGAGCCGACCACGTACTCCGGGCCGACCGGCCTTTCCTGGACGAGGAGTTCGGTGATGCCCTCGCCGGCCAGGTCGACGCGGCCGAAGAGGCGGTCGCACGCGGCCCGCACCTCGTCCGGCGTGGCGCAGAAGGACACGCCGTCGGTGGCGAAGGACCGCATCGGCTTCACGACGAACTCCGCCAGGCCGCTGCCCTCGGCCCACGCGACCGCCGACTCCGTGTCGGACGTCTTGTGGTGCGGGATGTGCGGGACGCCCGTCTCCCGCAGCCGCTCCTGCATCGGGAACTTGTCCCGGCGTACGTCCAAGGATCCCGCGTTGGGGCGCATCCCCCAGTGGGCGGCCAGCGCGTCGTACGCCTCCACGCCCGGCTCCGAGCCGCGGACGAGGAAGTCCGGGCGGCGCCCGCCGCACAGCCGCTCGACCTCCGCCGCCGTCTCCCCGGCGGTCGAGAAGCGGAGCTCCGCGGCGAAGTCCTCGCGCGGGTACGTCGCCAGGAGGCCGGCGGGAGGGTCTCCGAGGTGAGGACGGCGACCGCGTCCAGGCCGTAGCGCTCCTTCGCCCGGCGGGCGAAGACCGAGCCGCTGGAGTACGGGGCGACCACGACGAGGACCGGGGTGCCGGGCACGGTTGCCGGGTTCTCGGGCCCGGTTTCCCGGGCCCCCGGCGCGGAGTTCGGGTGCTCAGGCATTCCCCAGGACCTTTCCCTCGCGCTCGGCCTTCGGGGCCGGTTCCGCGTTCCGGACCAGGGTCATCGCCAGGGAGCCGACCAGGGCGCAGCGAGAACTTCTTGACCAGGACCGGCGCGAAGACGGCGCCGAAGATGCTGACGATCTTGTCGGTGCCCAGGATCAGCGAGATGTCGCTCACCGAGGTGCCGTAGATCTGGGCGAACAGGACGTTCGCGAAGCGGAAGAACAGCGCGATCGACGCGCCCAGGAAGCCCGAGGCGACGAAGAGGGTGACGAAGTTGCGCTTCTCGCCCGCCGCCCCGGCCGGGTCCTGCGCCGACTTCGCCGCCGGGCGCGGGACCTCGCGCCGACGGCAGGCGCAGGAGCAGCATCAGGCAGGCCGCGACGAAGGACAGCAGCAGGAGGAGCGGGACGACCGCGACCGCCATGGCGCCGGTGGCGACGGCGTAGATCACGCCCGCGTCGCCCTCGCTGATGCCGCGCTCGGCGAGGTAGAAGTTGAACACCACGTCGAAGATGGTGTTGGCGAGCCCCATGAAGAACGAGGCGGCCAGGTAGAAGTAGACGGGCGGGGCACCGCCGCGAGCTTGCTACGCAAGGGGAACACGTCCCTCGGTCGTCTCCGGCGCCGTGCCCGGGGCGGCCGGACGCCGCTTCGGTACGGCTCCCGAGTGGCGTGCGATCAGGGTCGCCACGTGGTCCCACAGCCCGTAGCCGTCCCGGGTGGCCAGGTGGCCGCCACCGGGGACGACCTCGACGGTGGCGCCCCCACGCCGCGAGCGCCGCGCCCCGGTCCGGGGACAGGAACGGGTCGTCGTCGGAGACCACGAGGTGGGTCCGCAGCGGCAGTGCGGAGGCGGGGGACGGGGCGGGTCGGACGGCTGCGGGTCGGTCGGCCGTCTAGGAGGCGACCGGCTGTCTAGAAGGCGACCGGCGCGGGGGCGTCCCGCACCGGGACCACCTGCTCGGGTACGACCGGGCCGGGGGCAGCCGGGGCCGGGGTGACCGGACCCCGTACGGCCGAGGCCGGGACGGCCGGGTCAGGACCAACCGGCCCCGGAGCAACCGGATTCGGGGCTCCCTGGGCCGGGGCGGCCGGGCCCGGAACGGCCGGATCCAGCGCGGCCCGCTCCCGGGCGGCGCGTTCGCGGGCGCGGGCCCACGCGGGGTGGCACATGGGGAACTCCCCTCTCCCGTAGGGCGGATCAGCGGAGTTCCTGGACGCGGACGAGGTTGCCCGCCGGGTCGCGGAAGGCGCAGTCACGGATGCCGTACGGCTGCTCCGTCGGCTCCTGGACGACCTCGGCGCCGGCGTCCCGCACCTTCTCGAAGGTGGTGTCGAGCGCGCGGGTGGCGAGGAGGATCCAGCCGTACGTGCCCTTGGCCATCATCTCGGTGACGACGCGGCGCTCGTCCTCGGTGACGCCGGGGTCGGCGGCGGGCGGCGCGAGCAGGATCGACGTGCCGGGCTGCCCGGCCGGGCCGACCGTGATCCAGCGCATGGCCCCCTCCCCGACGTCGCTGCGCACCTCGAAGCCGAGGGCGTCGCGGTAGAAGGCCACGGCGGCGTCCGGGTCGTCGTGCGGGAGGAAGGTGGTGTGGATGGTGAGGTCCATGGGCGTCACGCTAGCTCCGCCCGCCCGGACACCGCTTCTCGAATCCTGACCGATGCCGGCCGCCCCTGACCGATGCCGACCGGACTCCGGCCCGGCCCCGGCCGTGCTCCGGTCCAACCCCGACCCGACCCCGGCCGGACTCCGACCCGGCCCCGGCCAGGCCCAGGTCCGACTCCGATCAGGCCCCGCCCCGCCCCCGTCTCAGTGGTGGAAGCCCGCCCGTTCCGAGTCCGCCGGCTTGCCCTTCCTCAGGCGTTCCAGGGAGTCGCGCATGTCCCGGGCGAGCAGGTCGACCTCGTCCCGGCCCACCCCGTGCCGGATCAGGACCCGTTGGATCACGGTCTCCTGCCGGTCGGCGGGCAGCGGGTACGAGGGGACCTGCCAGCCGCGCATCCGGAGCTGGTCGGACAGGTCGTACAGGCTGAAGCCCGCGCCCGCCGGATCGGTGAGGGTGTACGAGACGGCCGGCAGCGCCCCCTGCCCGTCGTACAGCAGGGTGAACGGGCCCATCTCCGCCACCTGCCCGGCCAGGTACCGGGCCGTCTCCGCGCACACCCCCTGGACCCGGCGGTAGCCGGCCCGTCCCAGGCGCAGGAAGTTGTAGTACTGGGCGACGATCTCGCCGCCGGGCCGGGAGAAGTTGAGGGCGAAGGTCGGCAGGTCGCCGCCGAGGTAGTTCACGTCGAACACCAGCTCCTTCGGCAGCAGGTCGGCGCTGCGCCAGACCGCCCAGCCCACGCCGAGGGGCGCGAGGCCGTACTTGTGGCCGGAGGCGTTGATGGAGGAGACCCGTTCGAGCCGGAAGTCCCAGACCAGGTCCCGGTGCAGGAAGGGGGCGACGAAACCGCCGCTGGCGGCGTCCACGTGGATCGGGACGTCGAGCCCCGTCTCCCGCTGGATCCGGTCGAGCTCGGCGGCGATCTCCGCGACCGGCTCGTAGTCGCAGGTGAAGGTGACGCCGAGGATCGCGACGACGCCGATCGTGTTCTCGTCGACGTACTCGCGGAGCTGGTGGGGCCGCAGGCCGGTCGCGCCCTCCTCCAGGGGGACCTGGCGCAGCTCGACGTCGAAGTAGCGGGCGAACTTGTCCCAGCAGATCTGCACGGGCCCGGCCACGATGTTGGGCCGGTCGACGGGCCTGCCCTCGGCCCGGCGCCGCTCCCGCCACCGCCACTTCAGCGCCAGGCCGCCCAGCATGGCGGCCTCGCTGGAGCCGGTGGTGGAGCAGCCCATGGCACGGCCGCCCTCGGCCTCGGGGGCGTTCCACAGATCGGCCAGGATGTTCACGCACCGCGCCTCGATCTCGGCGGTCTGCGGGTACTCGTCCTTGTCGATCATGTTCTTGTCGAGGCACTCGTCCATGAGGCGGCGGACCTCGTCGTCCGACCAGGTCGTGCAGAACGTCGCCAGGTTCTGCGCCGCGTTGCCGTCGAGCAGCAGCTCGTTGTGGAGCATCGCGTAGACGGCCTCCGGCATGGAGGGCTCCTCGGGCATGCGGTACTTCGGCAGGACCCGCTCGCTGAGCGGCGAGGCGAACACGTCCGTCCTCGCGTCAGCGCTCGTCGGGGCCTTCATCTCGTGGAGCGCCACGGCTTCCCCTTCGCTCGACAGCTCGACGGCACGCCCGTCGCGGACGGCCCCGTGCCTCTCATCAACCCACGGGGACGGGGGCGGCGCCCGGCAGCGGGGAGGCCGTTGGCCCAGGCGGGTGAGGGGGAGCGCCACCCGGCCCCGTCCCACGCCACCTTGACGGCTCCGCCCCCGCTGACCTGCGGTTTCGTACGACGGACCGGATCGGGGGTTCACCCGTTGGACGGGTGGCGTCCTGGTGACACCGGCCCCCGGCGGGCCCGCCGTACCCCCTCCGACCTGCGGAGACGACACCCCCGGAGCAAGCCGACACGAACGATCGGGCGGATACCGGCACCACGGGACAAGCAGTACGTTCCGGGAGAAGTGGATCACCGTTGACGTTCCCCCGTCAGCCGAGGCCGGAAGGCGACCCCGCATGAGCAGCAGCACCGCATGGAAGGACGCCGGCGACGTCGCCGACGGCTACGACTCCTACGACGACCTCCCCGAGCGCCTCATCGGCTACCCGGCCGTCTTCCACGCCCTCGGCATCGGCTCCTCCGCCGTCCGCACCGTCCTGGACCACGGCTGCGGGCCCGGCAAGGTCGCCGTCCGGGTCGTCGAGGCCTCCGGCGCGCGCGTCGTGGCCGCCGACGTCTCGCCGCACATGCTGGCCGTCGCCCGCGAACGGCATCCGCACCCGAGGGTCGACCACCGGCTGATCGAGGACGACGGACGCCTCGCGTTCCTCGACGACGGCTCCGTGGACGCCGCCATGTCCTGCTTCGTCTACGTCGCCGTCGGGGAGATCGAGGGGCTGCACGACATCGCCGCCGAGGTCCACCGCGTCCTGCGCCCCGGCGGCCGGTACGCCGTCCTCGACACCAACCCGCGCAGCGCCGGCGTCCGCTTCTCCACCTTCCGCGCCGGCGACCCCGGCCGCGTCTACACCAAGGGCGAGCTCCGGCCGACCCTCCTCGAACGGCCCGGCGGCGGCGCCCCGCTGGAGCTGGCCGGCCACCACTGGCCCTGCCAGACGTACCTCGACGTCCTGGGCAAGGCCGGCTTCACCGACCTGGACGTCCACGAGCCCGTGCTCCCCCGGCACTCGGCCCTCCTGGGCAGCCGCCCGGCGGAGGCCGACCACCCGCCGTTCCTGGTCGTCTCCGGGGTGAAGAGGGCATGAAGAGGTGACGGGCCGGACGAATAAATCTGTTCCCGCGAAGTGAGAATTCAGTACCACGCGCCGTGAGCATTTCTCACCGGACCACGCGGAAAGAATTAATCACCACGCACTCCGCCCGCCACCGTGCTACTGTCGAAATCAGTTGCAGTTGTGGTTCCCGAAGCATGAGCGTCAACGGTCATGAGAATTGCCGGTCTTTTCCGGTTGGGGCGATCATCGCGGCGACACGGAATCCGCACGGTGCGGATTCCGGGCAATGCCCCGAAGGAGAATTGACATGGCTTCCGGTACCGTCAAGTGGTTCAACGCGGAAAAGGGCTTCGGCTTCATCGAGCAGGACGGTGGCGGCCCCGACGTGTTCGCCCACTACTCGAACATCGCCTCGCAGGGCTTCCGTGAGCTCCAGGAAGGCCAGAAGGTGAACTTCGACATCGCGCAGGGCCAGAAGGGCCCGACCGCGGAGAACATCGTCTCCGCCTGACGCTGTCGCTGTCGCGCAGCGCTTCTCACGAAGCGCTGCGCGCGGCACGAGCTGGGGCCCGCACCTTGGGGTGCGGGCCCCAGCTCTTTGCATAGAAGGACCCACCGATTTCGGTCCGGCTTGTCTCGCAATTGTCCGTGCTGCATTTCTGCTGCGGAAATTCCTTGATATGCGCCGCATCGAGGAAGGTTCGCCATGAACCGCACGCGCACGCACACGCATTCCACCCGCTCCACTCGTTCCGCCGGTTCCGCCCGCTCGCAGCCCCGCGGCCGCACCCGCCCCCAGGGCGGGGGCCGGGCACCCTCGGGTCCGGCCGAGTTCGCGCTCCCCCGGACGGTCACCCCCGCGCTGCCGGCCGTCGAGACGTTCGCCGCGCTCGACCTGCCCGCCCCGCTGCTCGCCGCGCTCACCGCCGAGGGCATGACCGTGCCGTTCCCGATCCAGGGCGCGACCCTGCCGAACACCCTCGCGGGCCGCGACGCCCTGGGCCGCGGCCGGACCGGCTCCGGCAAGACCCTGGCCTTCGGCCTGGCGCTGCTCGCCCGGACCGCCGGGAAGCGCGCCGAACCCCGGCGGCCCCTCGCCCTGGTCCTCGTGCCCACCCGCGAGCTGGCCCAGCAGGTGACCGACGCCCTCGCCCCGTACGCCCGATCGCTCCGGCTCCGGACCACCACCGTCGTCGGCGGGGTGTCGATCGGCCGCCAGACGCACGCGCTCCGCTCCGGCGCCGAGGTCGTCGTCGCGACCCCCGGCCGCCTCAAGGACCTCATCGACCGCGGCGACTGCCTGCTCGACCACGTGGCGACCACCGTCCTCGACGAGGCCGACCAGATGGCCGACATGGGCTTCATGCCGCAGGTCACCGCGCTCCTCGACCAGGTGCGGCCGGAGGGGCAGCGGATGCTGTTCTCCGCCACCCTGGACCGCAACGTCGACCTGCTCGTACGCCGCTACCTGAACGACCCCGTCGTCCACTCGGTGGACCCGTCCGCCGGCGCCGTCACGACGATGGAGCACCACGTGCTGCACGTCCACGGCTCCGACAAGCAGGCCGCCACGACGGAGATCGCCGCCCGCGACGGACGCGTGATCATGTTCCTCGACACCAAGCACGACGTCGACCGGCTGACCCGCGACCTGCTCCTCAGCGGCGTACGGGCCGCCGCGCTGCACGGCGGGAAGTCGCAGGCGCAGCGCACCCGCACCCTGACGCAGTTCAAGACCGGCCACGTGTCCGTGCTCGTCGCCACGAACGTCGCCGCCCGCGGCATCCACGTCGACCACCTCGACCTCGTCGTCAACGTCGATCCGCCCGCCGACCACAAGGACTACCTGCACCGCGGCGGCCGCACCGCCCGCGCGGGCGAGTCCGGCAGCGTCGTCACCCTGGTCACCCCGGGCCAGCGCCGGGGCATGGTCCGCCTCATGGCGGACGCGGGCATCCGGCCCCGCGTCACCGAGGTCCGCTCCGGCGGGGACGAGCTGCGCCGCATCACCGGCGCGCAGGCCCCGTCCGGCGTCCCCGTCGTCATCACGGCCCCCGCGGCCGAACGGCGCCGCGACGGCGCTCCCGCCCGCTCCCGCCGCGGCGGCCGCCCCCACCGGTCCGGCCGCCGGCCCGGCGCACGCGACGCCGCGTAGGACCGCCGCACGCGCACACCGCACGCGACCGCCGAGGCCCGCCCGCCGGACCGGAACCTCCGGAGCCCCGGGTGACCGGAACCCCCGGCGCCCCGACCGGTCGCCCGCGTCCCCCCGTACGGCGTCCCCCCGTCACTTCCCCGCAGGAGGCCCCCCGTGACCCCGCTCCGCACGCAGCTCCGCCGGACCTCCCCCGACGAGACCATGGCGCAGACCATGACGCAGGCCGCCGACCACATGACCGTCGAGGTGGCCCTGTCCGTCATGGCCGCCGCCCGTACCGGGCGGCTGCTCGTCTGCGACGGCGACGACCGGCCCACCGGCCTGGTCACGCGGGCCCAGCTCGCCGCCGCCCGCGCCGCCTCCTCGTACACGGACCGGCTCCGGCTCCGGGACGTCGTCGACGCCGCGCCCGCCCTCTGAACGCCCCTTCACCCGCCGTCCCCACCACCCCCTGAGAGGCATCATGCGCTGTGTCATCGCCCGTTTCCCCTTCGACCTGACGAAGGCCGGCGTGCTGGACTCGATGAAGGGCGTCAAGCCCGAGCCGGGCACCGGCGACTTCGTCACCATCGGCCGCCGTCAGTACCCCGCGAAGCAGGTCGGTGAGGTCCTCACCCGCCAGGACCGGCGCGACTTCAGCGCCGGCGAGGTCGTGCGGGCCATGACCCGCCTCGGCTTCACCTGCGGCACCTTCCCCACCGAGACCACCGAGACCGCCGGGGCCGCCCTGCCTCCGGACCGCCTGACCGCCTGACGGCGGAACGGCCGGGCGGCCCGACCGCCCGACCGACCGCCCCGAGAACGACGGGGGCCCTGCCGGCACGTGCCGGCAGGGCCCCCGTCGTTCGTCCGCCGGCGGCTCAGTGGTCGGAGTACCTGAAGTCGCCCACCGTCCACGCGCTGACGTCGGCGATCGCGACGCGGTACATCCCGCCGGTCTCGGGAATGCCCACCGTGCCCTGGAGGATCCGGGCCAGGTGGAAGTGGAGGTGCGTGGGACGTTCGTCGTCCTTCCGGTCGACGGGCGAGAAGACCCCGGAGAACTCGCCCAGCCGGGCGGAGTCCGTCAGGACCTCCGACACCCGCTCTCTCCAGAGGGCCTCGGGGGCCAGGCGCCCGGTGATGACCACGCCCCCCGCGACCACGGTCAGGGACATCTGATTGCTCTGCCCGGACTCCACCGTGGCGGCAATGTCAATCAGCAGTTCGTCAGGCTTCGACATGAGAGCCGATTCTAGGCGGCACGCCCTCCGGTGGTTGAATTTCCCCCGGGGCTCCGAAGCCTTACGGCGCCGGGGCCCCGAAGCGTTCCCCAGAAGAGGTGCAGATGACAGCGGACAATCCGCTCGGCGACCGACTCGACGACGACGACTACCCGGCCTACACCATGGGACGGGCCGCCGAGATGCTCGGCACGACCCCGGGCTTCCTCCGCGCCCTCGGCGAGGCCCGCCTGATCACCCCGCTCCGCTCCGAGGGCGGCCACCGCCGCTACTCCCGCTACCAGCTGCGGATCGCGGCCCGCGCCCGGGAACTCGTCGACCAGGGCACTCCGGTCGAGGCGGCCTGCCGCATCGTCATCCTGGAGGACCAGCTGGAGGAGGCCCAGCGCATCAACGCCGAGTACCGGCGGGCGGCGGAACGGGCCGCGTCCGAAGGGCCCGCGGAAGAACGGGCCCCGGACGGGCGGGCGGAGTCCCCGCCGCGGGGGCGGACCGGGCGCGGTTAGCCCTTCCGGGCGTCTCCGGTTGCCGTACCCCCGGGGCCGTTCGAGCGTGAGGGAATCGATCGCCCCACGCCCCACCCCGGAGGGCCCATGAGCAGCATCGACACCCCGGCCGACGTTCCCCGGCCACGGGCGGCGGCGACGCGGCCCGCGCCCACCACCCTCACCTGGGTGACGCTGGCCCTGATGACGACCGCGTCGGTGGCGAGCCTGCGGGCCGCGCCGACGATGGCCGTCTACGGCCTGGCCTGCGTGTTCCTCTACCTCGTCCCGGCCGTCGTGTTCCTGCTGCCCACGGCCCTGGTCTCCGCCGAGCTCGCCTCCGGCTGGAGCGGCGGCGTCTACCGCTGGGTGTCCGAGGGCCTCTCCAAGCCGCTCGGGTTCCTCGCGGTCTGGTGCCAGTTCGCGATGACGATCTTCTACTACCCGAGCCTGCTCGCCTTCGTGGCCTCGACCATCGCGTACGTCATCGACCCGTCCCTCGCCTCGAACGGCGTCTACACGGCGATCGTCATCATGGTCCTGTACTGGACCGGCGTATGGGTCTCCTCACGCGGCACGAAGGCCCTCGCCGGGCTCTCCAGCTGGGGCCTGATCATCGGGACCCTCGTGCCCGGCACGGTCCTCGTCGTCCTCGGCATGGTCTTCCTCGGGCAGGGCAACGCGTCGGCCGCGCCGATGGACGCGAACCACCTGCTGCCGCAGTGGACGGGCCTCGCCAGCCTCGTCCTGATCGTCAACAACTTCCTGTCGTACTCCGGCATGGAGATGAACGCCGTGCACGTCTCCTCGCTCAAGGATCCGGCGAAGGAGTACCCGAAGTCGATGTTCCTGGCGGTGGGCCTGGTCCTGCTGATCTTCATCCTGCCGGCGCTCGCGATCAGCTGGGTCGTCCCCTCGGACCAGCTCAGCCTGACGGCCGGTGTGATGCAGGCCTTCAACGCCTTCTTCTCGTACTTCCACGTCGGCTGGATGACCCCGATCGCCGCCGTCATGCTGATCTCCGCCTCCCTCGGCGGCATGCTGACCTGGCTCGCCGGGCCGTCCAAGGGCCTCCTGGAGATCTCCCGCAGCGAGGGCTACCTGCCGCCGTTCCTGCAGAGGCTCAACAAGTACGGCATCCAGCAGAACATCCTGGTCACGCAGGGCGTCGTGACCTCGGTCATCGCGCTGCTCTACGCGCTGATCCCCAACGTGTCCAGCGTGTACTGGATCTTCTCCACCATCACCACGCAGGTGTACCTGATCGTCTACCTGCTGATGTTCGTGGCCGCGATGCGCCTGCGGAGGACACGGCCCGACCATCCGCGCGGCTACCGGGCGCCCGCCCTGGGCCTGCTGTGCTCGGTCGGCCTGCTCGCCTCCCTCGCGGCCCTCGCCATCGGCTTCGTCCCGCCGTCGCAGTTCGGCGGCAGCAGCGTCTGGTCGTACGTGCTCGTCATCGGCGGCGGTCTGGTGATCCTGGGCCTGCTGATCCCGGCGCTCTTCCTGAGGTTCCGCAAGCCGGACTGGCGCACGGCCGCCGCCGACGGACCGAACGCGACCGAGGGAGAGCAGGCATGAGCCCCACCCGCTTCGCCTCCGAGCACCGGTGGATCTACTGGGGATCGATCCTGATCCTGGTCGCCCTCGTCGTCACCGGTCTGATCCGCTACGAGTCCGTGAAGCGGAACAACGAGACGCTGTCCAAGGCCAACGAGCTCCAGGAGGAGCTGGTCAGGGCCGGCTACCCGTCCCCCGACACGGACACCGTGGAGCGGCTGCTCGGCACGGACGGCGGGCAGGTCTGCGAGGCGCCGGGCAACGCCCTGAAGACGGCGCTGTGGAAGATCCAGCAGTCCAACGGCGCCACCGGTCCAGGCCAGCGGCCCGTCATCTCCGACGACAAGGCCGTCGAGGCCGAGCGGATCGTCCTGAGGGTCTACTGCCCGGACAAGCTCGACGAGTTCGAGGAGGAGCTCGCGGACCTCAAGACCGACGGCACCGTACGCCGGTGAGGGACGGAGGAGGACGGGAGGGGACGGGGGGACAGGGGGGGCGGTGAGCGATGGGGGGCCGAGGGGGAAGCGAGGAGCCGATGGGGGACGAGGAGGTCCCGAGAGCGACCCGACCCATGGTCCCGGCCGGACGAGGAGTTCCCGGAACCGACCCGACCCGTTCCCCCGGCGGAGCCCGTACGCGATCATGGAGCCATGAAGCTGCGCTGTGCCGTACTCGACGACTACCAGGGTGCCGCCCTCTCCTCCGCCGACTGGAGCCCGCTCGACGGCCGCGTCGAGGTGCGCGTCCTGCGCGAGCACCTCACCGGCCGGGACGCGCTCGTCGACGCCGTCGGGGACTGCGAGATCCTCGTCGTCATGCGGGAGCGGACGCCGGTCGACGCGGCGCTCCTCGACCGGCTGCCCCGGCTGCGGCTCCTGATCACCTCCGGCATGCGCAACGCCTCGATCGACGTCGCCGCCGCCCGCGCCCGGGGCGTCACCGTCTGCGGCACGGCCAGCAGCTCCGAGCCGCCCACCGAGCTGACCTGGGCGCTGATCCTCGGACTCGCCCGGCACGTGCCGGCCGAGGCGCGGGCGGTGCGGGAGGGCGGGCCCTGGCAGTCCACCGTCGGCACCGACCTGGCCGGCCGGACCCTGGGGCTCGTCGGCCTCGGGAAGATCGGCGCCAAGACGGCCCGGATCGGCCTCGCCTTCGGCATGGACGTCGCCGCCTGGAGCCCGAACCTGACGGAGGAGCGGGCGGCCGAACACGGCGTGCGGTTCGTGGCGGACCGGCGGGAGCTGATGGCGGAGGGCGACTTCGTCTCCCTGCACCTGGTGCTCTCCGACCGCACCCGGGGCCTGGTCGGGGAGCCCGAACTGCGGGCGATGCGCCCGTCCGCGTACCTCGTCAACACCTCCCGGGCCGGTCTGGTCGACGGCGGGGCGCTGCTGCGGGCGCTGCGCGAGGGGTGGATCGCGGGGGCGGGCCTCGACGTCTACGACACGGAGCCGCTGCCCGCCGACGACCCGCTGCGGACCCTGCCGAACGTCCTGGCCCTCCCCCACCTCGGTTACGTGACGGAGGGGAACTACGGACGGTACTTCGGGCAGGCGGTGGAGGACGTCGAGGCGTTCCTGGCGGGTTCGCCGGTCCGCGAACTGGCCTGACGCGCGCGGGCCCGTCCGGGGCGCGGGACTCGCCCGGGGCGCGGGCCCCGGGGCGCGAGGTTCCTCCTACCCCAGGCTCGTCCGCGCCAGGTCCAGGAACTCCTGCTCCGAGAGGCCCAGTCCGCGGGCCTCCGCCGCCGCCTCGCGCAGCCGGGAGACCAGCCGGGCGCGGTCGGGGGCGGTGGCGCCGGGGACGACGATGGCGCCCCGTCCCCGGCGGAGTTCGATCAGCCCCTCCTCGCGCAGCCGCTGGTAGCCGCGCAGGACGGTGTGGACGTTGACGCCCAGGGAGTCGGCGAGCTCCCGGGCGGCCGGGAGCCGTTCGCCGGGGGCGGCCGAGCCGTCGGCGAGCGCGGCCCGGACGCAGGCGGCGATCTGGTCACCGAGGGGGACGGCCGAGGCCGGGTCGACGCGGAAGAGCACGGTCAGAGCCTCCCACGCCGTTCGACGAGGGTGTTGAGGAGGGCGGCCGCGGTGCGCGCGTCGGACACGGTGACGGCGAACTCGCGCCCGCTGTCCCGCCGTACGACGAGGGCCTCGCCGGAGCGCAGGATGACGCCCGTGCGCCGCGGCCACACCCGGTAGCCCCAGCCGCCGAACTCGGCGACGGGGTCGACGTCGCGGACGGTGGCGCCCGTGACCTCGTCGAGCGGGACGCGGACCCGGGGCCGGGGTGCGAGGGCCGGACGGACGGTGAGGCCGCGCCGGTCGACGGTGACCCGGACGCGGGCGAGGGCGAGGCCCGGCACCCCGACGACCAGCCCGAGGAGGGCGAGCCAGGCCCCGGGCCGGGGGGCCAGGAGCAGGGTGACGGGGACGGCGGCGAGGGCGAGCACCGCGAGGACGGTGAGGGCGCGGGAGCCGGCGGAGCGGGACCAGCCGGCGACCTCGCTCGGGCCGAGCGGGAGCCGGGGTCCGTCCGGGGCGCCGGGTCCGAGGGCCGGCTCCTCCTCGGGGACGAGCCGGGTCAGGGCCAGGCCCGCGAGGGCGAGGACGGCGGCGACGGCGGCCGCGACGGTGAGGTCGGCGAGGGGGGAGACGACCTCGGCCGCGTCGGCGGCGTCCAGGTTGTCCCGCAGGATCAGGACGAGCAGCCCTCCGGTGAAGCCGGCCGTGGCCCACGCGCCCCAGAGGGCGGTGCGGCGGACGAAGAGGTTCCAGCCGACGGCGGCGCCGAGGAGCAGGCCCGTACTGACGAGCGCGTAGGCGGCACGGCCGGTGAAGCCGTCGGCGCGGCCCCCGCCGCCGGGTCCGAAGTGGGTGGCGAGGGGGTCGGGGAGCCGGTCGTACCAGAGGGCGAGCACCAGCAGGTACGCGGCGATCGCGAGGACGAAGGGGAGCGCGGCGAGCACGCGGAGACGAGGTGTGGCACGGTTCATGAAAACCTCCCTTGTTCGCACTCTACTAGAACAAGTGGCTTCAGGGAGGGCCCTTGGGCAGCACGAATCGCCCGCCGAACAGCGCGAATCAGCGCAAAGGGGAGTTTTTCAGGCGTCGTTGACCGCTCCCGGGAGCTACCCGGCCCCGCAGTCGTGGTCGGCCGGGTCGACCACGACCCGGTCCAACAGGCTTCGCAGCAGGACCTGTTCGGCGTCGGTGAGGCCGCCGAAGAGCTCCCGTTCCGCCGCGTTCACCGCCGTGTCGACCCGCTCCAGGGCGGCCGCGCCCGTCTCCGTGATCTCCACGATGTGCCGGCGCCGGTCGGCGGGGTCGCGCCGCCGCTCCGCGAGCCCCTGATCCTCCAACTCGTTGAGGATCGCGACCAGTTGGCTGGGGTCGACTTCCATGGCGGCGGCCAGGTCCCGCTGGCTCATGGCGCCGGGGGCGAGCTGCATGAGCGTCATGACGCTCCTCGGGTGCAGCCCCGCGACGCCCAGGGCGGCACGGATGCGCGCGCCGGTGAGCTCCCCGCGGAAGGAGAGGAGGAAGCCGAGGCGGTCGTTCGGGAGGGCTGCTGCCATGCCCTCCACCGTAACAGCGGCCCTATTGTGGAGCACCGTGAATCGTTGATACAGTTCAACGATTGAAGCTGACTTACCGTTGGAGCGATCCCATGTTCATCGCCTATGCCGTCGTCGCCGCGCTGCTCGCCCTCGCGCTCTCCGCCTCCGCCTTCTTCACCTTCACGCGCAACCCGCAGATCACGGGCAGCATGACGAAGCTCGGCGTCCCGGAATCCTGGTTCCCGTGGCTCGCGGCCGCGAAGGCGGCCGGCGCGATCGGCCTGCTCGTGGGCCTGGCCGTGCCCGCGCTCGGCGCGGCGGCGGCGATCGGCGTGGTCCTCTACTTCCTCGGCGCCCTCGTCACCCACCTGCGCGCGAAGGACTACGCGGTGGCCCCGGTCGCGGTCCTCACCCTCCTCGCGGCGGCCGCCCTGGTCCTGCGCATAGCCTCCGCCTGACCGCACCACGAACGCGGTGGCGGCCGCACCGGCACGGGAACGCGAAACGGCCCGGCCGAGTGGTCGGCCGGGCCGTGACGCCGTACGTGACGGCGCGGCAGGATCGCGCGTCAGTCGTCCGAGCCGTCCGCGTCCCCTTCGAGGTCGCCCTCCGTCTCCAGGAACACCTGCCGCAGCGCGGCCAGGGTCCCCGGGTCCGGCTTCTCCCACATGCCGCGCGACTCGGCCTCCAGGAGGCGCTCCGCGATGCCGTGCAGGGCCCAGGGGTTGGCCTCCTTCAGGAAGGCCTGGTTCTCCGGGTCGAGGACGTACTCCTGCGTCAGCTTGTCGTACATCCAGTCGGCCACCACGCCCGTCGTGGCGTCGTACCCGAAGAGGTAGTCGACGGTCGCCGCCAGCTCGAACGCGCCCTTGTAGCCGTGGCGGCGCATCGCCTCGATCCAGCGCGGGTTGACCACGCGGGCCCGGAAGACCCGGGAGGTCTCCTCGACCAGGGTGCGGGTGCGGACGGTCTCCGGACGGGTCGAGTCGCCGATGTACGCCTCGGGGGCCGTGCCCTTGAGCGCGCGCACGGTCGCCACCATGCCGCCGTGATACTGGAAGTAGTCGTCCGAGTCCGCGATGTCGTGCTCGCGCGTGTCCGTGTTCTTCGCGGCCACCGCGATCCGCTTGTACGCGGTCTCCATCTCGGCCCGCGCCGGGCGCCCTTCGAGCCCGCGCCCGTACGCGTAGCCGCCCCACACCGTGTACACCTCGGCGAGGTCGGCGTCCGTGCGCCAGTCGCGGGAGTCGATCAGCTGGAGGATGCCCGCGCCGTACGTCCCCGGCCGGGAGCCGAAGATGCGGGTGGTGGCGCGCCGCTCGTCGCCGTGCTCGGCGAGGTCGGCCTGCGCATGGGCCCGTACGTGGTTGTCCGAGGCGGACTCGTCCTCAAGGCCGGCCACCAGCCGTACGGCGTCGTCCAGGAGGCCGATGACGTGCGGGAACGCGTCGCGGAAGAAGCCCGAGATGCGCAGGGTGACGTCGATGCGCGGACGGCCCAGCTCCGCGAGCGGGATCGGCTCCAGGCCGTTCACGCGGCGCGAGGCCTCGTCCCACAGCGGGCGGACGCCGAGCAGGGCGAGCGCCTCGGCGACGTCGTCGCCGGCGGTGCGCATCGCGCTCGTGCCCCACAGGGAGAGGCCCACGGAGGTCGGCCACTCGCCGTTGTCGGTGCGGTAGCGCTCCAGGAGCGAGTCCGCGAGCGCCTGGCCGGTCTCCCAGGCGAGGCGGGAGGGGACGGCCTTCGGGTCGACGGAGTAGAAGTTGCGGCCGGTCGGCAGGACGTTGACCAGGCCCCGGAGCGGGGAACCGGACGGACCGGCCGGGACGAAGCCGCCGTTCAGCGCGTGCACGGCGTGCGCCAGCTCGTCGGTGGTGGCGGCCAGGCGCGGCACGACCTGCTCGGCGGCGAACCGCAGCACGGCCCGGACGTCGGGACCGTGGTCGGCCGCGACCGACTCGACCGCGTCCACCGCCCAGTCGGCGGCCTCCATCGCCTCGACGAGCTCGCGCGCCTTCGCCTCCGCCTCGTCGGCGGTGGTGCGGGTCGCGGCCGACTCGTCCAGGCCCAGGGCCTCGCGCAGACCGGGCAGCGCCTGCGTGCCGCCCCAGATCTGGCGGGCGCGCAGGATGGAGAGGACCAGGTTGACCCGGGCCTCGCCGGCCGGGGCGCCGCCGAGGACGTGCAGGCCGTCGCGGATCTGGGCGTCCTTGACCTCGCACAGCCAGCCGTCGACGTGCAGCAGGAAGTCGTCGAAGCCGTCGTCCTCCGGGCGCTCCTCCAGACCGAGGTCGTGGTCGAGCTTGGCGGCCTGGATCAGGGTCCAGATCTGGGCGCGGATCGCGGGCAGCTTCGCCGGGTCCATGGAGGAGATCTGCGCGTACTCGTCGAGCAGCTGCTCCAGGCGCGCGATGTCGCCGTACGAGTCGGCGCGGGCCATCGGCGGCACCAGGTGGTCGACCAGGGTGGCGTGCACGCGCCGCTTGGCCTGGGTGCCCTCGCCCGGGTCGTTGACCAGGAACGGGTAGACCAGCGGCAGGTCGCCGAGGGCCGCGTCCGGGCCGCAGGCGGCGGACAGGCCGGCGTTCTTGCCGGGCAGCCACTCCAGGTTGCCGTGCTTGCCCAGGTGGACCATGGCGTCGGCGCCGAAGCCGCCGTCCTCGGCGCGGGCCGCGATCCAGCGGTAGGCGGCCAGGTAGTGGTGGGACGGCGGGAGGTCGGGGTCGTGGTAGATCGCGATCGGGTTCTCGCCGAAGCCGCGCGGCGGCTGGATGAGGACGAGGAGGTTCCCGCGCCGCAGGGCGGCGAGCACGATGTCGCCCTCCGGGTTCCGCGACCGGTCGAGGAACATCTCGCCGGGCGCCGGGCCCCAGTGCTCCTCGACGTGGGTGCGCAGCTCCTCGGGGAGGGTCGCGTACCAGCGCTTGTAGTCGGCGGCCGGGATGCGGACCGGGTTCCTGGCCAACTGCTCCTCGGTCAGCCAGTCCTGGTCGTGGCCGCCGGCCTCGATGAGGGCGTAGATCAGCTCGTCGCCGTCGCCCGAGACCAGGCCGGGGAGGTCCTCGGCGGGCCCGAAGTCGTAGCCCTCCTCGATCAGCCGGCGAAGGAGGGAGACGGCGGAGGCGGGGGTGTCCAGGCCGACGGCGTTGCCGATGCGGGAGTGCTTGGTGGGGTACGCGGAGAGGACGAGCGCGAGCCTCTTCTCGGCGTTCGGGATGTGCCGGAGGCGGGCGTGCCGCACGGCGATCCCGGCGACGCGGGCCGCGCGCTCGGCGTCCGCCACGTACGCGGGCAGGCCGTCCTCGTCGATCTCCTTGAAGGAGAACGGGACGGTGATCAGGCGCCCGTCGAACTCGGGGACGGCGACCTGGCTGGCGGAGTCCAGCGGGGAGAGGCCCTCGTCGTTCTCCTCCCACGCGGACCGCGAGCCGGTCAGGCAGAGGGCCTGGAGGATCGGCACGTCGAGCGAGGCGAGCGCGCCCGCGTCCCAGGCCTCCTCGTCGCCGCCGGCCTGCGCCTCGGCGGGCTTGGTGCCGCCCGCCGCGAGGACGGTGGTGACGATCGCGTCGGCGGTGCGGAGGGTGTCGAGCAGCTCCGGCTCGGGGGCGCGCAGGGAGGCCACGTACAGCGGGAGGGCCCGCGCGCCGGCGTCCTCTATCGCGTCGCACAGGGCGCCGACGAAGGCGGTGTTGCCGCTCATGTGGTGGGCGCGGTAGTAGAGCACGGCGATCGTCGGGCCCTCGGTGGCCTTCGGGGTGCGCTCCAGCGGGCCCCAGGTGGGGGCGGCGGCCGGGGCCTCGAAGCCGTGGCCGGTGAGCAGGACGGTGTCGGAGAGGAAGCGGGCGAGCTGCTCCAGGTTGGCGGGGCCGCCGTGCGCCAGGTAGGCGTGCGCCTCGGTGGCGACGCCGACGGGCACGGTGGACGCCTCCATGAGCTGCGCGTCGGGCGCCTGCTCACCGCTGAGCACGACGACAGGCTTCCCGGCGGCGCGAATCGCGTCGAGCCCGTCCTGCCAGGAGCGGAGCCCGCCGAGGAGCCGGACGACGACGAGTTCGGCGCCGTCGAGCAGCCCGTCGAGGTCGGCGAGCGGGAGCCGGGACGGGTTGGCGAACCGGTACTCCACCGGTCCGCCGGCCGCGCGGGCGCTGAGCAGGTCGGTGTCGGAGTGCGACAGCAGCAGAAGCATGGCGAGCGCAGGCCTTCCTCGGGGTTGTCCGCGCCCCGGGTGGTCGTGTGGACGGCAGGAGTTCCTGACTCACCGGCCCGAGAACACCGGGCCGGCTCACAGTGGCGGGACCGCGCCGGAATCTCACCGGGCTTCCTCCCCGGGGTCCTGGGACCCCATGCCGCTTGCATCCTAGATCGTGAGCTCCGGACGCCGGAGGGAGCGGGAGGGTCAGGCGGATCACACCGGGTCCTGGGGCGGACAGCGGACCGGTGCCTCCGCGCCGGGGGCCGGGGTGGCCGGGAGCCGGGGCGCGCAGGAGCGCGGGCCGAAGACTGCCGGGCACCGGCAGTGCGCGGCGCCGGGCGGGCCGGTCATGCTGACGCCACCCGGCGCGAGCCGGTGCGAGGAAAGGGGGTGGACGGTGCTGTTCTCCGTACCGGTGCACACGTGGTGGCTGATCGCGACGGCGGCGACCCTGGTGCTCATGATCACGATGGAGAGGTTCTCCGCCACCGGGATCGACGAGGCGCCGGAGGAGTTGCGGGACAGGGCGGAGGGCATGCGGAAGACCGCCGTGCGGGTCGTCTTCGCGGGGTTCCCCGCCCTCTTCTCCGTGGTCGCCCTGCTGGAGCTGCTGAACCGGGAGCGGGAGGGGATCTACCTGTTCCTGTACAGCGTCATGGCCGTGTCCATGCCGGTCGCCCTGCTCCCGTTCCGGCGCCGGATGTACCGGCACCACTTCGCCCAACTGCTGAGCGGCGAGGAGATCACCATGGACCGCGTCGCGTCCGTCTGGCTCTGCACCACCCTCCTCGTCCCCGTCCTGGCGGCGAGCGCGTTGCTCGCGACCGCGGGCGGAACGTCCTAGGGCACGTCCGGCGGGACCGGAGCGCGCCCGCCGAAGCACCGGGGGCCGGGTCGGCCGCGCCCGCCCGAGCCCCCCGAGTCAGGCCCGTCACACCCCGCCGACCGCCGGTTTTCCCGTGGGTATGCTCGCCGCCATGCCGCCCGTCCCGACCCCGAAGCCCGCCCCCGGCGCACCCCGTGTGCGGGAGCGCGGCGACGCCTGCCCCGGGGCGCTGCGGCTGCACTCCGCCGACGACGGGCACCTGGCCCGACTGCGGCTGCCCGCAGGGAGGTTGACGGCGCATCAGGTCGAGGTCCTGGCGGACGCCGCCGAGTCCCTGGGGGACGGGCGGATCAGCGTCACCTCGCGCGGGAACGCCGAGCTGCGCGGCCTCGCGGACGGCTGCGGGGCGGAGCTCGCGGCGCTCCTGGCGGAGGCGGGCCTGCTGCCCTCGGCCACCCACGAGCGCGTCCGCAACATCGTGGTCTCCCCGGCCGCGGGCCTCGACGGACTCGGCGCCGCCGACGTGCAGTTGTGGGCCCGCGAGCTGGACGAACGGCTCTGCGCCGCGCCCTGGGCCGCCGCGCTCTCCGGGCGCTTCCTCTTCGTCCTGGACGACGGCCGCGGCGACGTCACCGGCCTCGGCGGGGATGTGACCTTGGTCGCAGTGGACCCCCGCACCGCGCTCCTGCACCTGGGCGGCCGGGCCGTGCGCGTCGCCGCCGACGACGCGCCCCGCGCCGCCCTCGCCGCCGCCCGTGTCTTCCTCTCCGCCGCCCGCGCGGCCGGCACCGGCGCCTGGCGCGTACGGGAACTGCCGGAGGGGCACGGGGCCGACGTACGGGACGTACGGGAGGCGCTCGTGGTGGAAGAGGTACCGGAGCCGGTCCTGCCGCAGGGGCCGCCCCCCGCCCCCGGCCCCCTCGGCCCCGCCGCCCTCCACGTGCTCGCCCCCCTCGGCCGTCTCACCGCCGCCCAGCTGCGGGCCCTGCTGCCCGCCGACGAGGTGCGGCTCACGCCCTGGCGCGGAGCCGTCGTCGTCGGCGCCGGGCCCGACCGGACGCCCGCGCTCGACGCGGCCGGACTGATCACCCGGCCCGACTCCCCCTGGGCCGGCGTCAGCGCCTGCACCGGGCGGCCCGGCTGCGCCAGGTCCCTCGCGGACGTCCGGGCGGACGCGGCCCCCGGCCGTCCCGGCCTGCCCGTCCACTACTCCGGGTGCGAGCGCCGCTGCGGCCACCCGCACGGCGACTGGGTCGACGTCCTCGCCGCCCCCGGCGGCGGCTACCTGGTCGACGGCGCCCCCGTCCCCCGTACCGATCTGGCCCCCGCGGTCACCACGGCCCGTACCGCGCCCCGCACAACGAAATGAGCGAGAACAGGATGTTCGACTACGAGAAGGACGGCACGGAGATCTACCGCCGCTCCTTTGCCACGATCCGCGCCGAGGCGGACCTCACGGGCCTGCCCGCCGACGTCGCCCAGGTGGCGGTCCGGATGATCCACGCCTGCGGCATGACGGACCTCGTCCAGGACATCGCGTACTCGCCGGGCGTCGTCGCGAGCGCCCGCGCCGCGCTGCGGGCCGGCGCGCCGATCCTCTGCGACGCGCGGATGGTCGCCAGCGGCGTCACCCGCAAGCGGCTGCCCGCCGACAACGAGGTGGTCTGCACGCTCTCCGACCCGGCCGTCCCGGCCCTGGCCGCCGAGCTCGGCACCACCCGCTCCGCCGCCGCCCTCGAACTGTGGCGGGACCGCCTCGAAGGCTCCGTCGTCGCCATCGGCAACGCCCCCACCGCCCTCTTCCACCTCCTGGAGATGGTCGCGAAGGGCGCGGGGCGGCCCGCCGCCGTCCTCGGCATACCGGTCGGCTTCATCGGCGCCGCCGAGTCCAAGGACGCCCTCGCCGAGAACACCCTCGGCCTCGACCACCTCGTCGTCCGGGGCCGGCGCGGCGGCAGCGCCATGACGGCCGCCGCGATCAACGCCCTCGCGCACGAAGCGGAGATCCAGCAGTGACCGGGAACACCATCGGCAGGCTGTACGGCGTGGGGCTCGGCCCCGGCGACCCGGACCTCCTCACCCTCGCCGCCGTGAAGGCCATCGCCGAGGCCGACGTGATCGCCTACCACTCGGCCCGCCACGGACGCTCCATCGCCCGCTCGATCGCGGCCCCGCACCTGCGCGAGGACCACGTCGAGGAGCGGCTGATGTACCCGCTCACGGTGGAGACCACGGACCACCCCGGCGGCTACCGGGGCGCCCTGAACGACTTCTACGAGGAGGCGGCGGCCCGGCTCGCCGCCCACCTGGACGCGGGCCGCACGGTCGCGGTCCTCGCCGAGGGCGACCCGCTCTTCTACGGCTCGTACCAGCACATGCACAAGCGGCTCGCGCACCGCTACGACACGACCGTCATCCCCGGCGTCACCTCGGTGAGCGCCGCCGCCGCCCGGCTCGGCGAACCGCTGTGCGAGGCGGAGGAGGTCCTGACGATCGTCCCGGGCACGCTGCCGGAGGACGAGCTGACGGCCCGGCTCGCGGGCACGGACTCGGCGGTCGTGATGAAGCTCGGCCGCACCTTCCCGACCGTGCGGCGGGCCCTGGAGCGGGCGGGCCGCCTGGAGGACGCGCGGTACGTGGAGCGGGCGTTCATGGCGGGCGAGCGGACCGGGCGCCTGGCGGAGGTGGACCCGGAGTCCGTCCCGTACTTCTCGGTGGCCGTCCTGCCGTCCCGCGTCGACGAGGAGCCCCCCGTACGGGAGCGGGGCGAGGTCGTCGTGGTCGGCACGGGTCCGGCGGGCGCGCCCTGGCTGACGCCGGAGTCGCGCGGCGCGCTCGTCAACGCGGACGACCTGGTCGGCTACACCACCTACCTGGACCGGGTGCCGGCCCTGCGCCCCGGCCAGCGGCGCCACGGCTCCGACAACAAGGTGGAGTCGGAACGCGCCGAGTTCGCCCTCGACCTGGCCCGGCGCGGGCACCGGGTCGCGGTCGTCTCGGGCGGCGACCCGGGCGTCTTCGCGATGGCGACGGCGGTCCTGGAGGTGGCGTCGGAACCGGAGTACGCGGACGTTCCCGTACGGGTCCTGCCGGGCGTGACCGCCGCCAACGCGGCCGCGGCGGCGGCGGGCGCCCCGCTCGGCCACGACTACGCGACGATCTCGCTCTCCGACCGCCTCAAGCCCTGGGACGTCATCGCGGACCGGCTGCGCGCGGCGGCCGGCGCGGACCTGGTCATCGCCCTGTACAACCCGGGCTCCAAGTCCCGCACCCACCAGGTGGCGGCCGCCCGCGAGCTCCTCCTGGAGGTCCGCTCCCCCGACACCCCGGTGGTCGTCGCCCGCGACGTGGGCGGCCCCGAGCAGTCGGTCCGGGTGCTGACCCTGAAGACCCTGGACCCCTCCGAGGTCGACATGCGCACGCTGCTCCTGATCGGCTCCTCGCAGACCCGGGCGGTGGAACGCGCGGACGGCCGCACGATCACGTGGACGCCGCGCCGGTACGGCTAGGGCGTGTGTCGAAAGTCCCGCCTGCCCGGCGGCGCCCGGCACGCACGCTCGCCGCGTTGTCGGGTCGCCCCGATACAACCAGTATCGGGGCGACCCTCCGCCTTGCGATCGCACGCACCGGACACCGCCGGGCCTGCCCTTCGGGCAGACGACGCCACTTTCGACACACGCCCTGGTACTCAGTACCCGAGGACCAGGGCGGCGGCCTCCTCGGGGGTCGTCGCCGTCCGTACGCACTTCGGGACCGGGGGCCGGCGGACGACGACGACCGGAACGCCGGCCTCGCGGGCGGCGGTCAGTTTCGGGGCGGTGGCCGCGCCGCCGCTGTCCTTGGTGACCAGGACGTCGATGCGGTGGCGGCGCAGCAGTTCGCGTTCGCCGTCGAGGGTGAAGGGGCCCCGGTCGAGGAGGACCTCGGTACGGGCCGGCACCGGGGCCTCGGGGGCGTCGACCGAGCGGACGAGGAACCACTCCGGGCGGTCGGCGAAGGCGGCGAGGCCCATGCGGCCGGTGGTGAGGAAGACGCGGTCGCCGAGGCCGTCGAGGGCGGCGGCGGCCTCCGTCAGGGAGCCGACGTCCCGCCAGTCGTCGCCCTCCTCCGGGACCCAGCCGGGGCGGCGCAGGGCCAGCAGGGGAACATGGGCGGTGGCGGTCGCGAGGGCCGCGTTGAAGCTGATCCGCTCGGCGAAGGGATGGGTGGCGTCGATGACCGCGTCCACCGCGTGCTCCCCGAGCCAGGCAGCGAGCCCGTCGGCGCCGCCGAAGCCGCCGATCCGGACCTCGCCCTCGGGCAGCCGGGGCCGGGCGACCCGTCCCGCGAGGGAGCTGGTGACCCGGACGCGGGGGTGGAGCAGTCCCGCGAGGGCGCGGGCCTCGGTGGTCCCGCCGAGAATGAGTACGTGCACAGGAGCCCCTTCGTGAGTTCAGGCGGCGGGCGCGAGGCCCAACTCAAGCACACCGGTCTGCGCCCGGGCTGGACGACCGGTGCCTGCGCGACGGCGGCGACGACGGCCGCGTACACGGCCCTGCTGACCGGCGACTTCCCGGACCCGGTGACGATCACGCTGCCGAAGGGGCAGACGCCGTCGTTCGCGCTCACCGCCGAGAAGCACGCCGGGAACACGGCGATGGCGGCGGTGGTGAAGGACGCGGGCGACGACCCGGACGTCACGCACGGGGCGGTGATCCGCTCGACGGTACGGCTCCTGCCGCCGGGCTCGGGCGTGGTCTTCCGGGCGGGCGAGGGCGTCGGCACGGTCACCCTCCCCGGACTGCCCCTCGACGTGGGCGAGCCGGCGATCAACCCGGTGCCCCGGCAGCTGATGCGCGAGCACGTGGCGCGGGTCGCCGCCGCGCACGACGGCACGGGGGACGTGGAGATCACGATCTCCGTGGACCACGGCGCCGAGATCGCCCGCTCCACCTGGAACCCCCGGATCGGCATCCTCGGCGGCCTGTCGATCCTCGGCACGACCGGCGTCGTCGTCCCGTACTCCTGCTCGGCCTGGATCGACTCGATCCGCCGGGGCGTGGACGTGGCCCGCGCGGGCGGCCTCACGCACGTCGCCGGCTGCACCGGCTCGACCTCGGAGCGGACGGTGACGGAGCTGTACGAGCTGCCGGAGATCGCCCTGCTGGACATGGGCGACTTCGCGGGCGCGGTCCTCAAGTACGTCCGCCGCCACCCGGTGGACCGCCTGACGGTCTGCGGCGGCTTCGCGAAACTCTCCAAGCTGGCGGCGGGCCATCTGGACCTGCACTCGGCCCGCTCCCAGGTCGACAAGGGCTTCCTGGCGGACCTGGCCCGCTCGGGCGGCGCGTCCGAGTCCCTGGCGGCGGAGATCGCCGCCGCGAACACCGGCCTGGCCGCCCTCCGCCTCTGCGAGGCCGCCGCCGTCCCCCTCGGCGACCTGGTCGCGGCCCGCGCCCGCGACGAGTCCCTGACGGTCCTGCGCGGCGCCCCGGTCGCGGTGGACGTGATCTGTGTCGACCGCGCGGGGACGGTGGTGGGGCGGTCGTCGGTGAAGGGGCCGGGGGCGGGGGCGTAGAGCGGGGGGCCGTTCCTGCCGTCGGCAGCTCACCGTCCGGGACGGGCCCCCGGAGCCGTCGGCCCGGCTGTCCCGTCGCACGACCTCATCCGCGCGCCTCCCGCGCCCGGCGGCGGCGTTCGTGCCCGGCGTCGAGCTCGTCCAGCTCGGCGCGTGCGGCGTCCCGCTCGGCCTCCGTCACCGGTCCGTGCTGCTCCTCCAGCCAGGAGACGAGCTCCCGGAGCCGGTCGCGGGGGCCGAGGTCCGGAAGGCCGAGGTCCGGAAGGCCGATCTCGCCCATGGGGTCGGTGGGGTGCGGGGGCGCCCCGGCCCCGGTCGGCACCACGTGCGCGACGGCGGCACCGTTCTCGGTGACGGTGACGGGCTCGCCCGCCCTGACCGCGGCGAGGACCCACGAGGGCCTCCGGCCGAACTCCCGGCGCGTGATCTGCGTGCGGTCCATGCTCCTGCCCGCCGACATGCGATTCCAGCACTCCGCCCCTAGGCTTACCGGCGAACACCCGACCGAGCGACCGAGAGGGAGACTCATGTCGAAGCGTGGCAACAAGCGGCGGGCCCGGAAGAAGAAGGGCGCGAACCACGGCAAGCGGCCGAACACCTGAGCCGGGCCGTGGTGACGGAGGGGCCCCGGGGATCTCCCCGGGGCCCCTCCGCGTGTACCGGCTGACCCCTCCGCGTATACCGGGGTCGGCCCCTCCGCGTGTACTGGTCGGCCCCTCCGCGTATGCGCGGTCACCCTCTCCGCGTGTACCGGTCGCCCTCCACGTGTACCGGTCGCCCCCGCGTGTGCGCCGTTCGTCAGCAGGCGTGGCGGTCGCGGGCCGGGTCGTACAGGTGGCTGTCGCGGAACTCGGAGGCCGCGAGGGTGCGGCCGACGATGATGACGGCGGTCTTGGTGATCCCGGCCGCCTTCGTCTGCGCCGCGATGTCGTCGAGGGTGCCGCGCAGGACGACCTCGTCGGGGCGGCTGGCCATCGCGACGACGGCGGCCGGGCAGTCCGCGCCGTAGTGCGGGACGAGTTCGGCGACGACCCGGTCGACGTAGCGGGCGGCGAGGTGGAGGACGAGCAGGGCGCCGCTGCGGCCCAGGGTCGCCAGGTCCTCGCCCTCCGGCATCGGCGTGGCCTGCTGCGCGATCCGGGTGAGGATGACGGTCTGGCCGACCGTCGGGACGGTCAGCTCCCGCTTCAGCGCGGCGGCCGCCGCCGCGAAGGCCGGGACGCCGGGGACGACCTCGTACGGGATGCCGAGCGCGTCCAGGCGGCGCATCTGCTCCGCGACCGCGCTGAACACCGACGGGTCGCCGGAGTGCAGCCGGGCCACGTCCCGCCCGGCCTCGTGGGCGGCGGCGATCTCCGCAATAATCCGGTCCAGGTCGAGACGGGCCGTGTCGACGAGCCGCGCGTCCGACGGGCACTCGGCGAGCAACTCGACGGGGACGAGGGAGCCGGCGTAGAGGCAGACCCCGCACTTCGCCAGGGTCCGCGCGCCGCGCACGGTGATCAGGTCGGCCGCGCCGGGGCCCGCGCCGATGAAGTAGACGGTCATCCCTCTTCAGAACCTTTCGTGACGGGCCGCCGCGTGACGGACCCCTCCGTGTCGGGCCGTTTCGTCACCGACCACTGCGTGACCGGCATCGCCTGTCGCCAGCCGGTGAAGCCGCCCACGGGGACGGCGGTGGCGACCGCGAGCCGGACGAGTTCCCCGCCGTGGCGGCGGTGGGCCTCGGCGAGCAGCGCCTCGGATTCGAGCGTGACGGTGTTGGCGACGAGCCGGCCGCCGGCGGGCAGCGCGTCCCAGCAGGCCGCGAGCAGGCCGGGGGCGGTCAGGCCGCCGCCGACGAAGATCGCGTCCGGGGTCGGCAGGCCCGCCAGGCCCTCCGGCGCCGGGGCGGTGACGACCTTCAGGGCGGGGACGCCGAGCGCGTCGGCGTTGCGCGCGATGCGGGCGGCCCGCTCGGGGCTCTTCTCGATCGCGACGGCGCGGCAGGCGCGGTGGGTCCGCATCCACTCGATGCCGATCGAGCCGGAGCCGCCGCCGACGTCCCAGAGGAGTTCGCCGGGGGCGGGCGCGAGGGCGGCGAGGGTGGCGGCGCGCACGTAGCGCTTGGTGAGCTGCCCGTCGTGCTCGTACGCCTCGTCCGGCAGGCCCGGCGCGGCGCCGAGCCGCAGCGCGTCCGGGTCGCGCACGCAGTCGAGCGCGAGGACGTGGAGCGCGTCGGTCCGCTCGTACGGCCAGGTGCCGGCGGTCGCGTCGAGGAGCCGTTCGCGGGGCCCGCCGAGCTGTTCCAGGACCCGGATCCGGGTGCCGCCCCAGCCGGTGTCGCGGAGGTGCGCGGCCACGCCGGCGGGGGTCTCCGGGCCCTCGCCGAGAACGAGGATCCGGCGCCCGGGGTGCAGGACGGCGGCGAGGGCGGCGAGCGGCCGGGCCACCAGGGACACCGTCTCGGTCTCCTCCAGGGGCCAGCCGAGCCGGGCGCAGGCGTACGAGACGGAGGAGGGGTGCGGGTGGATCCGGAGCCGGTCGGCGCCGACGGTCTCCGCGAGGGTGCGGCCGATGCCGTAGAAGGAGGGGTCCCCGCTGGCCAGGACGGCGATCGCGCGCCCCGCGTGGGCGGCGAGCAGGCCGGGCACGGCCGGGCGGAGGGGGGAGGGCCAGGCGATCCGCTCGCCGGGGCAGTCGCCGGGCAACAGGTCGAGCTGACGGGGGGCGCCGATCAGGACCCCGGCGGCGCGCAGGACGCGGCGGGAGGCGCCGGGGAGTCCGTCCCAGCCGTCCGCGCCGATCCCGACGACCGATATCGCATCCGATATCGCACCCGCCGCACCGTCCACACCCGCACCGTTCACGCCGCCGAACTCTACGGGAGCCCGGGGTTTCCCCTGCTCGCGGCGGCTTGTGGGAGTGCTCACGTCCGGGAGGACCCACGTCCGGGACCGCGCGCCGGGGCGGGGGCACCGGGGTCCGGAATACCCCGGACGGTGGCGCCGTTGGAGCAGATAGTTTAAGCTTCAACCACTAGCCGGGAGAGGCACCCCGGGAACGCGAGAGGTGAGCACGATGCAGTTCGGGATCTTCACCGTCGGCGACGTGACGACCGACCCCACCACCGGCCGCACCCCCAGCGAGCACGAGCGGATCAAGGACACCGTCGCCATCGCGCTCAAGGCCGAGGAGGTCGGGCTCGACGTCTTCGCGACCGGGGAGCACCACAACCCGCCGTTCGTCCCGTCGTCCCCCACCACCCTCCTCGGGCACATCGCCGCCCGCACGGAGAACCTGATCCTGTCCACGTCCACGACCCTGATCACCACCAACGACCCGGTGAAGATCGCCGAGGACTACGCGACCCTCCAGCACCTCGCCGACGGCCGCGTCGACCTGATGATGGGCCGCGGCAACACCGGCCCGGTCTACCCGTGGTTCGGCCAGGACATCCGCCAGGGCATCCCGCTCGCCATCGAGAACTACGCGCTGCTGCACCGGCTGTGGAGGGAGGACGTGGTCGACTGGGAGGGCAAGTTCCGCACCGCCCTCCAGGGCTTCACGTCCACCCCGCGCCCGCTCGACGGTGTCCCGCCGTTCGTCTGGCACGGCTCCATCCGCTCCCCGGAGATCGCCGAGCAGGCCGCCTACTACGGCGACGGCTTCTTCGCGAACCACATCTTCTGGCCCAAGCAGCACACCGAGAAGATGGTCCGGCTCTACCGGCAGCGGTACGCGCACTACGGCCACGGCACTCCCGAGCAGGCGATCGTCGGCCTCGGCGGCCAGGTCTTCCTGAGGAAGAACTCGCAGGACGCGGTACGGGAGTTCCGCCCGTACTTCGACAACGCTCCGGTCTACGGCCACGGCCCCTCCCTGGAGGACTTCAGCCGCGAGACCCCGCTGACCGTCGGCTCCCCGCAGGAGGTCATCGAGCGGACCCTGTCCTTCCGCGAGTACGTGGGCGACTACCAGCGCCAGCTGTTCCTGGTCGACCACGCCGGACTGCCCCTGAAGACCGTCCTGGAGCAGCTCGACATCCTCGGCGAGGAGGTCGTCCCGGTGCTGCGCAAGGAGTTCGAGAACCTGCGCCCGGCCGGCGTCCCCGCCACCGCCCCGCTCCACCCCGCCGTCGTGAAGTCCCAGGAGGTCTGACGTCATGCGCACGCTCAAGCTGGTCGCCGTCTCGGCCGGCCTCAGCAGCCCCTCCTCGACCCGGCTCCTCGCCGACCGGCTCCTCCGGGCGGCCCGCTACCGGCTGGCCGAGCAGGAGTACGCGGTCGACGTCGAGGTGGTCGAACTCCGCGACCTGGCCGTCGACATCGCGAACAACTTCGTCACCGGCTTCCCCTCCGGGAGGCTCCGGGAGGCCATCGACACGGTGACCGGCGCGGACGGCGTCATCGCGGTGACGCCGGTCTTCACGGCCTCGTACAGCGGTCTGTTCAAGTCGTTCTTCGACCTGGTCGACCCGGCCGCGCTGACCGGCACTCCGGTCCTGATCGGGGCGACCGGCGGCACCGCCCGCCACTCGCTGGTCCTGGACCACGCCCTGCGGCCGCTCTTCGCCTACCTGCGGGCCCTGACCGTCCCGACCGCCGTCTACGCGGCCTCGGAGGACTGGGGTTCGGGCGGCGACGAGTACACCGAAGGGCTCCCCGCCCGGATCAACCGGGCCGGATACGAGTTCGCGGACGCGGTCGCGGCCCGGCCGGCCCGGGAGGCGGACGAGGACGAGGTCGTGCCGTTCGAACGCCAACTGGCCGATCTGCGCCTCGACTGACCGCCCGGTCCAACCGATTTGTTACGTTGGAGACGGATCGCACCGAGGTGCCGTACGACGGACGGAGGTCGGCGATGGCCGGCAGGATCGTGGTGGGCGTGGACGGGTCGGAGCCCGCGCTGAAGGCCCTGAAGTGGGCGGCCGGGCAGGCCGCCCTGACCGGGGACTCCCTGGAGGCGGTCATCGCCTGGGAGTACCCGGCCTCCTGGGCGACGCTGATGCCGGGCGTGCCCGCGGAGTTCGACCCCGAGCGGCTCGCCGCGCAGATCCTGGACCAGGCCCTGGCCGACGCGCTCGCCCCGGAGGCGGCGGCCGACGCCGTCCGCACGGTGGTCGGCGGCAACGCCGCGCAGGCCCTGGTCGACGCGGCGAAGGGCGCGAGCCTCGTCGTCGTCGGGGACCGCGGCCACAGCGGCTTCCGGGCGGCCGTCCTCGGCTCGGTCTCCACCCAGGTCGCCCAGC
The DNA here is from genome assembly GCF_040702165.1 of Streptomyces sp. NPDC086147. NCBI lineage: Bacteria > Bacillati > Actinomycetota > Actinomycetes > Kitasatosporales > Streptomycetaceae > Streptomyces > Streptomyces sp. NPDC086147. Next base: position 354,812 of record NZ_JBFBJO010000003.1, on the reverse strand, counting down.
ACGCGCCCTGCCCGGTCGTGGTCGTCCGGGGCGAGTAGGACCCCGCCCCCGGAAAACCCGCCCCCGGGCCCTCCCGAGCGGCGGCGCGCGGCCTCCCGGCGCATGATGCCGGTGGGGCCGCGCGGCGCGGCCCGCGCCCGTGAGGAGCGTGAGGAGCCCGTATGGACATCAAGCTGGAGCTGATCGGCGTCCCCGTCACCGACGTCGACCGGGCCAAGGCCTTCTACGAGAAGGCCGGCTTCCACGCCGACCACGACGTCACCGTGAGCGAGGACGTGCGCTTCGTCCAGCTCACCCCGCCCGGCTCGGCCTGCTCGATCGCCCTCGGCAGGGGCGTCACCGGAATGGAGCCGGGCTCCCTGGACAACCTTCAGGTCGTCGTCGCCGACATCCAGGAGGCCCACGACGACCTCGCCGGGCGCGGCATCGAGGTCAGCGACATCGACGACCGGCCGTGGGGCTCCTTCGTGTACTTCGCCGACCCCGACGGCAACCGCTGGTCGGTCCAGCAGACCGTCCCGCGCACGGCCGCCTAGGGCCTGTCCGGCGGATCATGGCCGGGGCCCCGGCTCCTGGAGCTCTACTTGCGGTTGTACAGCCGCATCGTGACCCAGCCGAAGACGAGGACGAAGACCGCCGACCAGCCCAGGGACCAGGCGACGTCCACGCCAGGCCAGCCGCCCGCCATCAGTTCGCGGACCGCGCTCGCCACGTGGGTCACCGGGTTGTTGTTCACGAAGGCCTGGAGCCAGCCCGGCATGGTCCTCGGGTCGACGAAGACGTTCGACAGGAAGGTCAGCGGGAAGATCACCATCATCGAGACGCCCATGACGGACTTCTCGCTGCGCAGCAGCAGGCCGAACATGGTCCAGATCCACGAGAAGGAGAACGAGAACACCAGGAGCAGCGCGACCCCGAGGAGCACGCCCGGGAGGCCGCCGTCCGGCCGGTAGCCGATGATCACGCCGACCGTCAGCATCACGGCGGAGGCGATCAGATAGCGCACGACGTCGCCGAGGAGGTAGCCGACCATCGGCGCCGGGCGCCAGATCGGGAGCGTGCGGAAGCGGTCGAAGACGCCCTTCTCGATGTCGGTGTTGACCGAGATCCCGGTGTACATCGTGATCATCACGACGCTCATCACCAGGATGCCGGGCAGCAGGAACTGGACGTACGAGGAGACCGAACCGGCCAGCGCGCCCCCGAAGAGGTACGTGTACATCAGCACCATCATGATCGGGAACGCCGTCACGTCGAAGAGCTGCTCCGGCACGTGCTTGATCTTCAGCATGGCCCGCCAGCCGAACGTCATCGAGGCGGAGAGCGCGCCGGGGCGAGGCGGACGGGACCGCCCGACGAGGAGTTTCGTGAGTTCCTCCGCCCTGAGGCCGGCGAACTCGGCGGTGTCGGTGCCCTTCGTGTCCTTGCCGGTGGTGACGGTGGTCATGCCGCCGTTCCCTTCCTGTCCGTCAGCGCCAGGAACACCTCGTCGAGGCTGGGCTGCCCGAGCGCGAAGCTGTCGACCGTGATCCCGGAGCGCGCCAGCTCCGCGAGCGCCCGTGCCGCCTGCTCGGCGGCGCCGAGGTCCGTCCCGTGGCCGTCGACGGTGGCGGTGAGCGCGACCGGGTCCGGGTCGAGCTGGACGGTGGCCCGCAGCGCGCCGCGCAGGACCCGCTCGGCCTCCCCCCGCCGCTCGGGGTCCCGGAGCCGCACGTGCACCGAGCCCGAGCCGACCGAGGCCTTCAGCTCGCCCTTCGTGCCCTCCGCGATCACCCTGCCGTGGTCGATGACGGCGACCCGGGAGGCGAGCTGGTCCGCCTCGTCCAGGTACTGGGTGGTCAGCAGGACGGTGGTGCCCTGGGCGACCACCGCGCGGACGATGTCCCAGACCTGGTTGCGGCTGCGCGGGTCGAGGCCGGTGGTCGGCTCGTCGAGGAAGAGCAGGTCGGGGGTGTTGAGGATGGACGCGGCGATGTCGATGCGGCGCCGCATGCCGCCCGAGTAGTTCTTGATCTGCTTGTCGGCCGCCTCCGCGAGGCCGAACGCGGCGAGGAGCTGCTCGGAGCGCTCGCGAGCGGCGGGCCGGGAGTGGCCGAGCAGCCGGCCGAGCAGCACCAGGTTCTCCGTACCGGTCAGGTCCTCGTCGACGGAGGCGTACTGGCCGGTGAGGCTCACGCGCCCGCGTACGGCGTCGGCGTCCTTGACGACGTCCTTGCCGAAGACCCCGGCCCGGCCCCCGTCGGGCCGGAGCAGGGTGGCGAGCACCTTGACGACGGTCGTCTTGCCGGCGCCGTTGGGGCCGAGGACGCCGTAGACGGTTCCGGCGGGGACCCGCAGGTCGACGCCGTCCACGGCCCGGTTGGTGCCGAAGACCTTGACCAGGCCCTCGGTCTCGATGGCGAGGTCGGTCATGCGGTTCCTCCGTCGTCCCCGGCGTCCGTGTTCCGGTCAGCGGGTCGCGGGGCGGCCCGCCGTGCCCTCGTGGGTGTAGAAGAAGTAGTGGGCGGCGACCGTGGTGGCCAGGGCGGACGCCAGGCCGAGCCCGCTCGACGAAAGCACGGTGGCGTCGGTGAGGCTGTAGGCGTAGCCGACCGAGATGCCCACCAGGGCGCCCCACGCGGCGGCGCGCGGCACGCGGGGAAGGGCCCGGCCGTAGCGGTGGAGGGTGTGGATCGCCACGGAGAGCACGACGGCGGAGACGAGGCCGATCCAGAGCTGGCTCAGGGCGAGGGGACCGCCGTGGCGGGCGTTCGTCTCGGCGTAGAAGCCGTACAGGACGCCGATCGTGATCGGCACGGCCCAGCCGTGGGTGCTGACCCGGCGCCGCCGGGCGGGCACCGCTGCGTGTGCGGCCATGGCAGGAGCTCCTTCGTCTCGGGCGCCTCCGGCGCCTCTCACCCCCTGGTTCCCGCACCCTCCAGGGCACACCCGCGACCGGTGCGCCGCAAGTGGATCAGCCGGGTCCGGACGCCGCGAGGTCCGCGAGGCGGGCGAGGGCCCCGTCGAGCACGGCGTGCGGCGGCGAGGCCAGGCCCACCCGGATCGCGCCGGGCGCCGCCCCCGGGCCCGTCGCGAAGGCGCCGCCTGGGGTGACCGCCACGCCCGCGCGTGCGGCGGCCGCCGCCGCGAAGGTCTCGGCGCGCCAGGGCGCGGGCAGCTCCCACCAGCAGAAGTAGGCGTGCGGGGAGGTCCGGAAGGCCTGTCCGGCGAGCCGCCGCAGGACCAGGGCGTGCCGGGCGACCACGTCCGCCCGCTTGGCGGCGACGGCCTCCGCGACCGTCCCGTCCCCGGCCCAGCGGGTCGCGGCGGCGAGCGCGAACCCGTCCGCCGTCCAGGCGCCGGAGCGCAGCGCCTCCGCGACCGCCGCGCGCAGCCGGCCGGGGACGACGAGGTAGCCGACGGTCAGGCCGGGGGCGAGCCGCTTGGAGAGGCTGTCCACCAGGACGACGCGCTCGGGCGCGTGCGCGGCGAGCGGGGCGGGCGCGGCGGGGTCGAGGAAGGCCCAGGTGGTGTCCTCGACGGCCGTCAGGTCGAGCCCGCGCAGGAGCTGGGCGAGCGCGGCCCGCCGCTCCTCCCCGGCGGTCGTCGCGAGCGGGTTGTGCAGGGTCGGCTGGAGGTAGACGGCGGCGAGCGGCGCCGTCCGGTGGGCCGCCGCGAGCGCCCCGGGCCGCACCCCCTCGGCGTCGAGGGCGAGAGGCACGAGCCGGATGCCGAGCCGTTCGGCGACGGCCTTGAGCGGGGGGTACGTGAGCTCCTCGACGCCCAGGCGTCCGCCGGGCGGCACGAGCGCGGAGAGCGCGGCGGCGACGGCCCGGCGGCCGCTCCCGGCGAAGAGGACGTTCCCGGGGTCCGGGGCCCAGCCGGTCCCGGCGAGCACGGCCGCCGCCGCGTCGCGGGCCTCCGGGGTGCCGTCGGCGGCGGCCGGCCGCGCCAGGGTCCCGGCGAGGACGCCGGGCCGGGCGAGGGCCGTGAGCGCGCGGGCCATCAGCTCCGACTGACCCTCCGCGACCGGGTAGTTGAGCTGGAGGTCGACGGGCGCGGTCCCGGTCGCCTCGACGAGCGCGGGCCCCGGCGGCGGGGGCGCCGCCCGGACGAAGGTGCCGCGCCCGACCTCCCCGACGACCAGGCCCCGGCGGGCCAGCTCCCCGTACACCCGGATCGCCGTCGAGTTCGCGATCCCGTGCCGCCGGGCGAAGACGCGCTGGGGCGGCAGCCGGTCGCCGGGCCGCAGCCGCCCGTCCCGCACGGCCGCCTCGACGCGGTCCGCGATCCTCCGGTACTCCTCCACGGGGCACTCCTTCTCCCATTGCACCGAGGGCAAAGTTTTCATTGCACCGAGAAGTCGGCGCTGCCTAGCCTGCCGTCATGCCCGTCTCCCGAACAGCCGGTACCGAGACCTTCTACGAGGACCGGGGCTCCGGACCCGTCCTCCTCCTCGTCCACGGCCACCCCTTCGACCACACCATGTGGCGGCCCCAGCTCGACCGCTTCTCCCGCACGCACCGGGTGATCGCCCCCGACCTGCGCGGTTACGGCTCCACCCCGCTCGCGACGGACGCGAAGGCCGTCGGCCTCGACGTCTTCGCCGGGGACCTGGCCGCCCTCCTCGACGGCCTCGGCGTCGAGGACTGCGTCCTCGCCGGGCTCTCCATGGGCGGCCAGATCGCCATGGAGTTCCACCGCCGCCACCCCGGCCGCGTCCGGGGCCTGGTCCTCGCGGACACCTTCCCCGCCGCCGAGACCGAGGAGGGCAGGGCCGCCCGGAACGCCATGGCCGACCGGCTCCTCGCCGAGGGCATGCGGGGGTACGCCGACGAGGTGCTGGACCTGATGGTCGCCCCGTACAACACGCACGCCGCGCCCCACGTCCACCGCATGATGTGCGCCACCGACCCCGTCGCGGCGGCGGCCGCCCTGCGCGGCCGGGCCGAGCGGCCCGACTACCGGGAGTCGCTCGCCGCCGCCACCGTGCCCGTGCTCGTCGTGGTCGGCCGGGACGACGCGTACACCCCGGTCTCCGGCGCGGAGGAGACGCACGCGCTGATCCCCGGCTCCACGCTCGCCGTGGTCGAACGGGCCGCGCACCTGCCCAACCTGGAGCGGCCGGAGGAGTTCGACGCGGCCCTGGAGGCGTTCCTGCGTTCACTCGAACGGACCGCTTGAAGGTTCGTCCGCGTGCGGACGCTCGCACGATGGACCCATGAGCCAGAACGACGACGGGACCGCGCGTCCGGGCCAGGGCCAGAGCCAGGGCCAGCACGCAGCGCCGCCCCGCAATCCGAACGCAGCGCCGCCCCGCAAGCAGAGCACCGCCGGTGCCTGGGCCTCCGGCGGCACCCTCTTCGCCGGTGTCCTCATGCTGGTCATCGGCTTCATGGACGTCTTCCAGGGCATCGCCGGCATCGCCGAGGACGACGTCTACACCCGGGTCGGCGACTACGTCTTCAAGTTCGACCTCACCACCTGGGGCTGGATCCACCTGATCCTGGGCGTGATCCTCGTCATCGCCGGCTACGGCATCCTCAAGGGCGCCGAGTGGGGCCGCGCCGCGGGCATCACGCTCGCCTCCCTCAACGTCCTCTTCCACTTCCTCTCCCTGCCCTACCAGCCCTGGTGGGCGCTCTTCTCCATGGCCGTCTCGATCTTCGTGATCTGGGCGCTGGCCACGGACGAGGCGTACGGCCCGGACGAGAGGTACTAGCGCGCATGGGACGCACCGCCGGAGCCGCCGCGGTCCTCGCGGCGGCGCTCGCCCTCACCACCGGCTGCGACGCCGCCAAGGACGCGGCCGGCGGTGCCGTCTCGTCCGCGACGGCGGCGGTCGCCTCGGCCGCCGAGCGGAAGATGAACGAGGTCGAGGACGGTGTGGACGCGAAGGGCGACGTGAAGGCCGGGGCCCCTCGCGCCGACGGCGACCGGACGGTCGCGGAGATCACCGCGACCAACCCGAAGGACCAGAACGCCGATTACACGGTCAAGGTCGACTTCCGTGACGCCGACGGGAAGCTGCTCGACACCGTCGTCCTGAACATCGACGCCGTGGCACCGGGCGCGTCCAAGTCCGGCACGGCGCGCAGCAATCGACAGCTCTCGGGCGCGACGAAGACGGAGATCGGCCGGGCCCTGCGGCACTGAGGCGGGCCGGGCCGGAACCGGCGACGCCGGGACCGATCCTGCGACACTGAACGGCGTGGACTTCGACCCCGCCCTCGCCGCCGCCCCCGAGCGGGAGCCCGGGACCGTCGCGACGAGCCCCGCCCCGATCCCCGGCCCGCCGCCCCTCCGGCCCCGGCGCCGCCCGGTCGCCCTGTTGGCCGGGCTCCTGCTCGTCGTGCCCGCCCTGATCACCGCCTGCCGCCTCCTGGACACGGACGGGATCACGCCCGTCCCGCAGCTCCTCTCCTTCCTCCCCTGGCTGACCGTCCCCGCGGGAATCGGCCTCCTCCTGGCCGCCGTCGCCCGCCGCCGGGGCCTCGCGTTCACCGCCGTCGTCGTCCTCGCCGCCACCGCCTGGAGCTCCCTGCCGTACACGACGTGGACCGTCGTCGGCCACGGGCTGCCCCTCGCCCAGGTCCGCGTCCTCGCCGCCAACGTCGAGTTCGGCCGGGCCACGGACGCGCTGATCGCCGCCGTCCGGCGCGAGCGCCCCGACCTCGTGTACGTCTCCGAGTGCGACCGCGCCTGCGGGCGCGCCCTCACCGCGGCCTTCGCGGCCGAACTCCCCCACCGCGCCGCCGTCGAGGCCGACGGATCGGCGGGCTCCGTGCTGCTCAGCGCCCATCCGCTGCGCGACCGGCGGATCATCCCGGCGGCCATGGGGATGCCGGGTGCCACGGCCGAGATCGCCGGGCGTTCCGTGCGCGTCCAACTCGCCCACCCGATGCCGCCGGTGCCGGGCCAGGTGGACGTCTGGAAGCGGGAGCTGGGCCGCATCGGGGACTTCGCCGCCCCGCGCACGGGCCCGACGCTGATCGCCGGGGACTTCAACGCCTCCCAGGACCACGCGGCCTTCCGCGCGATCCTGAAGGAGGGCCGCCTGCGGGACGCGGCCTGGGCGGCGCGCAAGAGCCGCGCCGCCACCTGGCCCATGGAGGGGCCGGTCCCCCCGTACGTCCAGATCGACCACGTGCTGGTCAGCGACGAGTTCAGCGTGGACGACGTCCGCTTCCTCGATCTGGCCGGCACCGACCACCGGGCCGTCCTCGCCGATCTCGACCTGCGGGGAGAGCGCTGATCGGCCACGCTGGAAGGCATGGACAACGAGGAGATCCTGGACGACATCGGTGCCCTCGTCGAGGAGGAGCGCGCCCTGCGGCAGCGCACCGGCGGCCTCCTGCCCGAGGAGCGCGCCCGCCTGGCCGAACTGGAGGTGCGCCTCGACCAGTGCTGGGACCTGCTGCGCCAGCGCCGCGCCAAGGCGGAGTTCGGCGAGGATCCGGACACGGCCACCCTCCGCCCGGCGGCCGAGGTGGAGTCGTACCGCAGCTGAGCGGCGGTGCCGGGCCGGTTGTCGGACCCCTCTGACAGAGTGCGCGCATGGAATCGTCGAGCGTGGTCGGGTCGTTGTGGGACCGGATGCAGGCGCGGGACTGGGAGGGCCTCGCCGCCCTGTTCGCGGAGGACGTCGTCGTCGAGTGGCCGGTCAGCGGCGAACGGATCGTGGGCAGGGACAACTACGTCGCGGTGAACCGCGAGTACCCGGAGGGCTGGTCGGTCCGGGTGCTGCGGATCGTGGCCGGGGACGGCGAGGCCGTCTCCGAGGTCGAGGTCCCGCACGAGGGCGTCGGGATCTTCCGCGCGGTGTCGTTCTGGACCGTCCGCGACGGCCGGATCGTCCGGGGGACGGAGTACTGGACGACCCCCGGCTCCGACCCGAGCCCCGTGTGGCGGGCCGCGTTCGTCGAGCCCATGTGACGCGCCCCGAGTGGCGTGCCGCCCGCATCGAGCCCGTGCGACGGCCCGGGGCCGGGCGCGGGCGCGGCGGCGCGGGCGCCCCGCCAGTACGTTGGTGGGCATGGCGCGATCCGAAGGAGCCGGACGGCTCACCCCGCCCGCCTGGCTGACCGCCGGAATGCGGCCCGCCCCCGCGCCGGTCCCGTGGGCCGCCGTGCTGCGCGCCGCCGTCGCCCTGTCCGCGCCGCTCGCCGTCGGCCTGGCCGTCGACCGGCCCGCGTACGGGGCGCTGGTGTCGATGGGCGCCCTGTCCGGGGTCATCGGGGACACCGCCGACGCCTACCGGATGCGGGTCCTCAACATCGCCGTGCCGCAGCTCTTCGGGGCCGTCGGCGTCACCCTCGGCACCCTCGTCTTCGGGTACGGATGGGCCTCCGTCGCCGTCCTCACCTGCGTCGCGCTCGTCTCCGGGATGATCTCCTCGATCGGCGCGGTCGCCTCCGTCTCCGGCCTCCTGCTGCTGCTCAACGCCGTCGTCGGCGCGGGCCTGCCCATGCCCGACCCGTGGTGGACGGCGCCGCTGCTGCTCGCCCTGGGCGGGCTCGTCGTCCTCGTCCTCACCCTGCTCGGCTGGCCGCTGCGGCGCGACGCGCCCGAGAAGGCCGCCGTCGCCGCCACCTACCGCGCGGTGGCCGACCTCTACGAGGCCGCGGGGACCTCCGCGTACGACGAGCGGCGGCAGGCCGTCACCGCCGCCCTGAACCACGCGTACGACCTGGTCCTGGCCCGCCGGGCCCGGCAGCACGGCCGCGCCGCCGCCCCGGTCCGGCTGCTCGCGCGGCTCAACGTCGTCGTCCCGCTCGTCGAGGCCGCGCCCGCCGCCCATCTGCGGGCCCGGATCACCGGCCCGCCGCCCGCCGGGGTCCCGGCCGCCGTCCGGAAGCTCGCGGACGCCGTCGAGGACGGCCGCACCGGCGCCCCCGACCTCGACCTGCCCGCCCCCGAGCGGCCCTCCGAGAAGGCCGTCGACCACGCGCTGCGGCACGCGGCGCACGTCGTCCACGAGACGGACCCCGACCCCCACAACGTGGACGACCGGCTCGGCCGGCCCGCCGCGCTCCGGGTCCGGATCCGCCGGACCACCCGCGCCGTCCTCCTCTCCGGGGCCTCCTGGCGCTACGGCCTGCGGCTCGCGCTCTGCATCGGCCTCGCGCAGGCCCTGGTGTCGCTGGTCGCCGTGCCCCGCTCGTACTGGGTCGCCCTCACCGTCACCTTCGTGATGAAGCCCGACTTCGGCTCGGTCTTCTCCCGGGCCGTGCTCCGCGCCTTCGGCACCGCCCTCGGCGTCCTCCTCGCCGCCCTCGTCCTCGCCGAGGTGCCCCGAGGCTGGTGGGACGTGCCCGTGATGACGGTGCTCGCGGCCCTGATCCCGGCGTTCTCCGCGAAGGGGTACGCCTTCCAGACGGCGGCCATCACCCCGGTGATCCTGCTGCTCTCCGACACCCTCAACCACCAGGGCTTCGGCCTCGTCCTGCCCCGCCTCTACGACTCGCTCATCGGCTGCGGGATCGCCCTCGTCGCCGGCTACCTGCTCTGGCCCGAGTCCTGGCACACCCGGATCGGGGACCGGCTCGCGGACGCCGTCTCCGACACCGCCGACTACGTGGCCCGGGCGTTCGCGGACGGCGAGCGGCCCGACCCGCACGCCCGGCTGCGGGCCCGCCGGGCGCTCTACCGGGACCTGTCGACCGTCCGCACCGAGTTCCAGCGGGCCCTGACCGAACCCCCGCCGACCGGCCCCCGCGCCGCCGCCTGGTGGCCGCTGGTCGTCGCCGTCGAGCGGATCGCGGACGCCACCACCGCCGCCCGCATCCGGATCGACCACGGCGCCCCCGCGCCCGCCCCCGAGGAGGCCGCCGAGGTGGAGCGGGAACTGCGCGAACTCGCCGACGGGCTGCGCGCGGACGACACCCTCACGGAGGTCCGCACCGAGCTGCCCGGGGACGAGAACGGAGTCCTCGAACCGCTCCGCCAGGAGGTCCGCGCGGCCCGCGCCATCGCCGGTCCCGACCTGCGGTAACCCCCCTCCGGGGGGCGCACGGGAGAACTTACCGGCGGTCACGGAACGGAACCCTCCCCGCCGCCGTTACCGGAAGCCGTCCCGGCGACTACGATGCGCTCGATTCACCGTGATCCGCGCCCGCCGCCGTCGGCAACCGGCTCGGCGGGCGGGCCACTTCGCCCTGCCTCACCCCCCGCGCCCCGAGGATCCGCCATGCGCACCACCACCAGCAGAGGGCTCCAGCCCAATGTCCTCGGCACCTTCGACACGATCGTGATGGCCGTCGCCGGCAGCGCCCCCGCCTACTCGCTCGCCGCGACCACCGCCGTCCTCTTCGGCGCGGTCGGCGTCGGCGGCCCCGCCGCCCTGCTGTACTGCGCGATACCCATGCTCGGCATCGTCCTCGCGTACGCCCGGCTCGGCCGGATCGACGTCAACGCCGGTGCCGCGTACTCCTGGGTGGGCCGCACCCTCCACCCCTTCCTCGGCTTCCTCTCCGGCTGGGCGCTCGTCTTCTCCACCACCGTCTTCATGGTGGCCGGTTCGCTGCCCGCCGGTTCCCTCACGCTCTCCCTGGTCGCCCCGGGCCTCGCCGACCACACCGCGCTCGCGGCGGCCGTCGGCGCCTGCTGGTTCCTGGTGATGCTGCTCGTCGTCCTGGGCGGCGCCCGGCTCACCGTACGGGCGCAGCTGATCATGTCCGGGGTCGAGATGCTGATCCTGGTCGGCTTCGTCCTCGCCGCCGTGGCCCACCGGGGCCACGCCACCGCCTTCGACTGGTCCTGGTTCGGCCTCGCCCGGTTCGACGGCCCCGGGGGCTTCGCCGCCGGCGCGCTGATCGCCGCGTTCTACTACTGGGGCTGGGACGTCACCAGCAACCTCAGCGAGGAGACCCGGAACAGCCGCCGGACCGCCGGGGTCGCCGCGCTCGTCGGCGTCGGCTTCGTCTTCGTCCTCTTCGTGGCCATCACCGTCGCCGTCAACGTGCTGCTGACCTCGGAGGAGATCCACCGCGCCGGGCCCAACGTCCTCGCCGTCGTCGGCCAGGAGGTGTGGCCCGGCGTCGGCGGCAAGCTCCTCGTCGTGGCCGTCCTCCTGTCGACCGTCGCCACCCTGGAGACCACCCTCATCCAGGTCACCCGCTCGCTCTTCGCGATGGGCCGCGACCGGACCCTGCCGACCGCGCTCGGCACCGTCCACCCGCGCTGGAACACCCCGTGGATCGCGATCGCGACGGTCGGCGGGGCGGCGCTGCTGCTGTTCGCCGCCGCGGCGGCGGCCGGCTCCGTGCAGCAGATCCTCCGGGACGCCGTCTCCGCGATCGGCCTCCAGATCGCCTTCTACTACGGCCTGGCGGGCATCGCCGCCGTCGTCGCCTACAAGGGCCTGCTCTTCCGCTCCGTGAAGAACCTGCTCGTCGGCGGCCTCTGGCCGCTGCTCGGCTCGGCGTTCATGCTGTGGGCCTTCGTCGAGTCGCTGGGCGAACTCTCCACCACCGCCCTCGCCATCGGCCTCGGCGGCCTGCTCCTCGGCGTGGTCCCGCTGGCCGTGTACGCGGGGAGGGGCAGCGACTACTACCGCCGCCCGGCCCGTCTCGACGCCGTCCGCGCCCTCGCCGCCTCGGCCGCCGCCGGGGCGGCCACCCCGGGCGCCCGGGACAAGAGCTACGCGACAGACTTCTGAGCCGTCCGGCAGCCGCCGGCCGGCCGGACACCGGACGGCGGCGGGCGAACCCGAAGGAGGACCAGGCATGGCCGTACGCCGCCGCTCCCCGCGGCCGTCGCGCCCGGAGCGCTTCGTGCCCGACTTCGACCCGGACTTCGGGGACCGGGCACTGACCGAGGCGCGCCACGACATCGTCATCGGCCGCTGGCAGGGCGTGCGCGACCTGCTCGCCGCCACCGGCGACGACTGGGCGCGCCGCACCCACCGGATCCGGCTCCTCTCGCACGCAGCCGCGGGCAGCTCCACCGTCGAGACCTGGCGGGGCGCCGAGCCGGGCAACCCGGACTCCGCCGTGCTGCGGGCCGCGACCGAGGTGGTGCGGGTCTTCGACGCGGCCATCGCGGCCGGCCGGGGCGCGGCCGTCGACCGGGGCCGGATCGACGCGGCCGTGGACGCCTGCCGGGGCGCGGCCGAGGCCGCACCCGCCGACCCGATGCCGTGGGTGTCGCTCCTGTCGGTGGCCAGGCTGTACGAGGGCGGGGTGCCGCGCCGCGAACTGCGCCACTGGTTCGACGAGTTGCGGCGCCGCGACCCGTACAACACCGAGGGCCACATCCAGGTGCTGCGGTACTGGTCGGCGCGGTGGCACGGCACGCACGGCAGCATGTACGACTTCGCCCGCGACGCGGCGGGCGTGGCGCCGCCCGGCTCCCCACTGCCGGTCCTGGTGCAGGTGGCCCGGGTCGAGGAGTACCGCTACATCGCGGACGGCGCCCTGGGCCGGGGCCCGGTGCGCGGCTTCGACCAGCACTGGAAGCACGAGCTGGCGGTGACCGAGCTGCGCCGCACGCACGCCCGCTGGATCGGCGGCCGGGACCCGGCGCTCCCGGTGGCCCCCGAGGAGGTCGGAGACCTCAACTTCCTGGCGCACGCGGCCTGTTACGCGGGCCAGGTGGACATCGCCAGGGAGCTGCTCGGGATGCTGGGGCGGCGGGCGGCGTGGGTGCCGTGGGCGTACACGGGGGACCCGGAGGAGCAGTTCACCCGGTTCAGGGAGGGCCTGGGGGTGGAGTGCCCCCAGGTCCGCGACTGAGACCGGTTCCGCCGTACGGCTCCGGTCAGACGCCGATGTCGCGCCCGTCCGTGCGCCAGACGGCGACGACCGACGGGCGGACGATCTTCCCGGGCCCGTCGGGCCAGGCCGACGCGGGCTTCTCGACCGACGCCCCGTCGACCTCGCCCGGGTGCTGCACGGCGACGAGCACGCGCCGGTCCTGGACGATCGGGCCGCAGGTCTCGGCGCCCTTCGGCACGGTCAGGAACTGCTTCAGCTCACCGCGCCGCTCGCCCTGCACCGCGACGCCGAACAGGCCGTCGTGCGAGCCGAGCTGGGAACCGTCGGTGGAGATCCACAGGTTGCCGTGCGGGTCGAAGGCGACGTTGTCCGGGCAGGAGATCGGGGAGACCTTCTCCTTGGGGAAGCCGGCGAAGTAGGTCGCCGGGTCGTTCGGGTCGCCCGCGACGAGGAAGAGGCGCCAGGCGAAGCCGTCCGAGGACGGGTCGTCCCAGTGCTCGGCCAGCTCCAGGATCTGCCCGTGCTTGTTGAGGTTGCGCGGGTTGGCCTCGTCCGCGCCCGCCTTGCCGGCCTTGCCGCGGTCGGTGTTGTTGGTGAGCGCGACGTACACGCGGCCGGTGCGGGGGCTGGGCTCGACGTCCTCGGGGCGGTCCATCTTCGTCGCCCCGACCTTGTCGCCGGCGAGGCGGGTGAAGACGTACACCTCCTCGGCGGTCATGCCGGGGACGTGCGAGACGTTCCCGGTGGCGAGCGGGATCCACGTGCCGGAGCCGTCGAACTCGCCGTCGTTCGGGAGCTTTCCGGTGCCGTCGACCTCGGCGGCCGGGGAGTCGCCGGTCAGCTTGGCGACGTACAGGGTGCCCTCGTCGAGGAGGGTGAGGTTGTGCTCGCGGGCGGCCCGCGAACTCCCCTTCTTCATCCGCTTGCTGGAGACGAACTTGTAGAAGTAGTCGAAGCGCTCGTCGTCGCCCATGTAGACGACCGGGCGCCCGTCGGCGGTGAGGCGGGGCTGCGCGGCCTCGTGCTTGAAGCGGCCGAGGGCGGTGCGCTTGCGGGGCGTGGAGTCGGGGTCGTACGGGTCGAGTTCGACGACCCAGCCGAAGCGGTGGACCTCGTTGGGCTCCTGCTTCAGGTCGAAGCGCCGGTCGAACCGCTCCCACTTGCGCTCGGTGGCGCCGGAGCCGACGCCGTAGCGCTTGTCGGTGGCGCTGGAGCCGTTGGCGAAGTACTGGTTGAAGTTCTCCTCGCCGTGGAGGGTGGTGCCCCACGGGGTGGTGCCGCCGGCGCAGTTGTTGAGCGTGCCGAGGACCGTGCGGCCGGTCGGGTCGACGGAGGTCTTCAGCAGGTCGCTGCCCGCGGCGGGCCCGGTGACCCGGAACTCGGACGTCGTGTGCAGCCGCCGGTTGAGGTGGTGGCGGGAGACCGGCGTCAGCCTGCCGCTGCGGCGCTCCTCCTCGACCACGACGACGGACAGGCCGTGCGCGGCCCAGGCGGTCTCGACCTGCTCGCGGGTCGGGTTCTCGGGGTCGTAGCCGCGGAACATCAGGACTTCGTCGGTGTACTCGTGGTTGGCGACGAGGACCTGGCGGTCGCGTTCCCCGGACAGCGGCAGCAGGGAGAGGAAGTCGTTGTTGTAGCCGAACTGGCCGGCCTGGGCCTTCGCGGTCTGCTTCTCGGCGTCGAAGGCGGGGGCGCCGCGGAGGATGGGCTCGCCCCAGCGGATGACCACGTTCTGGGAGTAGCCGGAGGGGACGGTCACCTTGTCGGCGGTGTTGGGCGCGACGGGGGTGAAGCGGAGGCCGCGGGCGCCGTCGGCCCTGCCGGGCTGGTGGCCGTGGCCGCCGTGGGCCTCGGCGGCCGGGGCCTCGCCGAGCACGGCGGCGCCGCCGACGGCGGAGGCGACGGTGACGACGGCGGCGGCCCGCAGGGCGGAACGGCGGGAGAGGACACCGGCTATGAGGTCGCCGGCGTACTCGTTGTCGCTGGTGTTGGGCACCTCGTGGAAGCAGGCGTCGCCGCAGCGGTACCGGCAGGTGAGAGCGGAACGGCCGCCTCCGTGCGGGTTCGTGCTCAGGAGCGGCAGCAGTTTGCGCACTTCGTCCTCCTCCGGCGCAGCACTGCGCCGACATGGTGTCGGGATGTCTTCGGCGGTGACGCTAGGTGCGGGTCCCTGCACGGGGGCGGCGGCGGAATGAACGCCGGATGAATGCGGGGCGTCCGAGGGCGACCGGGGCACGGAGGTGGCGGGAAGTGGCCGCTAACCTTACGTATCCGCCCTGGCCAGGGATGAAAGTCCCGAAACACCCAGTACGGACATTCACACTGCACCCCCACTCATGCGAAAGGGTTCGCCCATGGGTATTCGGAGCATGCTGCGCAAGGTGTTCGGCCGGGACCGCGAGGACTCCCCGGCAACCTCCGTCCCGCCCCAGTCGCGTGAGGAGACGGTGGAGACGGGGGAGGCCGTGACGGCCTCGGAGACGTCGGATTCGGCCACGTCGGCCACCCCGGAGACTCCGGTGGCCCCGGTGGCCCCGGCGGCTCCCGAGGAGGAGGCCCGCCGGGCGGCGGACGACCTGGTGGCGGCGTCCTTCGACAACCCGCAGGTCCCGAAGGCCCGGAAGGCGGAGCCGGAACCGGAACCGGTCGTCGCGGAGGAGCCGACGCCGGTCGCTCCCACGGAGCCGGAAGCGGTGACGGAACCGGCCACCGAGACGGCCCCCGCGACGACTTCCGCTCCGGAGGAGCCCGAGGCGGTTGCCGATGCTCCGGAGGAGCAGGTGGCGGAGGAGCCCGAGGCGGTTGCCGCGACCGAGGACGGCCCTGTGACGGCCCCGGCCCCGGAGGAGCCCGAGGCGACCGCCGTCGAGGCCCCGGCCGAGTCGGCCGAAACCGCCGTCGAGACCCCGGCCGAGCCGGAGGCCACCACCGAGGCTCCGGTGGCGGAGCCGCAGGCCGAGACGCCCGCCGCCGTCGAGGAGAAGGCCCCGGAAGCCGAGCCGCAGGCCGAGGCCCCGGCCGAGCCCGCCGCCGCTCCCGCTCCGGAGGAGCAGCAGGCGGAGCAGCCGACGGACACCACCGACGAACCGCGGCCGCAGGCGCGGGAAGCCGCCCCGGCGGAGCCCGAGACCCCGGCCGAGCCCGGACTCGCCGAGGTCACCGCCCCCGAGGCCCAGGCCAAGCCCGAGGCCCAGCCCGAGCCCGCCGAAGCCACCGCGCCCGAGGCCACCCCCGCCACCGCGCCGGAGGCCCCCGCCACCGTCCCCACCCCGGAAACCCCCGTGATCACCGCCCTGGAGCCCGAGGCCCCCGCGGCTCCCGTGGCTTCCGCGCCGGAGGCGACCGGCCCCGCCCTCCCCCTCGCCAAGGTCAAGGCCGTCGCCCCGCACCTCGCCGACGCGTACAAGGCCGCCGGGACCGTGCTCAAGAAGCAGGGGCTCGACGGGGCGCGGGCCGCCGTGTACCTGGTCGTCGACCGGTCCGGCTCGATGCGCGGGTACTTCAAGGACGGCTCCGTGCAGCGGCTCGCCGAGCAGACGGTGGCGCTCGCGGCGCACCTCGACGAGGACGCCGCCGTCACAGCCGTGTTCTTCTCCACGGACATCGACGGCACCGCCGAGCTGACCCCCGCCACGCTCTCCGCCACCGGCATCGAGGAGATCAACGCCGGTCTCGGCCGCCTGGGGCGCACCCACTACCACCGCGCCGTGGAGGAGGTCCTCGCCCACCACGAGAAGACCGACCCCACCCGCCCGGCCCTGGTCGTCTTCCAGACGGACGGCGCGCCGGACGCGAAGACGGCCGCCACGCAGGCGCTCGCCGGGGCGGCGGACCGCCCGCTGCACTGGCGGTTCGTGGCCTGGGGCGAGCCGGACAACAAGGCCTTCGACTACCTCAGGAAGCTCGGCGGCACGCCCCGTACCGCCGCGTACTTCCCGGGCGCGGCCCCGGCCGGGACGGCCCACGCCGCCTTCTACCGGGGTCTGCTCGAAGGCCTGGAGCTGTAGGTCCTAGGACCGGGTGGCGGTGACCGGCAGGGTCACCGCCACCGTGAGGCCGCCGCCCTCGGCGGCGCTCCGCGCCACCGCCGTCACGTTCCCGCCGTGGGCGACGGCGATCGACCGCACGATGGAGAGCCCGAGCCCGGCGCCGGGCCCCGTGCGGTCGCGCCCCTGGCCGCGCCGGAAGGGCTCGAAGAGGGCCTCGACGTCGCCCGGCGGAACGACGGGCCCGGTGTTGACGACGGTCAGCACACCGCCCGCCACCCGCACGTCCACGAAACCCCCGGGCACGTTGTGGACGACCGCGTTCGCGACGAGGTTCCGCACGAGCTGCCGGAGCAGCACGCGACTCCCCCGTACGACGCCGTTCTCCGCGACGGCCGCGTCCTCGTACTCCTCCGCGACGACCTCGCCGAAGGGCACGTCCTCGCGTTCGGCGAGCCCGCGCTCGCTGCGGGCGAGGAGGAGCAGGCCGTCGAGGAGGCGTTCGCTGTGCCGGTTGGTGTCGAGGAGGACCTGCCGGACCTCGCAGTCCTCGTCCAGACCGACCTGGAGGGCCGCGCGCTGGGTGGCGAGCGGGGTGCGCAGCTCGTGCGAGGCGTTGGCGATGAACCGCCGCTGGCTGTCGAAGGCGGCCTCCAGGCGCCCGAGCAGCGCGTCGATCGTGTCGCCGAGCTCCTTCAGCTCGTCGTCGGGCCCGCGCACCGCGAGCCGCCCGCCGAGGTCCCGCTCGGAGAGGCGCCGGGCGCGGGCGGTCATCTCGTGCACGGGCCGCAGCACGCGCCCCGCCGTCCACCAGCCCACGACCACGGCGCCGCAGGCGATCACGAGCAGGGCCAGGCAGGACCACATGAGCATCTGCTGGTGCGCGGCCCGGCCGATGTCGTCCCCGATCCGGTACGCCTCCACGAGGGCGACGTCGCCGGCCCGCGCCACGATCGCCTCCGTCTGCCCGTCCGTACCGGCCCTGACCAGCAGGTTCACCACGAGCAGCAGTAGGGCGCCGAGGACCAGGAAGACCCCTCCGTACACGAGGGCGATCCGGGTCCGGACGGTCGACCCGGCCCCGAGGTATCCGGTCCCGGAGGCGCTCACAACACGTACCCCACGCCCTGCACGGTCCGGATCATCCCCGGCTCCCCCAGCTTGGCCCGCAGCTTGCTCATGCAGACGCGCACGGCTCCGGTGAAGGGGTCGGCGTGGGCGTCCCAGGCGCGTTCGAGGAGTTCCTCGGCGGAGACGGCGGCGCCGTCGGCCTCCATGAGGATCTGGAGGACGGAGAACTCCTTGGGGGAGAGGTCGAGGGCGCGCCCGTCGCGGTCGGCGGTCCGCCGGACGGTGTCCATCCGCAGCCCGTCCCGTCGGAGGAGCGGCGGCAGGGGCCGGGCGGAGCGGCGGCGCAGGGCGCGGACGCGGGAGACCAGCTCGGGGAACTCGAAGGGCTTGCCGAGGTAGTCGTCGGCGCCGAGGTCGAGCCCGGCCACCCGGTCCTCGACGGCCGTGGCGGCGGTCAGCATCAGGATCCGGGTGCGGGAGCCGCCGGCGACGAGGCGGCGGGCGACGTCGTCGCCGTGGAGGCGGGGCAGGTCGCGGTCGAGGACGAGGACGTCGTACGCGTTCAGGCCGAGCCGTTCCAGGGCGTCCTCGCCGTCGTGGACGGTGTCGACGGCGAATCCGGCCCGCCGCAGGCCGGTGGCGACGAACCCGGCGAGAACCCGCTCGTCCTCGGCTACCAGTACACGCATGCCGCCATCCTCACCGAGCCGCTCGCACTCCCCTCCCCCGGGGTTTAAGTGAGGTGAGTGGATCTTCACGGGGCCGTTAGGATTTCGACCATGGCGGCCACTGGATCCGAGAAGCAGGGGACGAAGGCGTTCTACGTCACGACCCCCATTTACTACGTCAACGACGCTCCTCACCTGGGCCACGCCTACACGACCGTCGCAGGCGACGTGCTCACGCGCTGGCACCGTCAGCGCGGCGAGAAGGTGTGGTACCTCACCGGCACGGACGAGCACGGTCAGAAGATCATGCGCACGGCCGAGGCGAACGACGTCACGCCCCAGGCCTGGTGCGACAAGCTCGTGGAAGAGGCGTGGAAGCCCCTCTGGGAGCACCTGAACATCGCGAACGACGACTTCATCCGCACCACGCAGAAGCGTCACACCGACCGCGTGCAGGAGTTCGTGCAGGACCTGTACGACAAGGACGAGATCTACAAGGGCGGGTACGAGGGCCCCTACTGCGTGGGCTGCGAGGAGTTCAAGCTCCCCGGCGACCTCATCGAGGCGGAGGACGGCACGAAGCTGTGCGCCGTCCACAAGAGGCCGGTGGAGATCCTCAAGGAGGAGAACTACTTCTTCAAGCTGAGCGCGTACGGCCCGAAGCTCCTTGAGTTCTACGAGGCGAACCCGGGCTTCATCCAGCCGGAGTCGGCCCGCAACGAGGTCGTGAACTTCGTCAAGCAGGGCCTGGAGGACCTCTCCATCTCGCGCTCGACGTTCGACTGGGGCATCCCGGTGCCGTGGGACGAGAAGCACGTCATCTACGTGTGGATCGACGCGCTCCTGAACTACGCGACGGCCGTCGGCTACAACGAGAACCCGGCGAAGTTCGAGGAGACGTTCCCGGCGGACGTGCACCTGATCGGCAAGGACATCCTGCGGTTCCACGCGGTGATCTGGCCGGCGATGCTGATGGCGCAGGGCCTGCCGGTCCCGGGCCGGGTGGCGGCCAACGGCTGGCTGATGGTCGGCGGCGAGAAGATGTCGAAGTCGAACCTGACCGGCATCAAGCCGCAGGACCTGACCTCGCACTTCGGCGTGGACGCGTACCGCTGGTACTTCCTGCGGGCGATCGCCTTCGGCCAGGACGGCTCGTTCTCGTGGGAGGACTTCACCGCCCGCTACACGAGCGAGCTGGCGAACGACTACGGCAACCTCGCCTCGCGCGTGGCGGCGATGGTCGGCAAGTACTTCGGCGGCGAGCTGCCGGCGTCGGCGGCGGACGGCGACGCGGAGAAGGCGGTCCAGGACGGCCTGGCGGCGGCGGTCGCCACGGCCGACCTGAAGATCGGCGAGGAGCTGGACTTCCAGGCCGGCATCCTGGCGATCTTCGACTTCGTGAAGCAGGTCAACGGCTACATCACGGAGCAGGAGCCGTGGAAGGTCGCGAAGGACGAGTCGGAGGAGGGCCGCGCCCGCCTGGCGACGATCCTCTACACGGCCGCCGAGTCCCTCCGCGCGGTCGCCGTCCTCCTGAACCCGATCATGCCGGAGACCTCGCAGGCCCTCTGGGACTCCCTGGGCGCCGAGGCGTCGCTGGGCGCCCTGGCCGCGCAGCCGGTCCAGTCCTCCGCCACGTGGGGCCGGCTCCCGGCCGGCGCGACGGTGACGAAGGGCGCGGTGCTGTTCCCGCGCCTGGAGGAGCCGAAGAAGGACTGACGGCCCCGCGGCCGTCGATCGCACCGAAGGCCGCCGCTCCCGTACGCACGGGGGTGGCGGCCTTCGTCGTACCGGAAAGGAAACCAGGTCCCATGGACGAAGAAGCCCCCGGCCCTCCGGCCCCGGACCCGGCCGGCTCCCGCATGAACCCGCCCCGGCGCCGCTCCCGGTCCGCCCCCGCCGACGTCGCCCCGGACAGCGCGGCGGCGGAGCAGCTCCGCCTCCTCGACGGCTTCACGTCCGGAAGGATCACGGCGGCGGACTTCGCCCTCGGCTGGCACCCGGCCCGCAGGGCGTCGACGGCGAACGGCGAACGCCTCCACGGCCCCTTGTCCGACCTCTTCGACCGGGTCTTCATGCTCCTGGAGGACTACACCCACGACCCGTCCCTCCGGGAGGAGGGCGACCTGTCGGATACGGAACTCCTCACTGCGGTAACGGCCCTCACACAAGGATGAGCACGGCCACGGCGGGCGCCATGTAGACCAGCGGGAAGGGCACGTGGCCGTACGCGCGGGCCCGCAGGACCGTGGCCACGGCCCCGGCGAAGTACAGGACGAGTCCGACGGCGGCCAGGACGCCGACGATCGGCACGGTGTACCCGACGAGCAGCCCGACGGCCCCGGCGAGCTTGGCGGCGCCGAGCGGGTTCCACCACGCCCGGGGCACCCCGTACGCGGCGAGCGGCCCGACGACGAACTCGGCCCGCACGAGGACCGCGACCCCGGAGAACCCGGCCATGAACGCGGCGACGGCGGTGACGACGGCGGCGGTGGTGGACATGAGGGCTCCTTCGGCGTTCCCGGTGCCCGACCCGACCGGGCCGGACACCACGTCGACGGAGCGGGGAGGGGAAGTGTGACGGACCGCCGAAGACTTCCCCGGGCACCGACCCCGTACGCCACGAACCGGGCCCCGTACCGCAGAAGAGGGTCCGGACCGGACTCGACCCGTCACCGCGCCCGTGGCACGGAAACTCGTGCTCCGGTGGTTCGGGCTGCCTTCCAAAGGAACGAGGAGAGAGAAAGAACCCTCACCAAACCCCACCCTTTCCCGCCCCGGCGGGCCTTCACTCCCAGGAGTGAAAACCACCAAAAGGGCTGGTTGAGGCGCGGGTTGGCGGATCTATGCTCAGCGCGATTGGCATATGACCGCAGACATGCGTCGGCCCCCGCCGGAACTGGCATTCCAAAGACGGGGGCCTGACCACCGAGGAAATAGGGCTTCCTGATGGGTATCCAGAACACTAGCGCGCGCCCCCACGTCCCGTCCCGCAACGGCGGGCAAAACCGCCCCGTGAAGCTCGGCATGAGGTCCGTTCGGGCGGGTGGCGTCATCCACGAGAACGTCCGCCACACCACCCGGTTCACAGTGGTCGGCAACCACCTCTCCCAGCACGCCGAGCTGTCGCTCGTGGCCATCGGCCTGGCCGTGCACATCCAGTCGCTGCCCGGCGGGTCGCCCGTCGACATCAAGAGCCTCACCAAGCGCTTCCGCGAGGGGGCGTGCCGGATCGCCGCCGGGCTGCGCGAGCTGGAGACCCACGGCTATCTGCGCCGCGAGCTGGACCGCGACGCCACCGGGAAGATCGTCACGCTCACGATCTCCTGCAACCACCCGGGCCGGTCGGCCGCCGACGAGGAGGAGCCGGTACGCAGGGCCCCGGCCCGCCGCACGGAGGCCCCGCGACGGGCCCTGCCCGCCGTACCGCAGCCCGCGTACCCGTCCCCCGACCTGCTGAGGACGGCCCTCGGCGTCCTCGCCGGCCTGCGGCGCGAGGACGCCCGTCTGCACCTGTCGGCCACCGAGGCCGAACACCTGGCGCCGGGGGTCGTCGCCTGGCTGGAGCGCGACCTCACGCCGGAGGCCGTCCACCGGGTCCTGACCTGCGCCCTGCCCCAGGAGCCCCTGCGCCGCCCGGCCGCCCTCCTGGCCCACCGCCTGGCCGACCGGCTCCCGCCCCTGCCGCCCTTCCGCGCCCCCGAACCCGGCACCTGCGGCGCCTGCCGCACCTGACAGCCCTCCGCGACACCACACCCCCGAGGAACTCCGTGGTCAACCCACCGCACGAAGCGATGCACCACATCTTCCGGCACGACCTCCACCTCTTCAGCCGTCTGAAGGACGTGCTGGGCCTCCCCCTCCCGGACGCCGTCGAGGCGGTCGTCCTGCCGAACGACCTCACCGAGACGCGGCCGGTCGAGCGCCGCGTCGACACCCTCCTGCGGCTCGACAGCGCTCAGGACGGCTCCCTCCTCCTCGCCATCGAGGCGCAGGGCAGGAAGGACCCGTCCAAGCCGGCGAGCTGGGCCTACTACGTCTCCTACCTGTGGACGAAGTACGGGCTGCCGACCGTCCTCCTGGTCGTCTGCCAGGACCGGGCCACGGCGGAGTGGGCCGCTCTGCCGGTCTCCAGCGGGCCCGCCTACATGCCCACCCTCAGTGTCCGGCCGATCGTCGTGGGCCCGCACAACATGCCCGTCATCACCGACCCGGCCAAGGCCGCCGAGGACCTGGCGCTGGCCACCCTGTCGGCCGTCACGCACGCGGGTGATCCGGACATCGGTGCCATACTGAAGGCGCTGTCCACCGCGCTGCGGGACGTTCCCGAGAACGTCGCCGACCCGATCATCGAATTCACCGCACAAGGGCTGAGCAAGCGCCCAGCCCAGGAGCTCTGGAGGACCCTGGTGGCCGTGGACCTCTCCTTCTACAAGTCGTACCTCGCCGAAGAGATCCGGGACGAAGGCCGAGCCGAGGGCAAGGCTGAAGGACGCGCCCAGGCGAGCGCCGACGCCATACTGCTGGTCCTGGAGCAGCGCGGCCTCGACGTGTCCGACGACGTCCGCGCCCGTGTCACCGGCTGCGACGACCCCGAGACGCTGCGCGGCTGGCTGGCCCGCGCCGTCACGGCCGTCTCGGCGGAGGAGATCTTCGCGGAGGAGTAGTCCGGTCAGGCGGACGGAAGGGCCGGGGAGGAGCGCCCTCCCCGGCCCTTCCAACACGGCCGCCCCTGCGGGCCCTCGCTCCGGACCGGACACGAACCCCCGCACGCCCTGCGTTTGCGTACCGGTCCCGTACGGCTCCACGTCGCCCCGGACCGTCGCTTCGCCGCCCGTCTGACATGACAAGCTCGTTTTTTTGTTCGTTGCTCGTGTGAATGCGCGCGTGGCAGCATGCGGGCGTGAAGGACAACGGGGATGACAACGGGGACGGCATACCGGAGCCTCGGCGGGTTTCGAGGTTGACAGAGCTGGCGGAGATGGCGGACACGCCGATTCCGCCCGCACCGCCCGCATCCGCGCCATCGGCACCCGAGCCGGTACCGACCGCTTCGGAACAGGTCGGGCCGGGAGACGCGATCACGACGGCACGGCGTGACTTTGCGCGTTTGCTGGGTGAGTTCCGGCGCACCGCCGTCTTGGTGCCGTTCGACGACCGGGAAAGCCTGTGGACCGCGGACTTCAACGGAGTGCGGTGGATCTGCGCGTTCTCGGACGAGGAGGCGCTGGCGCGGTTCGCGGTCGCGCGCGGAGAGGCCGGGCGCGAGTGGACGTACCGGACGATCCTCGGTGCTCGGCTCCTCGACGTGATGGTGCCGATGCTGCCCGGTCCGGGCGGGGTCGCGCTGGACGCGGGAAGTGCGGACGGGGTGCTGTTCCCGCCGGTCGCGGGGATCGTTCCGGACGAGGTCGTGGTGGGCCTCGGGGAGACGGACAGGGGGACGAGGACACAGTGAGCGGCAACGAGCCCGACCTCGCGGCGCCGACGGCGGCGCTCGCCGAGATCGTGAAGGGCATCGACCTGGCGCACGCCGAGCTGAAGGAACTCGGCATGATCGGTCAGGCGTCGGTGGGCCGGGGGTTCTCCGACCTCGCCCTTTCGGGAGTTGAGTTGGGGCACGGCGGGCTGACGTCGGAGTTCGAGTCCTTCTGCAACCGGTGGGAGTGGGGCGTGCGCGCGCTGACCGCGCGGGGGAACGGCTTCGCCCAGGCCGTCGGTCTGTCGGCCGGTTCGTTCGCCGAGCAGGAGCGGTACATCAAGGACTCGTTCAAGATCGGGGTGAACTCGTTCAACGGCAACCCCCACCTCTCCGAGGACGACGTCAAGAAGATGAGCTGGGAGACCGTCCGCGACCAGCACACGTGGGACGGCGCCGACTGGAGCCCGGAGTCGTTCACCGGCGCCCACCAGGAGGTGAAGCAGACCTGGCAGAACACCGCGTACGACGTCGAGGACTCGCTGCTCGACTCGATGGAGCGCTCGGGCGCCCTTGACCCGAAGCTGCGGGACGCGATGGACGAGGAGCTCAAGGAGACGCTCGATCCCGACAGGGCGACGGTCGAGCAGGCCGAGCAGCCGCGGTGGGGGGAGAGCCGCTGATGGTGGACTGGGGCGGCCTGGCCGACAAGGGCATCGACAAGATCGGTGGCGTCGTCGACAAGGGCAAGGAACTCGTCGGCGAGGGCGTCGACTTCGCGACCGACCAGACCGGTCGGCTCCTGGACAGGGCGGGTGCGCACGACTGGGCGGACTCGGTCGAGGACTGGGGCGACGAGACCGCCTCCTCGCTCGGCGCGCAGGTCGGGGAGAAGCAGCTCGGGCAGACCGAGGAGGCGGACGAGCTCGTCCACGGCAAGCCGGAGAAGATCGCCGCGGCGGTGAAGAACCTCCGGGACTTCCAGCGCGCGTTCGACCTGGTCGGCGGCGGGATGAAGAAGCTGGACCCCAGCCACTGGAAGGGCGCGGCGGCCGACGCGTTCCGGGAGAAGTTCCAGACCCTGCCGACCGACTGGCTCCACGCAGCGGACGCGATGGAGAACGCGGCCAAAGCGCTGGAGACGTACTCCCAGGCGATCGTGAGCGCGCAGGGCAAGGCCCGTGAGGCGATCGCGCTGCACAAGGAGGGCGAGAAGGACACCAAGGAGGCCGAGGAGAACTACCAGAAGAAGACCGCCGCCTACGACGCGGCCCGCGAGGGCGACGATCCGCTGCCCCACCCCGGTGCGTACTCCGACCCCGGCGAGTCCAAGCGGCGGCGCGCCCGGGAGGTCCTGAGCGACGCGCGCACGGCCCGCAACGAGGCCGGGGAGACGGCGAAGGCGGCGGTCCGCGCCGCGCTCGCCCACGCTCCGAAGGAGCCGACGGGCCGCGAGCGGGCCAAGCTGGAACTGATGGACCGCGGCATGGCCCAGGGCTTCGAGCTGGCCCACTTCGGCGGCGGCGTCGTGAAGGGCACGGCCGGTCTGGTCAACTTCGTCCGCTCGGTGAACCCGATGGACGTGTACAACATCACCCACCCCGCGGAGTACTACAAGGGCGTCAACATGACGCTCGCCGGCCTGGCGTCCTCGGCGGCGAACCCGGACCGGGCCCTGAAGAACGCCTGGGACGCGGCGAAGGGCGACCCGTCGGAGTTCCTCGGCCGGCTGGTGCCGGAGCTGATCGGCACCAAGGGCGCGGGGCTCGCCCGCAGTGGTGTGCGGCTCGGACTGAACGGGGCCAGGCACCTGCCCGAGCCGAGGAAGCCGGGCGCCCCGGAACCGGAGAAGCCGGGCGGCAGCCGCGGGGACCACGAGAAGGACCCGGACAGCAACGGCAAGCGGAACTGCGAGACGGCCTGCAAGAAGGACCCGATCGACATCGCGACGGGCCGGATGCTGCTGCCCCAGACCGACGTCGTCCTGCCCGGTTCACTGCCCCTCGTCTTCCGGCGCGTCTTCGACTCCTCGCGCCGCTCCGGCCGCTGGTTCGGCCCGACGTGGTCGTCGACGGTGGACCAGCGCCTGGAGGTCGACTCGGAAGGCGTCGTCTTCAGCTGTGACGAGGGCAGTCTCCTCGCCTATCCGCATCCGGCCCCCGGGGTTCCGGTCATGCCCACGCACGGCCGGCGGTGGCCCCTGGACCGGGTCGAGGGCGGCTACACGATCACCGATCCCGACACCCGCACGGTCCGGCACTTCGCCGACCACGGCGACGGGCTCGCACTCCTGGTCCAGCTCGACGACCACAACGGCAACTGGATCACCTTCGAGTACGACGAGTCGGGCGCTCCGACGTCGGTCGTCCACCACGGCGGCTACCACCTGAAGCTGACCACGGACGAGGGCCGGGTGACCGCCCTTCACCTCGCGGGCGCGGCGCCGGACGGCTCCGACCAGGAGATCCTGCGCTACGGCTACACCGACGGGCACCTGACCGAGGTCGTCGACTCCTCCGGGCGCCCGCTGCGCTTCGACTGTGACGAGCACGGCCGCATCACGTCGTGGACCGACACCAACGGCAGCCGCTTCGACTACGTCTACGACGACCGGGACCGCTGCACCTACCAGTCGGGGACCAACGGACACCTCGAAACCACTTTCACCTGGGACGACGTCGACCCCGAGACCGGACTCCGCGTCACCACCCTCGCCGACGGCACGGGACACGCCGAACGCCACCTGATCGACGAGCGTGCCCGGGTCGTCGCCGAGATCGACCCCCTGGGCGCGGTCACCCGCTTCGCGTACGACCGCCTGGGCCGCCTGCTGTCCCGGACGGACCCGCTGGGACACGTCAGCAGCACCACCTACGACGAACGAGGCCGCCCGACGTCCGTGGAGCGTCCGGACGGGCGGCGGGCGCGGGCCGAGTACGACGAGGACGGCTTCCCCGTACGGATCGTCGGCGCCGACGGCAACGCCGTGCGCCAGACCTTCGACGCGCGCGGCAACCGCACGTCGGTGACGGCTCCCTCGGGCGCCCGGACGGAGTTCGCGTACGACGGGTCGGGGCGGCTCGTCTCGGTGACGGACCCGCTCGGCGCGACCACCCGGCTCGTCATGGACGCCCGGGGCCTGCCCGTCGAGGTCACCGACCCGCTGGGGGCCACGACCCGGTACGCGCACGACGCCTTCGGCCGTACGGTCCGGATCACCGACCCCCTCGGCGCGGTCACGCGCCTGGAGTGGACGGTGGAGGGCCTGCCGTCCCGGCGCGTCGCACCCGACGGGACGGTGGAGTCCTGGACGTACGACGGCGAGGGCAACTGCCTGAGCCACACGGACGCGATGGGCGGCACGACCCGCTTCACGTACACCGACTTCGACCTGCTGACCTCCCGTACGGATCCGGACGGGGTGCGGTACGAGTTCACGCACGACACGGACCTGCGGTTGACGCGGGTGACGAATCCGCAGGGCCTGACCTGGGACTACGCCTACGATCCGGCGGGCCGGACCCTGTCCGAGACGGACTTCGACGGACGGGCGCTGGGGTACGCGTACGACGCGGCGGGCCGGCTGGTGGCGCGTACGAACGGCCTCGGCCAGACGGTGCGCTTCGAGCGCGACGCGCTCGGCCGGATCGTCCGCAAGGACGCCGAGGGTGCGGTCAGCACGTACGAGTACGACGTCTTCGACGAGCTGGCGGTGGCGACGAACCCGGACGCGCGGCTCGAACGCCTCCGGGACCGCTACGGCCGGCTGGTATCGGAGACGGCCAACGGACGGACGCTGTCGTACACGTACGACGCGGTGGGCCGCCGGGTGGGCAGGACGACGCCGGGCGGTTCGGTCAGCACGTGGGCGTACGACGCGGCGGGCCGCAGGACGAGCCTCACCGCGTCCGGGCGCGAACTGGCCTTCTCCTTCGACGCGTTGGGCCGGGAGGTCGAGCGTACGGTCGCGGACTTCGTGTCGCTGACGTCCTCGTACGACGTGATGAGCCGGCTGACGGCGCAGGAGGTCACGTCGGCTCGGGGCGGTGGCCGTCTCCAGCACCGCGCGTACGACTACCGCCCGGACGGCGGTCTGGTCGCCGTCACGGACGGCCTCTCGGGGACGAGCCGCTTCGACCTCGACGGTGCCGGGCGGGTCACGGCGGTGCGGGCGGACCGGTGGACGGAGCGGTACGCGTACGACGAGGCCGGCAACCAGACGGAGGCGGAGTGGCCGTCCGGGCATCCGGCCCACTCGGCGACGGGCCCGCGCGCGTACGAGGGCACGCGGATCACCCGGGCGGGGGCGGTCCGCTACGAGCACGACGAGCAGGGCCGGATCGTCCTGCGCCGGAAGACCCGCCTGTCGCGGAAGCCGGACACCTGGCGGTACGCGTGGGACGCGGAGGACCGTCTGACGTCGGTGACGACACCGGACGGCACGGTCTGGGAGTACGCGTACGACCCGCTGGGCCGTCGCATATCCAAACGATCCCCTTCCGAGACGGTCCACTTCACCTGGGACGGCACGACCCTCTGCGAGCAGACGACCGAGAACGTCGTCCTGACCTGGGACCACGCGGGCCTGCGGCCCCTGTCCCAGACGGAACGCCGCACGGACACGGACGACGAGCGCTTCTTCGCCGTCGTCACCGACCTGATCGGCACCCCGACGGAACTCGTCGACGAGTCCGGCGCCCTGGCCTGGCGCACCCGCTCCACCCTCTGGGGCACGACGACCTGGACCCGCGACGCCACGACGTACACCCCGCTCCGCTTCCCGGGCCAGTACTTCGACCCGGAGTCGGGTCTGCACTACAACTACTTCCGGTATTACGACCCGGAGTCGGCACGGTATCTGAGCCAGGATCCGTTGGGGTTGGACCCGGCACCGAATCCGGCGACGTATGTCCAAAATCCGCATACGTGGAGCGATCCGCTGGGACTGGGGCCATGTCCACCCAGAGGTGAACGCCCGAACCCGTTCGAAACGCGTGAGGAGGCCAGACAAGCCGCCTATGAACTGGCGGGTATCAAACCCGGTGAGGCGGAGTTCTGGGCCGAATGGGAGGTCGGCCCTGACATCACGAGAAAGCACAGTCCGGGGTACGTGTACTCTTCGGAGAATTCACATTGGGGCACCTTCCGACAGTATGAGACACCTCAGGGATCACGTGTAGTGGTGGAACACACAGCCGATCCGGCGGGACCCCACTTCCATGCAGGCAAGCCTAAGGGTGATTCGGAGCGCACCTTTGTGAACTTCGGCTGGGATAATACGATTTATAGAGATATGGAAAGGTACGCGAAAATCAACAAACCAGAGGGGGATCACCATCTTTTCTACAAACAATGAATCTCGCACACATGGCTGAGTCAATAAGGAACACCTGGTTGAACCGTATGGCCGCCACCGGCCTGACAGTCTCCGACGCCCCGGCCCCGGTCGATGTTCCCTCTGTTCTCGAGGCGATGCAGAGCGTGGCCAACTGGGAGGTCCAGCCTGCTGTAGAGGTCTCTTTGAGCCACCCGGAAGCCCTCCAGGAGTTGGACCGGCAGTGGTACGCACAGGCCACCCAGAACGGGCTTTTCGGCGACGGGGATTCTTTCCTTCTCAGCATTTCCGGATCTGGCTCGTCCGCCTTCGGCTGGGTCGTGGTGAAGTGGGCGCCCGGCGCGGAGCTGGCACCACGACTCGCGAGGGCCGAGGAAGGATTGGACTTTGTCGCGATGTCAGTGGATGGGCGAGTGGTGTGTGCCGTGACAGAAGAGGAATACGAGTATTGGGTCGTCGTCCAGCACCTTCGGTAGAGGAGACCGGACGGTGACGACCGGAATGCGCGAAGGGCCCGGAACCTGCTTGAGGTTCCGGGCCCTTCGTACGAGCGGGTAGTGCTACCGCGCCGCATCCGGATGCACAGCCTCCGTCACCGGACGCCCCTCCACCACCTTCGGCTCCACCGGCTTGCGGAGCTGGATGTTCAGCTCGCGCAGGCGGGTCTCCTCCAGTTCCGTGGGGGCGCCCATCATGAGGTCCTGGGCGTTGCCGTTGAGCGGGAAGGCGATGGTCTCGCGGATGTTGGGCTCGTCCGCGAGGAGCATGACGATGCGGTCCACGCCCGGGGCGATGCCGCCGTGCGGCGGGGCGCCGAACTGGAAGGCGCGGAGCATGCCGGCGAACTCGGTCTCGACGGTCTCGCGGGAGTAGCCCGCGATCTCGAAGGCCTTGAACATGATGTCGGGCTCGTGGTTCCGGATCGCGCCGGAGGAGAGCTCGATGCCGTTGCAGACGATGTCGTACTGCCAGCCCAGGACGTCCAGCGGGTCCTGGGTCTCCAGGGCCTCCAGACCGCCCTGCGGCATCGAGAACGGGTTGTGCGAGAAGTCGATCTTTCCGGTCTCCTCGTCCTTCTCGTACATCGGGAAGTCCACGATCCACGCGAAGCGGAAGACGTTCTCCTCGAACTGGCCGGCGCGCTTGGCGGTCTCGACCCGGACCGGGCCCATGATCTTGGAGACCTCGTCGAACTCGCCGGCGCCGAAGAAGACGGCGTGGCCGGGCTCCAGGCCCAGGCGTTCGGTGAGGACCTTGACGTTCTCCTCGGTGAGGAACTTGGCGATCGGGCCGGTGAGGGCGCCGCCCTCGCCGACGCGGATCCAGGCCAGGCCCTTCGCGCCGAGCGAGATCGCGAAGTCGCCCAGACCGTCGAAGAACTTGCGCGGCTGGTCGCCCGTGTCCGGGACGGCGAGCGCGCGGACGTGCTTGCCGGCGAACGCCTTGAACTCGGAGTTGGCGAACACGTCGGTGAGGTCGACCAGTTCGAGCGAGGTGCGCAGGTCCGGCTTGTCGTTGCCGTACTTCAGCATCGACTCGCGGAACGGGATCCGCGGGAACGGCGAGGTGACGTGGCGGCCGCCGCCGAACTCCTCGAAGAGCTCCGTCATGAGCTTCTCGATCGGCTGGAAGACGTCCTCCTGCTCGACGAAGCTCATCTCGACGTCGAGCTGGTAGAACTCGCCCGGCGAGCGGTCCGCGCGGGCGTCCTCGTCGCGGAAGCAGGGCGCGATCTGGAAGTAGCGGTCGAAGCCCGAGATCATCAGCAGCTGCTTGAACTGCTGCGGGGCCTGCGGCAGCGCGTAGAACTTGCCCGGGTTCAGACGGGACGGGACGACGAAGTCGCGGGCGCCCTCGGGGGAGGTCGCGGTGAGGATCGGGGTCGCCATCTCGTTGAAGCCGAGGGCCACCATCTTGGAGCGGATGGCGGCGATGACGGCCGAGCGCAGCATGATGTTGCGGTGCATGCGCTCGCGGCGCAGGTCGAGGAAGCGGTACTCCAGGCGCCGCTCCTCGTTGACGCCGTCGTCGGCGTTGATGGTGAAGGGGATCTGCTGGGCGGCGCCCAGGATCTCGACCTCCGCGACCTCGACCTCGACCTCGCCGGTGGGCAGCTCGGCGTTGACGTTCTCCGCGCCGCGCGAGACGACCTTGCCGTCGACGCGGACGACGGACTCCTTGGTCAGCTTGTCGAGCGCCTCGTACGCGGCGGTGCCGGGCCGGGCGACGAGCTGCGTGATGCCGTAGTGGTCGCGCAGATCGATGAAGAGGATGCCGCCCAGGTCGCGCCGATTGTGCAGCCAGCCGCTCAGCCGGACGTCGGTGCCGACGTCAGAGGCGCGGAGCTCGCCGCAGGTGTGGGACCTGTACCGATGCATCGTCGTTCATCCAGTCTTCGGGATCGATGGTGAAGGGCTTGACGGTGTCAAGGTTTCCCAGCCTACCGGCCGGGCCGGAATCGCTCCCCGGACACCGTCGGTGGCGGCTCGCGGTCCGATATTCATAAAGTGGGGCAATGCGCACCGAGGACGTCCTGGCCGCGATCGCGACCGGCCTGTGGCGCTGGGACAACGCCTCCGGGACCGTCTCGCTCGACGCCGAGGCCGCCCGGCTGCTCGGGCTGCCCGCCGAGCCCGTACGGCTCGGCGAGGCGGCCGTACGGGCCCGTTTTCATCCGGTCGACTGGAACGAGATCGACGGGGTGGTGAACCTCGCCGTCGCCGAGGGCACCCTCGCCGAGTCCCGGCTGCGGATCATGGACGAGCACGGGCGGGTGATCCGTACGGTACGGACCCGGTCCAAGCCGTTGCGGGAGGGAGGCGACCACCAGCTCGTCGGCACGCTCCAGGAGGTCGCCGGGCCGGCGCCGGGCGCCGCCTCCCGGACCCCGGTCACCGGCGACTGGCGCCGCTCCCGCGAGGCCTTCCTGCTCGACGCGGGCCGGGCGCTCGCCGAGGCGCGGTCGACGGCCGAGGTGCTGCGGGTGGCCGCCTCCCTGTCCATGCCGGGCTTCTCGCCGGACGGGCTCGCGGTCTTCGGGGTCTCGGGCGACCGGCTGACGATCATCGGGCACCACGGGCAGAGCCACGACGACGAGGGCCCCTTCGCGTCGATGTCGCTGGACACCGACTACCCGGCGGCCGAGGTGGTCCGCACGGGCCGGGCGATCTACCTGCCGTCGCCCGAGGAGTACCTGCGCCGCTTCCCCGTCACCTGGCCGCTCGCCCAGCGCTTCGGACGCCGCTCCTGGGCCTTCGTGCCGCTGGTCGTCGCCGGGCGCACGATGGGGGCCTGGATGGCGGCCTTCAAGCACCTGGTGGCCTTCACGCCCGACGAGCGGTCGGTCCTGGCCACGGTGGCGCGGATGCTGGCGCAGGCCCTCGCACGCGCGGGCGTGGCCGAGTCGGAGCGCGAGCTGTCGCTCGGCCTCCAGCGGACGATGATGCCGGTCCTGGGGCCGGGGATCCCCGGCCTGCGGGTGGCCGCGCGGTACGTGCCGACCGGCGGCGGGCTCCAGGTCGGCGGCGACTGGTACGACGTGATCCGGCTGCCCGGCGGCGCCTCGCGCCCCGACGGCGGCGGCGCGGGCCGGATCGCCCTGGTCATCGGGGACGTGCAGGGGCACGACGTGCGGGCGGCGGGCCTGATGGGGCAGCTGCGGATCGCCCTGCGCGCGTACGCCTCCGAGGGGCACCGGCCGGACGCGGTCCTCTCCCGGGCCTCGCGCTTCCTGTACGGGATCACGGACGGCGACGACGGGGAGAGCGAGAGCGGCCCCCGGTTCGCGACCTGTCTCTACCTGGAGGTCGACCTGGAGACGGGGACGGTGGAGATCGCGCGGGCGGGGCACCCGGACCCGGCGGTGCGGACGACCGACGGGACGGTGCTGCTGCGGCCCACGGCCGGCGGCCTGCCCCTCGGCGTCGAACCCGACACCGACTACCCCACCACCCGGATCGCGCTCGACCCCGGCGAGACCCTGATGATCTGCACCGACGGCCTCCTGGAGACCGGCGGGCACGATCTGGACACCGGCTGGGAGCGGGTCCGGAAGATCCTGGAGTCCCACGACGGCGAGGACCTGGAGGAGCTGGCCGACACCCTCGTGGAGGCCGTCCACGGCCCCGGCTCGCACCACACCACGGGCCCGCTCGCGGACCGGCGCGAGGACGACATCGCCGTCCTGCTGCTCTCCCGCCGCCCCGCCGGGTCCGTACGGGAGGCCCCGCGCCGCACCCTGATGACGATCGCCCAGGCGGAGCCGGAGCGGATCGCGGAGGCGCGGGAGCAGGTGCGGCAGCTGCTGCACGACTGGGCGGACGGGGACCAGCTCGACTCGGCGGTCCTGATGGTCTCCGAGATGGTCACCAACGTCCTCGTCCACACGGACGGCGACGCGCTCCTGGTCGCGGAGGTCGCCTGCGACGGGGCGTCCCGCCGACTGCGCGTGGAGGTCTCCGACACCAGCGACGAGCTGCCGCACCGGCGCCGGCCGGGCGAGATGGCGTCGAGCGGGCGCGGCCTGGTCCTGATGGAGATGCTGGCGCACGCGTGGGGCGTCGACCCGCGCGGCGAGGGCAAGTCGATCTGGTTCGAGCTGAACGAGCCGGGGACGACGGAGGGCTGTTGCGGTTAGGGCCTAGGCCCCGGGCCCGTCCGGCGCGCCGGGGCCGTCCCCCGACCCGTACCGCCCCCGCAGCTCCCCCAGCACCCCCGTCGCCGCGGCCGTCAGGGGGACGGCCAGGAGCATGCCGAGGATGCCCGCGACGGAGGCGCCGGCCGTGATCGCGAGCATGACGGCCGCCGGGTGCATGTGGACGGTCCTGCTCTGCACCATGGGCTGGAGCAGGTGCCCCTCGATGACCTGGACGGCCAGGACGACGCCGAGCGCCCACAGGGCGATGACGAAGCCGCGGTCCGCGAGGGCGACGAGGACCGCGACCGCGCCGGAGAGGAAGGCGCCGAGGTAGGGGATGTACGCGGTGACGAAGACGAGCGCCGCGAGCCCGACCGCCCCGGGCACGCGCAGGACGAGCAGCCCGATGCCGATGAGGGTCGCGTCGACCAGGGCGATGAAGGTCGTGCCGCGCATGAAGCCCTCGACGGCCTCGAAGGCGCGGCGGGCCATGGCCTCGACGACGTCGCCGGTGTCGCCGGGCACGAAGGAGCGCAGGGCGCCGGCGGCCCGGTCCGAGTCGCGCAGGAAGAAGAAGATCAGGATCAGGGCCAGGACGGCGGTGGCGATCAGGTGGCCGACGACGCTGATCCCGGAGATCACCCCGGAGGCGGCGGTCCCGCCGAACCGCTTGAGGAGGGTCTCGGCGTTCCCGCTGAGGTCTTCGAGGGAGGTCCCGACCGCGCCGAAGTGCTTCGTGATGTCCTCGGCGGCCTGCCGGAGCGAGGCGACGATCTGGTCGCCGGTGTCGACGAGGGCGGCGACGACGATGTACGTGGCGCCGCCGACGACCGCGAGGACGGCGGCGACGGTGAGCGCGGCGGCGAGGGACTTCTGGACCTTCATCCGCAGCAGGCGGCGGTGGAGCGGGCCGAGGAGGGCGGTGCCGAGGATCGCGAGCAGGGCGGGCGTGACGGCCGTCTTGAGCTCGACGCACAGCCAGATCCCGACGGCGGCGACCCCGGCGACGAGCAGCAGGACGGCGCACCAGGCGGCGGTCCGGCGGGCGGGTTCGGGAAGGAGCGGTCGTCCGGTGGTCGTCTGCACCCGACCACCGGACCACGCCGCCCGGCGCGCCGTCGCGCGCTGACGGTCCGTACGGGTGACGACTCGTCAGGGGAGGACGTACGGGCCGGGGAGCACGTACGGGCCGGGGAGCACGTACAGGCCGGGGAAGGCGTACGGGCCGGTGCGCGCGCCCCGGCCCGTGACCCCGTGCTCCTTACTCGTTACTCGCCCATCCCGTGGACCGCCGGGATCGTGCCGAGGCGGCCCGCCTGGAAGTCCTCGAAGGCCTGGCGCAGTTCGGCCTGGGTGTTCATGACGAACGGGCCGTAGTGGGCCATGGGCTCGCGGATCGGGCGTCCGCCGAGGAGGACGACCTCCAGGTCCGGGGTGTTGCCGTCCTGCTTCTCGTCGGCGCGGACGGTCAGGGCCCCGCCCTTGCCGAAGACGGCGGTCTGGCCGGTGTGGACCGGGCGCCGCTCGGCGCCGACGGTGCCGCGGCCGGCGAGCACGTACGCGAGGCCGTTGAAGTCCTCCCGCCAGGGGAGGCTGATCTCGGCGCCGGGGCGCAGGGTGGCGTGGATCATCGTGATCGGGGTGTGGGTGATGCCGGGGCCCTCGTGGCCGTCGAGCTCGCCCGCGATGACGCGGAGCAGCGCGCCGCCGTCGGGGGAGGTGAGCAGCTGGACCTGGCCGCCGCGGATGTCCTGGTAGCGGGGGGCCATCATCTTGTCGGAGGCCGGCAGGTTCACCCACAGCTGGAGGCCGTGGAAGAGGCCGCCGCTGACGACGAGGGACTCCGGCGGGGCCTCGATGTGGAGGAGGCCGGCGCCGGCGGTCATCCACTGGGTGTCGCCGTTGGTGATGGTGCCGCCACCGCCCTGGGAGTCCTGGTGGTCGAAGGTGCCGTCGATGATGTAGGTGACGGTCTCGAAGCCGCGGTGGGGGTGCCAGGGCGTGCCCTTGGGCTCTCCGGGCGCGTACTCCACCTCGCCCATCTGGTCCATCATGATGAACGGGTCGAGGTACTGGTAGTTGATCCCCGCGAACGCCCGGCGGACCGGGAAGCCCTCTCCCTCGAAGCCGGAGGGGGCGGTGGTCACGGCGAGCACGGGACGGGCCGGGGCGTCGGCGGGGGCGGCGACGCGCGGCAGGGTGAGCGGGTTCTCGACAGTCACGGCGGGCATGGCGGGACCTCCTTGGGCGACCTTGCACATCCACTTTAGTTGAACGATGAACTTCCTGCCACCCGGAACGCGGAACGCCCGGGAGGAATTCCCCCCGGGCGCCCCGTCGTGGCGCGTGAACGCGTCAGCCGTACATCCGCCGCATCGCGAAGTCGACCATCTGCTCCACGGCCTTCGCGTCGAAGACCATGCGGTGGTCGCCCTCCATGTCGAGCACGAAGCCGTAGCCGGTCGGGAGCAGGTCGATCACCTCGGCGCCGGTGATCACGAAGTACTTCGACTCCTTGCCCGCGTACCGCCGCAGCTCCTTGAGCGAGGTGAACATGGGGATGACCGGCTGCTGGGTGTTGTGCAGGGCCAGGAAGCCGGGGTTGTCGCCGCGCGGGCAGTAGACCTTGGAGGTCGCGAAGATCTGCTGGAAGTCCTCGGCGGCCAGGGTGCCGGTGGTGAAGGCGCGCACGGCGTCCGCGAGGGAGGGCGGCGAGGGCTCGGGGTAGAGCGGGGCCTGCTGCCCGTACCCGCCCTGCGCGCCCCCCGGCATGCCGGCCTGCATCCCGCCCTGCTGGGGCGGGATGTACTGCTGCTGGGCGGCACTACCGTCCGCGTGCTGGCCGTATCCGTACATGGGGGCAGCCTATCGAGCGGCGGGGGGCCGTCGGGGGCCCGCGCCCCTTACCCGCCGGTACGTCCGAGGCGTGGGACGGGTGGGGCGGAAGGGGCCCACGAGGCCCGTGCGGCACGGGAGGAGGGCGAGGCGCGTCACAGATGCGCGCCAGGGGTTGCCCTTATTACTGACGGGTAGCATCATGGTGGAGAGCGTTTTGCTACTCACTGGTACGTGTACGAGGAACCTCCCTCCCCGAGCCTTACGGAGCCGTCGCCATGGGGCACTACAAGTCGAATCTCCGCGACATCGAGTTCAACCTCTTCGAGGTCCTCGGCCGCGACAAGGTGTACGGCACCGGTCCGTTCGAGGAGATGGACGTCGAGACCGCCAAGAGCATCCTCGACGAGATCCGCCGCCTCGCCGAGAACGAGCTCGCGGAGTCCTTCGCCGACGCCGACCGCAACCCGCCGGTCTTCGACCCCGAGACCAACACCGCCCCGGTCCCGGCAAGCTTCAAGAAGTCGTACGACGCCTTCATGGAGTCCGAGTACTGGCGCCTGGGCATCCCGGAGGAGATCGGCGGCACCGTCTCCCCGCGCTCCCTGATCTGGGCCTACGCGGAGCTGCTGCTCGGCTCGAACCCGGCCATCTGGATGTACTCCTCCGGCCCGGCGTTCGCCGGCATCCTCCACAACGAGGGCAACGAGGCGCAGAAGAAGGTCGCGCGGATCGCCGTCGAGAAGCGCTGGGGCTCCACCATGGTCCTCACCGAGCCCGACGCGGGCTCGGACGTCGGCGCCGGCCGCACCAAGGCGGTCCAGCAGGAGGACGGCTCCTGGCACATCGAGGGCGTCAAGCGCTTCATCACCTCCGGCGAGCACGACATGGAGGAGAACATCCTCCACTACGTCCTCGCCCGCCCCGAGGGCGCAGGGCCCGGCACCAAGGGCCTCTCCCTCTTCCTCGTCCCCAAGTACGAGTTCGACTGGGAGACCGGCGAGCTGGGCGCCCGCAACGGCGTGTACGCCACCAACGTCGAGCACAAGATGGGCCTCAAGGCCTCCAACACGTGCGAGATGACCTTCGGCGACCAGCACCCCGCCAAGGGCTGGCTGATCGGCGACAAGCACGACGGCATCCGCCAGATGTTCCTCATCATCGAGTTCGCCCGCATGATGGTCGGCACGAAGGCGATCTCCACCCTCTCCACGGGCTACCTCAACGCCCTGGAGTATGCCAAGGAGCGCGTCCAGGGCACCGACCTGGCCAACTTCATGGACAAGGCCGCGCCCAAGGTCACCATCACGCACCACCCCGACGTCCGCCGCTCGCTGATGACGCAGAAGGCGTACGCCGAGGGCATGCGCTCCCTCGTCCTCTACACGGCCTCCGTGCAGGACGAGATCGCGGTCAAGGAGGCGGCCGGCGAGGACGCCAAGGCGCTGCACGGCCTGAACGACCTGCTGCTCCCGATCGTGAAGGGCTACGGCTCCGAGAAGGGCTACGAGCAGCTCGCGCAGTCGCTCCAGACCTTCGGCGGCTCCGGCTTCCTCCAGGAGTACCCGATCGAGCAGTACATCCGGGACGCCAAGATCGACACCCTCTACGAGGGCACCACGGCCATCCAGGGCCAGGACTTCTTCTTCCGGAAGATCGTGCGCGACCAGGGCGCGGCCCTGAACACGCTGTCCGAGGAGATCAAGAAGTTCCTCGCGGTCGGCACCGGCGGCGAGGAGCTGTCCGGCGCCCGCGACGCGCTCGCCAAGGCGGCCGTCGACCTGGAGGCCATCGTCGGCACGATGATCACCGACCTCACCGCCACCGGCGAGGACGTCAAGAACATCTACAAGGTCGGCCTGAACACCACCCGCCTGCTGCTCGCCTCCGGCGACGTCGTCGTCGGCTACCTGCTCCTCAAGAGCGCGGCCGTCGCCGCCGAGAAGCTGGCCGCCGGCGCCTCCGGCAAGGACGTGCCCTTCTACCAGGGCAAGATCGCGGCCGCGAAGTTCTTCGCCGCCAACGTCCTGCCGGGCGTCTCCGCCGAGCGCGCGCTCGCCGAGGCCGTCGAGGGCTCGCTGATGGACCTGGACGAGGCCGCGTTCTAGGACCGCTGTCCGCAGCGGCCGGGAACACCTCTCGTCCACCACAGGAACGGCTCGTCCCCGGGGAGGGGGGCGGGCCGTTCCGCCTTCCCGGGGACCTCGGCCTCCCCGTCAGCCCCCTGCGTAAGGTGAACCCCATGAGCAGCGCAGCTTCCCGTACCGCCGCGGGCCCCTTCGACCGCGGGCACACCGACGACCTCATGGCCTTCCTCTCGGCCTCCCCCTCGCCGTACCACGCGGTCGCGAACGCGGCCGAGCGGCTTGAGAAGGCCGGATTCCGGCGGGTCGAGGAGACCGCGGCCTGGGACGCGACCAGCGGCGGGAAGTACGTGGTCCGCGGCGGCGCGATCATCGCCTGGTACGTGCCGGAGGGCGCCGCCGCCCACACCCCGTACCGGATCGTCGGCGCCCACACCGACTCGCCCAACCTGCGCGTGAAGCCGCGCCCCGACATGGGCGCGCAGGGCTGGCGGCAGGTCGCCGTCGAGGTCTACGGCGGCACCCTCCTCAACACCTGGCTCGACCGCGACCTCGGCCTCGCGGGCCGCCTGACCCTGCGCGACGGCGGCCACCGCCTGGTGAACGTCGACCGGCCGCTGCTGCGCGTCCCGCAGCTCGCCATCCACCTCGACCGGCAGGCCAACGACGGCCTCAAGCTCGACCGCCAGCGCCACATGCAGCCGGTCTGGGGCATCGGCGACGTCCACGAGGGCGACCTGATCTCCTTCGTCGCCGACGAGGCCGGCGTCGACGCCGAGGACGTCACCGGCTGGGACCTGATGGTCCACGCCGTGGAGGCCCCCGCCTACCTGGGCCGCGACCGCGAGCTGCTCGCCGGGCCGCGCATGGACAACCTGCTCTCCGTGCACGCCGGCACCGCCGCGCTCGCCTCCCTCGCGGGCCGCGACGACCTGCCGTACATCCCGGTCCTCGCCGCCTTCGACCACGAGGAGAACGGCTCCGAGGCCGACACCGGCGCCCAGGGGCCCCTGCTCGGCAACGTCCTGGAGCGCTCGGTGTACGCCCGGGGCGGCGGCTACGAGGACCGGGCGCGCGCCTTCGCCGGCACCGTCTGCCTCTCCTCCGACACCGGCCACGCGGTCCACCCCAACTACGCGGAACGGCACGACCCGACGCACCACCCGCGCGTCAACGGCGGCCCGATCCTCAAGGTGAACGTCAACCAGCGCTACGCCACCGACGGCAGCGGCCGGGCCGTCTTCGCCACCGCCTGCGAGAAGGCGGGCGTGCCCTGGCAGTCCTTCGTCTCCAACAACGACATGCCCTGCGGCACCACGATCGGCCCGATCACGGCCGCCCGCCACGGCATCAGCACCGTGGACATCGGCGTCGCGATCCTCTCCATGCACAGCGCCCGCGAACTGTGCGGCGCGGAGGACCCGTTCCTCCTCGCGAACGCGCTGGTGGCGTTCCTGGAGGGCTGAGTCCCGGGCGGGGGCGGGACCGGCGGCGAAACATCCGCGAAAGGTCCCGCCCGGCAGGCTCGTCCCCATGCACCGTCATGAGGGTCCGCCGCCGCGGAAGTTCGTCCCGTTCGCCGTCGTCGGCGTGCTCGCCGCCCTGACCGGGACGGGGCTGCTGATCGGGGCGTACGACGACCGGCCGCCGTGGGGCACGGACATCGCGTACGAGGGCGGGTACGTCCTGGCCTCGCGGATCCGCGGGTACGACGTGGACGGGTCGCGGACGAAGGCGCTGATCGCCGGGGGGTGCGTGCGGATGGAGCGGGAGGGGCAGGGCGGCGACCGGGCCGTCCACGACCCGGCCGCCTGGGTGGCGGGCTGCCTGGACGGGGCCTCGGGGCGCCCGTCCAGGAACCAGGGGCTCGTGCGCTAGACGGTCAGGCCTGCTCGTCCATGCCCGCCAGGATCAGCGGCAGCCGGGAGACGCCCGTGTCCGTGACCTTCACCGGGACGCCCCAGTCCTGCTGGTGGACGTGGCAGGCCGGGTACTCGTTGGCCGGGTCGTCGTCGCAGGAGGCGGCCATCGCGGAGACGTGCAGGACGCCCTCGGTGAGCTCCGGGTTCAGGTCCAGCTCGCGGAAGAGGTCCGTGCCCGTGCCCTCGCCGCCGAGCAGCAGCTCCGGCGGGGTCGAGGAGACCAGGAGCCGGGTCGAGGGGCCGTAGCGCTCGTCCAGCTTCTGGCCGGTCGGGGCGCGGAAGACGACGTCGAGGCGGAGGCGGCCGGGGGCGACCTCGGTGGCCTCGCGCCGGGTGCGGTGGGCGACCGCCTCGACCCGGACGGCCTCCTCGGGCAGCCGCAGCCGGGTCAGCCGGTGCCGGGCGGACTCGACGACCACGATGTCCCCGTCCACCAGGACCGCGTCGCTCGGCTCGCGCAGATCGGTGGCGAGCGTGGTGACCTCGCCGGTGGCGGGGTCGTAGCGGCGCAGGGCGTGGTTGTACGTGTCGCTGACGGCGACCGAGCCGTCGGGCAGGGCGGTCACGCCCAGCGGGTGCTGGAAGAGCGCCTGGCCGGCGTCGCCGTCGCGGTGCCCGAAGTCGAAGAGCCCGGTGCCGACGGCGGTGCGCACGACGCCGTCCGCGTCGATCCAGCGCAGGGCACTGGTCTCGGAGTCCGCGATCCACAGCCGGTCCTCGGTGGCCGCGAGGCCGGAGGGCTGCGCGAACCAGGCCTCGGCGGCGGGGCCGTCGACGAGCCCCTCGTTGGTGGTCCCGGCCGCGACCCCGACGGTCTTCGTCTCCGGGTCGTACGTCCACAGCTGGTGGACGCCGGCCATGGCGATCCACACCTTCCCCCGCCACCAGGCCACGTCCCACGGCGAGGACAGGTCGACCTCCAGGGCGGGCCCCGAGGTCGGGGACCCCTGCCACCACTGCTTGCCGGTGCCGGCGATCCGCTCGATCGCGCCGCTCTCCGGGTCGTACGTCCGCAGGGCGTGGTTCACCGTGTCGGCGACGACGACCTTGCCGTCGGGCAGCCGCACGAGGCCCTGCGGCTCGCGGAAGACGCCCTCGCCGATGCGGCGCACGACGGTCTCGCCGTCCGCCGCCAGCTCGACGAGCTGGTGCCGGGTGGTGTCGGAGACCAGGAAGTTCCCGGAGGGGAGGGTGATCGCCTTGCCGGGGAAGCGCAGGTCGGTGGCGACAGGCTCGGGCGCCACGTACGGCCCGTCGCCGCGCCGCAGCGTCCCCTTGGCCTCGTGCTCGGCCTCCAGCTCCTCCACGAGGGTCCGGATGGCGTTGGCGTGCCCCTCGCCCGCGTGCTGGGCGACGACGTACCCCTCGGGGTCGATCACCACGAGCGTCGGCCAGGCGCGCACGGCGTACTGCTTCCAGGTCGCGAGCTCCGGGTCGTCCAGTACGGGGTGGTGCACCTCGTACCGCTCGACGGCGTCCACCACGGCCTGGTGCTCGGCCTCGTGCACGAACTTCGGCGAGTGCACCCCGACGATCACCAGGGTGTCGCGGTGCTTCTCCTCCAGGTCGCGCAGCTCGTCGAGGACGTGCAGGCAGTTGACGCAGCAGAAGGTCCAGAAGTCGAGGAGGACGATCTTCCCCCGCAGGTCGGCGAGGGTCGGTCGTTCTCCGCCGG
Organism: Streptomyces sp. NPDC086147; assembly: GCF_040702165.1. Classification (NCBI taxonomy): domain Bacteria; kingdom Bacillati; phylum Actinomycetota; class Actinomycetes; order Kitasatosporales; family Streptomycetaceae; genus Streptomyces; species Streptomyces sp. NPDC086147. The sequence goes on along the minus strand of NZ_JBFBJO010000003.1, from coordinate 312,486 downwards.
TGTTCAGCCAGCCGCCCTTGCCGATCAGCTCGGGGGCGCGGACACGGGCACGTCGGGGCGCGGAGGTGGGCGCGGGATCGTTCATGGTTCCAAGGGTGCCGTACGGGTGGAAAGTGGGGGTCGGGCGGGGGCGGAGGGCGTGTCCGGGAGCGGGTTCCGGGGCGGGGGCCGGTCAGCATGGCGAGCATGGCGGAGCACGTGGGCAGATCATCGGACTATTCCCGCTGTCGGGTGAGTGCCGGTTTACTCGTGGCGGTGCTGCTCGCGTCCGCCCTCCTGGAGGGGTCCGTGTGGGCCGGCGGGGTCGGGGACGGCGACCTGCGGCTGACCGTGACCGTGAACGGCCGGCCCGACAGCGACCGCCGGCCCCCGGAGGTACGGGTCGGGACGTGGGTCGTGAAGCGGTACCGGCTCCTGAACCTGAGCGAGGCGGACCTGCACCGGGTGCGGGTCCTCGACCCCGGCGCCCCCGCCGGGTCCGTGCGGTGCCCGGCGGCGCCGCTCCTCGCGGCCGAGGAGGTGGAGTGCGTGGCCCGGTTCCGGGCCGTGGCGGGGAGACACGTGCATCCCGTACGGGCCGAGGGCGACGTCCCCTCCTCGCACACGCGGCTCACCGCGACCGCCCGCGCCGGGTACGTCGGGGTCGCCGGGGTTCTCCAGCTCACGGAGGAGGTGGTGGTCGCGACTCCGGGGGCGGAGGCGGGGCCTGGGGCGGGTGTGGGGTCGGGGTCGGGGCCAGGTGTGGGGCCTGGGTCGGGGTCGGGGTCGAGTGCGGGTACGGGTACGGGTACGGGTACGGGTGCGAGCGCAGGTGCGGGTTCGGGTGCGGCCGTGGCCACCGTGACGTACACCGTCGCCAACCAGGGGAACCTTCCCCTCTACGCCGTGCTGGTCGAGGACCCCGGGCTCGCCCTCGCGCCCGGCGCGCCTGACTGCGGGGGACAGGGCGGGACCGTGGCCGTCCTCGCCCCGGACACCTCCGCCCTGTGCCGATCGACCGTACGGCTCCGCCCGGGGACCTACCGGAGCGCCGGCCGCGCCTCCGGGAGCGACCGGGCGACCACGTTCGGGGCGGGCGGCGAACGGGTCTCGGCGCCGGTGCTCACGGCGGGGGCCTCGGCCGTCTTCGTGGTGCGGGAGGCGGCGGCGGTGAGGACGGGCGGGGCTCCGGGAGCGGGCGGAACTCCGGCTCCGAGGGCTTCGGGGGCGGCCGGAGCTTCGGCGACGGCCGGGGCGGTTCCCGGCGCTCCCGGCGCTCCCGGCGCTCCCGGCGCTCCCGGCGCTCCGGGGGCTCCAGGGGCCCTCGCGGGAGCGGATTCGGGAGCAGGTGCAGGCGCAGGCACAGGCGCGGCCGGAAGGCTCGCGGGCCCCGTCGTTCCCGGTGCGGGGGCCGTACCCGGAGCCGTACCCCCCGGAGCCGTACCCCCGGGCGGCGTGTCCCCCGGAGCCGTACCGCCCTCCTCCGTGCCCCCGGGAGGAACCGTTCCCCCTCCCGGGCTCCGGCGGGCCGACGGGCTCGACGACGAGGGGTTCCTCGGGCGGGTGCGGCGGCGGGGGCGGGAGGCGCGGGAGCTCGGGGTGGCGACGATGCTGCTGTTGATCCTGATCCCGGCGGCCGTCGCCGCCGCGCTGCTCGGCAGCAGGAGGAAGTGACCGTGGTCCTGCTCGAAACCCTCGTCGTCGTCCTCGGGGTCGCGCTCGTCGCCGCCCTCGCCGTGTTCGCCAAGACCAGGCTCTTCCCGGTCGGGGAGGACGAGGAGCCGCGCGAGGACGTGGCCGAGTACATCGCCATGATGGTGTCGGTCCTCTACGCCGTCGTCCTCGGCCTCTGCCTGGTCTCCGTCTGGGAGACGCGTTCGGCCGCCTCCGACCACGTGCAGGCCGAGGCGAGCGCCCTGCACCAGACGTATCTGCTCGCGGACGCGCTCCCGCTCGCCCAGCGGGAGCCGGTGCGCGACGCGGCCCGGACGTACGCGAGCCACGTCGTGGACGTCGAGTGGCCCGCGATGGTCGGCCGCGAACCGCTCGACGCCTCGGGCTGGACGCTGCTCGACCAGCTGCGGCGGGCGGGCGAGGTGACCCGCTCCGACCGGGTGTCCGAGCAGATCGCGGCCCAGGAGCTGCTGGCCCAGCTCGGTTACGTGGACGACGCGCGGCGCGGCCGGGAGGCGGCGGCGCAGGAGCGGCTCTCGCCCGTGCTGTGGACGGGGCTGCTGATCGGCGGCGTGCTGACGCTCGCGTTCATGTTCCTCTTCGGGATCAAGCGGAGCACGACCCACGTGGTGATGGTGATGGGCCTGTCCGGGTTCATCGCCTTCACGGTACTGCTGATCCATCAGCTCGACTCGCCGTTCGGGGAGATGCTCGGGGCGGGTCCGGACGCGTTCACCCGCTACTTCGGGTGAGAAGCGGCTCCGGCCGGGCAGGAGTAACCGGGTGAAATATCTCGTACGGGACAAGATCTTCGCGATCGGCGACGACTACTGGATCGAGGACGAGGACGGCCGCCACGCCTTCCTCGCCGACGGCAAGGCCATGCGGCTGCGCGACACCCTGGAGCTGAAGGACCCCGACGGACAGGTCCTGATCACCCTGCGGCAGAAGATGTTCAGCCTGCGGGACACCATGACGATCGAGCGGGACGACCGGCCGCTGGCGACCGTCCGCCGCAAGCGGCTCTCGCTGCTGCGCAACCACTACCGGGTGACGCTGGTCGAGGGCACGGAGTTGGACGTCAGCGGCCGGATCCTGGACCGGGAGTTCGCCGTCGAGTACGAGGGCGAACTCCTGGTCCACGTCTCCCGGCAGTGGTTCCGCGTCCGCGACACGTACGCGGTGAACGTGGTCCGGGAGGACGCCGACGCCGCCCTCATGGTCGCGGTGGCGGTGTGCGTGATCCGGATGGCGGAGCGGGAGCGGGAGGACTGAGGGCCCGTCAGGCCGCCTTCTTCCATGCCTGGTCCAGTGCCTGCTCCAGGTCCGCCCACAGGTCCTCGACGTGCTCGATGCCGACCGAGATCCTGACCGTGCCGGCGCCGATGCCCGCCGCCGCGAGGGCCTCCTCGTCGAGCTGGTGGTGGGAGGTGGAGGCCGGGTGCATCACCAGCGTCTTCACGTCGCCCAGGGAGACGCTGAGCGAGACGAGCCGGACCGCCTCGACGAAGGTGCGGCCCGCCTCCCGGCCGCCCGCGAGGTCGACCGAGACGACTCCGCCGCCGCCGGAGGGCAGCAGGCGCGCGGCGATCTCCCGGTCCGGGTGGTCCGCGAGGGACGGGTGGCGGACGGCGGCGACCGCCGGGTGCGCGGCGAGGCGGGCCGCGAGCTCGGCGGCGTTCGCGCACTGGCGCTCGATGCGCAGGGAGAGGGTCTGCAGCCCGCGCAGGGTGAGCCAGGCGGCGAACGGGTCGGTGGAGGCGCCCTGTTCGACGGCGTGGCGGCGGACCCGCCCGTACAGCTCGCGGTCCTTGAAGACGGCGATCCCGCCGAGGACGTCCGCGTGCCCGGCGAGGTACTTGGTGGCGGAGTGGATCACGACGTCGGCACCGTGGTCGAGGGGGCGGCAGAGCAGCGGGGAGGCGAAGGTGTTGTCGACGGCGACCGGGATCCCCGCCTCGGCGGCGACGGCGGCGAGGGCGGGCAGGTCGGAGACGCGGGTGGTGGGGTTGGCGATGGTCTCCAGGTAGAGCAGGCGGGTCTCGGGGCGCAGGGCCGCCCGCACCTCCTCCGGGTCCGTGCCGGAGACGTACGTGACGTCGACGCCCCAGCGGGCGGCGAGGTCACCGAGGACCGCGTACGTGCCGCCGTACAGGCAGGTCTGGGCGACGACGTGGGCGCCGGAGCCGAGGAGGGAGAGGAGGACGGCGTTGACGGCGCCCATGCCGGAGGCGAAGGAGAGGCCGGAGGCGCCGCCTTCGAGGCGGGCGACGGCGTCCTCCAGGGTGCGGACGGTGGGGTTGCCGAGGCGGGCGTAGAGGAAGGCGTCCGGGGAGGTGAAGCCCTCGGCGAGGGCGTCGGCGGAGTCGAACGCGAAGACGTGGTTCTGGTGGAGGGGGACACCGAGGGGCCTGCTGCCGGTGAGCTCGACGTGGGGCGGGTGGACGGTGAGGGTCTCGGGCCGGGTCATGAACCCAGTCTGGGAAGGGGCGGCTTGCCTTCCCAGGGCCAATCCGGGCAGATTGGTCCGGCGATGGAGCCAATCGATGTCCCCCCGCCCGCCCAGCGCCTTCCCCTCCCCCCTCGCGGTTCTCCTCCGCCTGCCGAGCGCCTTCCCCTCCCCTCCTCCGAGCCCCTTCCTCCTCCCTCCCTCGACGTCCTGGTCGCCCGGCTCGGGCGCTGGTCCGCCGGGCGCGGGCCGCTGTACCTCCTGCTCGCCGCCCGGCTGCGGCGGCTGATCGACGAGGGGGCGCTGCCGCCGGGCACGCTCCTGCCGCCGGACCGGCGGTTCGCGACGGCCCTGGCCGTGGGCCGTACGACGGTGGTCGCCGCCTACGACACGCTGCGGCAGGAGGGACGGCTCGTACGGAGGCAGGGCAGCGGTACGCGGGTGTCGCCGGCCGCGCTGACGGCGAAGCGCCTCCGGGCGGCGGGAGCGGGTACGGGGTCGGGGGTGCCCCGGGTGCGGGAGACGTCGAACCCGCTCTTCCTGCACCTCCTGGAGGCGCCCGACGGCGTGATCCTGCTGAGCTGCGCGGCCCCCGACCGGGCGCCGGACGAGCTGACGGAGGCGTACCGCTCCCTCGAACTGCCCGTCGGGGACATCGGCTACCACCCGGCCGGGCTCGGGGTGCTGCGCGAGGCGGTCGCCGCGCGGTACGCGGCGCGGGGCGTGCCGACCGGGCCGGAGCAGGTCCTGGTGACCACCGGCGCCCAGCAGGGGCTGGCGCTGCTCGCGCGACTGCTGCTCGCGCCCGGGGACGGGGTCCTGGTGGAGGCGCCGACGTATCCGGGGGCGCTCGACCTCTTCCGGGAGGCGGCGGCCGTGCCGCTGCCGGTGGCGGTGGGCCCGGACGGGGTCGACGTGGCGGAGGCGGTGCGGGTGATGGAGCGTCACCGTCCCGCCCTGGCCTATCTGGTGCCCCGCTTCCAGAACCCGACCGGGACCGTGCTCCCGCCGCTCGCCGGGCGCCGGCTCGTCGAGGCGGCGAACGCGCTCGGGGTGCCGCTCGTCGACGACGAGGCGCTCGCCGACCTGGCCTTCGACGCCGGGGCGCCGTGGACGCCGCTCTCGGCGTACGGGGAGGTGGTCGCGGTCGGGTCGCTCAGCAAGGTGGTGTGGGGCGGGATCCGCATCGGCTGGGTGCGCGGCCCGGCCCCGCTGATCGCCCGGCTCGCCCGGCTGAAGGCCCTGCACGACCTGGGCAGCGACGTCCCGGCCCAGCTGGCGGCGGCCCGGATCCTGGACGGTTTCGGGCCGGTCCTGGCGGCGCGGACGCGGGCGGTCCGGGCGGGCCACGCCCATCTGCGGGCCGAGCTGGCGCGGCTGCTGCCGTCCTGGTCCTCCGTCCCGGCGACGGGCGGCCAGACCCTGTGGGTGCGGCTCCCCCACGGCGACGGCGTCTCCTTCGCGCAGCTCGCCCTCCGGCACGGGGTCGCCGTCCTCCCCGGCGCCACCGCCGACGCGCTCGGCGGCAGCGTCCGCCACCTGCGGCTGCACTTCCTTGCGTCCCCGGAGGTGCTGACGGAGGCGGTGCGGAGACTGGCGGCGGCCTGGGCGGAGTACGCCCCGGGTCCGGAACCGGGGCGGGCGGCCCTGCACGCGATCACGGTGTGACGGGCGGGAGGGGCGGGCCTTGCCGGGACCTGGCCGTAGCCCCGCGGGCCCCGCCGGGCCGGGCCCTAGGGTCGCGTCGGCGTCGCCCGCTTCGGCGTCCGCACGCCCAGGACCCGGTCCTTGAGGGCCGGGAAGTCCTCGCGGGTCGTGGCAACCCGGCCGGGGTCGAGCTCGACGCGCAGGACCTCCTCGCCGGGTCCGGCCTCCGCCAGGACCTCGCCCCAGGGGTCGACGACGATCGAGTGTCCGGCCTGCTCGACGCCCGCGTGGGTGCCGGCGGTGCCGCAGGCCAGGACGTACGCCTGGTTCTCGACCGCGCGGGCCCGGGCGAGGAGGGTCCAGTGGCCGCGGCGGCGGGCGGGCCAGCCGGCCGGGACGACGAAGGCCTGGGCGCCCGCGTCGACCAGGCCGCGGAACAGCTCGGGGAAGCGCAGGTCGTAGCAGGTGCCGACGCCGACGGTGAGGTGCGGCAGGTCGACGGTGACCAGGTCCTCCCCGGCGGCCATGAGCACCGCCTCGCCCTGGTCGAAGCCGAAGCGGTGGATCTTCCGGTAGGAGGCGGCGAGTTCGCCGTCGGGGGAGAGGACGAGCGAGGTGTTGTAGAGGGCGCCGGCCTCCGTCTCGACGAAGGAGCCGGCGTGCAGCCAGACCCCGGCGTCCCGGGCGGCCTCGGCCATCGCCCGGTGCGTGGGGCCGTTCAGCGGCTCGGACTCGGCGGCGAAGAGGTCGGACGCGAAGGCGCCGACGGTCCACAGCTCGGGGAGGACGACGAGGTCGGCGTGGCCGGATTCCTCCCGTACGAGGCGCGCCGCGCGGGCGCGGCGGGCGTCGACCGGTTCGTCCGGGTCTACCGCGATCTGGATCAGCGAGGCGCGCACAGTACCACCGTCCTGGCATTCGAGCCGTCAACACCGGCCTACGATCGTCACACGAAAGCACTGCCGGGGTGCCTTCGGGCAGCGTAACTTAGCGTCCGAGCCTCCCACCCAGTCGTGTTTTCAGCCCGCGCACCGAAGAACCGCCGAGGGGTCCCGTGACCGTCCATCCCAGCCTCCAGAACCACGCCGACGCCTGGACGCACGCCGTCGAGGCGATAGCCGAGCTGGTGCAGCCGCTCGTGGAGGGCGAGTGGAACCGGCCGACCCCGTGCCCCGGCTGGTCGGTGCGGGACATCGTGTCGCACGTCATCGGCATGGAGACGGAGATGCTCGGCGACCCCCGGCCGATCCACTCGCTGCCGCGCGACCTCTACCACGTGCGCAGCGACTTCGCGCGCTACATGGAGGTCCAGGTCGACGTGCGGCGCCACCACACGGCGCCGGAGATGACGTCGGAGCTGGAGTACATCCTGATCCGCCGGGCCCGGCAGCTCCGCAACGAGAACCGCTCCCCCGACCGTCTGATCCGCGCCCCGCTGGGCGCCGAGCAGACGCTCGAAGCGGCCTACCGGGAGCGGGCCTTCGACGTGTGGGTGCACGAGCAGGACCTGCGGGCGGCGCTCGGGGTGCCGGGAAACCTGGACTCGCCCGGGGCGCTCGTGGCCCGGGACGTGCTCCTGGAGGCGCTGCCGAAGGTGGTCGCCAAGGACGCGGGCGCGCCGGCCTCCTCGGCGGTGGTGCTGGACGTGACCGGTCCGGTGGAGTTCCTGCGGACGGTGCGGGTGGACGCGGAGGGGCGCGGTTCGATCGACGGCGCGCCCTCGCTCGGCCCGGCGGTGTCGCTCACGACGGACTGGGAGACGTACGTGCGGCTCGCCTGCGGCCGGGTCCGGGCGGCCGACGTGGCGGACCGGGTCAAGGTGGAGGGCGACGAGCGGCTGGCGCGGGCGATCCTCGACAACTTCGCGGTGACGCCCCGATAGCTCCCCCCCTTCGGGTCAGACGGGTACGTGCACGGCCTCCACGCGGCTGGCGACGAGCCGTTCGCGTTCCCTGCGGTGGGTGCGGGCCTTGAGGCGCAGGATCTGCACGACGCCGAGGGCTTCGAGGACGAAGACCGAGGAGAACGCGATCCGGTAGTCGTCGCCGGTCGCGTCGAGCAGTACGCCGACGGCGAGGAGCGTCGTCATCGAGGCGACGAAACCACCCATGTTGACGATGCCGGAGGCGGTTCCCTGACGCTCCGGCGGGTTCGCCGGGCGGGCGAAGTCGAAGCCGATCATCGAGGCGGGTCCGCAGGCCCCGAGGACCAGGCAGAGGGTGACGAGCAGCCACATCGGGGCGTGGTCGCCGGGGTACGCGAGGGTGGTCCCCCACAGCAGGGCGGTGGCCGCGACCGTGCCGAGGGCGAGCGGGGCGCGGGCCGCGTGATGGCGGGCGATGATCTGTCCGTACGCGAGGCCGACGACCATGTTCGAGAGCACGACCAGGGTGAGCAGCGTCCCGGCGGTGGACCGCGACAGGCCCTGCGCCTCGACGAGGTACGGCAGTCCCCACAGGAGCAGGAACACCATGGCCGGGAACTGGGTGGTGAAGTGCACCCACATGCCGAGCCGGGTGCCGGGCTCGCGCCAGGACTCGGCGATCTGGCGGCGGACGTAGGCCGCGCCCGCGTGCTGGGCGGGCCGGGGCTCGTACCCCTCGGGGTGGTCCTTGAGGAAGAGCAGCAGCAGGACGAGGACGAGGACGCCGGCGAAGGAGCTGCCGACGAAGGTGGCGGTCCAGCCGAGTCCGTGCAGGGCGCGGGCGATGAAGACGGTGGAGACCAGGTTCCCGGCCATGCCGAAGAGGGCGGCGACCTGGCCGATGAGCGGGCCGCGCCGGGCGGGGAACCAGCGGCTGCCGAGCCGCAGGACGCTGATGAAGGTCATGGCGTCGCCGCAGCCGAGGAGCGCGCGGGAGGCCAGGGCCGTGCCGTACGACGGGGAGAGCGCGAAGCCGAGCTGGCCGGCGGTGAAGAGGACGACGCCGAGGACCAGGACCTTCTTGGTGCCGAGCCGGTCGACCATGAGGCCGACGGGTATCTGCATGCCGGCGTAGACGAGCAGCTGGAGTATGGAGAAGGTGGAGAGCGCGGAGGCGTTGACGTCGAAGCGGTCGGCGGCGTCGAGTCCGGCGACGCCGAGCGAGGTGCGGAAGATGACGGCGACGAAGTAGACGGCGACGCCGACGCCCCAGACGAGGGCGGCGCGGCGGCCGCCGGGCGGGTCGCCGGGGAGGGTGACGGCGGAGCCGTGTCCGTTGCGGTTGCTCACCGGTCCTCACCCCGGACCAGGACCTTGACCCAGCTGAGGTGCTGGCGGACGCAGTGCGCGGCGCCCTCGGCGTCGCCGGCCTTGATGCGGTCGAGGATCTCGGCGTGCTCGGTGATGTTCTTGGCGACGCGGTCGGGCTGGGACTGCATCACGGCGACGCCCATGCGCAGTTGGCGGTCGCGGAGCTGGTCGTAGAGCCGGGCGAGGATCTGGTTGCCGGCGTACTGGACGATCTCGGCGTGGAAGCAGCGGTCGGTGACGGCGACCTCGGCGAGGTCCCCGGCCTCGGCCCGCCGCTTCTGCTCCTCCAGGAGCTCTTCGAGGCGGGCGATCAGGCCGGCGGGGGCGGGCACGGCCCGGCGGACGGCGAACTCCTCGACGAGGAGCCGGGTCTCGACGACGTCGGCGATCTCCTGCGCGGAGACAGCGAGAACGAGGGCGCCCTTCTTCGGGTAGAGCTTGAGCAGCCCTTCCATCTCCAGCTTGAGCAGCGCCTCGCGGACGGGGGTCCGCGACACTCCCACGGCCGTGGCGAGTTCGCCCTCGGTCAGGAGGGTGCCCCCTTCGTAACGCCGGTCGAGTACGGCCTGCTTGACGTGCATGTAGACGCGATCGGCGGCGGGGGGAGCTGAAGGCATGCGTACAGCATAGATACAACATGGATGCCGCACAGGGCCCCGTCCACATCATGGACGGGGCCCCTATGAGCACGTGCGCCGGTTTCACGTGAAACAACGCGAGTCGGGCGTCACGCCCAGGTGATCAACCGCTTCGGCTGCTCCAGGATCGCGGCGACGTCCGCCAGGAACTTGGAGCCCAGCTCGCCGTCAACCAGGCGGTGGTCGAAGGAGAGGGCCAGGGTGGTGACCTGACGCGGCTTCACCTTGCCCTTGTGGACCCATGGCTGGAGCTTGATCGCGCCGACCGCGAGGATCGCGGACTCGCCGGGGTTGAGGATGGGCGTACCGGTGTCGACGCCGAAGACGCCGACGTTGGTGATGGTGAAGGTGCCGCCCTGCATCGCCGCCGGGGTCGTCTTCCCCTCGCGGGCCGTGGCGACCAGCTCGCTCAGGGACTTCGAGAGCTCGGGCAGGGTCTGGGCGTGCGCGTCCTTGATGTTCGGCACGATCAGACCGCGCGGGGTGGCCGCGGCGATGCCCAGGTTCACGTAGTGCTTGAGGACGATCTCCTGCGCCGCCTCGTCCCAGGCCGCGTTGATCTCCGGATTGCGCCGGACCGCGACCAGGATCGCCTTGGCGATGAGGAGCAGCGGGTTGACCCGCAGGCCCGCCATGTCCTTGTCGGTCTTGAGCTCCTCGACCAGCTTCATCGTGCGCGTGATGTCGAAGGTCACGAACTCGGTGACGTGCGGGGCGGTGAAGGCCGAGCCGACCATCGCCGCCGCCGTGGCCTTCCGCACGCCCTTGATCGGGACACGGGTCTCCCGGGCGCCGGACGTCTCCGTGGTGGGCGCGGCGGCCGGGGCCGCGGCGGGAGCCGGGGCCTGGACCGGGGCCGGAGCCGCGGCCGGGGTCTCGACGGCCGGCGCGGGCGCCGGGGCGGCGGCCGCGTGGACGTCCTCGCGGGTGATGATGCCGTCCGGGCCGGTCGGGACGACCGTCGTCAGGTCGACGCCGAGGTCCTTGGCGAGCTTCCGGACCGGCGGCTTGGCCAGCGGCCGGCCGGCCGCCGACGCGTGCCCGTTGAGCTGCTCGGGCACGGAGACGGCGGCGGGCGCCTGCTGGACGGGAGCGGTCGGGACCACGTCCCCGGACGCCTTGCGGGGGCGCCGCTTGGTGGAGCTGGCGGCCACGCCGTAGCCGACGAGGACCGGCTGGCGGCCCTGCGGCTCGTCCTCCTCGGCCACCGGCTCCGCCGGTACGGCCTGGGCCGCGACGGACTCGGTCACCGGGGCCGCCGGGGCGGGGGGCGCGTCGCCGCCGACGTTCACCGAGATGATGACCTGGCCGACGTCGACCGTCGTGCCCTCGGGGAAGCACAGCTCGTGGACCGTGCCGTCGAACGGGCTCGGCAGCTCGACGGCCGCCTTCGCCGTCTCGACCTCGCACACGACCTGTCCGTCGGTGACGGTGTCACCGGGCTGGACGTACCACTTGAGGATCTCGGCCTCGGTGAGGCCCTCGCCCACGTCGGGCATCTTGAATTCGCGGATCGTCACGGTGCTCTCCTCAGTACGCCAGCGAGCGGTCGACGGCGTCGAGCACGCGGTCGAGACCCGGCAGGTACTCCTCCTCCAGGCGCGCCGGCGGGTACGGCGCGTGGTAGCCGCCGACCCGCAGGACGGGGGCCTCCAGGTGGTAGAAGCAGCGCTCGGTGATGCGGGCGGCGATCTCCGCGCCCGAACCGAAGAACACCGGGGCCTCGTGGACGACGACCAGGCGGCGGGTCTTCTCGACCGAGGCCTGGACGGTGTCGAAGTCGATCGGGGAGATCGAGCGCAGGTCCACGACCTCGATCGACCGGCCCTCCTCGGCGGCGGCCGCGGCCGCCTCCAGACAGGTCTTCACCATCGGGCCGTAGGCGAGGAGGGTGAGGTCCGTGCCCTCGCGGGCGACCCGGGCCTTGTGCAGCTCGCCGGGGATGGCCTCGGTGTCGACCTCGCCCTTGTCCCAGTAGCGGCGCTTGGGCTCGAAGAAGACGACCGGGTCGTCGCTCTGGATCGCCTGCTGGAGCATCCAGTAGGCGTCGGAGGGGGTCGCCGGGGTGACCACCTTGAGGCCCGCGACGTGCGCGAAGAGCGACTCGGGGGACTCGGAGTGGTGCTCGACGGCACCGATGCCGCCGCCGTACGGGATGCGGATGACGACCGGCACCTTCACCGCGCCGAGCGAGCGGGCCCGCATCTTCGCGAGCTGCGTGACGATCTGGTCGTACGCGGGGAAGACGAAGCCGTCGAACTGGATCTCCACGACCGGCCGGTAGCCGCGCAGCGCGAGGCCGATCGCGGTGCCCACGATGCCGGACTCGGCGAGCGGGGTGTCGACGACCCGGTCCTCGCCGAAGTCCTTCTGGAGGCCGTCGGTGATCCGGAAGACGCCGCCGAGCTTGCCGACGTCCAGGCCCATGACGACGACCTTGGGGTCGGTCTCCAGGGCCGTGCGCAGCGACTCGTTGAGCGCCTTCGCGAGGGGAAGCTTCTGAACAGCCATGATTACTCGGCCTCTCCGTTCGCGAAGGACGCCTGGTAGGCGGCGAACTGCGCGCGCTCCTCGTCGACGAGCGCGTGCCCGTCCGCGTACACGTTGTCGAACATCGCCATGTGCTCCGGCACGGGCATGGCGCGGACGACCTCGCGGACGTGCTTGCCGAGGGTCTCGCTCTCCGCCTCCAGCTCCTCGAAGAAGGCCGCGTCCGCGTGGCCCTCGTTCTCCAGGTACACCCTGAGGCGCAGGATCGGGTCCTTGGCCTCCCACTCCTCGCGCTCCGCGTCGCGGCGGTAGCGGGTCGGGTCGTCGGAGGTGGTGTGGGCGGCCATCCGGTAGGTGAACGCCTCGACGAGCGTCGGGCCCTCGCCGCGGCGGGCGCGCTCCAGGGCGGAGCGGGTGACCGCGAGGCAGGCCAGGACGTCGTTGCCGTCGACCCGGACGCCGGGGAAGCCGAAGCCCTGGGCGCGCTGGTAGAGCGGGACGCGGGTCTGCTTCTCGATGGGCTCGGAGATGGCCCACTGGTTGTTCTGGCAGAAGAAGACGACCGGGGCGTTGTAGACCGCGGAGAAGACGAACGACTCGTTGACGTCGCCCTGGCTGGAGGCGCCGTCGCCGAAGTACGCGATCACGGCGGAGTCCGCGCCGTCCTTGGTGATGCCCATGGCGTAGCCGGTGGCGTGCAGGGTCTGCGAGCCGAGGACGATCGTGTACAGGTGGAAATTGTTGCTGTTGGGGTCCCAGCCGCCGTTGTTCACTCCGCGGAACATGCCGAGGAGGTTCGTCGGGTCGACCCCGCGGCACCAGGCGACGCCGTGCTCGCGGTAGGTCGGGAAGACGTAGTCGTCGTCGCGCAGGGCGCGGCCCGAACCGATCTGGGCGGCCTCCTGGCCGAGGAGCGAGGCCCACAGGCCCAGCTCGCCCTGGCGCTGGAGGGAGGTGGCCTCGGAGTCGAAGCGACGGGTGAGGACCATGTCGCGGTAGAGGCCGCGCAGCTCCTCGGCGCTCAGGTCGATGTCGTAGTCGGGATGCTGGACGCGCTCCCCTTCGGGCGTCAGGAGCTGGACGAGCTCGGGCTCCGTCGCTCCCGCCGCGGCGCGCGTGCTCGTCTTCTTGGTGGTGCTCTGGCTCGCGCTTGCGGTGCGCTTGGTGCCGCTGCTGCGTCGCGTCGTCTTGCGCGCGGCAGTGCTCTCCACGGTCACGTGCGTGCTCCTCCGTCGGTCCGGCCCCCGGGTTCGCCGGTGAGGCCAGTGCGGCTCTCCGCCTTATCCGTACCCTTCGCACGGGGTGGGTGCGACGCGGCCGGGGTCGGGCGTGACAAGTGCCCCGGCGAGCGCCCTGTCATAGGCACGTTACCCACAGCGCCGCATTCCCGCGAAACCCTTCTTGACCTGCGATTTTGCTTGGATTTCCAAGTAAATCGAGAAAAGTGGGAACAGCGGCTGGTCAGCGCGTCGGCAGCGGCTTGGAGGGCCGCCGGAACAAGCGGCACGTTATCCCGCGCACCCCGGGCGCGGGAAGAGCCAATATGTGAGACTGACCGGGTGCGCGAAGAAGGAAAAATCCGGGTATTTCTGCTGGACGACCACGAAGTCGTCCGGCGCGGCGTCCACGAGCTGCTCTCCGTGGAGGGCGACATCGAGGTGGTCGGCGAGGCCGGCACGGCGGCGGACGCGCTGGTCAGGATCCCCGCGTCCCGTCCGGACGTCGCGGTGCTCGACGTGCGCCTCCCGGACGGCAGCGGCGTCGAGGTGTGCCGGGAGGTCCGCTCCCGGGACGAGGACGTCAAGTGCCTGATGCTGACCTCGTTCGCGGACGACGAGGCCCTCTTCGACGCGATCATGGCCGGGGCCTCGGGCTACGTCCTCAAGGCCATCCGGGGGAACGAGCTCCTGAACGCGGTGCGGGACGTGGCGGCCGGAAAGTCTCTGCTCGACCCGGTGGCGACCGCCCGGGTCCTGGAGCGGCTGCGCGACGGGAACACCCCCAGGAGTGACGACAAGCTCGCCGCCCTGACGGACCAGGAGCGCAGGATCCTGGACCTGATCGGCGAGGGCCTGACCAACCGGGTCATCGGCGAGCGGCTCCACCTCGCGGAGAAGACCATCAAGAACTACGTCTCCAGCCTGCTGTCGAAGCTGGGCATGGAGCGGCGCTCGCAGGCGGCGGCGTACGTGGCGCGGAGGCAGGCCGAGAGGCGCTGAACCGGTCCGCTTCGGGACCTACGTCCCGCCCCGAGGGGGGCGGGGGCCCCTTCTCGGACACCCGGCGGTGACGGAGAGTGGAAGACATGTCCACCGACGAGATCCGCGCCATCGAGCTGCTGCACCGCGTGTCGTACGGCCGGGTGGCGACGAGCGTGCGGGCGATGCCCTTCGTCGCCCCGGCCCGCCACGTCGTGGTGGACGGCCGGGTCCTGCTCCGGATGCACGAGGGCCTCGGCTACCACGGCGCCTGCGACGGCGGCGTCGTCGCGTACGGGGCGGACAACTTCGGCACGGGCGCCGAGCACGTCTGGTCCGTGCAGCTCTGCGGCACCGCGAGGGTCGTCGAGCCGACCGGGGAGGAACGCGCGGCCTTCGGTCCCGAACCGGAGCTGGTGGACGGCGAGCCCTTCGTCGCGGTCTACCTGCGGATCGAACCCCGGTTCGCGACGGTGCACGCGCTCGACTACGCGAGCGAGGCGCCGGAGACCCTGCCGACGGCCCGTTCCGTACGGCGACACCTGCACCACGTAGCGTGATCTAACATCTGGCGGGTGCCGCGCTCATCTGAAACCCTCTCCCCGCCGACCGGCGCACCGCCACCGCCCGCCCGCCCGGCCACCGCCCCGCCGCCCCGGCCCACCGCTGTCCGACCCACCGGCGTCCGGCCCGCCGGCGTCCCGCCCGTCGACGCCCTGCTGCGCCGGCACCGGCACGCCGGGGAGCCGCTGGCCTGCGTGCCGGTCACCGAGGGGCTGCTCAACCGCGGTTTCCGCCTCACCACCACCCGCGGCACCTACTTCCTCAAGCAGCACCTGGACGCCGCCACCGCCGACCGGGCCACGGTCGCCCGCCAGCACCGCGCCACCCAGCGGCTGCACGCCCTCGGCCTGCCTGTCGCCCCGCCGCTCGCCGACGCCCGGGGCCGTACGGTCGCCGTCGTCGGCGGCCACTGCTACGCCCTGCACCCCTGGGTTGAGGGCCGCCACCGGCACGGCGGCCAACTCTCCACCGGTGGCTGCCGCCGCCTCGGCGCCCTCCTCGGGCAGGTCCACACCGCGCTCGACCGGGTGATGGGCGCCCCGGGGCCCGACGGCCCCGGCGGGACGGACGCGGAGGCGTGCGCGAGCGCGGACCCCCAGGACACCTTCCGGGCCATCGACGAGCTGATCCGCCTCGTCCGCGCGCACCGCCCCCGCGACAGCTTCGACGCGCTCGCCGAGCACCGGCTCAGGGAGCGCCGCGGGCTGCTCGCCCAGCACGCCCACCACCGGCCCCCGGCCGCCTCGGCCGCCGGCTGGGTGCACGGCGACTTCCACCCGCTGAACCTGCTCTACCGGGGCACGAAGCCCGCCGCGATCGTCGACTGGGACCGGCTCGGGCTCCGCCCGAGGGCCGAGGAGGCGGTCAGGGCCGCCGCCATCTTCTTCGTACGACCGGAGGGCGAGCTGGCCCTGGGGAAGGTACGGGCCTACGCGCGCGCGTACCGGCGGGCGACGGGCGCCGACGGCGCCGAGCTGGCGGCTGCGGCGCACCGGGTGTGGTGGGAACGGCTCAACGACTTCTGGACCCTGCGCTGGCGCTACCAGCTGCACGACCGGAGGGCCGACGCGCAGTTCCCCGCGGTGTCGGCCCTGGCGGTCTGGTGGACCCGCGAGTACGAGGCGGTGCGGGAGGCCTTCGCGGGCTGAGCCCGGCGCTCGTCGGGCCCCGTGGTGGGTCCACCGGGCCCGGAGGCCTTCGCGGGGCGAGCCCGGCGCTTCCGCCGAACCCGCCCGTCAGCCTGTCGAGCCCCGTCAGCCCGTCAGCCGGAGGTGCCGGTGGTGGCCGTCGGCTGCGTGCCCGTGCCGCCGTCGCCGCCGTCACCACCGCCGTCGCCGCCCCCCGAGGGGTTGCCGTCGGTCGGCTCGGAGGTCGCCGTGCTCGTGGGACGGGTCGTCGGCTCGCCCGTCTTCGTGGGCGTGTCCGTGGGATCGACCGGCGGCGTGGTGGTCGGCTCGGTCGGCGTCTCGGTGGTCGGCCGGCCCGTGGGCCAGTTCGGCTGCCGCGTCGGCTGCTCGGTCCACGGCTCCCGCGTCGAACCGCCGGTGGACGTGCCCGGGTCCTGCGTCGGGTCCTCGGAGGGCTTCTCCGAGGGCGTGGGCTCCTCCGAGGCCTTCGTCGACGGCGAGGTGCTGACGGTCGGCGTCTTGTTCTCCGTACCGCCGCCGCCGTTCCCGCCCGCCTTGCTGAGGGCGAACGCGACTCCGGCGACCACCGCGACCACCGCGAGCGCGGCGAACAGCCACATCTTGCCGCGGCCGCCGCCACCGCCCTGCGACCCGTACGAGCCGCCCTGGCCGTAGCCCCCGCCGCCCGTGCCGCCGTCATAACCGCCGTCGTCGGGGTTCATCGGCGGGAGGATCGGGCGCTGCGCGGTCTCCCCGTGCGTCGGGTGGCCCATCGCGGTCGTCGCGGCCACGCCGCCGGCCGGGGTCCGCCCGCCGTCGTGCACCTCGATCGGGCCGGTGTTCCACGTGCCGGTGTAGCCGCCCTGCTGCTGGAGCATCTGGAGGGCGTACTGGATGAGCCCGCGCATCTCCTCGGCGCTCTGGAACCGGTCGTCCGGCTCCTTCGCGAGCGAGCGCATCACCAGGCCGTCCAGCTCCGGCGGCACGGACCCGGTCACGTCGGACGGCGGGACCGGCACGTCCTGGACGTGCTGGTAGACGACGGACAGCGGGGTCTCGCCGGTGAAGGGGGGACGCAGCGCGAGGAGTTCGTAGAGGAGGCAGCCCGTCGCGTACAGGTCGGAGCGGTGGTCGACGGCCTTGCCGAGCGCCTGCTCGGGGGAGAGGTACTGCGGCGTGCCCATGACCATGCCGGTCTGGGTCATCGTCGACTGCGCGCCGTGCAGGGCGCGGGCGATGCCGAAGTCCATGACCTTGACGGCGCCGCCGTGGGTGATGATCACGTTCGCCGGCTTGATGTCGCGGTGCACGATGCCGTGCTGGTGCGAGTAGGCCAGCGCCTCCAGGACCCCGGAGACGATGATCAGGGCCTGCTCGGGGCCGGGCGCCTCGGCGCTCAGCAGCAGGTCACGGATGGTGCGGCCCTCGACCAGCTCCATCACGATGTACGGCACGGGGCGGCCGCCCACCAGGTCCTCGCCGGAGTCGTACACGGCGACGATCGCGTGGTGGTTGAGGCCCGCGACGGACTGCGCCTCGCGCGTGAAGCGGGCCTTGGAGACCGGGTCCTCGGCGAGGTCGGCGCGCAGCAGCTTGACGGCCACGGTGCGGCCGAGCCGTACGTCCTCCGCCGCGAACACCTCGGCCATGCCGCCGCGTCCCAGACGGTGCGTCAGCCGGTAGCGGCCGTCGCCGACGACGCCGCCGACGCCCCAGGATTCCGCGGACGCGTCCGGCACACCGCCACCTGCTCCGGATTCGGGTGCCATCAGTCCTCGCCGTCGTCTGTCGTGCCGTGTCCAGTCGTCACGCTACAGGCTCCGTACGACATCACGGTCCGAGATGGACCGGCCATCCAATCCCGTTCACGTACACCTGTGCAAATTCGACGCTTTCCCGCACCGGTTCGGAAACGCTTCCTGTGCGGAGGGTCACGTAACGGGCACCCGGCTTGACGGGTCACCGCCCTGGGGCAGACTTGGCCGGGAAATCCATGTCGACGTCGCCACGCGCGCGTGTAGGGGGAGCACAGATGAGCCAGGACGGCGGACAGGGCCGCTACGCGGGCGGTTCGGTCGCGGGCGGCCGGTACCAGCTGCGCGATCTTCTCGGCGAGGGCGGCATGGCGTCGGTGTACCTGGCGTACGACACCGCCCTCGACCGGCAGGTCGCCATCAAGACGCTGCACACGGAGCTCGGCCGGGAGCAGTCCTTCCGCGAGCGGTTCCGGCGCGAGGCGCAGGCCGTGGCGAAGCTCTCCCACACCAACATCGTCTCGGTCTTCGACACCGGCGAGGACACCCTCGACGGCGCCGTCATGCCGTACATCGTCATGGAGTACGTGGAGGGGCAGCCGCTCGGCTCGGTCCTCGCGGCGGACGTGCGGCAGTACGGCGCGATGCCGGCCGACAAGGCACTGAAGGTCACGGCCGACGTGCTCGCCGCCCTGGAGGTCAGCCACGAGATGGGGCTGGTCCACCGGGACATCAAGCCGGGCAACGTGATGACGACCAGGCGCGGCGTGGTCAAGGTCATGGACTTCGGCATCGCGCGGGCCATGCAGTCGGGGGTGACCTCGATGACCCAGACCGGCATGGTCGTCGGCACTCCCCAGTACCTCTCCCCCGAGCAGGCCCTCGGCCGCGCGGTGGACGCCCGCTCCGACCTCTACTCGGTCGGCATCATGCTCTTCCAGCTCCTCACGGGCCGGCTCCCCTTCGACGCCGACTCCCCGCTCGCCATCGCGTACGCACACGTGCAGGAGGAGCCGGTCGCCCCGTCCTCCGTCAACCGTTCGGTGACGCCGGCGATGGACGCGCTCGTCGCCCGCGCGCTCCGGAAGAACCCGAACGAGCGGTTCCCGAGCGCGGCGGCCATGCGCGACGAGTGCCTGCGGGTCCTGTCGGCCGGGCAGACAAGCGCCCCCGTGATCGTCGCGGGCGGCCCCGTCAGCAGCGGCGCGGGCGTCGGCTCGGCGGTCTTCCCGCCGGTCGGCCAGACCTCGCCGCCCGGCCCGTACTCCACGCCGCACGGCGTGCAGCAGCCGTACGCGCCGACGCCGCAGCCGGGCCCGTACGGCCCCGTGACCCCGGCGCCCGCCCCGTCGTACGGCTACCCGCAGCAGGCCCCGACGCCCGCCCCGTACGCCCAGGCCCCGACCCCCGCGCCGTACGCCCGGACGCACGCGCCCGCCCCGGCGGGCGGCGGCTCCCGGCGGAACACCCCGGTGGTCGTCGGTGCGATCGCGGTCGCCGTGATCGCGGTCGGCGGCCTGGTCCTGGCGCTCAACCTGGACAAGGGCGAGAAGGACCCGCAGGCGGGGAGGACCGGCGGCACGGGCACCCAGCAGAGCCAGTCGGCGACGCCGGGCCACAAGGGCCCCGACCTGACCAAGACCATCGACGTGAAGAAGTGCACCCAGCCGAGGGAGTCGAGCAGCGACCCCGAGAAGTTCGAGGTGCCCAACTTCAAGTACCGGAACATCCAGTCGGTGAAGGACTGCGTCCAGGCCGCCGGGTGGAAGATCAAGGTCCAGACCCCGGTGGACGAGGCGACGTACGGCGAGGGCACGGTCCTGGAGCAGTACCCGTCGGCCGGTACGGACATCGACGCCAAGGACGCGGAGTTCACCCTCCAGATCTCGACGGGCAACCCGCCGCAGTAGGTCCCGGGGGTTCCGTGGGCCCCGGGGATCCCGGGGCGGTCTCGGGGGTCGGGCGGGTCCTGTGATTCCCGGAGGTCTCGCCGCGGCGGGCCCCCGGGGGATTCCCGTCTCCCTCTCCGGGCGCGTACCGGATGCCGGAATCATCCCGACATGTGACGCTGAGCCGAAGACCTCGGCGGCTCGGTACGGGAGGGGGTCACCCGGTGACTCCAGTACTCCGCGGGGCGCGGGCCCGAGCCCTGCGCCCCGCACTCATCTGCGCGTTCACCTGCGCCTGCGCCCTGTACGCCGCCCCCCTCGCGCATCCGGAGGGGCCCCCCGCCGCCACGGCGGGGACCACGGCCCCGGCGCCCACCGGCACCACCCCGGCCCCCTCCGCCTCCTCCTCCGCGGCCCCGCCGGGCATCCCCTCCGCGACCGCTCCGCCGTCGGCCCCCGCGTCCGCATCGGCGTCCGCCTCCGCTCCCGTCTCCGCTTCGGCTCCCGCGTCCGCCTCCGGTGCCGCCTCCGTCCCGCCGGGGCGCGTCGGAGCCGTGGTCCCGCCCGCTCCCGCGCCCGCCGGTGCCGGAGCGGCCTCCCCGGTCACGCAGACCGGGCCCTCCGGCGTCCCCGCGCCGGAGCCCTCCGCCTCCCTCGCGGGCCGGCCCGCCGCCGAGGGCAGGGTCCGGCCCGGCCGCACCGAGACCGCCCCGACGCCCCCGGAAAGCTCCTCCCGTACCGAAACCGCTACGGAATCGGAGCCGTGGGAGGACGCGGAGGAGGAGGGCGGAGCGGTACGCGAGGAGGAGCCCGCGCCGCCCGAGGCCGCGCCCGCCAGCCTGTCCGACGTCGCACCCGAAATGGACAACGAGGCCGCCTCCGACCTCGTTCACCAGCGGATTCCCGTGCTCACCCTGGGAGTGGGGCTGGCCCTGATGGGGCTCGGGATCGGTTTTCTGGGGCTTCGGATGCGCCGCCGCTGAGGGCCGGAGTCCCCCTTGAGTGGGACCTCCCGCTTCCGCCTCAGGTCGGTTGTCCGCGGCGGCATACCCGGTATACATACTGAGTATGTCCATCCGCCACGGGCTCCTCGCCCTCCTCGAACGCGGTCCGCGCTACGGCTCCCAGCTCCGTACGGAGTTCGAGTCCCGCACCGGTTCCACCTGGCCGCTCAACGTCGGCCAGGTCTACACGACCCTCAACCGCCTGGAGCGCGACGGAATGGTCGCGCAGGGCGGCGAGGACGAGGCCGGGCACACGCTCTACGCGATCACCGACAGCGGGCGCGCCGAGCTGAGGACCTGGTTCGAGAAGCCGGTGGACCGCACCAGCCCCGCCCGTGACGAGCTCGCGATCAAGCTCGCCATGGCGGTGGGCGCGCCCAGCGTCGACATCCGCGACGTCATCCAGTCCCAGCGCCGCCACACCGTGCAGGCGATGCAGGACTACACCCGGCTCAAGGCCCAGGCGCTCCTGGCCGTCGAGGGCGGCGGGAGCCTGGAGCGGGACGACGTGGCCTGGCTGCTCGTCCTGGAGCAGCTGATCTTCCAGACGGAGGCCGAGGCGCGCTGGCTGGACCACTGCGAGTCCCGGCTGATCCGCCTCTCGGCGACCGCGCGCTCGGCACCGGACGCCGAGGCCCCGGCGCCCGCCCCGGCCCCCGCCGCGCGGTCGGGCGCCCGGGCCGCCCGCACCCGTTCGTGACTCCGGGAGCACTGCGCACCCGTCCATGACTCCGGGGCGCGCCGACCGCCCGTCTGCGCCCCTTCGTCCGTCCGGCGCATCCGTACCTCCGCACTTCCGACGCATCCGTACTTCCGACGCACCACCTTCCACCGCACGCTCCGTACCCGGCCGACCGCCCGGTGCGCCCAAGGGGGGAACCCTTCCATGTCCGCACAGCAGCCCGTGCTGCAACTGAAGAACCTGACCCGGGTCCACGGCTCGGGCGCCACCGAGGTGCACGCCCTGCGCGGCATCGACCTCGCCGTGTACCCCGGTGAGCTCGTCGCCGTCATGGGCCCGTCCGGCTCCGGCAAGTCCACCCTGCTCACCATCGCGGGCGGCCTGGACTCCCCCACCTCGGGCGAGGTGATCGTCGAGGACACCGACATCACCAAGGTCGGCATCAAGCAGCTCGCGGCCCTGCGCCGCCGCAGCATCGGCTACGTCTTCCAGGACTACAACCTCATCCCGGCCCTCACCGCCGCCGAGAACGTCGCCCTGCCGCGCGAGCTGGACGGGACCTCCGCCCGCAAGGCGCGCGTCGAGGCCCTCGCCGCCCTGGAGGAGATGGCGCTCGGGCACCTCGCCGACCGCTTCCCCGACGAGATGTCCGGCGGTCAGCAGCAGCGCGTGGCCATCGCCCGCGCCCTGGTCGGCGACCGCCGTCTGGTCCTCGCCGACGAGCCGACCGGCGCCCTCGACTCCGAGACCGGCGAGTCCGTCCTCGCCCTGCTCCGCTCCCGCTGCGACGCGGGCGCCGCCGGCGTCCTCGTCACCCACGAGCCCCGGTTCGCCGCCTGGGCCGACCGCGTCGTGTTCCTGCGGGACGGCGCCATCGTCGACCAGACCGTGCGCAGCGAGGCCGACTCCC
Organism: Streptomyces sp. NPDC086147; assembly: GCF_040702165.1. NCBI lineage: Bacteria > Bacillati > Actinomycetota > Actinomycetes > Kitasatosporales > Streptomycetaceae > Streptomyces > Streptomyces sp. NPDC086147. The sequence continues at coordinate 290,246 of NZ_JBFBJO010000003.1, read as the reverse complement.
TCCTCTCGGGCCGGGTGGCGGAAGCGTGAAGACCTGGTTCCACTCCTGGCGGGCCGCGATCCGCATCGCCCGCCGCGACGCCTGGCGCGCCAAGGGCCGCAGCGCCCTCGTCCTCGCGATGATCGCCCTGCCCATCCTGGGCGTCAGCGCCTTCGACCTGACCTTCCGCAGCTCGGAGCTGTCCCCCGCCGAGAAGGCGGACCGGACGATCGGCGCGGCCGACGCGCGCTTCCGGGACGCCGACATGGCCGGCGTGCCGATCCTCCAGGACCCGGCCGGTGAGATGAGCGCGCCGGCCAGGAAGGAGGACGACGAGCGGTGGCCGTCGGGCAGCACCGACGTCAGCAAGACCTTCCCCGCGGGCGCCACCGTCCTCACGGACCGCGTCGGGTCGGCCAAGCTGACCACGTCCCACGGCCTGCTCATGACCGAGGTGCGCGAGCTGAAGGCGTCCGACCCGGTCGCCCGCGGCATCATGCCGCTCCTGGAGGGGCGCTACCCGGAGAAGAGCGACGAGGTCATGGCGACCTCGCACTTCCTGGAGACCAGCGGTCTGTCGATCGGCTCGACCCTTTCCGCTCGCAACTTCGAGCGTCCGTATCGGATCGTCGGCTCCTACGAACTTCCCGACTCGCTCAAGGCGGATCAGGTCAACGCGCTTCCCGGCGCCTTCCTCGCCCCGTACGCGACGGCCGTCCAGAAGGCCGGTCTGCCGGCCCCCGGCTCCTCCGTCTCGTACCTGGTGCGGAAGTCCGGTGGTTTCACGTGGAACACCGTCCAGGAGATCAACACCAAGGGCGTCCTGGTCGCCTCGCGCGCCGTGCTCCTCTCCCCGCCCGCCGACGCCGACGTGCCGCTCTACCAGAAGGACGGCTGGGGCAACTACGAGGTCGGGCCCGGGGGACGGGCCGCCGAACTCGCCGCCGTCGCGACCGTCGTGGGCCTGGCGATGCTGGAGATCTGCCTCCTCGCCGGACCCGCCTTCGCGGTCGGCGCCCGCCGCTCGCGCCGCCAGCTCGGTCTGGTCGGTGCCAACGGCGGTGCCCGCAGCCACATCCGGGCGATCGTGCTGAGCGGCGGTCTGGTCATCGGCGTCGCGGCGGCCGTCGTCGGCACCCTGCTCGCCGTGGCCCTGACCCTGGCGCTCCAGCCGCTCCTCGAACAGGCGATGGGCCAGCGGTTCGGCTCCTTCGACGTCCGGCCGCTCGAACTCCTCGCCATCGCGCTGCTCGCGGTCCTGACCGGTCTGCTCGCCGCGATCGTCCCAGCCGTCACCGCCTCCCGGCAGAGCGTCCTCTCCTCGCTCACCGGCCGGCGCGGTGTCCGCCGCGGCAGCCGGGTGCTGCCGGTAATCGGCCTCGTGGCCCTCCTGCTCGGCGGGTCCGTCGCCCTCCTCGGCTCCCTCGTCACCGAGCAGGTCGCCGTGGTGGCGGCCGGCTCCGCCCTCGCCGAGCTGGGCGTCGTCGCGATGACCCCGGCCCTGGTGGGCCTGTTCGGACGCACCGGACGCTGGATGCCGCTCTCCCCGCGCCTGGCGCTGCGGGACGCCGTCCGCAACCGGGGCCGTACGGCTCCGGCCGTCGCCGCCGTGCTCGCCGCCGTCGCGGGGACGGTCGCCGTCTCCACGTACATGGCCAGCAGGGAGGCCGAGAACAGGGCCTCGTACGAGCCCAAGCTGCCGTACGGCGTCGCCGCCGCCTTCGTCCGCGAAGAGGGCGGCCGGGACGTCCCGGCGGTCCGCGAGGCCGTCCAGCGGTACCTTCCCGTCGAGCTGCGCGCCGACGTCGACCGCGTCACGGTCGGCAAGCCCGGCTGTGCCCCGTGGAGCAACGACGCGGGCTGCGGACGCTTCGAGGTCGTCGTGCCCCCGGCGAACGAGTGCCCGCTGTACGTGTCGGTCCCGGGCGGCGGCGACCCCGCGGAGAAGTTCACGCCCGACCAGCGGCGGAAGATGCTCACCGAGGACTGGCGCTGCAAGGAGTCCTTCCACAGCGGGATCTACGTCGACGGCGGTCTGCTCGTCGGTGACGCCACGCTCCTCAAGGTGCTCGGCGTCGACGACCCCGGGGCCGAGAAGGCCCTCGCCGACGGCAGGATCGTCACCTTCGACCGGGCCCAGATCGACAAGAACGGCACCATCGGGCTCAAGCAGATCACCGACACCACCGCCGCCGACAAGGCCATGGAGGAAGGCCGTCCCGCACCCGGCAAGGTCAGCTCCGTGCCCGCCTACCTGGTGCCCGGCGGCAAGAACTCCTACGGGCTCCAGGCCGTGATGACCCCGGCCGCGGCCAAGGCCGCCGGTCTCTCCACCGTGCCGCTGGGCGTGTACGCCGCCACCGACCGGCTCCCGGACGGCGAGCAGCGGCAGAAGCTCGACGGCGAGATCGCCAAGCTCGGCAGCGACGTCGAGCTGCATGTGGAGGAAGGTTTCGTCAACGAGTACGGCATCGTCCTGCTCTCGCTGGCGATCTTCGCGGGCCTCGTCACCATCGGCGCCGCCGGCATCGCCACCGGGCTCGCCCAGGCCGACGCCGAGGCCGACCTGAAGACGCTCGCCGCCGTGGGCGCCCCGCCCCGGGTCCGCCGCACGCTCAGCGGTTTCCAGTGCGGGGTCGTCGCCGCGATGGGCGTGGTCCTCGGCTCGGCCGCCGGACTGCTGCCCGCCGTGGGGCTCCGGCTCACCGAGGAGCGCGACCAGCTCCGCTACCACGAGCAGAGCATCGCCGAGGGCTGGACCGGAACCGACGCGGTGCCGCCGGACCTGCCGATCGTCGTCCCGTGGGAGACGCTGGCCGTCCTGCTCGTCGCCGTGCCGCTGGGCGCCGCCCTGCTCGCCGCCCTGGTGACCCGCTCGCGCGGCGCGCTGGCCCGGCGCGCGGCGACCTGACGCTCTTCGCCGCCCATCTGTGCCCCTGTACGAGGGTGGATCACCCTCGTACAGGGGCACACCCCGTGGTGAAGCACGTGTACGAGAGAATGGCGGCATGGAGATGCCGAGGAATGACAGGTCGCAGGAGAGCCCCCAGGTCCTCATCGTGGGACAGGACGGGATGGCGCTCGGCGGCACTCAGGGCGACGACGAATCCCGCGAGGTCCCGGTGACGGAAATGGTCGAGCAGCCTGCGAAGGTCATGCGGATCGGCAGCATGATCAAGCAGCTCCTGGAAGAAGTACGCGCGGCTCCTCTGGACGAGGCCAGCCGGGTCAGGCTCAAGGACATCCACGCCAGCTCCGTGAAGGAGCTGGAGGACGGGCTCGCGCCCGAACTGGTCGAGGAACTGGAGCGGCTCTCCCTGCCGTTCACGGACGAGGCGATCCCCTCCGAGGCGGAGCTGCGCATCGCGCAGGCGCAGCTGGTGGGCTGGCTGGAGGGCCTCTTCCACGGCATCCAGACGGCGCTGTTCGCCCAGCAGATGGCGGCCCGCGCCCAGTTGGAGCAGATGCGCCGGGCCCTGCCGCCGGGGGCCGGTCACGACGATGACGACGACCACGGCCCGGGCCACGCGGTCCGCTCGGGGCCGTACCTGTAGGTCGTACGGCGGTCGTACGCACAGGGGCCCGGCACACACACCGTGTGCCGGGCCCCTGTGCGTAACGGGTCAGGCGCCGGGAGCGAGGAGCAGGACCTTGCCGACGTGGTCGCCGGCCTCCAGCGCCCGGTGCGCGTCGGCGGCCTCCGGCAGCGGCACCGTGCGGTCGACGACCGGCCGGATCGTGCCCGCCTCGATCAGCGGCCAGACGTGCTCCCGGACGGCGGCGACGATCGCCGCCTTCTCCTGCGGCGGACGGGACCGCAGCGTGGTCGCCATGACGGCACCGCGCTTCGCGAGCAGCGCCCCGAGGTTCAGCTCGCCCTTCACCCCGCCCTGGAGGCCGATGATCACCAGGCGCCCGTTCACGGCGAGCGCCTTCACGTTCCGTTCCAGGTACTTGGCGCCGACGATGTCCAGGATGACGTCCGCCCCGGCCCCGTCCGTCGCCCCGGCCAGCTCCTCGACGAAGTCCTGCTCGCGGTAGTCGATGAGGACGTCCGCGCCCAGCTCGGCGCAGCGCGCCAGCTTCCCGGGGCTTCCGGCGGTGACCACGACCCGGGCCCCGACCGCCTTCGCGAGCTGGATCGCCATCGTGCCGATCCCGCTCGCGCCGCCGTGCACGAGGAGCGTCTCGCCCGGCCGCAGATGGGCGATCATGAAGACGTTGGACCAGACCGTGCACGCCACCTCGGGGAGCGCGGCGGCCGTGGCCAGGTCGAGGCCCTTGGGCACCGGCAGGAGCTGACCGGCCGGGACCACGACCTTCTCCGCGTAGCCGCCGCCGGTGAGCAGCGCGCACACCTCGTCGCCGACGGCCCAGCCGGACACCCCGGGGCCGAGCGCGGCGATCCGGCCCGAACACTCCAGGCCGGGGTACGGGGAGCTGCCCGGCGGCGGGTCGTAGAAGCCCTGGCGCTGGAGCAGGTCGGCGCGGTTGACCGCGCTCGCCACCACCTCGACGAGCACCTCGCCCTCGCCGGGTACGGGATCGGGCACCTCGGACCAGACCAGGGCCTCGGGTCCGCCGGGTTCCGGAATCGTGATCGCATGCATGGCGGCGAGGCTACTCCGGCGATCACCGCCGGGACGGGTGCGCCGTGGTGGATCCGTCCCGGCGGACAGACTCAGTCCTCCGGCGGGGTGGAGAGCCGGGTCACCGGCGTGGCGCGCACGATGGTGATCACCCGGTCGGTGGCCTGGAGCGGACCGGCGGCGGGGTCGTCGTAACTGAGCAGGCGGTGGCCCCGGAGCACGCTCACCACCAGGTCCTCGGTCTCCCGGGGGCCCTTGCCCACCTCGCTCTTGGTCACGGGGCGGTCGACCAGGTCGAGCCCGGAGCCCTGCTGGATCAGGTCCTCCATCACCGTGCCGGCGCTGGGACTGAGTACCGAGAGGCCGAGCAGGCGTCCGGCGGCGCTGGCGCTGGTGATGACCGCGTCCGCGCCGGACTGGCGCAGCAGCGGCGCGTTCTCCTCCTCACGGACGGCGGCGACGATCTTCGCGCCCCGGTTGAGCTGGCGCGCGGTCAGGGTGACCAGGACGGCCGTGTCGTCGCGCTGGGTGGCGATGACGATCTGTCGGGCCCGCTGCACCTCGGCGCGGAGCAGTACGGCGCTGCGGGTCGCGTCGCCGATGACGCCGACGAAACCGTCCGCGTTCGCCGTCTCGATCACCTTGCTGGAGGGATCGACGATGACGATCTGCTCCTTGCTGAGCCCGGTCGCGCAGAGGGTCTGGATCGCGGACCGCCCCTTCGTGCCGAACCCGACGATGACGGTGTGGTCGCGCAAGGTGGACCTCCAGCGATTCAGCCGGAACTCCTCCCGGGTCCGCTCGGTGAGGACCTCCAGGGTGGTACCGACCAGGATGATCAGAAACAGCACGCGCAGGGGCGTGACCAGCAGGATGTTGACGAGCCGCGCCGAGTCGCTGTACGGGACGATGTCGCCGTACCCGGTGGTGGAGAGCGTCACGGTCGCGTAGTAGGCGCAGTCGAGGAAGTCGAGCGCCTCGTCGGCGTTGTCGTGGTAGCCGTCCCGGTCGAAGTAGACGAGGAGGATCGTCACGAAGAGGACGCCGAGCGCCATGAGCAGCCGCTTGCCGACCTGGCGGAGCGGCCGCTCCACCTCCCGGCGGGGCAGGGTGACCCGCGGGCCGGAGATCTTCTCCTCCGCCTGGCGGGCCATCACGTCACGACTGGGAAGTTTCACGTGAAACACGCTCCTTGGGCCGGTACGGCCCCCGCCGTCGGCGGCCAGGGAAGATCGAGGACGTCCAGTTCCTGTCCGGGCCGTGCCCCGCCGGGCGGGACGACGGCCAGGCCGTCCGCGGCGGCGATGCCGCGGAGCATGGCCGGACCGTTGTAGCGCAGCGGAACGGCCGACCCGCTGCGGCGGACGACCGGGACGAGTCGTGTGTCATGGGGGTGCCCGTGCACCTCGTCCCGAACGGGCACACGGTACGGCACGGGGGTGCGGGCCTCTGATCCGGCCCCGTCCTCGGGGCGGCTCCCGCCCTCGGCGAGGGGGTCGGCCCCCGTGGGAGGTACGGGCTCGGTCAAAGCGTCGAGCAGCGGGGCGGCGAGGGTGAGGAGCCCGGAGACGGCCGCGAGCGGGTTGCCGGGCAGGCCGACGAGATGGCGTACGTGGAGCGGGCGGGCGGGGTCGGCGCCGAGGCGGGCGAGGAGCATGGGGTGCCCCGGCCGCACCTTCACCCCGTCGACCAGGAGCGTGGCACCGGCCTTGTCGAGCACGCGGTGGACGTGGTCCACGGGCCCGGCGGCGGTGCCCCCGGTGGTGACGACCAGATCGGCGGCGGAGCCGGTGACGGCCGCGTACAGCGCTTCGGCGTCGTCGCCGATCCTGCGGGTGGCGAGGACGTCCGCGCCGAGCGCCGCCAGCCAGGGGCCGAGCATCGGGCCGAGGGCGTCCCGGATGAGGCCCTCGCGGGGGAGACCGGAGGCGAGGAGCTCGTCGCCGAGGACCAGGACCTCCACGCGGGGGCGGGGCAGCACGGGGAGTTCGTCGTATCCGGCGGCCGCGGCGAGGCCGAGGACGGCGGGGGTGACGAGGGTGCCGGCGGGCAGCAGCGCGTCGCCGGTGCGGCACTCCTGGCCCCGGGAACGGATGTCCTGCCCGGCGACGACCTCGCGCAGGGCGTGCAGCAGCGCGTGACGCCCGCCGCCCGAGTGCTCGGTACGGGCGTACTCCGTGCGGGGAGGTTCGGTGTCGGAGGGCCCCGTGCGGGGAGGTTCGGTCTCGGAGGGCCCCGTGCGGGGTGGTTCGGTGCGGGCGTGCTCCGTGCGGGAGTGCTCGCTCCGGAGGACGGCCGTGGTCCCGGGCGGGACGGGGGCGCCGGTGGCGATCCGTACCGCCTCGCTGTCGGCCAGGGCTGCGGCCGGGGCGTGCCCGGCGAGGACCGCGGTCCCCTCGCGCACGCGCCAGGGTCCGGGGCCCGCGACCGCCCAGCCGTCCATGGCGGAGGTGTCGAAGGGGGGCAGGTCGGCGAGGGCCGTGAGCGGTTCCGTCAGGACCTGGCCGAGCGCCTTCGCCGACGGGAGCGCCGACGGCTCCCGGCCGGCCCGGGCCGCGATCCCGGCCCGGCGCGCGGCGGCCCGCGCCTCGGGCCAGGCGGTGGCCCGGTGCGGGTGCCCGGCTCCGGCGCCACCGGCGGGTGCGGCGGGGTGGGGCGCGTCGTCGGCGGATCCGGGGGCCACGGGAGCGGGCTCCTTCAGGCTCATCCGGCCCCGTCCTGCTCGGCTTCCCAGCGCAGGGCGAGCGCCGCGGCCTTGCGGGCTGCCTCCGCGACCGCCTCCGGGCCGCCCTCGCCAGCACGCGCCGCCGCGTATCCCACCAGGAAGGTGGTCAGGGGCGCGGCGGGGCGGGCCACGTTGTGGGCGGCGTCGCGGGCCAGATCGAGCAGTACGCCGGTGTCGACGTCCAGCTCGATGCCCAGTTCGTCCTTGACTGCGGTGATCCATTCATCCAGCACGCTCCCATGCTCCCTGATGCGGGCGCGGGCCGTGGCGATGTCCTCCCAGGTGTCGCAGTCGAAGGAGGCGAGAGGGCCCGCGGGGAGCCGGGCGAGCCGGAGCGCGTGCGTGAGGCGGCGCAGGGGGAGACGGGCGAGACCGCCGTGCTCGTGCGCGAGCCGGTCCAGCTCGCGCCGCAGCGGACCGGACCGGTACGCGGCGACGAGCGGCTGGTCGCGCCCCTCGGCGTCGGTGAGGAGCACGGCCTCGGTCCCGGGGTCCTCGTCCAGCGCGCCGAGGAGGCTCCGTACGGTGGCGCCGTCCAGGAAGGGCAGGTCGGCGGAGAGGACGAGCAGGACGGCGGCCTCCGTCTTCCGCGCCCCCGCGTCGAGGGCGGCCACCGGGCCGCCGCCGGGCGGGTCCTCCCCGGTCCAGCGGACGGGGCGGCCGGTCGGCCGGGGGGAGCCGACGACCACGGTCCGGCCGGCGTCGGAGCAGGCCGCGAGCACCCGGTCGAGGAGGGTCCGGCCGCCGACCCGTACCCCGGGCTTGTCGGTGCCGCCGAGGCGCCGGGCGGCGCCCCCGGCGAGCACGACGGCGTCGTATGCGGTGGTCACCCCAGCAGTATGGGCCGCCGGGACCACGGACGCCCGGCCCGTCCCACGGGGAGGGACGGGCCGGGCGGCGACGGGTGCCGTCAGACCGTGCGGAGCAGCACCGACGGCTGTTCGACGCAGTCCGCCACGTACCGCAGGAAGCCGCCCGCCGTGCCGCCGTCGCAGACGCGGTGGTCGAAGGTGAACGAGAGCTGCACCACCTGACGGACGGCCAGTTCGCCCCGGTGCACCCAGGGTTTGGGGATGATCCGGCCGACGCCGAGCATCGCGGCCTCGGGGTGGTTAATGATCGGCGTGGAGCCGTCGACCCCGAACACCCCGTAGTTGTTCAGGGTGAACGTGCCTCCCGTCAGGTCGGCCGGGGTGAGCGCGGACTGCCGGGCGGCCTCGGTCAGGCGCCCGAACTCCTCCGTCAGCGACTCGGCCGTCCGCCTCCCCGCGTCCTTGACCACGGGGACGACCAGGCCGCGCGGGGTCTGGGCGGCGAACCCGAGGTGCACGTCCGGCAGTCGGACGATCTCCCGGGCGGCGGTGTCGACCGTGGAGTTGAGCTCGGGGAACCGGGCCAGGGCGTGGACGCAGATCCGGGCGAGGAGCGCGAGCAGTGAGATCTTCGGCCCGCCCGCCGCGTTCATCGCCGCCCGCGCGGCCATCAGCTCGGTCGCGTCGGCGTCGACCCAGCAGGTCGCGTCGGGGATCTCCGTACGGCTGCGGGACAGCTTGTCCGCCACCGCGCCGCGCACCCCGCGCAGCGGGACCCGCTCGCCCGCCGCCGTGACGGGGGCGGCGGACGCCGTGGGGGAAGGGACGGGCGCGGGCGCGGCGGTCTGCCGGTCCCCGGCCGTGGTGAGTGCCAGCTCCACGTCGGCCCGCAGGATCAGCCCCTCGGGCCCCGAACCGCGCACCTGCCGCAGATCGAGCCCCCCGTCCCTGGCCAGCTTCCGTACGAGCGGCGAGATGACGGGCACGGGCCCCTGGTGGGCGGGGACGGGAACGGGTGCGGGCGCCGTCTCGGGCGTCGCGGCCGGGACCGTCTGCCGCACCCGGCGGCGCCGGGCGGCGGGCCCGGCGGTGCCGTACCCGACGAGGACGTTGCCGGAGTACTCGGAGGAGACGGCCGATTCGGCGGCGTCCCCGGAACCCTCCTCCGCGGCGGGAGCGTCCGTGCCCCCCGCCCCTCCCGTACCGCCCACGGCGACCGTCAGGAGCGGTGCGCCGACGGGCAGTTCGGTGCCCTCCTCGCCGTACCGCGCGGTGACGACGCCGCCGTACGGGCAGGGCACCTCGACCATGGCCTTGGCCGTCTCGACCTCGACGACCGGCTGGTCGACGGCGACGACGTCGCCGACGGCGACCAGCCAGCGCACGATCTCGGCCTCGGTGAGTCCCTCGCCGAGGTCGGGAAGCTTGAATTCGAGGACCTGGGCCATCAGTTGCCCGCCTCCCACTGGAGCCGGGCCACCGCGTCCAGGACCCGGTCCACGCCGGGCAGGTGGTGCCGCTCCAGCATCGGCGGCGGGTACGGGATGTCGAAGCCCGCGACCCGCAGCACCGGCGCCTCCAGGTGGTGGAAGCAGCGCTCGGTCACCCGGGCGGCGATCTCCGCACCGGGGCCGCCGAAGCCGGTCGACTCGTGGACCACGACCGCGCGTCCGGTGCGCCGCACCGAGGCGCAGACGGTCTCGTCGTCGAACGGCACGAGCGAGCGCAGGTCGACGACTTCGAGGTCCCAGCCCTCCGCCTGCGCGGCCTCGGCGGCCTCCAGGCAGACCGGCACCGAGGGGCCGTAGGTGATCAGGGTGGCGCCGGTGCCCCGGCGGCGCACGACGGCCTTCCCGATCGGCTCGACGGACGCGGGCGCCTCGGGGGACCAGTCGGACTTGGACCAGTAGAGCCGCTTGGGCTCCAGGAAGACCACCGGGTCGTCGGAGGCGATGGCCGCGCGCAGCAGGCCGTAGGCGTCCTCGACGGTGGCCGGGGTGACGACGTGCAGGCCCGGGGTGGCCGTGTAGTAGGCCTCGGAGGAGTCGCTGTGGTGCTCAACGCCGCCGATCCCGCCGCCGTACGGCACCCGGATGACGATCGGCATCGGCATCGCGCCGCGCGTGCGGTTGCGCATGCGGGCCACGTGGGAGATCAGCTGCTCGAACGCCGGATAGGCGAAGGCGTCGAACTGCATCTCCACAACCGGCCGCAGGCCGTACATGGCCATGCCGACGGCCGCGCCGAGGATGCCGGCCTCGGCCAGCGGGGTGTCCGTGCAGCGGTCCTCGCCGAACTCCTTCGCGAGTCCGTCGGTGACCCGGAAGACCCCGCCGAGGGTGCCGACGTCCTCGCCCATCACGTGGACGGTCGGGTCCTCGGCCATGGCGTCGCGCATGGCGCGCTGGAGCGCCTGCGCCATCGTGGCGGGCTTGGCCTTCCCGGCCTTCCCGCCGGCCCCGGACGCCTTGGGGCCGGTCGTCGCGGTCGTCATCACGCCTCACCCTCGGCTTCGAGCTCGGCGCGGAGCTGCGCCGCCTGTTCGCGCAGTTGCGTGGTCTGCTCCGCGTACACGTGGGCGAACAGGTCCATCGGGTCGAGCACCGGGTCGGCGTTCATCCGTTCGCGCAGCTCCGCCGCCATCGTCTCGGCGGCCTCGGCCGCGGCGCGCCTGCCGTCCTCGTCGAGCAGGCCGCGCTCGGTCAGTTCCCGTTCGAGGATCAGGACGGGGTCGTGCGCCCGCCAGGTCTCGACCTCGGCCGCCTCCCGGTAGCGGGTGGCGTCGTCGGCGTTGGTGTGGGCGTCGATCCGGTAGGTGACGGCCTCGACGAGGGTCGGTCCGCCGCCGCGCCGCGCGCGTGCCACGGCCTCGCCGAGCACCTGGTGGACGGCGACCACGTCGTTGCCGTCGACCAGCCGGCCCGGCATGCCGTATCCGACGGCCTTGTGGGCGAGGGAGGGGGCGGCGGTCTGCTTGGCGAGCGGCACGGAGATCGCGAAGCCGTTGTTCTGGACGAAGAAGACCACGGGGGCCTGCCAGACGGCCGCGAAGTTCAGCGCCTCGTGGAAGTCGCCCTCGCTGGTGCCGCCGTCGCCGACCATGGCGAGGGCGACGACGTCGTCGCCCTTGAGGCGGGCGGCGTGGGCGAGGCCCACGGCGTGCGGGAGCTGGGTGGCCAGGGGCGTGCAGAGCGGTGCGATCCGGTACTCGTGCGGGTCGTAGCCGGTGTGCCAGTCGCCGCGCAGCAGGGTCAGGGCCTGGACGGGGTCGAGGCCGCGGGCCACGGCCGCCAGGGTGTCGCGGTACGAGGGGAAGAGCCAGTCCCGGTCCTCCAGGACGGCCGCGGCGGCGATCTCGCACGCCTCCTGGCCGGTGGTGGACGGGTACACGGCGAGCCGGCCCTGCTTGGTGAGGGCGGTGGCCTGCGTGTTGTAGCGGCGGCCGCGGACCAGCTCCGCGTAGAGCCTCAGCAGCAGCGCGGGATCGGCGTCGGCCACGGCGTCCGTGCCGAGCACGCGCAGCGGCTCGGCCTCCGGCAGCAGCGGCGCGGGGTCGGTGCGCGGCTGCCAGGCCGGCGGGGCGGTCCGGTGGGCGGGGGCGCCGGGCGGCTCTTGGACTGTCGAACTGCGCTGTCGCAACGAGTCCACCTCCTCGTGGGAGCGGGCATGAAGCCCGAAGGCGGGCGGCGCGAGTGTGGTGCGCCTCACCTACCGATTGTTCGGTCGTGGAGGCATTTTGGCTACAGGCACCTCCAGCCTGTGGACAAACGGTTCTCCACAGCCTGGGATGGGAACAGGTCGTCCACCGGAGAGAGGCGGGGGCACATGGCGGATGAACAAATGGCCGACGAGTGGGAGCAGGTCGTGTCCCCGGCTCCCGCGACGGAGCCGCCGGGCCCGCCCGCGCGCCCGCTGGACGCCGTCGACCGCGACATCCTGCGCATACTCCAAACGGACGGACGCGCCTCGATCCGCTCCGTGGCCGACCGGGTGCACGTCTCCCGGGCCAACGCCTACGCGCGGATCAACCGGCTCATCGACGACGGGGTGATCCGGGGCTTCAGCGCCCGCGTGAACCACGAGCGGGCGGGCCACGGCGCCTCCGCCTACATCACGCTCAAGATCGTCCAGAACTCCTGGCGGACCGTGCGGGAACAGCTCCAGGCCCTGCCGGGAGCCGCGCACATCGCTCTGGTCAGCGGCGATTTCGACGTGCTGCTCCTGGTGCACACCCCGGACAACCGGTCCCTGCGCGAGCTGGTGCTCACCAAGCTCCAGTCGATCCCGGAGGTGCTCTCGACCCGGACCCTGCTGGTCTTCGAGGAGACGGACCTCGACCCGGACCACTGAGGCGCCGCCCGGGCCGACCGCCGTCAGTCGGCCGTCCGCAGCCCGTCGAAGGCGAGGTGGACGACGGTCCCGGCGATCCGCTGCCGCTCCGCCGCCGTGTCCGGGTGCGGCCGGTACCACTCCACCAGCGAGTTGATCATGCCGAAGAGCAGCCGGGTCGCGAGCCGGATGTCCACGTCGGCCCGCAGGTCGCCCTCGGCGACGGCAGCCTTCAGGAGGTCGGCCACCCGGTGGTCGAACTCGCGGCGCCGCTCCATCGCCCACCGCTCGGTGGCCGTGTTGCCGCGCACCCGGAGGAGGAGCGTCACGTACGGCAGCTCCTCGATCAGCACCTCGACCGTGCGGCGCGTGACGTACTCGACCCGCTCGACGGCCCGGCCCTGCCCGGCCCCCGGCTCGTCGAGGACCGCGAACAGGCCGTCGAGCGCCCGGCTGACCGCCCGCCGGAGCAGCTCCTCCTTGCCGGACACGTGGTGGTAGATCGACGACTTGGAGATGCCCGCCGCCTTCGACAGGTGCTCCATGGACGTGCCGTCGTAACCGCGCTCGTTGAAGACCCGCACCGCGACCGAGAGCAGCGTCTCGGGGGTGTACGTGTCGCGCTTCGCCGTGGTCATCGGGAGTCACGTCCTTCCTCGGCGTATCCCCGGCGGGCGGTGCCCAGGCTCGGCGCGTACCGCCCCGTCGGGTAGCGCTCGTGCAGGGACATGAGCAGCCCCCGTACGCGCGCGTGCCCCACCTTCCCGGCCCACTCCAGCGGCCCCAGCGGATAGTTCACGCCGAGCCGCATCGCCGTGTCGACGTCCTCGGCGGTGGCGACCCCCCGGTCGACCGCGTCGGCCGCCAGGTCAGCCAGCATCGCGACCGTACGGGCGACGATCATGCCGGGCACGTCGCCGATGACGGAGACCTGCTTGCCGAGGGCCTGGAAGAGGCCGACGGCCTCGGCGAGGGATTCGGGCGGGGTGTCCTCGCCGGTCGACAGCACGATCCGGGTCGCGCGCGCGTAGTCAAGCGCGAGGTCGAAGTAGATGATCTCCTCGCCGGGGTACTCGAAGGCGGTCTCGCCGTCGGCCAGGCCGAGCCGGGCGCCGCCGGGGAGCTGGATGTATCCGCTGCCGCTCTTGCGCCGGACCTTGATCCCCGCCTCCTCGAAGAGCTTCACCAGCGGCTCGGCGGGCTCCAGGTCGCCCCGGACGGTGATCTTCTCCGGCGCCTTCGCCGGCGGCGCCGTGTGCGGTTCGGGGCGCTCGGCGCCCTCTGCGTACGAGAACCAGCCGTGGCCCGTCTTGCGGCCGAGGCGCCCCGACTCGACGAGCCGGCGCTGTGCGAGCGACGGGGTGAACTTGGGGTCCTGGTGGAAGGAGTCCCAGACGGAGCGGGTGACGGCCTCGTTCACGTCCTGGCCGATCAGGTCGGTCAGCTCGAACGGGCCCATGCGGAAGCCGCCGCTCTCACGCAGGGCCGCGTCGATGGTGGCCGGGTCCGCGCCGCCCTCCTCGTGGACGCGCAGCGCCTCGGCGTAGAAGGGGCGCGCGACCCGGTTCACGATGAAGCCGGGGGTGTCCGCGCAGCGCACCGGCGTCTTGCCCCAGCCCTTCACCGTCCCGTACGCGCGCGTGGCGGTGTCCGGGTCGGTGGCGAAGCCGCTGACGACCTCGACGAGCGGGAGCAGCGGCGCCGGGTTGAAGAAGTGCAGTCCGACGAACCGGCCGGGCAGCCGCAGGCCCCCGGCGATGGCGGTGACGGAGAGCGACGAGGTGTTGGTGGCGAGGACGGTGTCGTCGCCGACGACCTCCTCCAGGTCGGCGAAGAGCCGCCGCTTGACCGTCAGGTCCTCGACGATCGCCTCGACGACGAGGGCCGCGTCCGCGAGCTCGGCGAGTTCCCCGGCCGCGTGCAGCCGTCCAACGGCCGCCTCGCGCGCGCCGGCGTCCAGGCGGCCCTTCTCCACGAGCCGGTCGAGGCGGGCGGCGAGGGCGGCGACGGCCTCCCCGGCCCGGCCGGGGGCGCTGTCGTAGAGGCGCACGGGGTGGCCGGCGACCAGCGCGACCTGGGCGATGCCCTGGCCCATGGTCCCGGTGCCGACGACGGCGACGACGCGGTCCCGGGCGACGGGCTCCGCGGCTTCGGCCCGGTCCGTCTCCGCGTCCGCGCTCCGGCCCGCCCCTCCGTCCCCGGTCCGGTCCGTCTCCACGGCTTCAACGCGTTCCTGCTCCACGGCGGCGGCCTCGTTGGCGGTCACGTCGTCGCTCCCCCTGACGGTCACGTCGGCACTCATGGGAGTGATCCTCCCCGATGGGTTTTCCACAGGATCGGCGGACCCCCTTGTCCCGACCGATCGTTCGGTTACTCTAACTCCGTACGTGTCTCCCTGCCCAGCTCGACGAGGAGTTGGTCCACCCATGGCCACCGCTCAGCCGACCACCGACCGTCTGGCCGAGAAGCACCGGTCCACGCTCGACCAGGCGCTCGACACCATCCGCACCCGCGCCTACTGGTCGCCGCACCCCGAGCACCCGAAGGCCTACGGGGCGGACGGCTCGCTCGACGCGGCGGCCGGCCTCGCCGCGTACCAGTCCCTGCTGAACGGCCGCTTCGAGCTGGACCAGCCCGGCACGGACGGCTGGACCGGCGGCGAGGTCTCGCCGTACGGCCCGGAACTCGGCGTCGAGTACCCGCACGCGGACGTCGACGTCCTGCTGCCCGCCATGCGCGAGGGGACGGGCGCCTGGCGCGACGCCGGGCCCGAGACGCGCGCCCTGGTCTGCCTGGAGATCCTCGCCCGGATCTCCGCCCGCACCCACGAGTTCGCCCACGCCGTCATGCACACCAGCGGCCAGGCGTTCATGATGGCGTTCCAGGCCGGCGGCCCGCACGCCCAGGACCGGGGCCTGGAGGCCGTGGCGTACGCGTACGCGGAGCAGACCCGCACCCCCGCCGGGCGGGCCGGCTGGTCCAAGCCCCAGGGCAAGCGGGACCCCCTGGAGCTGAGCAAGGAGTTCACCCCGGTCGGCCGCGGCGTCGCCCTGGTGATCGGCTGCAACACCTTCCCCACCTGGAACGGCTACCCGGGCCTGTTCGCCTCCCTCGCCACCGGCAACCCGGTCCTGGTCAAGCCCCACCCGCGCGCGGTCCTGCCGCTCGCGCTCACCGTCCGGATCGCCCGCGAGGTCCTCGCCGAGACGGGCTTCGACCCCAACCTGGTGGCGCTCGCCGTCGAGCGTCCCGGCGAGGGCATCGCCAAGACCCTGGCCGTGCGCCCCGAGGTCCGGATCATCGACTACACCGGCTCGACCGCCTTCGGCGACTGGCTGGAGGCCAACGCCCGCCAGGCCCAGGTCTACACCGAGAAGGCCGGGGTCAACACGGTCGTGGTGGACTCCACCGACGACTACCGGGGCATGCTCGGCAACCTGGCCTTCTCGCTGTCCCTCTACAGCGGCCAGATGTGCACCACCCCGCAGAACCTGCTGATCCCCCGCGACGGCATCGCCACCGACCAGGGCCCCAAGTCGTACGACGAGGTCGTGGCCGACCTCGCGGCGGCGGTCGACGGCCTCCTCGGCGACGACGCCCGGGCCAACGGCCTGCTGGGCGCGCTGGTCAACCCGGACGTGAAGGCGCGCCTGGAGGCCGCCGCCGAGCTCGGCGAGGTGGCGCTGGCCTCCCGCGAGGTGGCCCATCCGGAGTTCCCCGACGCCGTGGTCCGCACCCCGGTGATCGTGAAGCTGGACGGCGCCAAGCCGGAGGCCCGGGACGCGTACTTCTCGGAGTGCTTCGGCCCGGTCTCCTTCGCCGTCGCGGTGGACTCCACCGACGACGCCCTGGAGCTGCTGCGGCGCACGGTCCGCGAGAAGGGCGCGATGACGGTCGGCGCGTACACGTCCTCGGAGGAGGTCGAGCGCGCGGTGGAGGAGGTCTGCCTGGAGGAGTCGGCCCAGCTGTCGCTGAACCTGACGGGCGGGGTGTACGTGAACCAGACGGCCGCGTTCTCCGACTTCCACGGCTCCGGCGGCAACCCGGCGGCGAACGCCGCCCTGTGCGACGGCGCCTTCGTCTCCAACCGCTTCCGGGTGGTGGAGGTCCGCCGCCAGGCCTGACCTCCCGCGTGCGGCGGGGCCCACCGGGCCCCGCCGTCCCGGCGCCCCTAAGGCGTCTCGATCTCCGCGTACCGCTGGATCCACGCGTGCATGGCGATGGCGGCGGCCGCCCCGGCGTTGATCGACCGGGTGGAGCCGAACTGGGCGATCGAGCAGACCGTCTCCACGTGGGCGCGGGCCTCCTCGGTGAGGCCGGGGCCCTCCTGCCCGAAGAGCAGCACGCAGCGGCGGGGGAGCACGGTCCGCTCCAGGGGCACGGCGCCGGGCAGGTTGTCGATGCCGATGACGGGCAGGCCCTCGGCCGCCGCCCACGAGGTCAGCGACCCGGTGTCCGGGTGGTGGCGGACGTGCTGGTAGCGGTCGGTGACCATGGCGCCGCGCCGGTTCCAGCGGCGCCGGCCCACGATGTGGACCTCCTTGGCCAGGAAGGCGTTGGCGGTCCGCACCACCGAGCCGATGTTGAAGTCGTGGCCCCAGTTCTCCACCGCCACGTGGAAGTCGTGGCGCCGGGTGTCCAGGTCGGCGACGACCGCCTCGCGCGTCCAGTACCGGTAGCGGTCGACGACGTTGCGCCGGTCGCCGCCGGCGAGCAGCTCGGGGTCGTACCGCTCGCCCTCGGGCCACGGCTCCGGGTGCGGCCCGACGCCGACCTCGGTGCCGAACCCCTCGTCGTACTGGACCGGCTCCGGCTCGGGTCCGGCGGTCTCCTGCCCGGTCCCGGGCGTCTCTTCGGTGGTGCTCACCCGACGAGGGTACGGGGGGCACCCTCCCCGTCCGCACGGCGCTGCTCGGGCAGCGTCCCCGCCGGCGTCCGCCGCAGCAGCCGGTCCCTCACCCGCGTCACCCGTGTGCCCAGGGCCACCAGGAAGACCGTCGGCAGGAACACCGCGTCGGCGGAGATCATCGCCATCGAGAAGATCGGCAGGCCGAGGAGCAGGGCGATCCCGGCGTGCTCCAGCATCATCGCGACGAGGAGGACGTTCTTGACCTTGCGGTTGAAGAGCGTGAAGGGGAAGGCGACCTGCACGATCACGGTGCCGTAGGTCAGCACCATCACCATGATCCCGCCGGCGGCGAGCAGCTCGGAGAGGGCGGGCCAGGGCGTGAAGTAGTCCAGGTGGAGCGGGTAGAACAGCGCGGTGCCGTCCTGCCAGCGCGAGCCCTGGATCTTGTACCAGCCGGCCGTGGCGTAGATCAGGCAGACCTCTGCCATGAGCACCAGCAGGGTGGCGTTGTGCGCGAGGTTGGCGAGGGCGTCGAGCAGGGTGCGGGGCTCCCCCGGGGCGTACCGGCGGACCAGCCACCACAGCGCGTTCCCCAGCCAGAGCACCCACAGCAGCAGCAGCGTCCACCACTCGCCGCTGACGTCGGAGAACCAGGTGGCGGCCACGAGGAAGCCGCCGAGCACGGTCCACAGCAGCGGGCCGGTGAGGTCGCGGCGCGGGGGCTCCCCGGCGCGGGCGGCACGGTCCTCGCGGGCCATCCGCCGGGCGTCGAGGGACCACACCTGGGAGCAGCGGGTCAGGACGAGGTAGATCGCGGCCAGGTGGAGGACGTTGTCGCCGCCGTCGCCCACGAAGACGGCGCGGTTCTGGAGCGACAGGACCCCGACCATGAAGACCACGGAGACGGCCCGGGTGCGCCAGCCCACCAGGAGGAGGGCGGTGGAGAGCACCGCGAGTCCGTAGACGATCTCGAACCAGATCCGGCCGTCCGACCACATGAGCACGGTGAAGGCCCGGTTGTCGGCGATCAGCCGCTCGGCCATCCCCCACGACCAGGGGCTCTCGGAGCCGTAGAGCTGGTGGCGGTGCGGCAGTTCGCGCAGCAGGAAGAGCAGCCAGGTCAGCGAGAAGCCGATCCGTACGATCGCGCTCTGGTACGGGCCGAGGGAGCGGCCGGTGACGTTCTGGACGGCGCGGGCGAGCCGGCGGTCGAAGGGCTCGCGGGCACGCGCACGCGTGGGCGCGGACATCGGCGTCGGCGTCGGGACCGGGGCGCTCATCGGGCCTCCTCCGTGCGGTGCGGGGCCGCGTCCGCGCTCTTCCGGTCGGCACCGGTGTCGGCGGACCGGTCGGTGTCAGTGATCCGCCACCACGGGAGGTCGCGGTAGGTGGGGGACGTCTTCCGCTTCTCGTCGCTCCACTGCGGCGCGGGAACCGGCCGGTTGACGGCCCGGAGCTGGACGCGCCGCACGTCGGAGCCGGCCAGGGAGGGCAGGGCGTCGAGCCGCTGCACCGCGATCCGGCGCATGTACTGCTCCGAGAGGCGGCCGCGCAGCCCGTTGGGGCGGTGGTCGTCGGAGTGCGAGTTGAAGTAGAAGTCCACGGCCCTGCGGAGCTGGTTCTGCTGGGTGTGGCTCGGCATCGGGTTGTGGCGGATGGCCTCGATGTCCTGGACCGTGAGGTCGATCCAGCCGGTGGTCCGGCGGGTGCCGTCGGCGGCGGTGACCTCGGCGCGGGCCTCGACGGAGACGTTCTGCTGGAGCGGATTGGGCGCGAAGAGCTTCCAGTTCTGCTCGAACTCGGGGTAGATCCAGTCGTCGACGGCCTGGCCGTTCTGCTTGGTCAGCGTGTTGGACGGCGCCACGTGCAGGAAGACCATCGCCAGGTGGACGCAGGCGAAGACGCCGACGACGGCGAGCGCGACGGCGACGACGACCTGGTACGGCAGGGACAGGGCCATGATCCCGCCGCCCGTCCCGCTGCCACTCCCCGTCCCGCCCGTATCGCCTGCTCCGGCGGCCTGTGGGGACGCGGGGTCCGGGTGCGCGGGCGGCGGTTCCTCCGGGGGCGTCCGCCGGTCGTCCCCCACCTCGACCGCGTCCTTTTCGACGTACGCGTCCATCCCGCCCCGATCCCGATCGGCCCACCTCGGTTATCCACAGGGTTGACACCATACGGGCCGCCGTCTCACCATTGAAGCCAATGAACCGAACGATCGGTCGGTAGGGGATCTGATGACCGCAGTGACGGCAGGAACGGCAGGGACCGCGAGCACGGCGGGCGGCGCGGGCACGACCGGCGCGGCGGACGCGGCCGCGGTGGAGGCGGCCGCCCACGAGGCCGTGTTCGACGCCGCCGTCGCCGCCGACGAGCGCATCGAGCCGCGCGACTGGATGCCCGAGGCCTACCGCGCCTCGCTCGTCCGGCAGATCGCGCAGCACGCCCACTCCGAGATCATCGGCATGCAGCCCGAGGCGAACTGGATCACCCGCGCGCCCTCGCTGCGCCGCAAGGCGATCCTGATGGCCAAGGTGCAGGACGAGGCCGGCCACGGCCTCTACCTGTACAGCGCGGCGGAGACCCTCGGCACCAGCCGGGACGAGCTGCTCGACAAGCTCCACTCCGGCCGCCAGAAGTACTCCTCGATCTTCAACTACCCCACGCTGACCTGGGCCGACGTCGGCGCGATCGGCTGGCTGGTGGACGGCGCCGCGATCACCAACCAGGTCCCCCTGTGCCGCTGCTCCTACGGCCCGTACGCCCGCGCGATGGTCCGGGTCTGCAAGGAGGAGTCCTTCCACCAGCGGCAGGGGTACGAGGCGCTGCTCGCCCTGTCGAACGGCACCGAGGCCCAGCACGCCATGGCGCAGGACGCGGTGGACCGCTGGTGGTGGCCCTCGCTGATGATGTTCGGCCCGCCGGACGACGAGTCGACGCACACCGCCCAGGCGATGGCCTGGAAGATCAAGCGCCACTCCAACGACGAGCTGCGGCAGCGCTTCGTCGACATCGCCGCCCCGCAGGCCGACGCGCTCGGCCTCACCCTCCCCGACCCCGACCTGCGGTGGAACGAGGAGCGCGGGCACTACGACTTCGGGCCGATCGACTGGACCGAGTTCTGGGACGTCCTCAAGGGGAACGGCCCCTGCAACGACCAGCGGCTGAGCAGGCGGCGCCAGGCCCACGAGGACGGCGCCTGGGTCAGGGAAGCCGCGGCGGCCCACGCGCGGAAGCACACCGGAGAGAACGGGGAGGCACAGGCATGACGAGCGACGGTTGGCCGCTGTGGGAGGTGTTCGTGCGCTCGCGCCGCGGGCTGTCCCACACCCACGCGGGCAGTCTCCACGCGCCCGACGCGGAGATGGCCCTGCGCAACGCCCGCGACCTGTACACCCGCAGGAGCGAGGGCGTCTCGATCTGGGTCGTGCCCTCCGCGGCGATCACCGCCTCCTCGCCCGACGAGAAGGACCCCTTCTTCGACCCGGCGGCGGACAAGCCCTACCGCCACCCGACGTTCTACGAGATCCCGGAGGGGGTGAAGCACCTGTGAGCACCCCCGACACCCGCGAGGGCGCCGTCGCGGTGCCCGCCGTGCCCGTCGGCGCGGCCCTCGCCCTCGGCGACGACGCCCTGGTCCTCTCCCACCGCCTGGGGGAGTGGGCCGGC
Source organism: Streptomyces sp. NPDC086147 (assembly GCF_040702165.1). Classification (NCBI taxonomy): domain Bacteria; kingdom Bacillati; phylum Actinomycetota; class Actinomycetes; order Kitasatosporales; family Streptomycetaceae; genus Streptomyces; species Streptomyces sp. NPDC086147. Next base: position 269,297 of record NZ_JBFBJO010000003.1, on the reverse strand, counting down.
TCCGCCCCCGTCCTGGAGGAGGAGGTCGCCCTGGCCAACATCGCGCTCGACCTGCTCGGCCAGGCCCGCGTCCTGCTCTCCCTCGTCGGCGACGAGGACGAACTGGCCTACCTCCGGGAGGAGCGCTCCTTCCGGAACGTCCAGCTCGTCGAGCAGCCGAACGGCGACTTCGCCCACACCATCGCCCGGCAGCTCTACTTCTCCACCTACCAGCACCTGCTGTACGGGCGGCTGGCCTCCGGCGACGGGCCCTTCGCCGGCCTCGCGGCGAAGGCCGTCAAGGAGGTCGCCTACCACCGGGACCACGCCGAGCAGTGGACGCTGCGCCTCGGCGACGGCACCCCCGAGAGCCACGAACGGATGAGCCGGGCCTGCGAGGCCCTGTGGCGGTACACCGGCGAGCTGTTCCAGCCGGTCGAGGGACTCGACGTGGACCGCGCGGCCCTGGAGAGCGCCTGGCTGGAGTCGGTGACGGACGTCCTCGGCAGGGCCACGCTCGACGTGCCCTCCGGGGCGCGCACCGGCGCCTGGAGCGCGGGCGCGGGCCGGCAGGGCCTGCACACCGAGTCCTTCGGGCGGATGCTGGCCGAGATGCAGCACCTGCACCGCAGCCACCCGGGGGCGTCGTGGTGACCATGACGGCCCTGGAGGAGGAGCTGAGCCGGGTCGCCGGCTCCGTCCCCGACCCGGAGCTGCCCGTCCTCACCCTGGAGGAGCTGGGCGTGATGCGGGGCGTCCACGTCACCGGTCCCGGCCGGGTCGAGGTCACCCTCACCCCGACGTACACGGGCTGCCCGGCGATCGAGGCCATGTCCTCGGACATCGAGCGCGCGCTCCACGACCACGGGGTCCCGGAGGTCTCCGTCGTCACGGTCCTCACCCCCGCCTGGTCCACCGACGACATCAGCGAGGAGGGGCGGCGCAAGCTCACCGAGTTCGGCATCGCCCCGCCACGCCCGCAGGGCCCGGCCGGCGGCCCGGTGCCGCTGACGCTGGCGATCCGCTGCCCGCACTGCGGCTCCACCGACACCGAGCTCCTGAGCCGCTTCTCCTCCACCGCGTGCAAGGCCCTGCGCCGCTGCACCGCCTGCCGCGAACCGTTCGACCACTTCAAGGAGCTGTAGATGGTGTCCTCAGGCGCGGGACGGGCCGGGTTCCATCCGCTCGCGGTGAGCGAGGTCGAGCGGCTCACGGACGACTCCGTGGCCGTCACCTTCGCGGTCCCGTCCGAGCTCCACGAGACGTACCGGCACCTGCCCGGCCAGCACCTCGCGCTGCGGCGCACCGGCGAGCGGGGCGGGGAGGTCCGGCGCACGTACTCGATCTGCGCCCCCGCCGCCCCGGCCGGCGAGCCGCCCGTCCTGCGCGTCGGCATCCGGCTCGTGGACGGCGGCGCGTTCTCGACGTACGCGCTCAAGGAGCTGGCCGTGGGCGACCTCGTCGAGGTCATGGAGCCGACGGGCCGCTTCACGCTCGCCCCGCGCCCCGGCTACTTCGCGGCCGTCGTCGGCGGCAGCGGCATCACCCCGGTGCTCTCGATGGCGGCCACCCTGCTCGCCCGCGAACCGGAGGCCCGGTTCTGCCTGGTCCGGAGCGACCGCACCGCCGCGTCCACGATGTTCCTGGACGAGGTGGCCGACCTCAAGGACCGCTACCCCGGCCGCTTCCAGCTCGTCACCGTGCTCTCCCGGGAGGAGCAGCAGGCGGGTCTTCCGTCGGGCCGACTCGACCGCGAGCGGCTCGCCGGACTGCTTCCCGCGCTGCTGCCGGTCGGCGACGTCGACGGCTGGTTCCTGTGCGGCCCGTTCGGGCTCGTGCAGGGCGCCGAGCGGGCGCTGCGCGACCTGGGCGTCGACCGGAGCCGGGTCCACCAGGAGATCTTCCACGTCGACGACGGCTCCGCGCCCGTAGCGGCCCCGGCATCCGACACCCCCGCGCACGCCACCCTGACCGCGACCCTGCACGGCCGGTCCGGCACCTGGCCGGTGGAGCGGGGCGAGAGCCTCCTGGACACCGTGCTCCGCGCCCGCGCGGACGCCCCGTACGCCTGCAAGGGCGGGGTGTGCGGCACCTGCCGGGCCTTCGTCGTCGGCGGCGAGGTGCGGATGGACCGCAACTTCGCCCTGGAGCCGGACGAGACGGAGGCCGGTTACGTCCTGGCCTGCCAGTCCCGCCCCACCACCGCCGACGTGGAGCTGGACTTCGACCGCTGACGGGGCCGGCCCGGAGGGAACGGGAGAACGGCGCGGGGGCCGGGAGGGATCAGAGGACGAACGCCTGGGCGCCGTTCTCCGTCACCATCGGGCGCCCGGCGCCGTCCCAGGCGATCATCCCGCCGTCGATGTTCACCGCGTCGAAGCCCTGCTGGACCAGGTACTGCGTGACCTGCGCCGACCGGCCGCCCACCCGGCACATCACATAGGCCCGGCCGTACTCGGCCAGGGACTCCGTGACCTCGCCGAAGCGGGCCACGAAGTCGCTCATCGGCACGTGCACCGCGCCCTCGACGTGGCCGGCCGCCCACTCGTTCTCCTCCCTGACGTCCAGCACCAGGGCATCGGCCGGCACGGAAGCCGCGTCCACCGAGGGCAGCGGGGAGAAATTCATGGGACCGGCCTTCTCTCGTCAGAACCGCCCGAAGGGGCTCGGGCGCACGGAAAAACCTACTGCACCAGACCGGACAGCTCGGTCTCCCGCTCGGAGACCTGCGCGAGCAGCTGCTCCGCGATCTCCTCCAGGAGCCGGTCCGGGTCGTCCGGCGCCATCCGCAGCATCGCGCCGATCGCGCTCTCCTCCAGCTCGCGCGCCAGCGCCGACAGCATGTCCTTGCGCTCCGCCAGCCACTCCAGGCGCGCGTACAGCTCCTCGCTCTCGCCGGGCCGCTCCTCGGCCGGTGCCGGACCGGCCTCCCACTCGGCGGACAGCTCGCGCAGCAACCTCTCGTCGCCGCGGGCGTAGGCGGCGTTCACCCGGGTGATGAACTCCTCGCGCCGCTTCCGCTCGCCCTCCTCGCGGGCCAGATCGGGGTGGGCCCTGCGGGCCAGCTCGCGGTAGAGCCTGCGGGCCTCCTCGCTGGGCCTGACCCGCTTGGGCGGCTGGACCGGCCGCTCGGTGAGCATGGCCGCCGCCTCGGGGGAGAGGCCGTCGGTGTCGATCCAGTCGTGGAACAGCTCCTCCACCCCGGGCATCGGCATGACGGCGGCCCGGGCCTCCTGGGCCCGCCGCAGGTCCTCGGGGTCGCCGGTGCGCGCCGCACGGGCCTCGGCGATCAGCGCCTCCAGCTCGTCGAGCCGCGCGTACATCGGGCCGAGCTTCTGGTGGTGCAGCCGGGAGAAGTTCTCCACCTCGACCCGGAAGGTCTCGACGGCGATCTCGAACTCGATCAGCGCCTGCTCGGCCACCCGCACGGCACGTTCGAGCCGCGCCTCGGGCCGCTCGTCGCCCCCGGCTTCCGCTCCCTGCTCCAGGCCCTGGTCCACGTCGCTGTCCTCGCTCCGGCTCGTCACCCTCCCAGCGTAAGGGGCCGGAGCACCGGCCCCCGCGCGGGAGTCAGACGCCGAGCTCGGCCGCCACGCGCCCGGAACGGACGGCGGAGAGCAGGTCGGCGTGATCGGCCGTGGTGCGGTCCGCGTACGCGACGGAGAAGGAGGCGACGGCCTCGTCCAGCTCCTCGTTCTTGCCGCAGTACCCGGCTATCAGGCGCGGGTCGGCGCTGTGGGCGTGGGCGCGGGCGAGCAGGGCGCCGGTCATCCGCCCGTAGTCGTCGACCTGGTCGGCGCCGAGCGCGGCGGGGTCGACGCTGCCCTTGCGGTTGCGGAACTGGCGCACCTGGAACGAGCGTCCCTCGATCGTGGTCCAGCCGAGCAGGATGTCGCTGACGACCTGCATCCGCTTCTGCCCGAGCACCACGCGCCGCCCCTCGTGGCCCGTGTCCTGGACCGGGAAGCCGGCGGCCGGGAGGTGGGGGAGCAGGGCCGAGGGCCTGGCCTCCTTGACCTGGAGCACCAGCGGCTCGCCCCGGTGGTCGAGGAGCAGGACGACGTAGGAGCGGGTGCCGACGCTGCCGGTGCCGACCACCCGGAAGGCCACGTCGTGGACGGCGTACCGCGCGAGGAGCGGTAGCCGGTCCTCGGACACGGTCTCCAGGTAGGCCCCGAGGGAGGCGGTCACCAGGGCCGCCTCGGCGTCCGGGACCCTCCGCAGCACCGGAGGGGCGTCGACGAACCTGCGGCCGCCGCCCTCGGCGTCCGGCACGGCCTCGGTCGACCGGGAGGCGAACCGGGCGCTGGTGTTGTTGCGCGCCTTGGTGGAGACCTTCTCCAGGATGCCGAGGAGGTCGTGGGCGTCGGCGTGGGAGACGAGTTCCTCGTCGGCGATCGCGTTCCAGGCGTCGGCGGCGGGGAGCCGGGCTAGCAGGCGCATGGTGCGCCGGTAGGCGCCGACGGCGTCGAAGGCGGCGGCCCGGCAGACCTCCTCGCTCGCGCCGACCTCCCGCCCGGCGAGCACGAGGGAGGTGGCGAGCCGCTTGAGGTCCCACTCCCAGGGGCCGACGACGGTCTCGTCGAAGTCGTTGAGGTCCATGACGAGCCGGCCGCGCGCGTCCCCGTAGAGGCCGAAGTTGGCGGCGTGCGCGTCGCCGCATATCTGCGCGGCGATCCCGGTGACGGGGGTCCCGACGAGATCCTGGGCCATCAGTCCGGCGGATCCGCGCAGGAAGGCGAACGGGCTTGCCGCCATCCTGCCGACCCGTATCGGCGTGAGCCCGGGGACCCGGCCGAAGTTCGACTCCTCGACGGCGCGGACGGCGTCCGGGCGGTCGGTGGCGAGGTCCTGCCGGACGTGCGAGGAGCGGGGGACCCGCTCGCGCAGCGCCTTGCCCCGCTCCCTGAGGGAGGAACCGGTCCCCGCGGCCGCCCGGCGCGCGAATCCCGGCACGTGCGGGACGCGCTCCACGTCCGGCGCCACCCCGCCCGTACCGCGCTGTTCCGGCACGACAGCCGTGATCACGTCCATGGGACGCCCTCCCCCGATGCGATGCTCGTCCTCGTTCGGCCCCGACGGTACCCCCGCCGCCGATCGGCCGTCTCCCCCTGTGGACGAGTACCTGTGGACAACTCCCCGTCGTGGGGACCGGGCGGGATTCAGACCGCGACGGCCTCCTCCATCTCCTCCTCGGCCTCGGCCTTCCCCTCCCCGGAAGACCCGACGGCGGACCCGGCGGCGAGCCCGACGGCAGGACCACCTGAGGACCCACCTGTGGACCCGGCGGAAGACCCGACGACGGACGCCCCCGCGGCCTGCTTCGCGCGCCGCGCCTCCGCGAGGCCCGCGACAGTCACCAGGGCGGCGCCGACGAGGAACCAGAGGGCGAGGACGAGGACGTTCCCGCCGAGGGCGTGGCCGTCGAAGTACACGTGGGCGCGCACGCCCTCGACGAAGCCCGCGCCGTTCCAGAAGGCGTGCAGGGCGCCGAAGAAGCCGGGCTGGAGCTCGGGCCGGTAAATGCCCCCGGAGCTCGTGAAGTTGAGCATGACGAAGAGGACCATCACGCCGAGCGTGGTCCAGCGGCGCAGGAAGGTGTGCAGACCGACGCCGACCAGCAGGATGCCCGCCGCGTACAGCCAGGACATCGCCCAGACCCCGCCGAGCCCCCGGTCGACCAGGTGGAAGACCGGCCCGGCGAAGAGGGTGCCGATCAGGCTGACGACGAACGACATGCCGGCGGCGAGGAGGACCCTGATCCGCATGGGCAGGACGGCTCCGGCGCCGCCGATGACGGCGACGGAGGCGTACGCGCCGATGCTGAGGGCGACCAGGAGGAAGAAGACGCCCTGGCCGGTGGGGTCGCCGGAGGCGGTGGGGGCGACGTCGGTGACGTCGAGCGGGGCGCCCTGCGCGGCGGCGACCTTGGTGAACACCTTCTCGACGGCCATGGCGCTGGTGTCGGAGGAGCCCGAGGCGACGAGGAGTTCGGGCTTCTCGCCCGGCACGTAGGCGCCGAAGCTGTGCTGCTCGCGCAGCGCGGTGACGGCCGTCTCCCGGTCGGCGACGGTACGGACGTCGAGGGCGCCCGCCCCCTTGTCCTGGAGCGACTGGGCGAGGACCTGGGTCGTGGGCCCCGAGCCGACGACGTCGACGCGCAGGTCGTGGGGTTCGGGGGCGTGGAAGGCGCCGAGGTAGGCGAGTCCCATGCCGACGCACATCAGCAGGGGGGTGAGCAGATGCCCGAGGACGTGCTTCAACGCTCCCCTGGTGTTCGGTCCTGCGGACACCGAGACCTCCATGGTTGGCTTTTACAACTAAGTAACCGTTGTACTATACAACTGAAAGGCCATGGTGGGCGAACAGCGCCCGCACGACGACGAGGGAGCCCCCATGACCGGCGGCGCGGAACCACCCCGTGAGGCGTCCCTGGACGTCATCCAGCGCGAACTGACGGCCTTCGCCCGCCGGGCCCGCGCGGCGGCGGCCCGGGTCCATCCCGAGCTCCCGCTCGTCTCGTACACGCTCCTCGCCCACATCGAGGAGCGGCACGGCTGCCGCGCCACCGACCTCGCGGCCCACTACCTGCTGGACAAGTCGACGGTCAGCCGCCAGCTCGCGGGCCTGGAGAAGCTCGGCTTCGTGGAGCGCCGCCCGGCCCCCGACGACCACCGCGTACAGGTCCTGCACGCCACGGAGGCGGGCACGAAGGTCCTCGCCTCGGCCCGGACGAACCGCCAGGCGGCCTACCAGGAGCGCCTCAAGGACTGGTCCGCCGAGGACCTGGCCCACTTCGCCGCGTACCTCCTGCGCTACAACGACGCCGGCACGAGCGGCCTCCCGGACCACCCCACGAGCTGACCCGGACCCCCAGGCCCCGCGCCGCCCTGGCCCCGGCCCTGGCCCTGGCCCCGGCCCGGGCCGGTTCCGGCCCCAGCCCCAGCCCCAGCCCCAGCCCCAGCCCAGGTTCCAGCCCCGATCCAGATTCCGGCTCCAGCCCAGATTCCAGCCGTGACCCCGGCCCCGGTTCTGGCCGCCCTCGTCGCCCCCCTTACAACCCCGCGTCCCGCGCCAGCAGCGCCGCCTGGACCCGGTTCTCGCAGTCCAGCTTGGCCAGGATCCGGCTCACGTACGTCTTCACCGTGCCCTCGCTCATGTGCAGCCGCTTCCCCGCGTCCGCGTTGGAGAGCCCCTCCCCGAGCAGCGCCAGGACGTCCCGCTCCTTCTCGCTCAGCGCCGCCACCCGCCCCCGGGCCTCCTCTGCACGGGCCGCCTCCCGGCCCTTGGCGAGCCGCTCCACCACGTGCCGGGTCGCCGCGGGCGACAGGTACGCGTCCCCCGCCGCGGCGGCCCGCACCGCCCCGATCAGCTCCGCGGGCGCCGTGTCCTTCAGCAGGAACCCGGCACCCCCGTGCTCCAGCGCCCGCAGGACGTTCTCCCGCTCGCCGAAGGTCGTCAGGATGATGACCCGGGCCGCGGGCGCCGCCCGCCGCAGCTCCGGCAGCGCCGAGAGCCCGTCGAGGACCGGCATCTGGATGTCGAGCAGCACCACGTCGGCGGCGTGCGCCCGCGCCGCCTCGATCGCCGCCCGCCCGTCGGCCGCCTCACCGACGACCTGGATCCCCGGGTCCGAGATGAGGATCATCCGGATCCCGGCCCTGATCAGCGGCTCGTCGTCGGCGATCACGACCCTGATGGGCTGCCCTGCCACAGCTTCTCCCCCACGGCTCCGGTACGAGCGGCCGCGCTACCGCTGCTCGGCCATGTACGACTTCTTCTCGATCAGCTTGCCGTCCTTGAAGCAGAACCGGAAAACGGGCTCCTCGTCCCAGCTCTCGCTCGTCTCCGAGGACAGCAGCACCAGGCACTCGGAACCCTCCGGCCGCGCGGGCCCCGAGCCCTGGAGGCCGACCGTGGCTATCGAGTCGCCGGAGGGCAGTTGGGCACGGACCTCCTGCTCGCTCGCACCGACCTTCACCGCCTCGTACTCCGCGGTCTCGATCATCCCCTTCTCCAGCGAACCGATCAGGAAGTAGAGGCCGAAGCCCCCCGCCACCAGAAGCAGGACGAGCACCCCGAACGCGATCCCGCATCCCAGCGCGACCCCCCTGCCCGTGCTCGCGTCCCTGCCCCCACGCATCGCCATCGCCAACTCCCGCTCGGTGAAAGTCCAGTCGGCCGGTCCGACCACGACCGGACGACCATCTCCCACCAGCGGCTCCGTGGTCTGCTGCCGGAAGTCGTCGGCCGCATCGACCAAAGGCACCGCCTCCGCGACCGGCGCCGCCCCGTACGGCAGCATCCCGGCCACCCGGAACCCACCGCCGTCGGCCGGCCCGGCGTGGCACATGCCGCCCACCAGCCGGGCCCGCTCGGCGAGACCGGTCAGCCCCTGACCGCCGCTCACCATGCCCTCGGCGGGCCCGTCCACCGGTTCCTCGTTGACGACCTCTACCACGAAGGCGTCGGGCTCGTACCGCAGTTCGACGCCGATCGGTGCTCCCGGCGCGTACTTGTAGGCGTTGGTCAGGGCCTCCTGCGCGATCCTGTACGCGGCGTGGTCGGCCGCCGGCGCGAGCGGCCGCTCCTCCCCCGTCCGCCGCAGCCCGACCTCGGTGCCGGCCGCACGGGCCGCCGCCACGAGCCCCTCGATGCCGGCGATCCCCCGGGCCGCCCTCCCCGTCTCGTCCCCGGCGGGCGCGGGCGCCGCCGCGGTCCCGTTCGCCGCCCCGACCCCGTCGCGGAGTATCCCGACGACCTCCCGCAGCTCGTGCATCGCGGTCACCGAGGCGTTCCGCAGGACGCCGACCGCCTCGCGCTGCCGCTCGCTCAGCTCCCGGTCCACCTCCAGAGCCCCGGTGTGCACGGCGATCAGGGCCAGTTGGTGACCGAGGCTGTCGTGCATGTCCTGGGCGATGCGCTGCCGTTCCCGCAGCCGCGCCTGCCAGACCACCATGGTCCGCTCGCGCAGCAGTTGGGCGTTGCGCTCCTGGAGCGCGTGCAGCAGGGTCCGCCGCTGGGTCCAGTAGCGGTGGGCGAGCCCGGGGGCCAGGGTGGTCCCCAGGTAGTAGAGGGTCGCCATGAAGACGACGGTGAAGAGCCGCTGCCGGTCCCAGGTGTCCAGGAGCGTCCCCCCGACGTCGAGGACGAAGGCGGCGATGAACGCGGCCAGCGCCCGCCCGGCGCTCGCGATGTACCGGCCGGCCGACCAGCCGGCCACGATCAGCAGCGGACCGAACCCGGCGACGAAGGGGGAGAGCGCCGCCGTCAGGACGAGCACGCTCGCGGGGAGCCGCCGTCGCAGCAGCGACAGCACGGCGGCACCGGCGGCGACCGCCGCCAACCGCCACCCCTCGCCGCCCAGCAGCTCCTCGGTCCCGGCGGCGAGCAGCCCCACGACCACGGCGAGCGCCACCTCACCGGTGGTCCTGCGTCCCGACCACTGTCCGGGCACCGCGAACCAGGCCCACCCGGCGGCGAGTGCGGCCCCGATCCCGTACGAACCCCGGTCCCCCGACTTCGACAAAGCGTCCACGCCCGCACCCTAGGCACCGGTCCCACCGCCGGCCTTCCCCCTTTCGTCGCACTCGCCCACGACGAAGGTCTCGCGCCCGGCACGGAGAACGGGCGCGAGCGGACGAGAGCGAGGGGAAGGAAGACGGGAGAAGAGGAGGAGTGCCTGTGCAGTACCTCACACCACCCGTCCGGCAGGTGCCGGGAAAAGCGAGAAGGCCGACACCATCTTCATGGTGCCGACCTTCTCATCGTTACATCTGGAGCGATGCTCCTGGTGCGCGAGGGGGGAGTTGAACCCCCACGCCCTTTCGGGCACTGGAACCTGAATCCAGCGCGTCTGCCTATTCCGCCACCCGCGCATTGGGTGTGCTCCGGACTCTCTCACTTTTCGGTGGGAGCGCCTGGCGACATCAGAAGATTAGCACGTCGCAGACCGTGGATTCACATCCGTTGTTTCGGCTCCACTCGCGGAGACCAAGGTGTCCAGGGGGAGGGAGTGACAGGAGGACGGACGGGGGTAGGCCGGAGCGGAGAGGACGGAGAGACGAGGGGGAGGGGAGGGCCGAACGGCCGGACGAGGGGGGCCGCCGGAGAGGACGGACAGGGGAAGAGCGGGGAAGCGGGGGAAGAGGAAGCGCGGGGAAAGCGGGGAAGAGGACGGGCGGGGGAAGCGGGAGCGGGGAGGGGAACACGGGAGGAACGGGGACGGACCGCCCGGCCCCCGGACCGAGCCCCACGTACACAGCCGGGTGCGGGACACTGTCCACAGGCCGCCTCTACGATCCGTGGGGGCAACCTGTGAGAGGTGACACTCGTCCACAGGGCAGAGAAGGGGAACCAGCCGATTTCCCGACGCGTGGATACGATCAGTGAGCAGTACCAGGACGGCAACGACGGAGGAGGTGCCCCATGGGAGTCATGAAGCGTTTCGAGCAGCGTCTCGAAGGTCTGGTCAACGGCACCTTCGCCAAGGTCTTCAAGTCCGAGGTCCAGCCTGTCGAGATCGCCGGCGCTCTCCAGCGCGAGTGCGACAACAACGCGCAGATCTGGAACCGTGAGCGGACCGTCGTGCCCAACGACTTCATCGTCGAGCTGAGCACGCCGGACTACGAGCGTCTCAGCCCCTACTCGGGCCAGCTCGGCGACGAGCTCGCCGGCCTGGTCAGGGACTACGCCAAGCAGCAGCGGTACACCTTCATGGGGCCGATCAAGGTCCATCTGGAGAAGGCCGAGGACCTCGACACCGGCCTGTACCGCGTCCGCAGCCGCACGCTGGCGTCGAGTACGTCACAGTCCCAGCCGCCCGCGGCCGGACAGCAGCAGGGCCGCGACGGCTACGGGTACCCCCCGGCCGGCGCCCCGCCCATGCCCGCCTCCCCGCCCCCCGGCGCGCCCGGCCACCGGCCGTCGGCCGCCGCGGGACGTCCCGGCGCCATGCCCGGACCCGCCACCCACGGCGGGGCGGGCACCCAGGTGCGCCGCTGGATCGAGATCAACGGCACCCGCCACCAGATCTCGCGCTCGACCCTGGTCCTCGGCCGCAGCACCGACGCGGACGTGAGGATCGACGATCCCGGCGTCTCCCGTCGGCACTGCGAGATCCGGACCGGAACGCCCCCGACGATCCAGGATCTCGGATCCACCAACGGCATCGTGGTGGACGGGCAGCACACCACCCGCGCTACGCTCCGCGACGGCTCGCGGATCGTCGTGGGCAGCACCACCATCGTTTACCGGCAAGCCGAAGGGTGAAGCGGGGGCAATGTCAGAGCTGACCCTTACGGTCATGCGGTTGGGTTTCCTGGCCGTTCTGTGGCTGTTCGTCATCGTGGCCGTGCAGGTCATCCGCAGCGACCTCTTCGGTACGCGGGTCACCCAGCGCGGTTCGCGGCGCCAGGAGGCGCGGCCCCAGCAGGCCGCGCGCCAGGCCGCCGCGCCCCCGCAGCAGCGCGGCCAGCAGCAGAGCACGGGTGGCCGCCAGCGCCGTGGCGCCCCGACCAAGCTCGTCGTCTCCGAGGGCACCCTCACCGGCACGACCGTCGCCCTCCAGGGCCAGACGATCACGCTGGGCCGGGCCCACGATTCGACGATCGTCCTGGACGACGACTACGCCTCCAGCAGGCACGCCCGGATTTACCCGGACCGGGACGGCCAGTGGATCGTCGAGGACCTCGGGTCCACCAACGGCACGTACCTCGACCGGTCCCGTCTGACCACCGCCACGCCGATTCCGCTGGGCGCGCCGATCCGCATCGGCAAGACCGTCATCGAGCTGCGGAAGTAGTGGCTGCATCATGAAGAGGCGCGAGCGGAGCGAGCGAGCCGGGACGGTCCCCGTCGCGGGACGTGCCGCACTCGCGGCCGGAGTGGCCGGAGCGGTTGAAGCGTCCGGAGCGACTGAAGTGACCGGAGCGACCGGAGGGTGGGCAGTGTGGGTCGAGACCGGCTGTACCCCGATGCAGCGTCGACAGGGCAGGTGCGCATGACTCTGTCGCTGCGATTCGCCGCGGGCTCGCACAAGGGCATGATCCGCGAGGGCAACGAGGACTCCGGCTACGCCGGTCCCCGGCTGCTCGCCATCGCCGACGGCATGGGCGGCCAGGCCGCCGGTGAGGTCGCCTCCTCCGAGGTGATCTCCACCCTCGTCACGCTCGACGACGACGTCCCCGGCTCCGACATCCTCACCTCGCTCGGTACGGCGGTGCAGCGCGCCAACGACCAGCTGCGGATGATGGTCGAGGAGGACCCGCAGCTGGAGGGCATGGGCACCACGCTCACCGCCCTCCTGTGGACCGGCCAGCGGCTCGGTCTGGTGCACGTCGGCGACTCGCGCGCCTACCTGCTCCGCGACGGCGTCCTCACCCAGATCACCCAGGACCACACCTGGGTCCAGCGGCTCGTCGACGAGGGCCGGATCACCGAGGAAGAGGCCACCACCCACCCGCAGCGCTCGCTCCTCATGCGCGCGCTCGGCAGCGGCGACCACGTCGAGCCCGATCTCTCCATCCGCGAGGTCCGGGCCGGCGACCGCTATCTGATCTGCTCCGACGGCCTGTCCGGCGTGGTCTCGCACCAGACGCTCGAAGACACCCTCGCCAGCTACCAGGGCCCGCAGGAGACCGTGCAGGAGCTGATCCAGCTCGCGCTGCGCGGCGGTGGCCCCGACAACATCACGGTGATCGTCGCCGACGTCCTCGACGTCGACGGCGGCGACACCCTCGCCGGTCACCTCAGCGACACCCCGGTCATCGTGGGCGCGGTCGCCGAGAACCAGGCCCAGCTCAACGACGGCGGGGTCATGCAGACCCCGGCCGGCCGCGCCTCCGGGCTCGGCCGCCACGCCTCCCACCGGCAGCAGCCCCCGGCCGGCGGCTTCGGTCCGCCCGGCAGCGGCGACGACCACGGTTACAGCCACGACGGGATGCCCCCGGAGGGCTCCTTCGAGTCGTACACCGAGGACGACTTCGTCAAGCCGCGCAAGGGCCGCAAGTGGCTCAAGCGCTCCTTCTTCCTCCTCCTGGTCCTCGCCCTCCTCGGCGGCGGCCTCTACGGCGGCTGGCGCTGGACGCAGACCCAGTACTTCGTGGGGTCCAAGGACCAGCACGTGGCGCTCTACCAGGGCATCAGCCAGGACCTGGCGTGGGTCTCGCTGTCGAAGGTCGAGAAGGACCACCCCGAGATCGAACTCAAGTACCTCCCCGCCTACCAGCGGAAGCAGGTCGAGGACACGATCGCGGGCGGCAGCCTCGTCAAGGCCCGGACGAAGGTCTCCGAGCTGGCCGTGCAGGCCTCCGCCTGCAAGAAGACCGAGGAGCGCCGCGCCGCCGCCGAGAAGGCCGCCGACCAGGCCAGCAAGCCGCCGGCCCAGAAGCCCGACGGCACCACCCCCGACCCCAAGCCCACCGCAGCCGCTCCGTCCCCGGGTCCCACCCTCACGGCGGAGGAGCAGAAGCTGGCCTCGAACTGCGGCAAGCAGTAAGCACCCGTAGGGGGCCTTCACCACCATGAGCGTTGTCACCAATACGACCACCATCGGCGCGATCGAGGCGCCGAGCCGTCGCAACACCGAGCTGGCGCTGCTCGCGTTCGCCGTCATCATCCCGGTGTTCGCGTACCTCAACGTCGGTCTGGCCATCGACGGCAAGGTCCCGGCCGGCATGCTCGGGTACGGACTCGGCCTCGCCCTCCTCGCGGGCGTCGCGCACCTGGTGGTGCGGAAGTGGGCGCCGTACGCGGACCCGCTGCTGCTGCCCCTCGCGACGCTGCTGAACGGCATGGGCCTGGTGCTGATCTGGCGGCTCGACCAGTCGCCGCGGCTGATCGCCACCTCGATGCGGCGGTACGGCAGCTTCAGCCCGGACGCCCCCAGCCAGATGATGTACTCGGCGATCGGCATCGCCATGTTCGTGGGCGTGCTGCTGCTGCTCAAGGACCACCGCGTCCTCCAGCGCTACACGTACATCTCCATGGTCGTGTCCCTCGTCCTGCTGCTGCTGCCGCTCGTGCCGGGCCTCGGCATGGACAGCTTCGGCGCCAAGATCTGGATCCGGGTGGCCGGCTTCTCGATCCAGCCGGGCGAGTTCGCGAAGATCGTCCTCGCGGTCTTCTTCTCCGGCTACCTCATGGTGAAGCGCGACGCGCTCGCCCTGGCCAGCCGCCGCTTCATGGGGCTCTACCTGCCCCGCGGCCGCGACCTCGGGCCGATCCTGACGATCTGGGCGGTCAGCCTCCTCATCCTGGTCTTCGAGAACGACCTCGGCACCTCGCTGCTGTTCTTCGGCATGTTCGTGATCATGCTGTACGTGGCGACGGAGCGGACCAGCTGGATCGTCATGGGCCTCCTGATGTCCATCGCGGGCGCGGTGGGCGTGGCGTCCTTCGCGAGCCACGTGCAGGCCCGTGTCGACGCCTGGGCCGACCCCTTCAGCTGCGCGGACAAGGTCGACGCCTGTGACCAGATGACCCAGGTGCTGATGTCCTTCGGCTCCGGCGGCATCCTCGGCACCGGCCTCGGCCAGGGCAACTCCGACCTGATCGGCTTCGCGGCCAACTCCGACTTCATCTTCGCCACGGTCGGCGAGGAGCTGGGCCTCACCGGTGTGATGGTCTTCCTGCTCTTCTACGGCCTGATCGTCGAGCGCGGCATCCGTACCGCCCTCGCCGCCCGCGATCCCTTCGGCAAGCTGCTCGCGATGGGCCTCTCCGGCGCCTTCGCGCTCCAGATCTTCGTGGTCGCCGGCGGTGTGATGGGCCTCATCCCGCTCACCGGCATGACCATGCCGTTCCTCGCGTACGGCGGTTCCTCCGTGATCGCCAACTGGGCCCTGATCGGCATCCTGATCCGGATCAGCGACACCGCGCGCCGTCCCGCGCCCGCGCCCGCCCCGTCCCCCGACGCCGAGATGACCCAGGTGGTCCGTCCGTGAACAAGCCGCTGCGACGGGTCGCGATCTTCTGCGGCCTGCTCATCCTCGCCCTGCTCATGCGGGACAACTGGCTCCAGTTCGTCCGCGCCGACGAACTGAGCACCCACGCCTCCAACCGGCGGGTCCAGGTCGAGCGGTACGCCAACGAGCGCGGCAACATCATCGTCGACGGCAAGCCGATCACCGGCTCCGTCGACTCCAAGGACGAGTACTACAAGTACAAGCGGACCTATGCCGACGGCCCCATGTGGGCCCCGGTCACCGGCTTCGCCTCGCAGGCCTACGACGCCACCCAGATCGAGAAGCTCGAGGACGGCATCCTCACCGGCAACGACGACCGGCTCTTCTTCGACCGCACCCTCGCCATGTTCACCGGCGAGAAGAGGAAGGGCGGCGACGTCGTCACCACCCTGAACGGCGCCGCGCAGAAGGCCGCCTTCGAGGGCCTCGGGAACAACACCGGCGCCGTCGTCGCCATCGAGCCGAAGACCGGCAAGATCCTGGCGATGGCCTCCACGCCCTCCTACGACCCCTCCTCCATCGCCGGCTACTCCGGCAAGGACGAGAAGGCGTGGATCGCCCTGGAGAAGGACAAGAACAAGCCGAAGCTGAACAGGGCGCTCCGCGAGATCTACCCGCCCGGTTCCGTCTTCAAGGTCGTCACCGCCGCCGCCGCGCTGGAGGCCGGCAAGGTCACCGACATCAACGCGCCGACCGAGACCCCCGAGGGCTGGAAGATCCCCCTCTCCACCAAGGAGATGGTCAACCACGCCAGCGGCTGCGCGAACGCCAGCCTGAACCGGGCGCTGGAGATCTCCTGCAACTCGGTCTTCGCGAAGCTCGGCGACGACGTCGGCCGCGACAAGATGGTCGAGACGGCCGAGAAGTTCGGCTTCAACGCCGAGCAGTACACCCCG
The DNA here is from genome assembly GCF_040702165.1 of Streptomyces sp. NPDC086147. NCBI lineage: Bacteria > Bacillati > Actinomycetota > Actinomycetes > Kitasatosporales > Streptomycetaceae > Streptomyces > Streptomyces sp. NPDC086147. The sequence continues at coordinate 253,456 of NZ_JBFBJO010000003.1, read as the reverse complement.
GTCCGCTCCGTCGCCTCCGTCTACGACAAGAGGGCCGACCGGGGCGGCAACGCGCTCTCCTCCATCGGCCAGTTCAACACCGCGACCACCCCGCTCCAGATGGCGATGGTCACGGCGGCGATCGCCAACGACGGCAAGCTGATGAAGCCGTACATGATCGACGAGCTGCGCGCGCCCAACGTCGACCTGGTCAAGAAGAACGAGCCCGAGGAGATGAGCCGCCCGGTCTCGCAGGAGACCGCCCAGAAGCTCCAGCAGATGATGGAGAACGTCGTCTCCAACGGCACCGGCGGCAACGCCGACGTGAAGACGGACGGCGTGAAGGTCGGCGGCAAGACGGGCACGGCCCAGCACGGCGAGAAGAACGCCAAGCGCCCCTACGCCTGGTTCATCTCGTACGCGAAGACCTCCGAGGGCTCCCCGGTCGCGGTCGCCGTCATCGTGGAGGACTCGGCGGGCACGAACCGCGAGGACATCAGCGGTGGCGGTCTGGCCGCCCCGATCGCGAAGGCCGTGATGAAGGCGGTCCTGAAGACCCGGGGCTGACCCCCGAACCCGGCGGGAACCCCCGTAAGGGCCCCGTAAGGGCCCGACACGGGCCAGGTACCGGTCGGGTATCAAGCTACCGGCCCCGGGCGGAACGCCTGCCCGGGGCCGGTAGCGTATGCGCGAACAGCACACACCGCCGGACCACCCATGGGTGCGGTCGGGACAGACGGAGAGGGCTGGATTAGCTATGGAAGAGCCGCGTCGCCTCGGCGGCCGGTACGAGCTGGGCTCGGTGCTCGGCCGTGGTGGCATGGCCGAGGTGTACCTCGGCCAGGACACCCGGCTCGGCCGCACCGTCGCCGTGAAGACGCTGCGGGCCGACCTGGCCCGTGACCCGTCCTTCCAGGCCCGGTTCCGCCGTGAGGCACAGTCCGCCGCCTCGCTGAACCATCCGGCGATCGTCGCGGTCTACGACACCGGCGAGGACTACGTCGACGGGGTCTCCATCCCGTACATCGTGATGGAGTACGTCGACGGGTCGACCCTGCGTGAGCTGCTGCACTCCGGGCGCAAGCTGCTGCCCGAGCGCACCCTCGAGATGACGGTCGGCATCCTCCAGGCGCTGGAGTACTCGCACCGCGCCGGCATCGTGCACCGCGACATCAAGCCGGCGAACGTCATGCTGACGCGCACCGGCCAGGTCAAGGTCATGGACTTCGGCATCGCGCGCGCCATGGGCGACGCGGGCATGACCATGACGCAGACCGCCGCGGTGATCGGCACGGCCCAGTACCTCTCCCCGGAGCAGGCCAAGGGCGAGCAGGTCGACGCCCGCTCCGACCTGTACTCCACCGGCTGCCTGCTCTACGAGCTGCTCACCGTCCGTCCCCCGTTCATCGGCGACTCCCCGGTCGCGGTCGCGTACCAGCACGTCCGCGAGGAGCCGCAGCCGCCGAGCAACTTCGACGCCGAGATCACGCCCGAGATGGATGCCATCGTCCTCAAGGCGCTGGTCAAGGACCCCGACTACCGCTACCAGTCCGCCGACGAGATGCGCGCGGACATCGAGGCCTGCCTCGACGGCCAGCCGGTCGCGGCCGCCGCCGCGATGGGCATGGCGGCCGCGCCCGCGTACGGCGGTGGCTACGGCGGCTACCCGCCGGAGGACCAGCCGACCACGGCCCTGCGCCAGGCCGACCCGGGCGGCCAGACCGCCATGCTCCCGCCGGTCAACCCGAACGACGGCGGCTACGGCTACGACGACCGCCCGGACCGCCGTCGCGGGAACGGTGGCCAGAAGAAGTCGAACACCTCGACGATCCTGCTGGCCCTCGCCGGCGTCCTGGTGCTCATCGGCGCGATCTTCATCGGCGTCGCGGTCTTCGACAAGAAGGACGGCGCACAGCCGGTCACGGTGCCGAACCTGGTCGGCGAGAAGCTGGACGTCGCGACGAACCGCGCCGCCAACGTGAACCTGAAGGTCGAGCAGGCGGGCACGGAGCGCTGCGAGCAGCCCGCCGGCGCCGTCTGCCGTCAGGACCCGGTCGCGGACAACGTCGCGAAGCTCCAGCCCGAGAGCACGATCAAGGTGTTCCTCTCCGAGGGCGCGCCGCTCGTGGAGGTCCCGGACGTCCAGGAGCAGTCCCAGGAGCGGGCCACGAAGTCCCTGGAGGACAAGGGCTTCAAGGTCAAGGTCGAGGAGGAGGAGTCCGACGAGGACCTCGGCTCGGTCCTGCGCCAGAACCCGGGCGGCGGCACCAAGGCGGAGAAGAACTCCGAGGTGACGATCACCATCGCGAAGAAGAAGCTCTCGCAGCTTCCCAACGTGAAGGACCGCGCCTACGACCAGGCCGTCCAGCAGCTGAACACGGTCGGCTTCACCAACGTGGTCAGGGAGGACGTCGACTCCGACAAGCCCGCGGGCACCGTCGTCGACCAGACCCCGCAGGGCGACTCGAACCAGCCGAAGGACGTCCAGGTCACGCTGAAGGTCTCCAAGGGCCCGCAGCAGACCCAGGTCACGATCCCGGACGGCCTCGCGAACCGTCCCTTCAAGGACGTCAAGGCACAGCTCGAAGGCATGGGCCTGACGGTCGTCCAGAAGGGTTCGGACAAGGAGGACGCGCTGGTGGTCGCCACGAACCCGGGCGCGAACACCCCGGTCAACACCGGCACCTCGGTGGACGTCTTCACCATGGGCGGCGGCTTCCCCAGCAACCCGGGTGACGGCAACAACGGCGACGGCGACAACAGGGGCAACGACAACGGTGGCGGCGGCCTGTTCGGCTGATCACCGACCACCTCGTACGACGGGAGAGCCCCGGCATCCGGAAGAACGGATGCCGGGGCTCTCCCGTCGCCGGGGCTCTCCCCGTCGTGGGGGCTCTGTCATTGCCGGGTCCGGACGCTCAGCGCAGCTCCGCCGGGGGCGTCCGGTCGCCGTCGACCCGTTCCGTGCGCTCCAGCTCGCCCCAGACGATGTACCGGTAGTCCGAGGTGTACATGGGCGTGCAGGTGGTCAGCGTGATGTAGCGGCCCGGCGCGGACTTGCCGGACTCCTCGGGGACGGGCTGGAGGACGTCCACGTTGAACTTCGTGGTCGACGGCAGCGTCTTGTAGACCTTGTAGACGTACCAGGTGTCCTTGGACTCGAAGACGATCGCGTCCCCGGTCCTCACCTTGTGGATGTTGTGGAACTTCGCCCCGTGCCCGTCCCGGTGCGCGGCCAGCGTGAAGTTGCCCTTCTCCTCCTGTGGGAGCGCGGACTTGATCGGGTCGGTGTAGTAGCCGGCCACGCCGTTGTTGAGGACGTCGGGATCGGTGCCCCGCTTCACCAGGACCTCGCCGCCGCCCATCGCCGGCACGTGCAGGAAGCCGATGCCGTCGCGGGTGTCGAGCGCGCCCGGGGCGTCGTCGGCCCAGTGGTCGCGGACCTGGGCGCCGTCCTGGTCGGCGGCGCGGTCGGCGAGGACGTTGGTCCACCACAGCGAGTAGACGACGAAGAGACCGAGCACCAGGCCGGCTGTGATGAGGAGTTCGCCGAGGACACTGATGATCCCGGCGATCCGGTTGCGCGCTCGTGCCACTAGGTCGTCCCGTCGTCCCGTCCGGAGGTGTGGGGTCTCAGCCTACGAGCGCTTCTGGCTTTCCCTTGCTGCGCGGACGCTCCTCCAGGAGCCTGCCCCACACGATCATGCGGTACGTGCTGGTGAACTCGGGCGTGCAGGTGGTCAGCGTGATGTACCGGCCGGGCTCGGTGAAGCCCGAACCCTTCGGGACGGGCTGGATCACGGACACGTTGGAGGGCGGGGTCTGCGGCAGGATGCTCGCCATCTCGTACGTGTAGTACGCGTTCCGGGTCTCGACGACGATCGGGTCGCCGGGCTTCAGCCGGTTGATGTACCGGAAGGGCTCGCCGTGCGTGTTCCGGTGGCCGGCCACAGCGAAGTTTCCCTGCTTGTCGGAGGGCATCGCGGTCTTGAGGCCGCCCTCGGCGTAGTGGCCGACCATGCCCTTGTCGAGGACCTTGGTCTTGTCGATGCCCTCGGCGATGGGGACGACGACGTCCAGCTTGGGGATGTACATGATGGCGAAGCCCTCGCCGGGCTCGAAGGCTCCCGGCTGGTCCTCGCCCCCGCCCTTGGCCCAGGTGTCCTCGATCCGCTCCTTGGCCTGGTTCGTCTCCTGGCCGGCCAGGACGTTCGTCCACCAGAGCTGGTAGGTGACGAAGAGCAGCATGACGACGCCGAGGGTGATGAAGAGCTCGCCGACGATCCGGCTGGCGACGACGCCGACGCTCTCCTTGGCCTCGCGGGCGGCCCGCCGGGCCTCGACCCGGGAGAGGGGCGCGGCCGGCTTCGCGGCGGCGGGCGGGGTGGAGGGGCGGCGGCCCTTCCCCCGGCCGCCCTTGGCGGCACGGCGCCGCTCGGCCCGCCCGGGACCGGGAGGCGGCCCGTCCGCCGCCCCCGAGTGCTCGGAGGGCCCTTCAACGACCGGCAGGACCGCCGTCTCGTCCGGCGGGACCGTCGGCACCTCCTCGGCGCCGTACGGCCCGTAGGGGGGCTCGTAGGGGCCCTCGGAGGAGGTGTCCCCCCGGGCGGAGGCCCGCTCCTGCGGGTACGACCGGGGCCGCGCATAGGAATTGTCCGGTACGTACGGATCGGCGGCGGGCGCGTGGGGGTCCGGAGGGGCATACGCCCCCGGGTTCCCGTACGGGTCGGCGGGCGCCGTGTACTGCTCCGCACGCGCGTACGGATCGACTGCGGGCGCGTAAGCCCCCGGGGACGCGTACGGGTCGGCCTGCCCCCGCGCATCGGGCCGCCCGTGCGGCTCCGCCTCCGGCGCGTACCCGCCCTCCGGTACGTAACCGCCCCCCGGCACGTATCCGCTCTCCGGTACGTACCCGTCCCCCGCCGCGTACCCGTCATCCGGTACGCGCTTGTCCCCCCGTATCGGCTCCTGCCCCGGCTCCTGCCTCGCCCGGAACCACGGCGAGCCCGTCGTCACGCGACGGCCTTGCCCACCACCGGCGCGAGCCCCGCCGACCGGTCGACCGCTCCCTTGTCGCCGCACTCCTCCAGCCAGTTGGCGAGCATCCGGTGACCGTGCTCGGTGAGCACGGACTCGGGGTGGAACTGCACGCCCTCGACCGGGAGTTCGCGGTGCCTGAGGCCCATGATGATGCCGTCCTCGGTCCGCGCGGTGACTTCGAGCTCGGCGGGCAGGGCGGAGGGCTCGGCGGCCAGCGAGTGGTAGCGGGTCGCCGTGAACGGCGAGGGCAGTCCGGCGAAGACGCCCCGGCCGCCGTGCGTGACGGGCGAGGTCTTGCCGTGCAGCAGCTCGGGCGCCCGGTCGACGACGCCGCCGTACGCCACGGCCATCGACTGCATGCCGAGGCAGACGCCGAAGACGGGCACGCCGGTCTCCGCGCAGTGCCGGACCATGTCGACGCAGACCCCGGCCTGCTCGGGCGCTCCGGGCCCGGGCGACAGGAGGACGCCGTCGAAGCCGTCCTGGGCGTGGCTCAGCTCGACCTCGTCGTTGCGGAGGACTTCGCACTCGGCGCCGAGCTGGTAGAGGTACTGAACGAGGTTGAAGACGAAGCTGTCGTAGTTGTCGACGACGAGAATTCGCGCGCTCACTGGCCGTCCACCGTCACATCGTTGAACGGAAGCAGCGGCTCCGCCCAGGGGAACACGTACTGGAAGAGGACGTAGACGACCGCGAGGGCCAGCACGATCGAGATCAGCGCCCGCACCCACGCGTTGCCCGGCAGATGCCGCCAGATCCAGCCGTACATGACGTCGACCGCCCCTTCCGTTCGTTACGGGCACCAGAGTACGGGGCGCGGGGGTCGGGAGGGGTTGACTGTCCAAAGCCTGTGGACAACGCGCCGCGACCGGGAATCGTCGTCCACAGCCCGTGGACGGGCCCATGGGCGGGATCCGGTCAGCCCACCGGCTTCGCGTAGTGGAGGTCCACCGTGCCCGAGTAGCCGGGGAGGGTCACCGACCGGTGCTCGTCGACCTTCCAGCCCAGCCCGTACGCCTTGACGTAGAGCTGGTAGTTCCGGATCGCCGGGGAGTCGGCCAGCGCCCTGGTCAGCCGCCCCCGGTCACCCACGGCGGTGATCTTGTACGGCGGCGAGTAGACGCGGCCCTGGAGGATCAGGGTGTTGCCGACGCAGCGCACGGCGCTGGTGGAGATGAGCCGCTGGTCCATGACCCGGATGCCCTCGGCGCCGCCCTGCCAGAGGGCGTTGACGACGGCCTGGAGGTCCTGCTGGTGGATGACCAGGTCGTTGGCCTGCGGCTCGGGGTAGCCGGGGGCGGACCGGGCGTTCGGCGGGGCGTCGTCGAGGGTGACGGTGAGGCCGGAGCCGGAGACCTCGGTGGTGCCGGCCGCCGCTTCGAGCGCTTCGAGCTTCTCGTCCTCCGCGCGCGTGGAGCCGTCGTCGCGGGCGGCGAGGGAGTCCACCTCGGAGCGGAGGGCGGCGGCGGTCTCGTCGAGTCCGGCGTTCTTGTGGCTGCGCTCCTCGATCAGGTCGGAGAGCCTGAGGAGGGAGGCGTCCGTGCGGAGGTTGGTGCCCTTGGCCGTGTTGAAGCTCGTGACGAAGATCAGTCCGGCGAGGGCGAAAACGGCAAGGGTGAGCAGCCGGACGGGGCGCCACCTCGCGGTGCGGCCCGGCCCTTCAGGAGTGCCGGCGGAATTGCTCAACGTACCCTGATCCCCTTCGGTGCCGCGGAACCACTACGCTAACGGACGCCTGGGGGACGCAGACGTCCTCCTTCGTCACATCCCGGCGCCAGCCACAGTTCCCTGCGCGGTCACGCAGCGCATCGACAGGAGAGTCCCTCGTGCCGAAGTCACGTATCCGCAAGAAGGCCGACTTCACGCCTCCGCCCGCCAAGCAGGCCACCAGCATCAAGCTGACCAACCGCAGCTGGGTGGCGCCGGTGATGCTGGCGCTGTTCGCCATCGGTCTGGTCTGGATCGTGGTCTTCTACGTCACCGACGGCACGATGCCGATCGAGTCGATCCGGAACTGGAACATCGTGGTGGGCTTCGGCTTCATCGCGGCCGGTTTCGGCGTCTCCACGCAGTGGAAGTAGCGACGGCCCGCTCGTCCACGGCGGCGGCCTAGCGCCCGTGCCGGGTGCCCGTCAAGCTCTCCCCTGAGTTTATCCACAGCGTTGTGCACAGCACTGGATAACTTACGAAGATCTGTGGATAACTCATGCCGGGGTTGACGCCGGTATGACCGCGATCACCTTCGGCACGATGTGTCGCGCCCCTCACCTCCCTGGAAAATCCCCAGGTCAGAGGTGAGGGGCGCGTTCTTTCTCCACGGAGCGGGAGGAGTTCGCCACACACTGTGGATAACTCTGGGGAAAGCTCACACGGAAGCTCATCCACAGCCTTGTGCGCTCAGGCGAGCACGGCCGATCGGAAGAGCACGATCCCCAGGTCGAGCAGGAGAACCAGTCCACAGGCTGTGTACTGCACCAGGTTCCGCCGGGCCCGGGGCGCGTGCACCAGCGCGTACGTCACCAGGGCGCCGCCGACCAGACCGCCGATGTGGGCCTCCCAGGAGATCCCCGGACGGGTGAAGGTCAGCAGCAGGGACAGCGCGACGAAGAGGACGACCGGCCGCATGTCGTGCCGCCGGCGGCGGGCGAGGACGACCCAGGCGCCGATCAGCCCGAAGACGATCCCGGAGGCGCCGAGCGAGAACTGGTTCTGCGGGGAGAGCAGATAGGCGAGCGCCGAACCGGAGAGCCCGGACAGCAGGATCAGGGCCGTGTACCGGATCCGGCCCAGTTCGGGTTCGACGATCCCGCCGATCACCCAGAGTCCCAGCATGTTGAAGAGGAAGTGCGGGATCTCCTGGTGGAGGAAGGCCGAGGTCAGCAGCCGGTACCACTCGCCGTCCGCGACCCCGACCAGCTCGCCGGTCGGGAGGAGGGCATACCCGATGAGCGCCAGGTCGTCGACGAGCCGGTCGCCCACCGCCTGGACGGCGATGAAGAGGGCCAGGTTGATCGCGATGACGATCTTGGTGACGAAACGTTCGTCCGTGGCCACCCGGCCGCCCGCGAGCGTCCGGGGCCGGTTGGCGTCGGGGGCGTGTCCGGTGCCCGAACCGCCGCGTACGCAGTCGGGGCACTGGAAGCCGACGGAGGCGGAGACCATGCACTGCGGACAGATGGGCCTGTCGCAGCGGACGCAGCGGATGCCGGTCTCGGTCTCCGGGTGGCGGTAACAGCGCGGCAGACCGGGCTGCGCGTCCATGGGAGGTCCCGTCCCTTCCGGCTCAGCGCTTCTCGATCACCACGGACTCGACGACCACGTCCCGGAGCGGACGCTCGGTGTGCGGATCGGTCCCGGTCTCCGCGATCGCGTCCACGACCTTCCGGCTCTCCTTGTCCACGACCTCGCCGAAGATCGTGTGCTTGCGGTTCAGCCAGGTCGCGGGGGCGACGGTGACGAAGAACTGCGAGCCGTTGGTCCCCGGGCCGGCGTTGGCCATGGCGAGCAGGTAGGGGCGGTCGAAGAAGAGCTCCGGGTGGAACTCGTCGGCGAACTCGTAGCCGGGACCGCCCGTGCCGTTCCCCAGGGGGTCGCCGCCCTGGATCATGAAGCCCTTGATGACCCGGTGGAAGACCGTCCCGTCGTAGAGCGGGTCCTCGGAGACCGCGCCGGTGGCGGGGTGCGTCCACGCGCGCTCGCCCGACGCGAGTTCGACGAAGTTGCGCACCGTCTTCGGCGCGTGGAACGGCATCAGCCGCACCTCGATGTCGCCCAGGCTCGTCTTGAGGATCGCGTACAGCTGCTCGGCCACGGTCGCCTTCCGTCCACATCGGTGCGCGTCATGTCACGCCTGACTCTGCAGTGAACGATCCTCGCATGCCCCGGATGCCCGCCCCACATGCCGGACCTGGCTTCGGCGGGCATGATTCCGAAGAGGATGGAAAGGCGAAAACCTGACATCGCCACCGAGGAGGAGGAATCCCGTGACCCGCATGGACAGCGTGCGCGCCGCCACAGGTTCGGCGAAGGAGAGCGTTCTGCACGCCGCGGAAGTGGTGGCGCCGTACGCGGAAACGGCCCGGGACCAGGCCACACAGTATGCGAACGAGGCGCGTGAACTGATCGCGCCGAAGCTTTCGAAGGCGGCTCATCAGGCCCGGACGCAGGCTCGTACGCAGTACGACGCGTACGTCGCACCGCGGGTCCCGCCGCGGGTCGACGCGGCCGCACACCGTGCGGCGGTCAAGACCCGCCGGGCCGCCCGTCAGGCAGCCGACTACACCACTCCGCGCGTCGAGAGCGCGGTCGCCGCGACCGGTCCCGTCCTGGAGGAGGCCGGTGCGCGCTCCACGGCCGCCTGGGCCGCGCTGCGCGGTCAGGTGACGCCGAAGGAGATCCGGAAGATCGTGAGGAAGCACGAGCGCCGGGCCAGGGCCGGGCGCTTCGCCAAGGGACTCGTCGTCCTCGGCGTGGTGGCCGGCGGCGTGTTCGCCGCCTGGAAGTGGTGGGACAAGCAGTCGAACCCCGACTGGCTGGTCGAGCCGCCCGCCGCCACCGAGGTGGACGAGGAGGTCACCGTGCTGACGTCCGTCGACGGCAGTGGGGCCACCCTCGATCCGGAGGTGGAGGTCAAGGAGGCGGAGGCCGCCGAACTGGACGCCACCGAGGCCGCCGAGCGCCGCGACGAGGGCCGCTGACCGGACGGGGACTTCGTACGGGGTCCTGCCGGGCTCTGCCGCGCGGTTCCGGAGACCGCCGGGTGCGGTTGGGTAGTGCCGGAGCCTGCCGGGTGCATTGGGGTAGTGCCGGGTTCTACCCGGCCCTGCCATGCGGTGCCTGACCCTGTCGGGGCCTGGCGGGTGCTGCCGGATCCTGTCGGGTCCGGCCGTACGGTGCCGGGTGCCACCAGGTGGTCCAGGTGCTTCGGACGCTTTGGATGACGCCGGTTCCTACTACGTGATGCCGGATGGGCACTGCGTGGTGCCGGATGGGCACAAGTGGGGTGCGGGGAGTGCACGTCGTGGTCTCCCCGCGCCCTACGCCGCCGTGGCGAGCGCCAGCTCCGTCAGCGCGACCGGGTCGCTCTCGACGGCGGCGGGCACGGCCGACCGCTGACGCGCGGCGGGGGAGGAACCGTGGGCCTCGGCGGCGATGCGCTGCTTGATGGTGGGCGGCAGGGAACGGTCCCCCGCGAGCAGCGGCCACCGGTGTGCCCGCTGTGCCGGTACGGAGGCGGACGCGCGCTCCCCCGCGGCGGAGGAGGTCGTGGCGGCGGCAGCGGGAGCCACCGGCTCCTCGGGCTGCCGCACGGCGGGCTGCTGGGCCGCGGCGGCGGTGCCCGCCAGGCCGACGGAGGCGAGCAGGGCGAAGAGGACGGAGATGAAGGCGGCCCAGAACTGCTTGACCTTGGCGGTGGCCATGGTCCCTCGCTTTCGTGGTGTTCTCGGATGGTTCATTTCGAGTTGCGCGCTTTACATACCTTCCTCATGATGTGACTGCGCCCCGGAATGGCACGGAGCGACGCCGCCCGTGCGCAGTTCTTCGGATGAACACCACTCGTACGGATCAGCGGGCGGTGTCCGCCCACCGCACGGCGGGGCCGGTCGCCGCGCCCGCGACCAGGAAGACCCCGCCCAGGAGCAGCCACCCGGGCACGCCCCAGCCGATGAGCAGGGTCGTCACGAGCAGGGGCCCGAGGGTGCGGGCGACGGGGACCCCGGAGCCGTAGAAGCCCTGGTACTGGCCGATCCGGTCGGCGGGGGCCAGCGCGAATCCGATCTGCCACGAGCCCGCGGAGTGCCGCATCTCGGCGAGCACCTGGAGCACGGCCCCGAGGACGAGCACCGCCGCCGCGACCCCCGCCCCGGCGCCACGACCCGCCTCCGACGCCCCCGAGAACGCGAAGACCGCGCACGCGGCGCACATGACCGCCCCCGACCACCGCACCGCACGCGCGGCCGTGGCGAGGTCCGTCACGGACCGGGCGGCACGGACCTGGAAGAGCGTCACCACGACGGTGTTGAGGACGAAGAGCGCCGACACGGTCCAGCCGGGAGCCGCCGTCCGCTCCACGATCCACAGCGGCAGGGCGAGGCTGAGGAGCGGCATCCGCAGCAGCATCAGGGCGTTGAGGAGGGCGAGCAGCGCGTACGGCCGGTCCCGCAGCACCGCGAGCCCCGGCCCGCCGCCGGACGGCCCCGGGGCGGGCGCCACCGCGGGCAGCCGGCCCAGGACGAGCGCGCAGACCAGGAAGGCGGCGGCGTCCAGGGCGAACACGGCGAGGTACGCGCTCCGCGTCCCCGCGTGCAGCGCGAGCCCGCCGAGCGCCGCCCCCACGGCGAGCCCGCCGTTGAGGACGGCCTGGAGCCGGGCGAGCGCCCGCGTCCGCACGGCCGGTCCGACCAGCCCGGCGAGCAGGGCCTGCCGGGCCGCGGCGAGCCCGCTCTGCGCCGTGGCGTACGCGACGGCCGCGCAGAGGAACGGCACGAAGGAGCGCAGGACGAGGAAGAACGCGACGGACCCGGCGGTGGCCAGGGCGAGCAGTACGGCGGTCCCGCGCGGCCCCCGCCGGTCGGCCAGGTGCCCCAGCGGCACCCCGGCGACCGACCCCACGGCCCAGGCGACCGCGAGCCCGGCCCCGATCTGCGGCGCGGAGAGCCCGACGATCCGCGTGAAGTAGAGCGCCGAGGAGACGTAGAAGGCCCCGTCCCCGACCGCGTTGACGAACTGCGCGACCACCAGCGCACGGGGCACACGCCCGCCGGCCTCCCCACGCGCTCCCCCGTCGCCCTCCCCACGCGCTTCCCCGCTCGCGTGCCCGCCGGCTTCCCCGCCGGCCTCCCCGCGCGCGTGCCTGCGGATTTCGCGCGCGTACGGCTCGGCCTCGTCCGTCCGCCCCCGCGCGTTCCCTCTGTTCGCCATGGACACGACGCTAGAACCGAGTGGCCCACCGTTCCTGGTCCATTCGCACCTCCGGAGCCTGGGCCACTTGGGCCCCTGCTCACCCAGCGCCACGCCCCCGGGCCCCGGTCCCGGCCGCCGTCCGCGTACCGGAGGAGACGCGAAAGACCCCTCTGGCCCGCGCTTCCGCAGGTCAGGGGGGTCCATCCGGAGTGGAGCCTAGGGGAGTCGAACCCCTGACATCTGCCATGCAAAGACAGCGCTCTACCAACTGAGCTAAGGCCCCGGAACGAGGACAGCGTACCGGGTCACCCCCCATGTCCGGCAAAAGGATTGGGACTCCCGGTCCGCGACCACGCTCCGTAAGATGCTGCCCGAGGTTCGCAGTGGCGAACCGCAGGGATGGGGAGAAGTGATGGACGCAGCGCAGCAGGAAGCCACGGCCAGAGCCAGAGAGCTTCAGCGCAGTTGGTACGGGGAGCCGTTGGGGGCGCTCTTCCGTCGGCTGATCGACGATCTCGGGCTCAACCAGGCCAGGCTCGCGGCCGTGCTCGGGCTCTCCGCGCCCATGCTGTCCCAGCTGATGAGCGGCCAGCGGGCGAAGATCGGCAACCCGGCCGTCGTCCAGCGCGTCCAGGCGCTCCAGGAGCTCGCCGTGCAGGTCGCCGACGGCAGCGTCAGCGCCGCCGAGGCCACCGACCGCATGGAGGAGGTCAAGAAGTCGCAGGGCGGCTCCGTCCTCACCGGCTCGGGCCAGACCGGCGCCGGCACGGGCACCGGCTCCGGCGCCCCGACCGTGCGCCGGGTGGTCCGCGAGATCCAGTCCCTGCTGCGCTCCGTCGCGGCCGCGGGCGACATCATCGACGCCGCCGACTCGCTCGCCCCGGCCCACCCGGAACTGGCAGAGTTCCTCAGGGTGTACGGCGCCGGGCGCACCGCGGAGGCGGTCGCCCACTACGAGTCGCACCAGAACTGAGGGGCCCGGCGGCCGGCCGGATCCGCGGAGAGACGACGCAACGGGGAGCGGGCGCAGCACGATGGGTGAGGTCTTCGCCGGACGGTACGAGCTGATCGACCCGATCGGACGGGGCGGGGCGGGCGCGGTGTGGCGGGCCTGGGACCACCGGCGCCGCCGCTACGTGGCGGCCAAGGTGCTCCTGCAGAGCGACGCCCACACCCTGCTCCGCTTCGTCCGCGAGCAGGCGCTGCGGATCGATCACCCCCACGTCCTCGCCCCGGCCAGCTGGGCCGCCGACGACGACAAGGTCCTCTTCACCATGGACCTGGTGGCCGGCGGCTCGCTCGCCCACGTCATCGGGGACTACGGCCCGCTGCCGCCCCGCTTCGTCTGCGTCCTCCTCGACCAGCTGCTCTCGGGCCTGGCCACGGTGCACGCCGAGGGGGTCGTCCACCGGGACATCAAGCCGGCCAACATCCTCCTCGACGTCACCGGCACCGGACGGCCGCACCTGCGCCTCTCCGACTTCGGCATCTCCATGCGCAAGGGCGAGCCCCGGCTCACGGAGACCGACTACGTCGTGGGGACGCCCGGCTACTTCGCGCCCGAGCAGCTCCTCGGCGCCGAACCGGACTTCACCGCCGACCTGTTCGCCGTCGGCCTGGTCGCGCTCTACCTGCTCCAGGGCCGCAAGCCGGACTCCCAGGCCCTGGTCGAGCACTTCCTCGCGTACGGCACCCCGAGCGCCCCCGAGGGCCTCCCGGAGCCCCTGTGGCAGGTGCTCGCGGGACTGCTCCAGCCCGACCCGCAGGCCCGCTTCCGGACGGCCACGGGGGCGCGCAAGGCGCTGAGCGCCGCCGTCGAGATGCTGCCCGATCCGACCGCCGACGAGGAGCCGGTCGAGATCTTCGACCAACTCGGCCCCCTGCCCCCGGGCTTCGGTCCCGAAGGCCCCACGAGCACCACGAGCACCACCGGCACCACCGGCACCACGAGCTCCTCACCCCCCGCGGCCGACGCGACCCCCGCCCCGGCCCCGCCCACAGCCACCGACCCCGAGCGCCCCCTCTCCGCGCCCGTACCGGCCCCGGAACAGCCCGCGGGCCCCGCGCACCCCGTGCCGCCACAGCACCGGCCCCCGCACCCGGCCACCCCGGTCACAGCCCCGGTCACCCCCGCCGCTCCGGCCGTCCCGCCCCACCCCTCCGAGACCGGCAGCTTCCACCTGCCCCCGCCGGCCCCGCACCCGGGTCCCGCCTTCAACCAGGGGATCGCCCCGGCGGGCCCGTACGGGCAGGCCCCCGCGAACCCGTACACCGCCCACCCCGTCCAGGCCCCCGGCCCCTACGGGTACCCGCACCCGGTGACGGCCCCCGTGCCCGCCCCCGTACGCCGTCCGGGACCGCCCCCGAAGGTCGCGGTCCCGGTGCTCCTGCTCGCGCTCGTCTGCCTCGCGGTCGGCTTCTGGGCCCTCACTCAGGTCTGAGGCGTCACGCCGTCCGCCTCCGCGCCACCAGCGTCCACGCGCCGAGGCCGAGCAGCAGCACCGTCCCGGTGCCGATCCCAGCGGTGGCGACCAGCCGCATGGAGTCGCCGCGCTCCGCCTCCTCGGCCGCCTGCGCGCCGCTGGACCCCTTCTCGGCCGACCTCTTGTCGTCGGGGGTCACGGCGAACGGGCCGGGGTCCCCGTCGTACCCGGGACCGGCCTTCGCCGCGTTCAGCACGTTCACCCGCAGCGTCAGCGGCACCGGCCCGTCGCCGTACTCCCCGGCGAGCTCCGGGCTGAGCGTGGCGGACAGGTAGTACCAGCCGGCGAACCGCATCCCGCTCGTGGCCTCGGTGTACGAGGTGCGGTTCTCGTGCGCCACCGGCCGCTGCGGGCCGAGCGCCAGCGTCGCCTGCTTCCCGCTGTAGCCGACGGTCTCGGCGTCGACGTGGCCGAGCGCCGGGTTCTCCAGGGAGAGCACCAGCGCGTTGGAGACGTAGTCGTCGCCCTCGACGCTGCTGCCCAGCTCGGCGGTGGCGAAGAGCTGCTGCCCCCAGTCGAGGGGGACCCGGTAGAAGAGGGTCTGCCCCGGCCGGATGTCGGACCGCCACTCGCCCCGCGTGAGCGAGGCCGCGTCGTGGATCCCCGAGCCGCCCTGCCGTGGCTTCGGTTCGCCCGTCAGGGGCGCGGGCGTGGCGGACGGCCAGGCCTCCGGAAGTTCGGTCGGCCCCGCCTTCTTCAGGAGCGGCTCGGCCAGGTGCCGGATCTCGACGTCCCAGTCGGACTGGTCGGAGCCCGTCTTCGTGGTGCGCTCGACGAGCACGTAGTAGTTGCCGGGCTGCTGGCAGCTCGAACTGTCCGGGTCGACCGTGCGGCGGGCGTAGGCGGCGAGGGGGCGGGTGTACCGGGCCGAGGAGAAGCCCGTCTGCTGGTAGCCGCACTCGGTGCCGGAGTCGTCCTGGATGCTGACCTTGAAGCCGTCGCCGTACTCGACCTTGCCGCCCGGCTCGGGGACGGCGACCACGGAGACGTACGTGTTCCGCTTTCCGTCGAGGACGATCCGGTAGTAGACCTTGCCGTTCTTCCGGAGCGTGTCGCGGTAGGTCCGCCCGGTCCTCAGCTCCTGCGCGTCCGAGCTGGAGGCGGCGCCCCGGACCCGCTGGGCGGTGGAGTCGAAGGTGTACGGCGGGAGCGCCTCCCCGCCGGCGGCCCGGACCTGGGCCTGAATCCGAGTGTGGGCCTGTGCCTGGGCGGGCGTCCCCGCCACCGTTCCCACCGCCGCGGCGGCCGCGATCAGGGCCCCCGCCCTCCTGCCGATGCCGACCCGCTTCTTCACGCGCTCCCCCTCGTCACTTCCTCATCGCTTCCTCTTCGCTTGAGCAAGCAACATATTCGCCCGGGCAAACCGCCGACAGGGCCCGGCGGGATCCGGACGGCCCCGGAACAGAGCGAAGCCCCGGCCCGCACAAGTGCGGCCGGGGCTTCACCCACAGACGGTCTTCGTCTCAGACACCCGAACCTGCGGGCACGGAGTCGGTCGCCTCCGTCCACAGATCCTGCTCGGCGCGATCCGCCTGGATCTGGCGGTACACGAGGAGCCCGCCGATGGCGGCCAGTGCGACCAGGAGAAGCTTCTTCACCGCGCGACCTCGTCTTTCGTTGACGTAGGAGACTTCTGACGCCCACTCTACACATCGACCGATACCGATCGGTGACCTGTGCGAGTTTCAAACCCACGACGTCCCCGATTCCCTCCGGGGCAAAGAGAATCGGCCCGGACGGTTGAACCGTCCGGGCCGATCTGAAATGTGGGGCTAACAGGATTTGAACCTGTGGCCTCATCCTTATCAGGGATGCGCTCTAACCAACTGAGCTATAGCCCCGCCGCGCTTTGCGGTGTGTGTCCCGCGCGCTGACTCCTGAAGATTAGCGCACGTGGGGGCCAGTCCCAAAATCCGTTCCCGGGACCGGCCCCGCGCGTCCCGCTCGGCCGCTACTCGTCCTCGGCCAGCGTCAGCTCGACGCCGCCCACGAAGCCGGCCGACAGGTTGTAGATGAACGCGCCGAGCGTCGCCAGGGCGGTCATCAGGACCACGTCGATCACGGCGATCACCGAGGTGAACACCAGCACCCGCGGCAGCGACAGGAACGACTGCAGGTCGAAGCCGTTGGACTCGTTCGAGCCCGTGGCCTCGCTGATCGTCCCGCCGACCGTCGAGAAGACGCCCATGGCGTCCATGACCATCCACAGCACGGCCGCGGCCACGACCGTGCAGATGCCGAGCGCGATGGAGAGCAGGAAGCTCACCTTCATCACCGACCACGGATCGGCCTTCGCCACCCGCAGCCGGGCCTTGCGCGTCCGGGGCGTCGTGCGGGCGCCCGTCCGGGGCCGGCGCACGGCCCCGGACTTGCCGCCGCCCGCCGTGCCGCCCGTCGTCGGGGCTCCGTAGGCCTGCGGCGGGTGGTACGGCCCGCCGGTCTGCCCACCGGGCCGCTCGCCGGGCAGCGGCCCGTTGTAGCTGTCGTACGAGGGCTGCTGCCCCCGAGTGTCCGTCACCGCAACCCCCTGGGAGTCCGTGGCGGAACCACGGGCGCCGCTCGCGCCGGCACCTGCAGAAGAAGCTCCGGCGGCCGCCGATCCGGCGCCCGTGGCTCCACTCACGCTCTTACTCCTCGTGCTCCCCGGCCGAGGACTCCGTGCCCTCGGCTGTCCCGCCCTCGACCATCTCGGTCTCGGACACCTCGACGACGCCCTCGGCCTCGTCGGCGTCGTCGACCTCGTCGTCGCCGCCGGCCTCGGCGTTCCGCGCGATGCCGACGACGGCGTCGCGCTTGCCCAGGTTGATCAGCTGGACGCCCATGGTGTCACGGCCGGTCTCCCTGACTTCGTTGACTCGCGTACGAATCACACCGCCGGACAGCGTGATGGCGAGGATCTCGTCCGTCTCCTCGACCACCAGCGCGCCCACGAGCGAGCCGCGGTCCTCCACGATCTTGGCGGCCTTGATGCCGAGGCCGCCACGGCCCTGGACGCGGTACTCGTCGACGGGGGTGCGCTTCGCGTACCCGCCGTCGGTCGCGGTGAAGACGAACGTACCCGTCCGGACGACATTCATCGAGAGCAGTTCGTCGTCCTCGCGGAAACTCATGCCCTTGACACCCGAAGTGGCGCGTCCCATCGGACGCAGCGCGTCGTCCGTGGCGGTGAAGCGGATCGACTGCGCCTTCTTGCTGATGAGCAGCAGGTCGTCCTCGGCCGAGACCAGCTCGGCGCCGATCAGCTCGTCGTCGCCGCCGTTCTCCAGCTCGCGCAGGTTGATGGCGATGACGCCGCCGGAGCGGGGCGAGTCGTAGTCCTTCAGCGCGGTCTTCTTCACCAGGCCGGCCTTGGTGGCGAGCACCAGGTACGGCGCGACGCCGTAGTCGCGGACCGCCAGGATCTGGGCGATCTGCTCGTCCGGCTGGAAGGCGAGGAGGTTGGCCACGTGCTGGCCGCGGGCGTCCCGGCCGGCGTCCGGCAGCTCGTACGCCTTGGCCCGGTAGACCCGGCCCTTGTTGGTGAAGAAGAGCAGCCAGTGGTGGGTGGTGGAGACGAAGAAGTGGTCGACGATGTCGTCCTGCTTCAGCTTCGTGCCCCGCACGCCCTTGCCGCCGCGCTTCTGCGAGCGGTAGTCCTCGGTCTTCGTCCGCTTCACGTAGCCACCGCGCGTGATGGTGACGACGATGTCCTCCTCGGCGATCAGGTCCTCGATGGACATGTCGCCGTCGAAGGGCACGAGCTTGGAGCGGCGGTCGTCGCCGAAGCGCTCGACGAGCGCGGCCAGCTCCTCGCTGACGATCGTCCGCTGCCTCTCGGGCGAGGCCAGGATCGCGTTGTACTCGTTGATCTTCGCCTGGAGCTCGTCGTGCTCGGCGACGATCTTCTGGCGCTCCAGGGCGGCGAGCCGGCGGAGCTGCATCTCCAGGATCGCGTTGGCCTGGATCTCGTCGATGCTCAGCAGGTCCATCAGGCCCGTGCGGGCGACCTCGACCGTGTCGCTGCGCCGGATCAGCGCGATGACCTCGTCGATCGCGTCCAGGGCCTTGAGCAGGCCACGCAGGATGTGGGCGCGCTCCTCGGCCTTGCGCAGCCGGAAGCGGGTCCGGCGGACGATGACCTCGATCTGGTGCGTCACCCAGTGGCGGATGAACGCGTCGAGCGAGAGGGTGCGCGGCACGCCGTCGACGAGCGCCAGCATGTTGGCGCCGAAGTTCGACTGGAGGTCGGTGTGCTTGTAGAGGTTGTTCAGGACGACCTTGGCGACGGCGTCGCGCTTGAGCACGATGACCAGGCGCTGGCCGGTCCGGGACGAGGTCTCGTCGCGGACGTCGGCGATGCCGCCGATCTTGCCGTCCTTCACCAGGTCGGCGATCTTCTGCGCGAGGTTGTCCGGGTTGGTCTGGTACGGCAGCTCCGTGACCACCAGGCACTGGCGGTTCTGGATCTCCTCGACCTCGACGACCGCGCGCATCGTGATGGAGCCGCGACCGGTGCGGTACGCCTCCTCGATGCCCTTGCGGCCGACGACGAGCGC
The DNA here is from genome assembly GCF_040702165.1 of Streptomyces sp. NPDC086147. Classification (NCBI taxonomy): domain Bacteria; kingdom Bacillati; phylum Actinomycetota; class Actinomycetes; order Kitasatosporales; family Streptomycetaceae; genus Streptomyces; species Streptomyces sp. NPDC086147. The sequence continues at coordinate 234,516 of NZ_JBFBJO010000003.1, read as the reverse complement.
GCCGGTGGGGAAGTCCGGGCCCTTGATCCGCTCGATGAGCGCGTCGAGCAGCTCCTCGTGCGAGGCCTCGGGGTGGGCCAGGTACCACTGGGCGCCCTCGGCGACCTCGCGCAGGTTGTGCGGCGGGATGTTGGTCGCCATGCCGACCGCGATGCCGGCCGAGCCGTTGACGAGCAGGTTCGGGAACCGGGCCGGCAGGACCGTCGGCTCCTGGTTGCGCCCGTCGTAGTTGTCCGTGAAGTCGACGGTCTCCTCGTCGATGTCCCGGACCATCTCCATCGACAGCGGCGCCAGCTTGCACTCGGTGTAGCGCATGGCGGCGGCCGGGTCGTTGCCCGGGGAGCCGAAGTTGCCGTTGGAGTCGACGAGCGGCAGCCGCATCGACCAGGGCTGGGCGAGGCGGACGAGCGCGTCGTAGATCGAGGAGTCGCCGTGCGGGTGGTACGTGCCCATGACGTCACCGACGACGCGGGCGCACTTGTAGAAGCCCTTCTCCGGCCGGTAGCCGCCGTCGTACATCGCGTAGAGCACGCGCCGGTGGACGGGCTTGAGGCCGTCCCGTACGTCGGGCAGCGCGCGGGACACGATGACGGACATCGCGTAGTCGAGGTACGAGCGCTGCATCTCGGTCTCGAGCCCGACGGGCTCGATCCGCAGCACGGGCTCCTGCTCTTCGGTGGTGCCGGAGGTGTTTTCGTCGGCCATTGCTGGTCGTCAGTCCTTTCGTACGGTCAGCGGGGACCGACTCAGATGTCGAGGAAGCGGACGTCCTTGGCGTTCCGCTGGATGAACGAGCGGCGTGCCTCGACGTCCTCGCCCATCAGCACCGAGAACAGGTCGTCGGCCTGGGCCGCGTCGTCCAGGGTCACCTGGCCGAGCACGCGGTGGTCGACGTCCATGGTGGTGACGCGCAGCTCCTCGGCGTTCATCTCGCCGAGACCCTTGAAGCGCTGGATCGAGTCCTCGCGGATCCGCTTGCCGTTCTGCTTGCCGAGCTCGACGAGCGCGTCCCGCTCCCGGTCCGAGTAGGCGTACTCGAAGTCGTCCCGGCCCCACTTGATCTTGTAGAGCGGCGGGCGGGAGAGGTAGACGTGGCCGGCCTCGACCAGCGGGCGCATGAAGCGGAAGAGGAAGGTCAGCAGCAGGGTGTTGATGTGCTGGCCGTCGACGTCGGCGTCCGCCATCAGGATGATCTTGTGATAGCGGAGCTTCTCGATGTCGAAGTCCTCGTGCACGCCGGTGCCGAAGGCGGAGATCAGCGCCTGGACCTCGGTGTTCTGCAGGATCTTGTCGATGCGGGCCTTCTCGACGTTCAGGATCTTGCCGCGGATCGGCAGGATGGCCTGGTACATCGGGTTGCGGCCGGACTTGGCCGAGCCGCCGGCGGAGTCGCCCTCGACGATGAAGATCTCGCACTTGGACGGGTCGTTCGACTGGCAGTCGGAGAGCTTGCCCGGCAGGGACGCCGACTCCAGGAGGCCCTTGCGGCGGGTCAGGTCGCGCGCCTTGCGGGCGGCCACGCGCGCGGTGGCGGCCTGGATGCCCTTGCGGATGATGTCCGCGGCCTCGTTCGGGTTGCGGTCGAACCAGTCCGTCAGGTGCTCGTGGACGACCTTCTGCACGAAGGTCTTCGCCTCGGTGTTGCCGAGCTTGGTCTTCGTCTGGCCCTCGAACTGCGGCTCGCCGAGCTTGACCGAGATGATCGCGGTCAGACCCTCGCGGATGTCGTCGCCCGTGAGGTTGTCGTCCTTCTCGCGGAGCAGCTTCTTGTCGCGCGCGTACTTGTTGACCAGCGTGGTCAGCGCGGCGCGGAAGCCCTCCTCGTGCGTACCGCCCTCGTGGGTGTGGATCGTGTTCGCGAAGGAGTACACGCCCTCGCTGTACGAGGAGTTCCACTGCATCGCGATCTCGACCGAGAGCATGCGCTCCTTGTCCTCGGCCTCGATGTCGATGACGGTGGGGTTGATCAGCTCGCCCTTGCGCGAGTTGAGGTACTTCACGAAGTCGACGATGCCGCCCTCGTAGTGGTACGTCACCGTGCGGGCGGCCGGCTCGGCGGCGGCCTCGGCGTCCGGGTCGTCGGCGCCGACCGTGGCCTTCGCGGACTCGCGCTCGTCGGTGAGCGTGATGGTGAGGCCCTTGTTGAGGAAGGCCATCTCCTGGAAGCGGCGCGAGAGCGTCTCGAAGGAGTACTCGGTGGTCTCGAAGATGTCCGGGTCGGACCAGAAGGTCACCGACGTGCCGGTCTCGTCGGTCGCCTCGTGCTGGGCGAGCGGGGCCGTCGGGACGCCCATCTTGTAGTCCTGCGTCCAGCGGTGGCCGTCCGTCCTGATCTCGACGGAGACCTTGGTGGACAGGGCGTTCACGACGGAGACGCCAACGCCGTGCAGGCCGCCGGAGACGGCGTAGCCGCCGCCGCCGAACTTGCCGCCCGCGTGCAGCACGGTCAGGACGACCTCGACGGCCGGCTTGCCCTCGGAGGCGACGATGCCCACGGGGATGCCTCGGCCGTTGTCGACGACGCGGACGCCGCCGTCGGGCAGGATCGTCACGTCGATGGTGTCGGCGTGGCCAGCCAGGGCTTCGTCGACCGAGTTGTCGACGACCTCCTGCACCATGTGGTGCAGACCGCGCTCACCGGTCGAGCCGATGTACATGCCAGGGCGCTTGCGCACGGCATCCAGGCCTTCGAGGACCTGGATGTTGCTGGCGGTGTACTGGTTGTTCTCGTTGGGGTTGCCGGAATCGGCCACGAAGCGCCCTTTCTGGCACAGCACAGGCCGTTCTCCGGGCATGCGGGAGCGGCTGCGTCGTTCGACATGTTCCGCAGGGTGGCGGGATTGTCTCCAGTCTACCGGTAGCTCTGACACTCATGGGGGTTTGCCGGTACCTGAGTCCGCATGTGCCGCCCTGAGCGGGAGCGAGACGACTCCCCATATCCGGACAGGGGCTCCAGGGCCCCCTGACGGCCGCCCAGCGCTTCGGGCCGTAGCGCGGCGTGGGCGCGGGGTGACCGACGTTGTCAAGGAGCGCTCCCCCTCGTACCCGCACCACGAGAACGAGGCCCCGAAGGGCCCCGCGCACAGAGGGAGCACCGGCCCCCGAGAACCCCGGCCGTCCGGCGCCCCGGGGCCCGTCCGGCGGGTAGGGGTCGCGGCCCCGGCCACGCTCCGCCGGACAGGCCCTAGCCGTACGTGTCGCCGGGTCCCGTCGACCCCGGCGCCCGCAGCGGCCCGTATCCCCGCCGCGGCGCCCCCGGCCCCAGGACCTTGATCAGCCGCACCGTCCCGTGCCCCAGGTCCTCGTTGAGCCGCGCGACGAGCGTCGGCGCGAGGAGCCGCAGCTGCGTGGCCCAGGCGGTCGAGTCGCACTGCACGGTCAGCACCCGCGCGTCCGGCTCGTCGTCGAACCGCACCGGCACGCAGTGCTTCGCCAGGTCCTCGCCGACGATCTGCGGCCAGCGGCCCATGACCCCGCCGACCGCCGCAGGCGTCTCCCAGCCCCGCTCGGTGATCAGCCGGTTGATCGCGGCGCCGAGCGCCATCGGGTCGCGCCCGTCGGCACGCGCGCCGGAGCGCAGCCCGCCGCCGCGCCGGGCCTGCTTCTTCTGCTGCGCGGCCGCGCCCCGCGCCCTCGCCTGCTCCTTGGCGGCGCGCAGCGCGACCCGGGCGAGGTCGACGCCCGAGGGCTCGGGCACCGCGGTCCCGGGAGCCGCCGCGCCGTCCACAGGCTGGGGAAGGCTTTCCTCGCTCATGCGCGCTCCACGGTCATACGCGTTCCACCGTTCCCCCGGCCACCGCGTACCGCGCCCCGGCCAGGACGCCCGGCACGTCGTCGTCCACGGCGGCCGTCACCAGGACCTGCTCGCCGTGCGCCACCAGCTCCGCGAGCCGCTCGCGCCGGCGCGCGTCCAGCTCGGCGAAGACGTCGTCGAGCACGAGGACCGGCTCGTTGCCCTCGGCCCGCAGCAGGTCGTACGAGGCCAGCCGCAGCGCGAGCGCGTACGACCAGGACTCGCCGTGGCTCGCGTACCCCTTCGCCGGCAGGTCCCCGAGCTTGAGCAGCAGCTCGTCCCGGTGCGGTCCGACGAGCGTGACGCCCCGCTCGACCTCCTGCTTGCGCACCTCGGCGAGGGCGGCGAGGACCTGCTCGTACAGCTCCTCGCGGGTGCTCCCGGGGCCCGGCGCGGAGGGGCGGTACTCCAGGAGGATCGGCCCGCCGCCGGGGGCGAGCTGTTCGTACGCCTTGTCCGCGAGCGGCTGCAGCACGCCGATGAGGTCGAGCCGCCGGGCGAGCAGCTCGGCGCCCGCCCGCGCCAGGTGCTGGTCCCAGACGTCCAGGGTCGACAGGTCCATGCCCCGGCCGCCGTGCCGCCGGGCCATCGCGGCCGACTTCAGGAGCGTGTTGCGCTGCTTGAGCACGCGCTCGTAGTCGGAGCGCACGCCCGCCATGCGCGGCGAGCGCGCCGTGATCAGCTCGTCGAGGAAGCGGCGGCGCTCGCCGGGGTCGCCCTTCACCAGGGCGAGGTCCTCGGGGGCGAACAGCACGGTCCGTACGATTCCGAGCACGTCACGCGGTCTGACCTGCGAGGACCTGTTGATACGGGCGCGGTTGGCCCGGCCCGGGTTGAGCTCCAGCTCGATCAGCTGGGAGCGCTCGCCCTGGGTGACGGCGGCCCGGATCACCGCGCGCTCCGCCCCCATCCGGACGAGCGGGGCGTCGGAGGCGACGCGGTGACTGCCGAGCGACGCGAGGTAGCCGACGGCCTCGACCAGGTTGGTCTTGCCCTGGCCGTTCGCGCCCACTAAAGCGGTGACGCCCGGGTCGAGCGGGACCTCGACCCGGGCGTAGGAACGGAAGTCGGCCAGCGACAGATGCGTGACGTGCATGGTTGGGCGCCGACCTTCCCCGGCTGCTGTGCACCGCCGGGTGCACAGCCTGTGGATTACTTCTTCTTCTCGACCGCGTGGCCGCCGAACTGGTTGCGCAGCGCGGCGATCATCTTCATCTGCGGGGAGTCGTCCTGGCGCGAGGCGAACCGCGCGAACAGCGAGGCGGTGATCGCCGGCAGCGGTACGGCGTTGTCGATGGCGGCCTCGACCGTCCACCGGCCCTCGCCGGAGTCCGACGCGTAGCCGCGCAGCTGGTCCAGGTGCTCGTCCTCGTCCAGGGCGTTGACGGCCAGGTCGAGCAGCCAGGAGCGGATGACCGTGCCCTCCTGCCAGGAGCGGAAGACCTCGCGCACGTCGGTGACGGAGTCGACCTTCTCCAGGAGCTCCCAGCCCTCGGCGTAGGCCTGCATCATCGCGTACTCGATGCCGTTGTGGACCATCTTGGCGAAGTGGCCGGCGCCGACCTTGCCCGCGTGGACCGAGCCGAAGTCGCCCTCGGGCTTGAGCGCGTCGAAGACCGGCTGGACCTTCGCCACGTTCTCGGCGTCGCCGCCGTACATCAGCGCGTAGCCGTTCTCCAGGCCCCAGACGCCGCCGGAGACGCCGCAGTCGACGAAGCCGATGCCCTTGGCGGCCAGCTCCTCGGCGTGCTTCTCGTCGTCCGTCCAGCGCGAGTTGCCGCCGTCCACGACGACGTCGCCGGGGGAGAGCAGGTCGGCCAGCTCGTCGATGGTGGACTGGGTCGCGGCGCCCGCCGGGACCATGACCCACACGACGCGCGGACCCTTGAGCTTGCCCACAAGCTCTTCGAGGCTGTGGACGTCGGCGAGGTCCGGGTTGCGGTCGTATCCGATGACGGTGTGGCCTGCGCGGCGGATGCGCTCGCGCATGTTGCCGCCCATCTTGCCGAGACCGACGAGACCGAGCTCCATCAGAGATTCCTTAAGCGTCGTGTGCGGTTCGTACCCGCGTCCGAGCCTACGCCCGGACGCGGGTGCACACCTGTGGGGTCGGCCGCTCAGGCGAAGCCCCCACGAAGGCCGCGGAGCAAGGCGTCAGCCGCTGAGGCGCACCGGCATGATCAGGTACTTGTAGGCCTCGTCCGCCTCGGCGTCCACGGCGGGCTTGCCGCTGAGCAGCGCCGGCTTGGTGGAGGTCGTGAAGGAGAGCTGGGCGACCGGGGAGTCGATCGCGCTCAGGCCGTCGAGCAGGAAGGTCGGGTTGAAGGCGATCGAGATGTCGTCGCCCTCCAGCTGCGCGTCGACCCTCTCCACAGCCTGTGCGTCGTCGCTGGAGCCCGCCTCCAGGATCAGCACGCCCTGCTCGAAGCTCAGCCGGACCGGGGTGTTGCGCTCGGCCACCAGGGCCACGCGCTTGACGGCCTCGACGAAGGGGGCGGTCTCGATCACCGCGACCGAGTTGAACTCGGTGGGGAAGAGCGTCCGGTACTTCGGCAGGTCGCCTTCGAGCAGCCGGGTGGTGGTACGGCGGCCCGCGCCCTCGAAGCCGATGAGGCCCTCGCCCTTGCCGGAGCCGGAGAGCGCCAGGGTGACCGTGTCGCCGCTGGTGAGCGCCTTGGCGGTGTCCAGGAGGGTCTTCGCGGGCACCAGGGCGACCGCGGAGGCGTCCGGGGACTCCGGCTTCCACAGGAACTCGCGGACCGCGAAGCGGTAGCGGTCGGTGGAGGCCAGGGTGACCGTGTCGCCCTCGATCTCGATGCGCACGCCGGTGAGGACGGGGAGCGTGTCGTCGCGGCCGGCGGCGATGGCCACCTGCGCGGCGGCGGAGGCGAAGACCTCGCCGGGGACGGTGCCCGTCGCGGTGGGCATCTCCGGCAGCGCCGGGTACTCCTCCACAGGCAGGGTGTGGAGGGTGAAGCGGGAGGAGCCGCAGACCACGGTCGCCCGTACACCGTCTGTGGAGATCTCCACGGGACGGTTGGGGAGGGCGCGGCAGATGTCGGCGAGCAGGCGGCCGGAGACCAGGACGGTGCCGTCCTCCTCGACCTCAGCCTCGACCGAGACCCGCGCGGAGACCTCGTAGTCGAAGCTCGAGAAGCTCAGGGCGCCGTCCTCGGCCTTCAGCAGAAGGCCCGCGAGTACGGGCGCCGGCGGACGGGCCGGGAGGCTGCGGGCCACCCAGGCCACCGCCTCCGCGAGTACATCGCGCTCCACCCGGATCTTCACCGGAACCGCCTCCTGCTGTTGCTGGCTCTTCGTCGACTGCGGGAACCAGTCTGACGTACGCCGCCGACACTCGGTGCTGCTCGGGGTCAAGTCGGGACGAGGGGCGGTCGGAGCTCCGGCGCCGAGTTGTGCACAGGCCCCGCTTCAAAGCGGATTCCGAGCTAACTCTAGGTGGGAGTAGTAGTAGGGCCTGTGGAAACCGTGGATAACCCCGTCCACGCAGGTCAGACCCAGTTTTTTATCCACTGCGCCTGTGGGTGGAACCGGTGGAAAACCAGGGGTCTCTGTGGACACCCGAAAGTTCTGCACACCCCATACACAGGACACAGGGAGTTCTCCCCAGCGCTGTCCCCAGCTTTACCCAGGTTCCCCACAGCCCAATCGTCTCCCTTGGTGTGACGGCTTTCACTCGACGAGGTGAGGACGGGTGTTTCGTTGCCGAACAGTGGACAGCGCTGTGGAGAAGCTGTGGGCAACCGACCCCTCCCTGTGGGCAGCCGGTGGACAACCTTCGAGGCCTCCTGTGGACGAAGGTTCTGTCCACAGTCTGTGGATAACGTTTGCCAACAATTCCCCAGGGACCTGATCTGGGGCGATGCCCTGTCACCAGGCAGCCCTGTGGACAGAATCCGGATAACTTCGCAGTCCCCACCCTGTGGACGGGTGATCATCCCGCAATCTGTGGAGAACCCGCCAGCGGAACGCCGCAATCGAACGGCTCCACCTCGCCGTTGACCCGTCGCCGGCCCGTCCTCAGCCCGTCCCCAGCCTGTGACCGGCCGTCGGCGAGCCCCGCAAGGCCCCCACAAGACCCCCGGGAACGCCGAAGGGCGCCCCGGGAAGAGAGAGTTTCCCGGGGCGCCCTTCGGAGGTCAGGGGCCGTGTCGGCCGCCGTCGAGGCCGTCAGCCGTTCTTGATGCGGTTGGTCAGTTCGGTGACCTGGTTGTAGATGGAGCGCCGCTCCGCCATCAGGGCGCGGATCTTCCGGTCCGCGTGCATCACCGTCGTGTGGTCGCGGCCGCCGAACTGCGCGCCGATCTTCGGCAGCGACAGGTCCGTGAGTTCGCGGCACAGGTACATGGCGATCTGGCGGGCCGTCACCAGGACGCGGCTGCGCGAGGATCCGCAGAGGTCCTCCACCGTCAGGCCGAAGTAGTCCGCGGTGGCCGCCATGATCGCGGGAGCGGTGATCTCCGGCGCGCTGTCCTCGCCGCCGGGGATCAGGTCCTTGAGGACGACCTCGGTGAGCCCGAGGTCCACCGGCTGCCGGTTGAGGCTCGCGAAGGCCGTCACCCGGATCAGCGCGCCCTCCAGCTCGCGGATGTTCCGCGAGATCCGGGAGGCGATGAACTCCAGTACCTCCGGCGGGGCGTTGAGCTGCTCCTGCACCGCCTTCTTGCGGAGGATCGCGATGCGTGTCTCCAGCTCCGGCGGCTGCACGTCGGTGGTGAGGCCCCACTCGAAGCGGTTGCGGAGCCGGTCCTCCAGGGTCACCAGCTGCCGGGGCGGCCGGTCGGAGGAGAGCACGATCTGCTTGTTCGCGTTGTGGAGGGTGTTGAAGGTGTGGAAGAACTCCTCCTGCGTCGACTCCTTGCTCGCCAGGAACTGGATGTCGTCGACGAGCAGGATGTCCACGTCGCGGTAGCGCTTGCGGAAGGTGTCGCCCTTGCCGTCACGGATCGAGTTGATGAACTCGTTGGTGAACTCCTCGGAGCTCACGTACCGCACGCGCGTGCCCGGGTAGAGGCTCCGCGCGTAGTGTCCGATCGCGTGCAGCAGATGGGTCTTGCCGAGCCCCGACTCCCCGTAGATGAAGAGGGGGTTGTACGCCTTCGCCGGCGCCTCGGCCACCGCGACCGCGGCCGCGTGCGCGAACCGGTTCGAGGAACCGATCACGAAGGTGTCGAAGAGGTACCGGGGGTTCAGGCGCGCGTGCTGCTCGCCCGGGGCGCCGGAGCCCTGCCCGGAGGAACCGGAGGACGAGGAGCCGTGGACGCCCCCGGGGCCGGGGCCGCCGCCCGGCCGGGGGCCGGGACGCGCGGCGTGGCCCGGCGGGTCGGGCAGCTCGGCGCGCTCGGGCCGCTGCTGCTCGTAGCCGTGGGAGGGCTCGTCGTAGCGCGTCTGCCGGGACTGCTCGGGCCCGGTGTACGGCGCGCGCTCCTGGTAGCCGCCGAGCCGCGGCTGCTGCCAGGAGAGGTCCTCCTGGGCGCGCGGCCAGGAGCCGGGGTCCGGCCGCTGCGGCTGCTGGTAGTCCGGGTAGGCCGGGCGCGCGGTCGGCAGCCCGTCGTCGGACATCGGCCGGTGCCCGTAGCCGTCGTACTTGTCGTACGAGTCGGACCGGTCGCGCTCGTCGTAGCGGGGCTGCGGCTGCGGCACGGTGGGCACGGGCGGCGCCGGCTCGCCGACGGAGTCGTCGACGGTGATCGCGATCCGGATCGGCCGGCCGCACTCGCGGCTGAGGGTCTCGCTGATCAGCGGGGCGAGCCGGCCCTCCAGGACCCGCTTCCCCCACTCGTTGGGCACGGCCAGGAGGGCCGTGTCGGCGACCAGGGCGAGCGGCTGGCAGCGCTCGATCCACTGCTTGTCCTTGGGCTCGATCCCCTGCTGGCCCTCGGCGAGGAGCTGTTCGAGGACCCGCGGCCACACTGCGGCAAGATCGGCAGGTACGTCAGCCACAGGGCACGCTTTCTCGCAGGTCCCACGAAGGTGTGGTTCTCGGGGACGGTGGATCGAAGTCCGGAAGACCGGTCCGTTGAGGACAGGTGAGGACAGAACGGAAAAGATTGTGGAGTCCGCCCACGGTAGTCGGGCGGACTGACGTGGTTCAAGTTGTTGTCCACAGCCTGTGCACAATGGGGGGTGACGACAGGTCGGTTTGACCGGATGGCGTAGCCGCGCGTACCGTAACCAGGTCGAGTTGTCGATGGCTGCTGCCGCCTGCCTCCGATGGGCAAAGATCACTCTCCGTGATCACGAAGCGGTGCACTCGGGCGTATTGCGAGCTACTCGTGGGCGCACGGTGACAGCCAGGCGATGTCCCGCCACCACCCGAATCATTTCTGGAGCCCCCGAGTGAGCAAGCGCACCTTCCAGCCGAACAACCGTCGTCGCGCGAAGACCCACGGCTTCCGCCTGCGGATGCGTACGCGCGCCGGCCGCGCCATCCTTGCGAACCGCCGTTCCAAGGGTCGCTCGGCGCTGTCCGCCTGATCCACTTAAACAGGTCATGACGTGCTGCCTACCGAGAATCGGCTGAGGCGGCGCGAGGACTTCGCAACCGCGGTACGCCGAGGGCGCCGGGCCGGTCGCCCGCTCCTCGTCGTCCACCTGCACAGCGGTGCAACGGACCCGCACGCGCCTGGGGAGAGCGCTTCCCCGACGCGTGCGGGTTTCGTCGTGAGCAAGGCCGTGGGCGGTGCGGTCGTACGCACCCAGGTGAAGCGTCGTCTGCGTCACCTCGTCCGAGACCGCCTCTCCGCCCTGCCCCCCGGTAGCCTGGTGGTGGTACGGGCGTTGCCCGGAGCCGGCGACGCCGATCACGCACAGCTGGCCCGAGACCTGGACGCCGCTCTTCGGCGGCTCCTGGGAGGGGGCACGCGATGAAGTACCCGCTGCTGGCTCTCATCAAGCTGTACCAGTGGACGATCAGCCCCCTGCTGGGCCCCGTCTGCCGGTACTACCCGTCGTGTTCCCACTACGGATTCACGGCCATCGACCGGCATGGCGCGATCAAGGGTACGGCCCTGACCGCCTGGCGCATCCTGCGGTGCAACCCGTGGTCGCCCGGCGGTGTGGACCACGTTCCCCCGCGGAAGCGCCCCCGCTGGCACGAAATGCTGAGGAACGCGTTGCGCGGCGACAAGGGCGGGTCCACCGCCGAGACGAGCCCGGCCGCAGAGACCTCGCCCAATGCTCAAGGAGCCTGATTAGTGGACACGATTGCCAGTCTGTTCAGCTTCATCACCTGGCCCGTTTCCTGGGTCATCGTCCAGTTCCACAAGGTGTACGGAGCGATCTTCGGCCCCGACACCGGGTGGGCCTGGGGTCTGTCCATCGTGTCCCTCGTGGTCCTGATCCGCATCTGTCTGATCCCGCTCTTCGTGAAGCAGATCAAGTCGACGCGGAACATGCAGGCGCTCCAGCCGAAGATGAAGGCGATCCAGGAGCGCTACAAGAGCGACAAGCAGCGTCAGTCCGAAGAGATGATGAAGCTGTACAAGGAGACGGGCACCAACCCGCTCTCCTCGTGCCTTCCCATCCTGGCCCAGTCGCCGTTCTTCTTCGCCCTCTACCACGTGCTGTCCAACATCGCGTCGGGCAAGGAGATCGGCGTCATGAACCAGGCGCTGGTCGACAGCGCCCGGCAGGCCCACATCTTCGGCGCCCCGATCGCGGCGAAGTTCATGGACAGCCCGGAGAAGGTCGAGGCCCTCAACGCCTCGCTGACCGATGTCCGCATCGTCACCGCGATCATGATCATCATGATGTCGGCCTCGCAGTTCTTCACCCAGCGCCAGCTGATGATGAAGAACGTCGACCTCTCGGTGAAGACCCCGTACATGCAGCAGCAGAAGATGCTCATGTACATCTTCCCGGTGATCTTCGCCGTCATGGGCATCAACTTCCCCGTCGGCGTCCTCGTCTACTGGCTGACCACCAACGTGTGGACCATGGGCCAGCAGATGTACGTGATCAACCAGAACCCGACGCCGGGCAGCAAGGCCCAGGACGCCTACCTCCAGCGCCTGCTCAAGAGCATCACCCACCACGGCGAGGTCCGCGGCCGTCGCCGCAAGAGCGTCGTCAAGGTCGTCGTCGCCAAGGGCAGCGACCGCAACGAGAACGAGCGCCGCTTCTTCGGGGGCCTCGCCAAGGCCGGCTTCGCCGCTCAGGCCGACGGCACCGTGATCAAGGGCGACACCATCGCGGCCGAGGCCGAGGGCGGTGCCGCCGCCAAGCGCCAGCAGCCCAAGCGCCAGACCAAGGCCCAGCGCCAGGCCGCCGCGGCCCAGCCGACCATGGCCAAGGACACCGACGAGGTCTCCGAGCACGTCGCCGAGAAGGCGTCCCCCTCGCTGGAGAAGAAGCCCCAGGGTCCGGCCAAGACCGGTGCCACCGACGTCACCGCCGCGAAGGACGAGGCCCAGGGCGACAAGCCCGCGCGTCCGAGCCGCGCCAACTCCGGCAACTCCCGCCAGCAGGGCAAGACCGGTCAGCGCAAGGGCCAGCAGCGGCCCAAGCACCCCTCCTCCAAGAAGTAAGCCTCCCCCGACGCAAGAAGGAGCCCGTCCGTGACGGAAGGCACCACCTCCGCCGCCGCCGAGGGTGGCGACACCCTGACCCGCCTGGAGCAGGAGGGTGAGATCGCGGCCGACTACCTCGAAGGCCTGCTCGACATCGCCGATCTCGACGGCGACATCGACATGGACGTCGAGGCGGACCGGGCGGCGGTCTCGATCATCAGCGACTCCCACAGCCGTGACCTCCAGAAGCTGGTGGGCCGCGACGGCGAGGTCCTGGAGGCGCTTCAGGAGCTGACCCGCCTGGCCGTGCACCGGGAGACCGGGGACCGCAGCCGTCTGATGCTCGACATCGCCGGCTTCCGTGCCAAGAAGCGCACCGAGCTCGCCGAGCTGGGCGCCAAGGCCGCGGCCGAGGTGAAGGCCGGCGGCCAGCCGGTCAAGCTGGACCCGATGACGCCGTTCGAGCGCAAGGTCGTGCACGACGCGATCGCCGCCGCCGGTCTGCGCAGCGAGTCCGAGGGCGAGGAGCCGCAGCGCTTCGTCGTCGTGCTCCCGGCCTGACCCCTCACGTAGTCTCGGCCCCGTCTGTCCACAGGCGGGGCCGATCTTTGTCAGCCCGATAGTTCAGCCACCACCACAGTGCGCTCGCACGTCATGCGTGCGGTACGGAAGGACGGTTCCCGTGACGGAGGCAGCGGAGCTCCCCGAGGCGCCGGAGCAGGCACGGACAGTCTTCGGTGAGTACTTCCCGGAGGCCGTGCGGTACGCCGAGCTCCTCGCGGACGCGGGGGTGAAGCGCGGTCTGATCGGCCCGCGCGAGGTCCCGAGGCTCTGGGAACGCCACCTGCTGAACTGCGCCGTCCTCTCGGAGGTCGTCCCCGAGGGCGTCACGGTCTGCGACGTCGGCTCGGGCGCCGGTCTACCGGGCATCCCGCTGGCCCTGGTCCGGCCGGACCTGAAGATCACGCTCCTGGAACCGCTGCTGCGCCGGACGAACTTCCTCCAGGAGGTCGTCGAGCTGCTCGGCCTCGACCACGTCACCGTGGTCCGGGGGCGCGCGGAGGAGATGCTCGACAAGATCACGCCCGTGCACGTGGTGACCGCGCGCGCGGTGGCTCCGCTGGACCGGCTGGCCGGCTGGGGCGTTCCCCTGCTGCGTCCGTACGGAGAGATGCTGGCACTCAAGGGCGACACCGCGCAGGAGGAGATCGACGGCGCTCGTGCCGCCCTCTCCCGGCTCGGCGTGGTGGAGACCTCGGTGCTGCACGTGGGCGAGGGGATCGTCGATCCGATGTCCACGGTCGTCCGGGTGGAGGTCGGCGAGAGCCCCGGCGGTGTGCGGTTCGCGGCCAAGCGGGCCAAGGCCGCCCGTACGAGCAAGGTCCGCCGGCGCCGCTGACGGGACCCCGACGGCAGGGCCGGCTGACGCCGCCGGGCGTCGCATACGTCCGATTTCGGAGTGTCGGCCGGTCCCGGCGGGATGGCACGGGCATGGTGTTTCACGTGAAACATCGCTCACTGCTGCAGGGGATCATCAGCCGTGGTCGGGCAGCCGCCACGCCCCGGGACCGTAGGCCCCGCGTGAATCCACCCGCGAGGGTTACGGAGATGTCCACAGAGGTGGATTCCTCCACAGAACCCCCGACCTCGCTGGTTCGCGACCCCGAAAGCATGGCAGGCTCTCCTCATTGCGAGCCCGAAGTCGAGGAGAGTGAATCCTTGCGGTCCGACGCCAACATCGCGGGACCGATGACCGATCCGGTCCCCGGCCCCCGAACCGAATCGGTGGGAGGCGATGTTTCACGTGAAACATCGCCCTCCATGGAAACGCCGCCCCCCATGGACGACACCCCCATCGGTCGCGCTGCCCAGCTGGCAGTAGAGGCCCTGGGGCGTGCCGGTGAGGGGCTTCCCCGCCCGGCCCAGACTCGCGTCATGGTGGTCGCCAACCAGAAGGGTGGCGTGGGCAAGACGACCACGACGGTCAATCTCGCCGCGTCCCTGGCCCTGCACGGCGCCCGCGTCCTGGTCATCGACCTGGACCCGCAGGGAAACGCCTCCACGGCGCTCGGCATCGACCACCACGCCAGCGTCCCCTCGATCTACGACGTCCTGGTGGACAGCCGGCCGCTCTCCGAAGTGGTGCAGCCCGTCATGGACGTGGAAGGCCTCTTCTGCGCCCCCGCCACCATCGATCTCGCCGGTGCGGAGATCGAGCTGGTGTCGCTGGTGGCACGTGAGAGCCGCCTTCAGCGGGCGATCCAGGCCTATGAGCAGCCGCTGGACTACATCCTGATCGACTGCCCGCCCTCGCTCGGCCTCCTCTCGGTCAACGCCCTGGTGGCGGGGGCCGAGGTGCTGATCCCGATCCAGTGCGAGTACTACGCACTGGAGGGCCTCGGGCAGCTCCTGAAGAACGTCGACCTGGTCCGGGGGCACCTGAACCCCACGCTCCACGTCTCGACCATCCTGCTCACCATGTACGACGGCCGCACGAGGCTCGCCTCCCAGGTCGCCGAAGAGGTGCGCACCCACTTCGGCGAGGAGGTGCTGCGGACCAGCATCCCCCGTTCCGTCCGCATCTCGGAGGCGCCGAGCTACGGCCAGACGGTGATCACGTACGATCCGGGCTCCAGTGGTGCTCTGTCGTACATCGAAGCGGCTCGCGAGATCGCCCTCCGGGGCGTCACCGTGCACTATGACGCCCAGCACGCACGTGTGGGGCACCAGAACCATCAGCGCAGCATGTCGGAGGGAATTCAGTGAGTGAGCGACGTAGGGGATTGGGGCCGCGTGGGCTCGGTTCGCTGATCCCGCAGAGCGCTCCGTCTCCCGAGTCGGCGGTGGCATGGGCCGAGGCAGTGAAGACGGCCGAGCCGGAGACCCCCGCCGGGGCGTACTTCACCGAGATCCCGATCGACGCCATCGTGCCCAACCGGCACCAGCCGCGACAGATCTTCGACGAGGACGCCCTCGCGGAGCTGGTCACCTCCATCAAGGAGGTCGGTCTGCTCCAGCCCGTGGTCGTCCGCAAGGCCGACGGCGACCGCTATGAGCTCGTCATGGGTGAGCGTCGTCTGCGGGCCTCCACGACGGCGGGTCTGGAGCGGATCCCGGCGATCGTCCGGGAGACCGACGACGAGAAGATGCTCCTGGACGCGCTCCTGGAGAACCTCCACCGGGCGCAGCTGAACGCGATCGAAGAGGCGCACGCCTACGAGCAGCTGCTCAAGGACTTCGGCTGCACCCACGATCAGCTCGCGGACCGGATCGGACGCTCCCGTCCGCAGATCTCCAACACGCTGCGGCTGCTGCGCCTCTCTCCCCCGGTACAGCGCCGGGTTGCCGCCGGGGTGCTCTCCGCCGGCCACGCACGGGCCCTGCTCGGTGTGGAGGACGTGGAGAGCCAGGACAAGCTGGCGGCCCGGATCGTCTCCGAGGGCCTCTCGGTGCGCTCCGTCGAGGAGATCGTGAGCCTCCTGGGCTCCGAGGAGCCCGCCGGTGCGGTCAAGCCGAAGAAGCCGCGTGCCGGTGGCCGTGTCTCGCCCGCTCTCACGGACCTGGCCACCCGGCTCTCGGACCGCTTCGAGACCCGGGTGAAGGTGGACCTGGGGCAGAAGAAGGGCAAGATCGTCGTCGAGTTCGCCTCTATGGACGATCTGGAGCGGATCCTCTCGACCCTGGCCCCGGGCGAGGGCCGGGTCCTGGACCAGAAGAGCGTCGAACAGGGCGCCAGGGGCTGACCCCCTCGCACACCCGCTTCACCGAGGTCACGCGAGGGCGGGCCACGATCCGGTTCCACCGGGCCGTGGCCCGCCCTTTGCCTGTGGGCGGTGTCCTCCCGATCGTCCGATCGATACGATTCCGAGAGGCACATGCGTACGCGAAGGCGAGGGAAGTGAGGAACAGCCGTGGGGCGTCGGCTCATACCGCTCACGCTGGACAACCTTCCGGACCTCCCCACACGATGTCGCTCCTGCGTCTTCTGGGAGCTCGACCCGGTTAGCGGTGAGGCCGCCGTGAAGGCGGGACGCGCGGAGCCGGAGAAGGAGTCCTGGATCTCGGCCGTGCTTCTGGAGTGGGGCTCCTGCGGTCGGGTGGTCTACGTCGACGAGGTGCCGGTCGGCTACGTCCTCTACGCTCCTCCGGCCTATGTGCCGCGGTCGACGGCCTTTCCGACGAGTCCCGTGGCGGCTGACGCCGTCCAGTTGATGACGTCGTGGGTCATGCCGGGTTATCAGGGCCAGGGGCTGGGGCGCGTGATGGTGCAGACCGTGGCCAAGGACGTGCTGAGGCGGGGCTTCAAGGCGATCGAGGCGTTCGGGGACGCCCGCTGGAAGGAGCCGGCCTGTGTACTGCCGGCCGATCATCTGCTCGCGGTGGGCTTCAAGACCGTTCGACCGCACCATGCCTTTCCCCGGCTGAGGCTGGATCTCAGGACGACGCTCTCCTGGAAGGAGGACGTCGAGATGGCCCTGGACCGCCTGCTCGGAGCCGTACAGAAGGAGCCCGCCCTGCGTCCCCTCTAGCTCCGGGGAAGTAAACGCGGCTCCTCCGGATACGAGAACGGCCCGCCCCGGCGAGGGAGCGGGCCGCTGTTGTTCCACCTGAATGTTTCACGTGAAACAGCGAAGAGACATCAGACCTTGGGGGCCTCGACAAAGCCCTCCAGGTCGCGCAGGATGGCGGCCTTCGGCTTGGCACCGACGATGGTCTTCACGACCTCGCCGCCCTGGTAGACGTTCAGCGTCGGGATGGACATGACGCCGTACTTGGCGGCCGTGTCGGGGTTCTGGTCGATGTTGAGCTTCACGACCTCGATCTCACCGTGCTCGGCGGCGATCGCCTCCAGCGACGGGGCGATCTGGCGGCACGGACCGCACCACTCGGCCCAGAAGTCCACCAGAACGGGCTTCTCGCTCTTGAGGACTTCCTCTTCGAAGGTGGCGTCGGTCACAGACTTCAGGGCCACAGCGGCCTCCTTGAATTCGCGGGGTGTGGGTGGGGGGACGGGCGGGGTCAGACCACGGGGGTCTCGGCCAGCTTCTCGGGCTCGGCCACCTTCTCGGTGTCGGCGAGGGCGGCCAGGAAGCGCTCGGCGTCGAGCGCGGCGGAGCAGCCGGTACCGGCGGCCGTGATGGCCTGGCGGTAGGTGTGGTCGACGACGTCACCGGCACCGAAGACACCCGGGAGGTTCGTGCGCGTCGACGGGGCGGCGACCTCGAGGTAGCCCTCGTCGTCCAGGTCCAGCTGGCCCTTGAAGAGCTCGGTCCGCGGGTCGTGGCCCACGGCGATGAAGAGGCCGGTGACCGGGAGCTCGCGGGTCACGCCGGTCTTCGTGTCGCGCAGGGTCACACCGCTGAGCTTCTGGTCCCCGTGGATTGTGGTGACCTCGCTGTCCCAGGCGAAGGAGATCTTCGGGTCGGCGAAGGCGCGGTCCTGCATGGCCTTCGAGGCGCGCAGGGTGTCGCGGCGGTGGACGATGGTGACGGACTTGGCGAAGCGCGAGAGGAAGGTGGCCTCCTCGATCGCGGTGTCACCGCCGCCGACGACGGCGATGTCCTGGTCCTTGAAGAAGAACCCGTCGCAGGTGGCGCACCAGGAGACACCGCGGCCGGAGAGGGCGTCCTCGTTGGGGAGGCCGAGCTTGCGGTGCTGGGAGCCCGTAGTGACGATGACGGCCTTGGCGCGGTGCACGGTGCCGGCGGTGTCGGTGACGGTCTTGATCTCACCGGTCAGGTCCACGGCGACGACGTCGTCCGGGACGAGCTCGGCGCCGAAGCGCTCGGCCTGGGCCCGCATGTTGTCCATCAGGTCCGGGCCCATGATGCCGTCACGGAAGCCGGGGAAGTTCTCGACCTCGGTCGTGTTCATCAGGGCGCCACCGGCGGTGACCGCACCCTCGAAGACCAGAGGCTTCAGCGACGCTCGGGCCGTGTAGAGCGCAGCGGTGTATCCCGCGGGCCCCGAGCCGATGATGATCACATTACGGACGTCGCTCACGGGTTTCTTCCTCGTCTCTGCAGACTGCCACTGCCTACGGGGGCGGTTGTCTCGGTCGCTCACCCCACCCAACGGATCCTAAGGGGCGTGCATTCCCGAGACCGCCGCGCGGCACGTGACAGGGGCGGGAGAGAGGGGTTCAGGAGCGGGGGTAGGCCTTGCTGAGGAGGACCTCGGCGGCGGGAGCTCCGCTCTCCGCCCGGTCGGCGCAGGAGGCGTCGACCACATAGGCCTGGACCCGTGTGGTGTCGGTGGGGTCCGGCAGGACGAGCAGATAGGCGGGCTTCCCCTGGTACTCGCCCCGCTCGTGGCCCAGCACCGTGTCGGTGCGGCCGGTGCCGGCGAGGACGCAGGCGGGGACGGCACTGTCGCCGCTCCGCCGGGGGGGCGTGGCCCCGGTGTCGGAGGACATCGATTCGGGTCCGACCCCCTGGGGGGTCCTCAGCGTCTTGTCCGGGACCAGGAGGTCCTGGACCCGCTTCTCGACCGGTGATCCGGAGAAGGAGGCGGCAGCGGCCTCGACGGAGGCGTCGGCCTTCTTCACACCGTTCGCCACGCCGTCGCCGGCGGTGTCGCCCGCCTGGCTGAGGTACAGGCTCGTTCCGAGGATCATGGCACCGAAAGCGGCACCGATCGTGGAGAGCAGGGCGATCCGGCGGCGGTGCCGACGGGGGCGCCCCGGGCCGGTGGCCGCGCGGGGACGTCCGGCGGGACGGTCCGGGGCCGGAGAGGAGGAGGGGGACGGCTGCACGGAGGGGCGCGATGTTTCACGTGAAACAGCGGCCTCGCCGTCGTTGTCCGGGGCGGTGGCGTCGAGGAGTGCCTCGGCGGCGAGGGCGGCGTCGATCCGGCCCGCGATCTCGGCGGGCATCCGGGGCGGCCCGGGCAGGGTGCCGAGCAGACTCCGGATCTCCTCCAGGGAGGACCGCACGTCCGCACAGAGAGGACAGTCGTCCACGTGTCGGCGCACGGCCGCGGAACGGGACGGCGAGAGCAGCCCCTCGGTCAGGTCGGAGATCTCCGAGACGTCCGGGTGCTGTGTGGTGTCAGCCCTGTCGGCCGTGGAAGTCACGTGCGCCCACCTCCGCCCTTCACAGCAGCTGGATCAGTCGGTCCGGTGTCCGTCGGCCCCGGCACCGGTGGGACGGATGTCCCCGGCGTCCGGTTCCTTCCCCCTTCGGTGGCCTCGTTACCCACGGTGTCGGCCCGCAGATGAGTGACCAGGGGAAGGAGGCGTGCCCGGCCCCGTGCGCAGCGGCTCTTCACGGTTCCGGCGGGAACGCCGAGGATACGGGCCGCTTCCGCGACCGGGTATCCCTGCATGTCGACCAGGACGAGGGCGGCCCGCTGATCGGCGGGGATCGAGGCGAGCGCGGCCAGGACCTCGCGGTGGAGGTCCCGGCGCTCCACAGGTGCCTCGGCGGACTCGTGCGGGTCGAGGAGCTGTTCGAAGCGGTCGTCGTCGTTCACGGGCGAGGTCCGGCGTGAGGCGGTCTTGCGCGCCCGGTCGAGGCAGGCGTTCACCGTGATCCGGTGGAGCCAGGTCGTGACGGCCGACTGGCCGCGGAAGGTGTGGGCGGCGCGGAAGGCCGAGAGAAGCGCGTCCTGGACGGCGTCAGCGGCCTCCTCGCGGTCCCCCAGGGTCCGCAGGGCCACCGCCCACAGCCGATCGCGGTGCCGCCGCACGAGCTCACCGAAGGCATCGTGGTCCCCGGCGACGTGACGGGCCAGGAGCTCCCGGTCGTCGGTGGCCTCGTCTATCGGATCGTCCAACGGTGAGCCCCCTCCCTGTGCGGTCGTCAGCCCAGGATCTTGATTTCCGTCAGCTTGCCGCGGAAGCCCCCGTCGTTGGCGGGCAGCTCGGTGAGCCAGATCAGAACGTAGCGGGTGGTGACGGGCACGGTGGTCTTCAGCGTCACGTCGGTACCGGATGTGGATGCCCGGGTGGTGAACTGAGAGGGCATGGTCGGCGCCGACACCGCGTCCGCGGGTGCGGTCCGCAGCTCCACCGAGGTGTGTCCCAGGAACGACAGGTCAACCGAGCTGACCTTCTGGGCCTTGCCCAGGTCGAGGACGATGCCCACGCCGGTCTTCAGGTTCCCGAAGCGGGCGGAGTAGTAGCTGTCGGTGTACCAGTAGGTGCTGGGATCACCGTCGTAGGCCTTCGGTATGGCCTGGGGCTTCTCCGAACCGCCGCCCAGCGGGTCGAAGTCGTGCGCGGACTCGATGGAGATCGGCTTGGGCTGCACCGGCTTCTCGTCGGTCACGACCGTCGGGGGCGCTTCCGGTGTCTTGGGGGCGGCCTCCTTCGGGCCGAGGAGCCGGTCGGCGATCTGCCAGCTGCCCAGGCCCAGGGCGGCGATCAGCAGGGCCGAGACGGTCCACTTCAGCGCCCTGCCGGTGCGGCTCTGGAGCGGGGGCGGCGGGACGACGACCGTCTGGGTGGCCGCCGGGTGCGGCTGCGGACGCCCGTACGTGCCCTGCTGGTACGTCGTGCGCTGGTACTCGGGCGGGGCCGCGAACTCCGGCTCCGGCGGCTTCACGCGGGGCATCGTGGACACGGCCCTGGCCAGCTCGTCCGGCGTGGTGCAGGGCGGCTCCTGGCGCGAGGCGGTGGCCCCGTCGTTGGCGAGGGCGCGCATGGCGATCTCGGAGAGGCCCCGGTGGACGCCGGCGCGGACCTGGTCGGGCGGAAGCAGCCCGACGCCCTTGGGCAGCCCGGAGAGACCGTGGGCGTCGCTCTCGTACGGCCAGCGCTGGGTGAGCGAGGCGTACAGCAGGGCGCCGATGGCCTCGGTGTCGGTGCGCTGCGGACGCTCGGCCGTGATGCCGCGCAGGGCGGCGTTCACGGCGAGCCCACGGATCCGGTACTGGCCGGTGGAGCTGCGCAGGACCGCGCTCGGGGTGAGCCGGAGGTGGGAGAGGCCTTCGCGGTGGGCGGCGGCCATGGCCTGGGAGACCTGGCTGACGAGCTGGTAGGCGTCGTGGGCCTCCAGCGGGCCGGCCGCGAGCAGCGCGGTCAGCTCGACGGAGTCGGGCAGCCACTCGTGCACGACGTACACGAGGTCGTTCTCCTCGACGGCGTCGAGGACCTGGACGAACCGGGGGTCGCCCAGGAGGGCGGCGGAGCGGGCCGCGGCCAGGACCGAACGTGCCCGGGGGTGGTCGGCGGGCAGCAGATGGACCCCGACGGCGCGCCGGAGCTTCTCGTCGACGGCCCGCCAGCTGCTGAAGCCGTCCAGACGAGTGACGCACTCCTCCAGCCGGTAGCGCCTGGCCAGTTTGTGGCCGCTGTGCAGTTCCGGAGCCGGGAGGGAGGGCTGTTCACCGCTCTGTCGTTCGACCGCCTCGTTGTTCGTGGCCTCGGCGGTCTTGCCCGCCGTTTTCTGTTCTTCCGCCACCCCGTCGGTCGCGGCCTTGTCCGCCTTGGCGGCCAGCGGGTCGTCACCGCTGTTGTCGGCCACGTCGACGGCAGCCGTGCTACGTTCCGCCACCGTCGTTCCTGCCTCCCCATCCGTTGCGCCACATCCAACAGCCAAGCCAATTGTGCCCACAGTCGGACGCTATGCACGACACGCGGTCCCCGTCGATGGTTGTGCGGGACCTCCGGTTCAGCGTCCCAGGCGGCCGCGGACCATGCCGACCAGGGTGTTCAGTTCCGTGATCCGCATGCGCTTGGCCGCGACGAAGAAGACTCCGAGGAGCACGGCCCCGCCGACGACCAAGGCGACGAGCGAGCCGAGCGCGTCCTCGCCGAGGAGCTTCAGGAGGCCGAACCCGACGGCACCGGCGACGATCGCGGCGGGCACGGAGGCCATGCAGAGCCGGGCGTAGGTCCGCAGCACGTGGGTGCCGTCCAGGTCGCCGCCCAGCCGGTTGCGGAGCCGGCGCCAGGCGACGCCGACGCCGACCGCGTAGGCGAGGCCGTACGAGGCGGCCATGCCGACGACGGCCCACTGGGCGGGCAGGACGACGTAGCAGACCGCCGAGGCGGCCGCGTTGACGGCGGCGACGATGACCGTGTTGTAGAAGGGCGTCCGGGTGTCCTCGTAGGCGTAGAAGCCGCGGAGCACGACGTACTGGACGGAGTAGGGGATCAGGCCGAGGCCGAAGGCCATCAGGATGAAGCCCATGCCCTGGGCGGCCTCGATGCCGCTGGAGGCGTAGAGCAGGGTGCACATCGGGACGCCGAGCGCCAGGAACGCGAAGGAGACCGGGACGATCGCGACGGCCGAGTTCCGCAGGCCCTGCGAGATGTCGTCGCGGACGGCGCCCGGGTCGTCGTCGTGGGCGGCGCGGGAGATGCGCGGCAGCAGCGCGGCCATCACGGAGACGGTGATGATGGCCTGCGGCATGCCCCAGATCAGCTGGGCGTTGGAGTAGGCGAGGAAGCCCGCGCCGTTCTTCCCGGACTCCTCGCCGGCGGCGGTGGCGAGCTGGGTGACGACCAGGACGCCCGCCTGGTTGGCGAGGACGAAGAGCACGGTCCACTTGGCGAGCTTGACGGTCTTGCCGAGCCCGTGGCCCTTCCAGTCGAAGCGGGGCCGGAAGCGGAAGCCCGTCTCGCGCAGGTACGGGATCATCGCCAGGGCCTGGACGACGAGGCCGAGCAGGGTGCCGATGCCGAGCAGGCGGATGCCCTCGTCCGGAATGGTCTGCACGCCCATCTGGGACTCGGCGGAGGTGCCGTAGACCCAGATGAACAGGCCGAAGGTGACGATCATGACAATGTTGTTGAGGACCGGGGTCCACATCATCGCGCCGAACTTGCCGCGGGCGTTGAGGATCTGCCCCATCACCACGTGCACGCCCATGAAGAAGATCGTGGGCAGGCAGTAGCGGGCGAAGGTGACGGCCACGCTGTTGGCCGCCGCGTCGTCGGCGATGGTGTTCGACATGAGCCGGATCAGCAGCGGCGCTGCGAAGACGGCCAGCGCGACGATCGCGGCGAGCGCCACCATGACCAGGGTGAGCAGACGGTTGGCGAAGGCCTCGCCGCCGTCCTCGTCGTTCTTCATCGAGCGGACGAGCTGTGGGACGAAGACCGAGTTGAGGCCGCCGCCTACGGTGAGGATGTAGATCATCGTCGGCAGGGTGTAGGCGATGGTGAAGGTGTCGCCGAGCAGGGCGGCGCCGAGCGCGCCGGTGATGACCAGGCTGCGGACGAAGCCGGTGAGGCGGGAGACCAGGGTGCCGGCCGCCATCACGGCGCTCGACTTGAGCAGCCCGGAGGCACGGCCGGTCTTCTTGGGGGCGGGCGCGGGCAGCGGGTCCGGCTCCGGGGTGGGCGGCGGCACCTGGCCGGGCGCCTGCTGGTCCCGGTAGAGGTGCGCGAAGGCGTCCGGCTCGGGCGTCTCCTCGCTCGCCCGGGTCACCAGGTCGTCGACGCCGGTGAACTGGACCGTGCGCGCGTCGTCGCCGTACGGAAGGTGGCGCGAGGGGCCGTCGGGCTCCGGCGCCGGGGTCTGCGCCCACACCCGGGGGTCGGGGGCGTGCGGGGGTACGGCCGGCTGCTGGTAGAGCGCCTGGGGGTCCTGGTAGGTGCCGGGGGGCGGCGGCGGGTGCGCGGCGCGGTCGTAGAGCGCCTCGGTCACCGGGTCCTGTGCGGAGAGGTCCTGCGCCCGGTACGGATCGTGGGCGTAGGCGTCCTGGACGTAGGGGTCCTGGGGGTAGGCGCCCTGGGCGTACGGATCCTGGGCATACGGATCCTGCGCGTAGGGGTCCTGCGCGTACGGGTCCTGCCCGGGCGGGTGCTGTGCCGGGGCGCCCTGCTGAGGGGCCTGCGGGTGGCCGGGACCGGAGGGTGCCGCGGGCGTCCCACCGGACGGCGCGGTGCCGCCCGCGCCCTGGCCGCGGTCACCGTCGTACGGCGCGTTCATGGTTACCCCACCTCATCGTCCCCGGCCGACCGGCCACGACATCGCTCAACGGTCCACTTTCTCACCCGTGGCCGACGGGTCGCCGCTTTCGGGCCCGGTGTCCGGTGTCGGGTCACTCGGCTGCTCGGGTCCGTCCGCACCGTTCTTCTTCCGCTCCGCGACCGGCCCGTCCGCTCCGGCCCCTTCCGACTCCCCGGCCTCGTCGGCCCCTTCGGTCGCCTCGGCCTCTTCCGCTTCCGCGGCCTGGGCCGCCAGTCGCTTGCGCTGGGTGTACATCCGCACACCGGCGAGGACGAGGAGGAGGACGCCTCCGGCGATCACCAGCATCACCGTGGGGGTGATCTCGGAGACCTTCACGGTGAACGACATCGGCTTCCCGTACGGGGTGCCGTCCTCGGTGTAGAGCTGGGCCGTCACCGGCACCTGGCCGTTCACGGCGGCCGTGGCGTCGAACTTCACCGACTGGCTGTGTCCGGCGCCGACCTTCACGGGCAGCTCGGCGATCCGTTCGCCGTTGATCTTCAGCCGGTTCCTGTTGTTGGAGGTGAGGCGGAGGACCAGGTGGTCCACGCCCTGCAGCAGCTTGTTCTGGACGGTGACGGGGATGGTCGCGCTGCGGCCGGAGAGCGTGAGGTCCGACTTGTCGACCAGCTGGATGCTCTTGGTGAGCCGCTGCAGATAGCCCTGGACGTTGTCCCGGTAGATCGCGGCCTCCCTGGTCCGGTCGCGCCAGGACGTCGACATCTCGCGGTTGACCGCGTTGCCGAACGGGGCCACGACGCGGTCCGGGAACGTCAGGACGACCTTGAAGTCGTTCAGCTCGTCCCGGGTGGTCTTCATGTCGCGGAAGGCCTGGACCGGCAGCTCGCGGTCGCGCAGCTTCTTCGGGTACCGCGAGGCGGCGGGCACCGCGGTGGAGGCGTCCGGGTCGGGCTTGGCCGTCGCCGCCGCGACGAGGTCGCTCGGCTGGCTCCAGCGCCGGCCGGAGAGGCCGCGCAGGGCGGTCGCCATGGTCTGCGCCTGGGCGACGGTCGGCACCCGCTGGGGGGCGACCACGACGTTCCGCTGCTTCTCCGGCTGCTCCAGGGTGATCGCGAGCGACTGGGAGAGGAACTCCTGGACGGCGAGCGTGGCGTTCTCCGAGCGGACCATGTCGCCCTCGAAGACGGTGGACAGGAGCGCGTCGCTCACCACGGCCGTGGTGCTGCCGTCGCCCAGGGGGCGGGCCGCCGTGGGCGTGTAGGGGAGCTCGTCGCGGACGCTGTCGCTGCGGGCGATCACCTTGTCGGCACCGGCCGAGGTCGCGACCGCCACGATGGCGGGGTCGACGGCCCCTTCGACGGGCCAGGCGAAGTCGGTGGAGGGCTGCACGTGGAGGATGGTCTCGACCGTCATCCCGGCGAGGGCGGTGGCCGACTGGAGGTGCCCCAGGGAGCCGGGAACGTCCTTGCCGCGGTGGGCCAGGGAGGCGAGGTCGGGGTCGGCGAAGGGGAGGGCGACGACCTTGTGCCCCTGCACCGCCTTCTCCACCGCGTCCAGCCACCGCCCGGCGAGCTCCTTGTGGGTGCCGGGGACGTGCAGGGAGCCGTTCTTGACGCGGTAGCCGTTCGCCATGGCGTCGACGGTGGCCAGCAGGTCGGGATCGATCACCCAGGTGACCGGCAGGTCCTTGCCCAGCGCCACCATCTGGTCGAGCCGCCCGCCCGGGCGCAGCTCGGCCACCAGGGCGTCGTCCTCGAAGACCGGGGTCTGCTGGTCGTCCGTGGCCGTCTCCGCCGAGACGTGGGCCGAGGCGATCAGCGGCCAGAGGTAGGTGATCTGGGTCTTCTTCTCGGTGGGCTCGGGCTGGTAGGGCAGGAAGGTCCGCTCGATGCCGAGCACCCGGGGGTAGGAGCGGTCCGGGGTCTGCCCGGTGAGGGAGACGCCGAGCTGGTAGACGCCCGCCCCGTCGAGTCCGAGGTCGGCGACCGGGACGGAGAGGGAGAACTCCGCACTGAGACCGGCGCCCAGCTGGGGGATCTTGGCGGTGGGGGCGTCCGGCACGGGAGCAGGATCGCTGTCGTCCCGGTAGCCCGTGCGCCCCGTCACCTGCTCGATCTCGCTGCGGCTGGTCATCAAGGGCCCGACGCGCAGTTCGACGGACGCGTCGGTGACGGGCTTCTTGCCCCGGTTGGTGACCATGCCCGTGAGGGTGACGGTGTCGCCCTCGACGGGGGTGTTCGGAGTCAGGGTGTCGATCGACACGTCGACGGTCTTCGATCCGGTGGCGTCCTCGGCGGCGACCGCCGAGGGGGCGGTGACCGCGGCGGGGGCGGCGGAGACCGGAGCCTGGAGCAGTCCGGCGAGAAGGGGTGCTCCCACGGTGACGGTGAGTGTGCGCCGCAGCCATCGGCGGGCAGGTGAGGGAGCGGTCCCCTTGATGTCTGCCGCCTCGGCCACGCGTTCGCCCGTCCTCGTCGTTGTCTGTGGTGTCGGGGGTTCCCGGTTGCTGTGTCCAGGCATGGTAACGAGGCATGCTGGGAGCAAGTGCCGGGGACTGCTCCAGGCGATCTTCGACCGGCCGCCGGTGCACGCGGACCGGCGCCCCGCGCCCGGGGGCGGGCGGCCCCGCTCCCGGAAAACGAGGACATCGGGGTGAGTCGGGGCACGTACCCTTTTCTGTTGTGCCGAACGCCAACGAAGACACCCCGACTGCACTGAGCCAGGTGCAACGCCGCGCGGTCAGTGAACTACTGCGCGTGTCCCCCGCCGCCGACGACCTCGCCCGCCGCTTCGAGGAGGCCGGGTTCAGCCTCGCGTTGGTCGGTGGCTCGGTACGGGACGCCCTGCTCGGCCGGCTCGGCAACGACCTGGACTTCACCACCGACGCGCGCCCCGAGGACGTACTGAAGATCGTCCGCCCGTGGGCCGACGCCGTGTGGGAGGTCGGCATCGCCTTCGGGACGGTCGGCTGCCAGAAGGACGCCCGGGTCGGGGACACCGTTCAGCGCTTCCAGATCGAGGTCACCACGTACCGCTCGGAGGCGTACGACCGGACCTCGCGCAAGCCCGAGGTCTCCTACGGCGACTCGATCGAGGAGGACCTCGTCCGGCGTGACTTCACCGTCAACGCCATGGCCGTGGCCCTCCCCGCGAAGGAGTTCATCGACCCGTACGGCGGCCTCGAGGACCTGGCCGCCCGGGTGCTGCGTACGCCGGGCACGCCGGAGGAGTCCTTCTCCGACGACCCGCTGCGCATGATGCGGGCCGCGCGGTTCGCCGCGCAGCTGGACTTCGAGGTCGCCCCCGAGGTCGTCACGGCTATGAAGGAGATGTCCGGCCGGCTGGAGATCGTCTCCGCCGAGCGCATCCGCGAGGAGCTCAACAAGCTGCTCCTCTCGGCACACCCGCGGAAGGGCCTCGGCCTCCTCGTGGACACCGGTCTCGCCGAGCACGTGCTGCCCGAGCTGCCGTCGCTGCGGCTGGAGAGCGACGAGCACCATCGGCACAAGGACGTCTACGAGCACTCGCTGACCGTGCTCGATCAGGCGATCGACCTGGAGGAGGACGGCCCCGACCTGGTGCTGCGCATCGCGGCCCTGCTGCACGACATCGGCAAGCCGCGCACCCGTCGCTTCGAGAAGGACGGGCGGGTCTCCTTCCACCACCACGAAGTCGTGGGCGCGAAGATGACCAAGAAGCGCATGACCGCGCTCAAGTACTCCAACGAGATGATCAAGGACGTCTCGCGCCTCGTGGAGCTGCACCTCCGCTTCCACGGGTACGGGACCGGGGAGTGGACCGACTCGGCCGTCCGCCGCTATGTGCGGGACGCCGGTCCGCTGCTCTCGCGCCTGCACAAGCTGACCCGCTCGGACTGCACCACGCGCAACAAGCGCAAGGCGGCCGCGCTCTCCCGCGCCTACGACGGCCTGGAGGAGCGCATCGCCCAGCTCCAGGAGCAGGAGGAGCTGGACGCGATCCGTCCCGACCTCGACGGCAACCAGATCCAGGAGATCCTGGGCATCGGCCCCGGCCCGGCCATCGGTCAGGCGTACAAGTTCCTTCTTGAGCTCCGGCTGGAGAACGGCCCCATGGAGCACGACCAGGCCGTCGCCGCGCTCAAGGAGTGGTGGGCGACGCAGGGCTGAACGGCTCCCGACGGGTGGGCCGGTGTTTCACGTGAAACACCGGCCCACCCGTCGAGTACGTGACGAGGGGTGGCGTTTCACGTGAAACATCACCCCTCTTTGCGTGCCCCGTGCAGGGCCACGGCGATCGATCCGTAGATCACGGCCACCAAGATGATCAGCGGGACGGAACGCCCGTCGGACGGCAGCAGCAGCGCCGCGACCCCCGCCGCGCCGACGAAGGCGACGTTGAAGAGCACGTCGTAGAGCGAGAAGATCCGGCCCCGGTAGGCGTCGTCCACGGACGTCTGCACCACCGTGTCCGTCGCGATCTTGGCTCCCTGGGTGACGAGCCCGAGCAGGAAGGCGGCGGCGAGGAAGGGCACGGGGGCGAAGGTCAGGCCGAGTGCCGGTTCGAGCACGGCCGCCACCGCCGTGCACACGGTCATCCAGCCGAAGGGCCCGAACCGCCGGACCGCCCACGGGGAGAGGACCGCGGCGACGAAGAAGCCCGCTCCCGACAGGGCGACGGCCAGTCCGAGGAGGCCGAGTCCCTCGGACTCGGTGGAGCTCCAGGTGTAGCGGCAGAGCATGAGCACGGTGACGAGCAGGGCGCCGTAACAGAACCGCATGAGGCCGACCGCGGTGAGCGCCCGGAGGGCGGGCCGCCGTTCGGCGAGATGGCGCAGTCCCTCGGCCAGGCCGCGGGCCGTCGACCGCAGGGCCGTGGTGAGGCGCTGGGACACCAGGTCCGGATCGGGCCCGAGAAGCTCCCGGGACATCCGCAGGGAGGCGAGGGCCGCGCAGAGGTAGAGGACGGCGCCGAAGGCCACCACGGCGGCGTCGGAGCCGTCGGCGAGCAGGCGGACGCCGAAGGCGAGGCCGCCCCCGACGGTCGCGGCGAGCGTGCCGGCGGTGGGGGAGAGCGAGTTCGCCACGACCAGCCGTTCGTCGTCGACGACGCGCGGGAGCGAGGCCGAGAGCCCCGCGAGGACGAAGCGGTTGACGGCCGTGACGGAGAGCGCGGAGGCGTAGAAGAGCCAGTCGGGCACGGAGGCGAGGACGAGCAGCGCGGTCCCGCACGCGAGCAGGGCGCGCAGGAGGTTCCCGTACAGGAAGACCTGGCGGCGTTGCCAGCGGTCGAGGAGCACACCGGCGAAGGGCCCCACGAGCGAGTACGGGAGCAGGAGCACCGCCATGGCGGAGGCGATCGCCGTGGGGGAGGTCTGTTTCTCGGGGGAGAAGACGACGTACGTGGCCAGCGCCACCTGGTAGACGCCGTCGGCGCACTGGGAGAGCAGCCGGACGGCGAGCAGGCGCCGGAAGTTCGTCAGGCGCAGGAGTAAGCGCAGATCACGTACGACGGACATGGCAGCAAGACTCACACACGAGGAGGGCCCCGGGCAGTGCCCGGGGCCCTCGATCGTCAGGCGTGCGGCGTGATCAGCGCTCGACCTCGCCCTTGATGAACTTCTCGACGTTGGCGAGGGCCTCGTCGTCGAAGTACTGCACCGGCGGGGACTTCATGAAGTACGAGGACGCCGAGAGGATGGGGCCACCGATGCCCCGGTCCTTGGCGATCTTCGCGGCGCGCAGGGCGTCGATGATGACACCGGCCGAGTTCGGGGAGTCCCACACCTCGAGCTTGTACTCCAGGTTCAGCGGAACGTCGCCGAAGGCACGGCCCTCGAGGCGCACGTACGCCCACTTGCGGTCGTCCAGCCAGGCCACGTAGTCCGACGGGCCGATGTGGACGTTCTTCTCGCCCAGCTCGCGGTCGGGGATCTGCGAGGTGACGGCCTGCGTCTTGGAGATCTTCTTGGACTCCAGGCGCTCGCGCTCCAGCATGTTCTTGAAGTCCATGTTGCCGCCCACGTTGAGCTGCATGGTGCGCTCGAGACGGACACCGCGGTCCTCGAACAGCTTCGCCATCACGCGGTGCGTGATGGTCGCGCCGACCTGCGACTTGATGTCGTCGCCGACGATCGGAACGCCCGCCTCGGTGAACTTGTCCGCCCACTCCTTGGTGCCGGCGATGAAGACCGGGAGGGCGTTGACGAAGGCGACCTTGGCGTCGATGGCGGCCTGCGCGTAGAACTTCGCGGCCTGCTCGGAGCCCACGGGCAGGTAGCAGACGAGAACGTCGACCTGGCGGTCCTTGAGGATCTGGACGACGTCCACCGGCTCCTCGGCGGACTCCTCGATGGTCTGGCGGTAGTACTTGCCGAGACCGTCGAGGGTGTGGCCGCGCTGGACCGTGACGCCCTTGCTCGGGACGTCGCAGATCTTGATGGTGTTGTTCTCGCTGGCGCCGATGGCGTCGGAGAGGTCGAGGCCGACCTTCTTCGCGTCGACGTCGAAGGCGGCGACGAACTCGACGTCACCGACGTGGTACTCGCCGAACTGGACGTGCATCAGGCCGGGCACCTTGGCCGCCGGGTCGGCGTCCTTGTAGTACTCGACGCCCTGGACCAGCGAGGCGGCGCAGTTGCCCACGCCGACGATGGCTACGCGAACCGAACCCATTCCGGTTGCTCCCTGTGTGATCGTGTGAAGCCCTGCTGTGTGCGGGGATTCACGTGGTGGTGTCGTCGGACGGATCCGGCCGGGTACTGCCCCCGTGCCGGGGCAGGCCGCCCGTTTCTCCAGAATCGTTGTCGTGCAGAGCGGCGGCCCCGGGACCGGATCGTCGATCCCGTCCCGCCCGCTCGCTCTCGATGAGCTCGTTCAGCCAGCGCACTTCGCGCTCCACGGACTCCATGCCGTGGCGCTGCAGCTCAAGCGTGTAGTCGTCGAGGCGCTCGCGCGTCCGGGCCAGGGAGGCGCGCATCTTCTCCAGGCGCTCCTCCAGCCGGCTGCGGCGGCCTTCGAGGACGCGCATCCGCACCTCGCGCTCGGTCTGCCCGAAGAAGGCGAAGCGGGCGGCGAAGTGCTCGTCCTCCCAGGAGTCCGGCCCGGTGTGGGAGAGGAGCTCCTCGAAGTGGTCCTTACCTTCCGGGGTCAGCCGGTAGACGATCTTGGTCCGGCGTCCCGCGAGCGACGCGGCGAGGGTGTCCTCGGGAGCACTGCCCGGTTCCTCGATCAACCAGCCGTTTGTGACCAGCGTCTTGAGGCAGGGGTACAGCGTTCCGTAGCTGAAGGCCCGGAAGACGCCCAGCGAGGTGTTGAGCCGCTTCCGCAGCTCGTATCCGTGCATCGGAGCCTCGCGCAGCAGGCCGAGAACGGCGAATTCGAGGATGCCGGAGCGTCTGCTCATCCGTCGCCTCCTCCTTCTGCCGGTGTCCTTATGCCGCACTGATGTATCGACTCGATACATCAGCACGATAGAACGGTCACTCTGTGGCGACAAGTGGACCCGTCGTGACCGGCGTCACATCCTCAATTCACAGCAGGCGACTTGCCTGATTTGGGGTGAAGTCCGGCTCCAGGTGGTTTTTGGCCGTGCGTAGTCTGTGCGGATGCAGACCACCGGGAACCGAGCGATGCCCTGCGGCGTCAGTGCTGCGGGTGACCGGCTGCGGTACGGGGGGACCTCCGATGGGTCCTGGCCGTGCGCATTTCGGGGGGACCGGAACTCAACTGCCGCTTCCAGGCGTACTCGCCTGCCCGAGGAGTAGTCGTTCGATGAGCGAGCATCGTCGCAAAGCGCCGCAGCAGCAGCCACCGACGGGTGGACGCGCGGCGGCACGGCGCGCTGCCCAGCAGCCGGCGGGCCGCAGGTCGGCCCCGGTCCGAGACGCCGGTACGGGGGCCCCTTCGGCTTCCTACGGACCGCCTTCCGCCCAAGGCGGAGAAGAGCGTCCCTACGGCGGACGCGCGGAGGCCCGTCGCGCCGCCCAGCGCGGCAGCCGCAGGAAGGGAGCCGGCTCCGCTCCCGGCGGCCCCGGCGGGTCCGGTGGTGGCCGGCGCGGTGGCGGCGGCGGGGGGCGCGGCCCGGGAGGCGGTCCGGAGGGGCGCGGACCCGGCAAGAAGCGGATCATCGACTATCCGCGCCACAACAAGTACGGCTGGCGGCGCTGGCTGCCCTCGTGGCGGCTCGTGGCGGGCACGTTCCTGTTCTTCGCGGTGAGCCTGATGGGCGCGGCCGCCTTCGCGTACACGCAGGTGGACATCCCCAACGAGGCCGACACCGCCAAGTCGCAGAACAACATCTACCACTGGGCCGACGGCTCCGTCATGGTCGCGACGGGCGACGGCGCCAACCGCCAGATCGTCCAGCTTTCGGGCATCTCGAAGAACATGCAGAACGCCGTGATCTCGGCGGAGAACAAGACCTTCTGGGACGACTCGGGCATCGACCCGAAGGGCATGGGCCGCGCCATCTGGAACATGGCCAAGGGCGGCCAGACCCAGGGCGGTTCGACGATCACCCAGCAGTACGTGAAGAACAACCTCCTCGACGACCAGTCGCAGACCCTCACCCGCAAGGCGAAGGAGTTCTTCATCGCCCTGAAGGTCGGCAACGAGGTCGGCAAGGAGAAGGTCATGGCCGGCTACCTGAACACCGCGTACTACGGGCGCGGTGCCTACGGCATCCAGGCGGCTTCCCGGGCCTACTTCAACACCGACGCCGGCAAGCTCGACCCCAGCCAGGCGGCCCTGCTCGCCTCGGTGCTGAAGGGCGCGACGTACTACGACCCGGCCGGCTACCCCGAGATCGACCCCAACGCCACCGCCGAGAAGAACACCGAGCGGGCCACCAAGCGGTGGAGGTGGATCCTCGACGAGATGGAGAAGGACGGGCACATCACGTCCGCGGAGCGGGCGAAGTACACGGAGTTCCCCAAGATCCAGAAGCCCGGCCAGAGCGCCAACCTGGGCGGTCAGATCGGCTACCTCGTCAGGACCGCCAAGGCGAACATCAAGACCCAGTTCGACCTCGGTGAGGCGGAGCTGGAGCGCGGCGGCTACGAGATCTACACGACCTTCGACAAGAACAAGGTGGCCGCGCTCGAGAAGTCGGTCAAGAAGGTCTACGACGAGAACATCGATCCCAAGAAGCGCCCCGACAAGGACACGCACGTCCAGTTCGGCGGCGCCTCCGTCGACACGGGGACGGGCGCGATCGTCGCGATCTACGGCGGCGTCGACGCCACCAAGCACTTCAGCAACAACGCCGACGCCACCGGCGCCATGGTCGGCTCGACGTTCAAGCCCTTCGTGCTCGCCTCCGCGATGACGGACGGCGTGCGGGACAAGGAGCTGGGCGCGGACCAGGACGCCTCCACCCGCACGATCGTGGACCCGGACAAGAGCCGTTACTCCGGCAAGAACGGGCTGGTCGTCCGGAAGTACAACGGCGAGATCTGGCACAACGAGAAGGGCGAGGAGTGGCGCCAGACCAATGACGGTCAGGAGGACTACGGCAACATCTCGCTGCGCAGGGCCATGATCCGGTCCGCCAACTCGCCCTACGTGCAGCTCGGCATGGACGTCGGCATCGACAAGGTCCGCGAAGCCGCCGTGAAGGCCGGTCTGCTGGAGAGCTCGCTCGTCAAGGGCGAGGTCCCCTCGTTCTCCCTCGGCATCTCCAGCCCGAGCGCCATCCGCATGGCCGGCGCCTACGCGACCTTCGCGAACGCGGGCAAGCAGAACGACCCGTACTCCGTGCAGACGGTGAAGAAGGACGGAAAGGTCCTCCACAAGCACGAGGCGGACACCGACCTGGCCTTCACCCCGGCCGTCGCCAGCAACGTCACCGACGTCCTGCGGGACGTCGTGGACGACGACGAGGGCACCGGCAAGAAGGCGCGGCTCGCCGGCCGTGACGTGGCCGGCAAGACCGGTACGACCGACGACAACCGTTCGGCCTGGTTCGTGGGCTACACCGCGCAGCTGGCCACGGCGATCGACATGTACCGCTACGACGACGACGACACGAAGAAGGACCGCAAGTTCGAGAAGATGTACGGCACCGGTGGTCGTGACACGATCCACGGTTCGTCGTTCCCCTCGGAGATCTGGCGCGACTACATGACCGTGGCCGTCAAGGGCGACAAGAAGGTCAAGTTCCCCAAGCCGGGGAACCTGGAGGGCGCCGAGCCCGTCTTCGGCGGCGGCGCGTCGAGCCCGACGCCGACGCCGACGGTGACCGAGTCGCCGACGACCACCCCGACGCCGACCGAGACCGTGACGCCGTCGACGACCCCGCCGACCACCCCGTCGACGACTCCCCCGGCGACCCGGACGCCGAAGCCGGGCAAGACGACGTGCAGCATCTGGAACCCGGACTGCTACAACCCGGGCGATCCGGGCGGCAACACCGGACAGCCCACGGGCACGCCGACGAACACCGGCGACCCGGACCCGACCGACACGCCGACGGACGACGGAGGCGGCAGGCCGGGCGGGAACAGGCCCGGAGGCGGGGCCTGGGTCCCCTAGGGCCCGTCCGACCCCGACCCGCCGGTACAGGCCCCGGGGCCTGTCCGGAAAGTCCCGCCGCCCCGTCCCGGGCGCTCCTCGGGGCCGTCGCGGCCGCTCCGTACCTTCCGTACGGATCCGGCCGCGGCGGCCCCCGCCGTTTTCCCGGGGGCGTACGGCAGGATGTCCCCCATGCCGAGCCTCCAGAAGACGAGCGCGCCGCGGGAGCGCTCGCAGACGGTCATCCCCACCCACCGGGACGAGGTGGCCGCAGCGGGCAGCGAACTGATCGGCGGTCCCTACGGGCGCCGGGCGCTGCCCGGCACCGGACGGCTGTCCCCGGTGCGGGTGGTCGCCCTCGTGGCCATCGGCATGTTCGCCCTGGGCATGGTGCAGAAGCTGCCCTGCTACAACTGGGCCTGGTTCCGGGGGGCGACCTCCCAGTACACCCACGCCTGTTATTCGGACATCCCGCACCTCTTCTCCGGGCGGGGCTTCGCGGAGGGTCTTGTCCCCTACTTCGACCGGCTGCCCGGCGGCATACCGTTCCTGGAGTACCCCGTCCTGACCGGGCTCTTCATGGAGGTCGCGGCCTGGATGACACCGGGCGGCGGCGACCTGACGGAACGCGAGCAGACGTACTGGCTGGTCAACGCCGGCCTGCTGATGGTCTGTGCGGCCGTCCTCGCGGTCTGCGTGGCCCGGACGCACCGCCGGCGCCCCTGGGACGGGCTCCTGGTCGCCCTCGCGCCCTCGCTGGCGCTCACGGCCACGATCAACTGGGACCTGCTCGCCGTCGCGCTGACCGCCGCCGCCGTCCTGATGTGGGCGCGGAGCCGGCCGTCGGCCTTCGGGATCCTGCTGGGCCTGGCCACGGCCGCCAAGCTCTACCCGGTCCTGCTGCTCCTCCCGCTGCTGCTGCTCTGCTGGCGTGCCGGGAAGTGGCGGGCGTACGGGGCCGCGGTGCTCGGTTTCGCGGGGGCCTGGCTGGTCGTGAACCTGCCGGTGATGCTGCTCGCGCCGGAGGGGTGGAAGCAGTTCTACCTCTTCAGCAGGCAGCGGAACGTCGACTTCGGCTCGGTCTGGCTGCTCGTCAGCCAGCGCACGGGCACCACGATCACGCCCGACCGGGCCAACCTGTACGCGCTGCTGCTGATGGGCATGGCCGTGATCGCCCTCGCCTACCTGGCGTTCATGGCCCCCCGCAGGCCCCGCTTCGTCCAGCTGGCCTTCCTGGCCGTCGCCGCGTTCGTCCTCGTCAACAAGGTCTACTCGCCGCAGTACGTGCTGTGGCTGGTCCCGCTGGCGGTGCTCGCCCGGCCGCGCTGGCGCGACTTCCTGATCTGGCAGGCGTGCGAGGTCATGTACTTCCTGGGCGTCTGGACGTACCTGGCGTTCACGATGGGCGGCAACAAGCAGGGCCTGCCGGTCGAGGGCTACCAGTTCGCGATCGTCCTGCACCTGCTCGGCACCCTGTACCTGTGCGCGGTGGTCGTGCGCGACGTCCTGGCGCCCGAGAAGGACCCCGTCCGGCAGGACGGCTCGGACGACCCCTCGGGGGGCGTCCTGGACGGCGCGGAGGACGTCTTCGTGGCGGGCGGCGCGGCGCGGCATCGCGCCCGGCACGCCGCCCCCGCCTCCGAGGAGGCGCAGCGGGTGCGGTGGGGCGCTCCGGAGGAGCAGGGCTCCCGGGGCTGAACGGCCGTCACCGGTCCGGGGCTCCGGGAGCCCCGGACCGGGTGATCAGCGCTCGACGATCCGGTCGAACTGCGTCGTGGTGTGGCGCAGGTGCGCCACGAGCTCGTCGCCGACCCGGGGCTCCTGGGCGTCGGCGGGCACGAACAGGATCGACACCTGCATGTGCGGCGGCTCGGCGAACCAGCGCTGCTTCCCCGCCCACACGAACGGCGACAGGTTCCGGTTGACGGTGGCGAGACCGGCCCGCGCCACGCCCTTGGCGCGCGGCATGACGCCGTGCATCGCCTTGGGCGCCTCCAGGCCCACGCCGTGCGAGGTGCCGCCGGCGACGACGACCAGCCAGCCGTCCGAGGCGGCCTTCTGCTGGCGGTAGCCGAACCGGTCGCCCTTGGAGACCCGGGTCACGTCGAGGACCGCGCCCCGGTACTCCGTGGCCTCGTGGTCGCCCAGCCAGAGCCGGGTGCCGATGCGGGCGCGGAAACGTGTCTGCGGGAACTGCTGCTGGAGCCGGGCCTGCTCCTCGGCCCGCAGGTGACTCACGAACATGGTGTGCAGCGGCAGCCGGGCGTTGCGCAGCCGGTCCATCCAGGCGATGACCTCCTCGACGGCGTCGGTGCCGTCCGGGCGGTCCAGCGGGAGGTGGAGGGCGAAGCCTTCGAGGCGTACGTCCTCGATGGCCGCGTGGAGCTGGTGGAGCTCCTCCTCGCGCACGCCGTGCCGCTTCATCGAGCTCATGCACTCGATCACGACCCGGGCGCCCACCAGGGCGTGGACGCCGTCCACGGAGGACACGGAGCGCACCACCCGGTCGGGCAGCGGAACCGGTTCCTCACCCCGGCGGAAGGGCGTGAGGACCAGCAGGTCGCCGCTGAACCAGTCCTTGATGCTCGCGGCCTCGTACGTGGTGCCCACGGCGAGCATGTCGGCGCCGAACCGGGCCGCCTCGTCCGCGAGCCGCTCGTGCCCGAAGCCGTAGCCGTTGCCCTTGCAGACGGGGATGAGACCGGGGAACTGGTCGATGACCGACTTCTGGTGCGCCCGCCAGCGAGCGGTGTCGACGTACAGGGAGAGCGCCATGGCCGGCCCGGAACCTTTCTGGTGGCTGCGGTGTGTCGCGGTGGTATCGGATGACTACGAGGGTACGGAACCGGGGGCGGCACGTCCTGGGCCGCGCCGCCCCGCGTCGGTCAGCGCCGGGACATGTACATGTCGAGCGCCTTGTGCAGCAGCTTGTTCAGCGGGAAGTCCCACTCGCCGACGTACTCGACGGCCTCGCCGCCCGTGCCGACCTTGAACTGGATGAGGCCGAAGAGGTGGTCGGTCTCGTCGAGCGAGTCCGAGATGCCCCGCAGGTCGTAGACGGTCGCGCCCATCGCGTAGGCGTCGCGCAGCATCCGCCACTGCATCGCGTTCGAGGGCCGGACCTCGCGCCCGATGTTGTCGGAGGCGCCGTAGGAGTACCAGACGTGCCCGCCGACGACGAGCATGGTCGCGGCGGAGAGGTTCACCCCGTTGTGGCGGGCGAAGTAGAGCCGCATGCGGTTGGGGTCCTCGCTGTTGAGGACGGTCCACATGCGCTGGAAGTACGAGAGCGGGCGCGGCCGGAAGTGGTCGCGGACGGCCGTGATCTCGTACAGCCGCTGCCACTCGGCCAGGTCCTCGTAGCCGCCCTGGACGACCTCGACGCCGGCCTTCTCGGCCTTCTTGATGTTGCGGCGCCAGAGCTGGTTGAAGCCCTTGAGGACGT
Organism: Streptomyces sp. NPDC086147; assembly: GCF_040702165.1. Classification (NCBI taxonomy): domain Bacteria; kingdom Bacillati; phylum Actinomycetota; class Actinomycetes; order Kitasatosporales; family Streptomycetaceae; genus Streptomyces; species Streptomyces sp. NPDC086147. Next base: position 196,396 of record NZ_JBFBJO010000003.1, on the reverse strand, counting down.
CGTCGAGCGAGCGGTTCGCGAGCGGGACCTGGAAGACGTAGCGGGGCTGCACGTCGCCGAAGCCGGCGCCGCCGTCCTCGCCCTGCTGCCAGCCCATCTTCCGCAGCCGGTCCGCGACCTCGAAGGCGCGCGGCTCGATGTGGCTGGCCTCGACGTCCTTGAGGCGCTTGACGTCCGGGTTCTGGATGCCGGACTTGATGGCGGCCGAGTCCCAGCGGCGGATGACGACCGGCGGGCCCATCTTCACCGAGAAGGCGCCCTGCTGCTTGAGGTGCGCCAGCATCGGCTGCAGCCAGTCGTCGAGGTTGGGCGCGTACCAGTTGATGACCGGGCCCTCGGGCAGGTAGGCCAGGTAGCGCTTGATCTTCGGGAGCTGGCGGTAGAGCACCAGGCCGGCGCCGACGAGCTCGCCGTTCCTGTCGAACCAGCCGAGGTTCTCCGAGCGCCACTCCGTCTTCACGTCAGCCCACGCCGGGACCTGGCAGTGGCTCGCCGCAGGCTGGCTCTGGATGTACGCCAGATGCTGCTCACGGCTGATGGTCCTCAGGGTCAGGCTCATGCGGGGCGCTCCTCGGCAGGTGTGTCCCCATCGGTCAGGGGCTCCGGCTCTCGCGCCGAAGCCTACTGTGACCGGGGAGCGCCCCGTATGTCTGTACGGGCCCTGACGTGCCCGGGGGGTCGCCCGGATCGGCTCCGGTGCGGCCCTCCGGGCCCTTCGGCCCCGACCGGTGGCCCGGGGGCCGGTCGGGGGATCCGGGCCCGGTCGTCGAGGGGCCCGGGTCAGTTGATGACGCCGGTGAAGAGGCCGCCGTGGGCCATGCCGAGGTAGAAGCCGAACGCCGCCGCGCCGAGACCGACGATCAGGAGGAAGCGCTCGCGTGTCGTCGCGGAGATGAACTGGCCGTATCCGCCGGTCAGGATCCCGATCAGACCCGCCCAGGAGCTGAGCAGGTGGAGGCTGTGGAACTGTGCGGTGACGAAGGCGAGGACGCCGAGCACCAGCGTCACGCCGACCAGGGTGTCCTGGAGCGGGTGGGGCTTGCCGTCGGTGGCGAAGAGGGAATGGCCGGGGTCGCGTCGCATTGCCTGTGCCATGGGGCACCTCCTGGCGTGCTTGCCGGAAGGCGGCGCATCCTAGCGCCGCCCACATCCGTTGTGTACAGATTGCGTCCGTTCACCAGGGAATTTCAACCGGAAGCGGTTGTACGGGTACGCTGTACGGTCTGCACCGGTGTCTGCCCTGGTCCCTCCCGGGATCCCGGCGGTGTTCCTCGTCCGACGCGTTCGGCGAGGGGGACTGTCAGTGGCGGCGGATACCGTTGCTCACGCATCACGACCCTCCTGCCACGGAACGACCGTGGCCGCTGAGTCCAAAGGAGGTGGGTTCCACATGCGTCACTACGAGGTGATGGTCATCCTCGACCCCGATCTCGAGGAGCGCGCTGTCTCCCCGCTGATCGAGAACTTCCTCTCCGTCGTCCGTGAGGGCAACGGAAAGGTCGAGAAGGTCGACACCTGGGGCCGTCGTCGTCTCGCCTACGAGATCAAGAAGAAGCCCGAGGGCATCTACTCGGTCATCGACCTGCAGGCCGAGCCTGCGGTCGTCAAGGAGCTCGACCGACAGCTCAACCTGAACGAGTCGGTCCTCCGGACCAAGGTCCTCCGCCCCGAGACCCACTGAGCTTCTAGCTCAGAGGTCATCGGGTTCGAGTAGCAACACAGCAGCCAGAAGCAATCCCGCCGAGAGGTTCCCCCATGGCAGGCGAGACCGTCATCACGGTCGTCGGCAATCTTGTCGACGACCCCGAGCTGCGCTTCACCCCGTCCGGTGCGGCGGTCGCGAAGTTCCGTATCGCGTCCACCCCCCGCACCTTCGACCGCCAGACCAACGAGTGGAAGGACGGCGAGAGCCTCTTCCTCACCTGCTCGGTCTGGCGTCAGGCGGCGGAGAACGTCGCCGAGTCGCTCCAGCGAGGCATGCGCGTCGTCGTGCAGGGCCGGCTGAAGCAGCGGTCCTACGAGGACCGTGAGGGCGTCAAGCGCACGGTCTACGAGCTGGACGTCGAGGAAGTCGGCCCCAGCCTCAAGAACGCCACGGCCAAGGTCACCAAGACCACCGGTCGCGGCGGCCAGGGCGGATACGGCGGCGGTGGCGGCCAGCAGGGCGGCGGCGGTGGCGGCTGGGGTGGAAACTCCGGCGGTGGCCAGCAGGGTGGCGGCGGTGCTCCCGCCGACGACCCGTGGGCGACCGGCGCTCCCTCCGGCGGCGGCCAGCAGGCCGGTGGCAGCGGCGGCGGTGGCGGCTGGGGTGGGAACTCCGGCGGCGGCTACTCGGACGAGCCCCCCTTCTAGGGCATGCCCCGGAAGCAGCTCGTACCCAAAACTTCTTGATCACACAGGAGAAACACCATGGCGAAGCCGCCTGTGCGCAAGCCTAAGAAGAAGGTCTGCGCGTTCTGCAAGGACAAGACCGCGTACGTGGACTACAAGGACACGAACATGCTGCGGAAGTTCATTTCCGACCGCGGCAAGATCCGTGCCCGCCGCGTGACCGGCAACTGCACGCAGCACCAGCGTGACGTCGCCACGGCCGTCAAGAACAGCCGTGAGATGGCGCTGCTGCCCTACACGTCCACCGCGCGATAAGGAAAGGGTGACCGACTAATGAAGATCATCCTGACCCACGAGGTTTCCGGCCTCGGTGCCGCTGGCGACGTCGTCGACGTCAAGGACGGCTACGCTCGCAACTACCTGGTCCCGCGCGGTTTCGCGATCCGCTGGACCAAGGGCGGCGAGAAGGACGTGGCGCAGATCCGCCGCGCCCGCAAGATCCACGAGATCGCGACCATCGAGCAGGCCAACGAGATCAAGGCCCAGCTCGAGGGCACGAAGGTGCGCCTGGCCGTTCGCTCCGGCGACGCCGGCCGTCTCTTCGGCTCCGTGACCCCGGCCGACATCGCCTCGGCGATCAAGACCGCGGGTGGCCCGGACGTCGACAAGCGTCGCGTCGAGCTCGGTTCGCCGATCAAGACCCTGGGCTCGCACCAGGTGTCCGTGCGTCTGCACCCCGAGGTCGCCGCGAAGCTCGGCGTCGAGGTCGTCGCCGCGTAACGCTGCCCCCGGCAGTGCTTGTACATGTACGTGTGCAGGAAGGAAGGGCCGTACCTCGGGGTGCGGCCCTTCCGCCGTTTCACGTGAAACGAGCGGCGCGGAGCCGGAAGCCGGCGGTTGGTCCGACACCGGTTGCCCGGGTGGTCAGCGAGTGGCGCCCGTGACGATCCAGCGGCCCGAGCGGGAGCGGAACCACAGCGTCAGCATCCGGACCGTCATCATCAGCGTCATCGCCCACCACACCGCGGTGAGCCCGCCACCGAGGACCGGGACCAGAAGGGCGACCGGAGCGAAGACGGCGAGGGTCAGCAGCATGGCCCAGGCCAGGAAGGGGCCGTCCCCCGCACCCATCAGGACACCGTCGAGGACGAAGACCACCCCGGCGATCGGCTGTGAGACCGCGACCACGAGCAGGGCCGGGAGCAGGGTGTCCTGGACAGCGGTGTCACCGGTGAAGAGCGGGACGAACAGGGGGCGGGCGACCACCAGGAGCGCGCCGAGCACCACCCCGGAGACCACGCCCCACTGGACCATGCGGCGGCAGACCTGCCGGGCGCCGTCCGGGTCGCCCGCGCCGAGGTAGCGGCCGATGATGGCCTGGCCCGCGATGGCGATCGCGTCCAGGGCGAAGGCCATCAGGCTCCACAGGGACAGGATGATCTGGTGCGCGGCGACCTCCGTGTCCCCCAGCCGGGCCGTGACGGCCGTGGCGATCATCAGGACGGCCCGGAGCGAGAGCGTACGGACGAAGAGCGGGACGCCCGCCCGGGCGGACGCCCGGATGCCGGACGCGTCGGGGCGCAGGGAGGCGCCGTGGCGGCGGGCGCCCCGCACGACCACGGTGAGGTACGCGGCGGCCATGCCGCACTGGGCGATGACCGTGCCCCAGGCGGAGCCCGCGATGCCGAGCCCGGCCCCGTAGACCAGGCCGAGGTTGAGCGCGCCGTTGGCCGCGAAGCCGCCGATCGCCACGTAGAGCGGGGTACGGGTGTCCTGGAGGCCGCGCAGGACGCCGGTGGCGGCCAGGACCACCAGCATGGCGGGGATGCCGAGGCTGGAGATCCGGAGGTAGGTGACGGCGTGGGGGGCGGCGGTGTCGGAGGCGCCGAAGACGCCGACGAGCCAGGGCGCGGTGGGCAGGGTGAGGACGACGACGGCGGCGCCGAGGAGGAGGGCGAGCCAGATGCCGTCCATGCCCTGCCGGAGGGCGGCCGGCAGGTCGCCCGCGCCGACGCGCCGGGCGACGGCCGCCGTGGTGGCATAGGCGAGGAAGACGAAGACGCTGACGGCGGTGGAGAGCAGCGCCGCGGCGATCGCGAGCCCCGCGAGCTGGGGCGTGCCGAGGTGGCCGACGATGGCGCTGTCGACCATGAGGAAGAGCGGCTCGGCGACGAGGGCGCCGAAGGCCGGCAGGGCGAGGGAGACGATCTCGCGGTCGTGCTGACGGCGGACGGCCTTGGAGGTCGGAGGAGCCTGGCTCATGCGAGCAATCTAATCTTCCACAGGTAAGAGATGCAATAGGATTGCGACCCTTACCTGTGGAGGGCGGGGGACTTCACTTGTGGGCCGTTTGTTCTGATCTTGGCCCCGGAGGAAAACTTTTTCTCCCCCACAGCCGGTGGATGGCAAAAGTGCAGGTCATCCGGGTGTTGTGGAGAGCGGTATGAGTTTGTCCACAAGGCTGTCCCCCGCTCTGTGCACAGGATCCGGCAAGTTCTCCACAGCATCTGGGCGTTCACCCACAGGGCCTGTGGATAACCGGATTGGCTGGAGCTCTCCACAGGCCTACCCTGGTCCGTCGCCCGACCTCCTGGAAGCGGTCGTGAAGCCACCCTCTGAACAGGTCCGTGGCGTGAAAGAGTGGCACGGCTAGGTCCGCGGAGCGGACGGAGGAGGTGGCTTGGTGAGCGTTCCCGAGGCCCTGGACGACCCCTGGGCCGACAGCGGACCGAGCGACCGGCTGCCCACCCGTACCCGAGGCGAACGCGGTCGCGGCCGCGGGCGCGACGACCAGCACGAGCGGGGCGGCGAAGGCCCCTGGGACGGCGGACTCTCCGGGTTCGAGCGCGTCCCCCCGCAGGACCTCGACGCCGAGCAGTCCGTCCTCGGCGGCATGCTGCTCTCCAAGGACGCCATCGCGGACGTCGTGGAGATCATCAAGGGCAACGACTTCTACAAGCCCGCGCACGAGACCGTGTACGCGGCGATCCTCGACCTCTACGCCAAGGGCGAGCCGGCCGACCCGATCACGGTCGGCGCCGAACTCACCAAGCGCGGCGAGATCACCCGGGTCGGCGGGGCCTCCTACCTCCACACCCTGGTCCAGTCGGTGCCGACCGCGGCCAACGCCTCGTACTACGCCGAGATCGTCCACGAGCGGGCCGTCCTGCGCCGTCTCGTCGAGGCGGGCACCAAGATCACGCAGATGGGGTACGCGGCCGACGGGGACGTCGACGAGATCGTGAACTCGGCCCAGGCCGAGATCTACGCGGTCACCGAGCAGCGCACCACCGAGGACTACCTGCCGCTCGGCGACATCATGGAGGGGGCGCTCGACGAGATCGAGGCGATCGGCTCCCGCAGCGGCGAGATGACCGGTGTGCCGACCGGCTTCACCGACCTCGACTCGCTGACCAACGGCCTGCACCCCGGTCAGATGATCATCATCGCGGCCCGTCCCGCCATGGGTAAGTCGACGCTCGCCCTGGACTTCGCCCGCGCGGCCTCCATCAAGCACAACCTGCCCAGCGTCATCTTCTCCCTCGAAATGGGCCGCAACGAGATCGCGATGCGCCTGCTGTCGGCCGAGGCCCGGGTCGCGCTCCACCACATGCGCTCCGGCACGATGACCGACGAGGACTGGACGCGCCTGGCCCGCCGGATGCCGGACGTCTCCCAGGCCCCGCTCTACATCGACGACTCGCCGAACCTGTCGATGATGGAGATCCGGGCGAAGTGCCGGCGGCTCAAGCAGCGCAACGGCCTCAAGCTCGTCATCATCGACTACCTCCAGCTCATGCAGTCGGGCGGTTCGAAGCGTCAGGAGAGCCGTCAGCAGGAGGTCTCCGACATGTCGCGAAACCTCAAGCTCCTCGCCAAGGAGCTGGAACTGCCGGTGATCGCGCTCTCCCAGCTGAACCGTGGACCCGAGCAGCGCACCGACAAGAAGCCGATGGTCTCCGACCTGCGCGAGTCCGGCTCGATCGAGCAGGACGCCGACATGGTGATCCTGCTGCACCGCGAGGACGCCTACGAGAAGGAGTCGCCGCGCGCGGGTGAGGCGGACATCATCGTCGGCAAGCACCGAAACGGCCCGACGGCCACGATCACCGTCGCCTTCCAGGGCCACTACTCCCGCTTCGTGGACATGGCCCAGACCTGACGGGCCCTCTCTGCGGTTCGAGCGGCGGGACTGTGGCCCGGGTGGGGCTTGCGGTGGGTGGGATCGCGTTGGATGGGTGTCATGACGACATCTTTCGAAGCTTTGCTGCCCGGGACCGAGCGGGCCCTGCTGCACCGGGTCGCGGTGGCCCAGGCCGAGGGGCGGGCCCCCTCCCTCGTGGGAGCGGTGGTCCGTGACGGGGCGCTGGTGTGGAGCGGTGCGCGCAGCTGCGTGGACGGTCATGTGCCGGACGCCGACACGCAGTTCAGGATCGGCTCGATCACCAAGGTGTTCACCGCCGTCCTGGTGATGCGGCTGCGGGACGAGGGGGTCCTCCGGCTGGACGATCCGCTGGAACTGCACCTCAAGGGGACGGGCGTCGGCGAGGTGACGATCGCTCAACTCCTCGGCCACAGCGGGGGACTCGCGGCCGAGACCCCTGGCGCATGGTGGGAGCGCTCGTCCGCCGCGCTGCGGCCGGAGCTCTCCGACGTCCTGGGGGAGCGGCCCTTCCTCCGGACGCCGGGGCGGCGCCATCACTACTCCAACCCCGGTTACACGCTGCTCGGTTGTCTGGTCGAGGAGCTCCGTGGGCGGCCCTGGGAGGAGGCGCTGCGGCGCGAGATCCTGGAGCCGCTGGGGATGGACCGCACGACGGCCTATCCGGTGGCTCCGCACGCCGGCGGCTGGGCGGTGCACCCCTGGGCCGATGTGATGCTGCCCGAACCGTCCGAGGACCTCGGCCTGATGGCACCGGCGGGCCAGCTCTGGTCCACGGCGGCCGACCTCGCCCGGTTCGCCGCGTTCCTCGCGGAGGGGGACGAGCAGGTGCTCGACGCCGCTTCCGTGGCGGAGATGCGCGCTCCGGCCTCCCCGGGCGGCGAGGGCGAGTGGGAGGGCGGCTACGGGCTCGGGCTCCAGCTCCTCCGCAGGGACGGCCGGACCCTGATCGGTCACACCGGCTCCCTGCCGGGCTTCGTCGCCTGTCTGTGGGTGAGCGTGGAGGACGGCCTCGCCGGGATCGCCCTCTCCAACGCCACTTCGGGGCCGCTGGTGGGCGCCGTGGCCGCCGATCTCGTACGGATCGTGGCGGAGGCGGAGCCGAGGCTCCCGGAGCCGTGGCGCCCCCTTCCCGAGGCGGAGGTCGATGAGGAGCCGCTGTCCCTGACCGGCCCCTGGTACTGGGGCACGTACGTCTATGGGCTGAGGCTCGGTCCCGGGCGCGGTGTGGTGCTCGAACCCCTGCGGGGCGCCGGGCGGCAGGCCAGGTTCCGGGCGCTGCCCGACGGGGGCTGGGTCGGGCTAAACGGTTACTACGAGGGGGAGACGCTCCGGGTGGTGCGGCGCCCCGACGGGAGCGTGAGCCACCTCGACCTCGGCTCCTTCGTCTTCACCCGCGAGCCGTATGAGCCGGGGGACGCGGTGCCGGGAGGCGTGGACGAGGCGGGGTGGCGCGGCCTCTGAGCCACGGTGGATCGCTGTTTCACGTGAAACGCCCGGTTTCACGTGAAACGGCGCTCCAGGGCGGGAGGGTCAGAGCGTCTTCTTGAAGCCCACGTGGGAGTCCTCGAAGCCGAGCCGCTTGTAGAAGCGATGGGCATCGGTGCGGGTGGCGTCGGAGGTCAGCTGGACGAGGCTGCAACCCTGCCGGCCGGACTCCTCGACGGCCCACTCGATGAGCTGCGTCCCGAGGCCGCTGCCGCGCTCGTCGGCGTGGATGCGGACGGCTTCGATGATCGAACGGACGGTCCCACGGCGGGAGAGGCCCGGGATGATCGTCAGCTGGAGGGTGCCGACGACCTTGCCCTCGCGGACGGCCACGACGAGGTGCTGGTTCGGGTCGTTCGCCAGCCGCTCGAAGGCGGCGAGGTACGGGGCCAGGTCGTCGGGGGATTCGCGCTGGGCGCCCAGGGGGTCGTCGGCGAGCATCGCGACGACGGCCGGGAGGTCCTCTGCGGTGGTCGGGCGTATCTCAAGATCACTCATGGGACGCAGGGTACGCCGGGCCGCCTCCGCGCCGGGGCCGGCCCGAGGCCGGTCCGAAGTCGGGCCGGGGCTCAGGCGGGGACGCCCACGCCCTCCACGACCTGGACCAGAGGAGCCAGCTCGGGGTTCTTGGCCGCCTCGTCGAGAGCTTCGCGCAGGGCGCTGTCGTTGGTGGGGCGGGCCTCTTCGAGGAGTTTCAGGCCCTCCTCGGTCACGTCGGTGTAGATGCCGCGCCGGTCGGTGGCGCAGAGGTACCGGGTGAGCAGGCCGCGGTCCTCCAGGCGGGTGACGAGGCGGGTGGTGGCGCTCTGGCTGAGCACGACCGCGTCGGCGACCTGCTTCATCTGGAGGTGGCCGCCGGGGCCGCTGTGCTGGCGGCTGAGGACGTCGAGCAGCGAGTACTCCCGCACGCTCAGGCCGTGACGGGACTCCAGGGCGCGTTCGAGGTGGGACTCGATCCTGCCGTGCAGCAGAGAGAGGGCGCACCAGCGCTGGGAGAGCGCGGTGAGTGCGGGGTCCGTCGCGGTCATGTTCTCTCCTCGGTCTCTCCTCGGCGCCGGGGTGGCTCAGAACCAGGGTAAAGGATGAGGCGCAATAATGAGCGTCTGCAAGTAAATCTGTTCCCGGGCAGCCGGGCAGCCGGGCAGCCGGGCAGCCGGGCAGCAGGCGCCCGGCTGCCCGGAGCCTGTTTCCCGGAGTCGGTTGCCCGGAGCTGAGCAAGGCCGAGCCGCCCGGCTCCGGGCCGCCGCGCCGGAACGCTCCGGACTATCCGGCCGCGACCGTCAGGGGGGCGAAGCGGCGGCGCCAGTCGCCGGGGAGGTCCGGTACGGAGCGGACCATCACCGCGTTCGTGGCGATCGGGTCGAGGCCGTTCTCCTTCGCCCAGCTCAGCAGCGACGTATGGCGCACGTCGATGTCGGTGCGCAGGGGGCGGTCGGTGGCGGTGGCCAGGGAGGCGATCAACGCCTTGGCCGTGGCCGGGTCCCGGGCGATCAGCGGCCCGACGACATGGGTGTCCATGTTGGGCCAGGCCGCCGCGAAGCCCGTGATCCCGCCGTCCTCCTCCGCGACCCGGAGGTGGTCCGCGAAGGCGGGGAGCCGGGCGATCAGAGGGGTGCGGTCGAGACCGAAGACCTCCCTGTCCAGGCGGAGGATCGCCTGGAGGTCCTCCGCCGTCGCCGGGCGGACCGGGACGGCCGGGGCGGGCGCGGTGAAGGTGAAGCGTCCGCGCACCATCTCCGCACGGCTCGCCTGAGTGAAGCCCAACTGTTCGTAGAGGGGCTGTCCGTTCGCCGTGGCGTGCAGGGTGGTCGGGGTGTCCCCCAGCTCCTCCAGGACGTGCCGCATGAGCCGGCGCCCCACCCCTTGGCGTGCGTACCGCTCGGCGACGAGCACCATGCCGATCGCGGCGAGCTCCGGACCGTACGAGGTGACCACGCAGCAGGCGAGCAGCCCCTCGCCCTCGGGGTGGTCGATTCCGTGCCCGTTGCCGGCGGTGAGCAGGAAACCCCACTTGTGTTCTTCGCGGGGCCACTGCCGGTTCTCGGAGAGATCGGCGCAGGCGAGGAGGTCCTTGTGGGTGAGGCGCCGGACGGGGAGCTGTGCGAGGGGGGCGGGAGGAATCGGCATGTCTTTCAGGCTGTCCGACGCGTTGATCTTCCGTCCACCGCTTTACCGGATCCGGACGGTGCCGGAGCCGGGTTTTCATCCCATCCCGTGGCACGCAGGCGATGTTTCACGTGAAACCCGGTTCTGACCGGAGGAAGAAGCGTGGCCCAAAACAGCGGAGCTTAGCCAGAAACCCGGCTCTATGGACCGGAACGCCACTTTCCGTCCCCGAAGGCGGTCGGACCCCTCATGCTGCGTTTACGGAAGCCCGGCCGGACAAGGCGAGGCACATGATGGATGCTCCGACCCCCACGACGGACGTGAAGGACGCGGACGAGCACGAACCCTCGGCGGTGCACGGGCAGGAACCCCCGACACCCCGAGGACCCTCCGCCGACGCGGTTCTCGTCCGCCGCACCCTGGAGGAGATCGCACCGGTGGCCGACCGGGTGACCTCGTACTTCTACGCCCTGCTCTTCGTGCGGAACCCCGAGCTGCGCGACATGTTCCCCGTCGCCATGGACACCCAGCGGGACCGGCTCCTCAAAGCCCTCCTGACGGCGGCCGAGCACATGGACGACGCTCCGGTCCTCACCGCGTACCTGGAGAACCTCGGCAGGGGGCACCGCAAGTACGGCACCCGCTCCCTCCACTACCCGGCCGTCGGTGAGGCCCTCGTCGGAGCCCTCGCCCGGTACGCGACGAGGACCTGGAACGACCGGACCCAGGCGGCCTGGGTGCGCACGTACACGACGATCTCCCAGATCATGATCGACGCGGCGGCGGAGGACGAGCGGTCCGCCCCCGCCTGGTGGCACGCCGAGGTGGTCTCCCACGACCTGCGCACCCCGGACGTCGCCGTCGTCACGCTCCGGCCCGACCGGCCCTACTCCTTCCTCGCCGGGCAGTACACGACGCTGGAGACCCCGTGGTGGCCGCGGATCTGGCGCCACTACTCCTTCGCGTCGGCGCCGCGGCCGGACGGGCTCCTCTCCCTCCACGTCAAGGCCGTCCCGGCCGGCTGGGTGTCCAATGCGCTGGTCCACCGGGCGCGCCCCGGGGACGTACTGAGGCTCGGACCGCCGGGCGGCTCCATGACGGTCGACCACTCCACGGACACCGGGCTGCTCTGCCTGGGCGGTGGCACGGGGATAGCACCGATCAAGGCCCTGGTCGAGGACGTCGCCGAGCACGGGGACCGGCGGCCGGTCGATGTCTTCTACGGGGCGCGCAGCGGTCACGACCTCTACGACATCGACACGATGCTGCGGCTCCAGAAGACCTTCCCGTGGCTCTCCGTCCACCCGGTCACCGAGGCGCAGGGGCGCCTCCCGGACGCCGTCTGCCGCTACGGGCCCTGGGGGGAACGCGATGCCTATCTCTCGGGCCCGCTGGGCATGGTCCGGCGCGGGGTGGACGCGCTGCGGGGCGTGGGAGTCCCCTCGGAGCGCATCCGCCACGACTTCTTGGCCGAGCTGACCCCCGCGGCTTCCGGCTGACTCGGCTCCTGCCGACCCGACCCGATCCGACCTCGGTCAGCCCCTCGCCGACCCGGATCGGACCAGGTCGGGTCAGCCCAGGTCCGGTGCGTGCATCGCGCGGACGCCCTCGATGTTGCCGTCGAGGTAGTGGCGAAGGGAGAGCGGAACGAGGTGCACGGCCGCGATGCCGACCCGGGTGAAGGGCACCCGGACGATCTCGTACTCGCCGACGGGCTCCTCGATCTCGGGTCCGTGCCGCAGGGAGGTGTCCATGGAGCCGAGCCGGCACACGAAGAAGTGCTGGACCTTCACCCCGGAGATCCCGCCGTCGACGATGTGCTCGACGGTGTCGACGAAACAGGGCACCACGTCGGTGATCTTGGCGCCCAGCTCTTCGAGCACCTCGCGGTGCAGGGCTTCGACGACGGTGGAGTCGGTGGGCTCCACGCCCCCGCCGGGCGTGAGCCAGTAGGGATCCATCCCCGGCTTGGTCCGCTTGATGAGGATGAGGTCGTCCCCGTCGAGCAGGATGGCGCGTGCGGTGCGCTTGATCACGGGCCGTTCGGTCATGTGAAGAAAATGGCCCGTGAGGAGGGGGCTGAAACGCGACGGTCCCCTGCGGCTCACCAGTCCCCGGCGGCGTTCAGCAGCGCCTCGTGCGCCCTGGCGAGGTGCGCGAGCGCGAGCGTTCCCGTCCGCACGACCAGGAAGTAGGTCCGCAGCGGGGGCACCGGGGGATCGAGGAGCGCCACGAGCCGGCCCTGCTCCAGGGCCTCCTCGCACAGGTAGCGCGGCAGGACGGCGAGCCCCGACCCGGAGGCGGCGGAGTCCCGTACGGCCCGCAGGTCGGGGGCGATCACGGTGGCGGCGGCGGCCGGCCTGGTCTCGAAGACGCTCGCCCAGTAGCGGGAGACGAACGGCAGCGACTCGTGCACCTCGACCACCGGAAGCTGCTCCAGGATCACGGCGCCCCTGCTCAGGAGTGTCTCGGGGGAGAGCCGGGCGGCCCAGCGCGGGGCCGCGACCAGGACGTGCTCCTCGTCGCAGAGCGGGGTGGAGACGAGCAGGCCGCCGCGCGGGCGCGCGGTGGTGATGGCGAGGTCGTGGTGGCCGGCGGCGAGACCGTCGAGGATCTCCTCCGTGGTGACGGGGAAGGAGGTCCGTACGGCGAGGCCCTGGCCGACCAGCGGGGTGAGGGCGGGCAGCGCGCGGAGTGCGGTGAACTCCGGCGGTCCGGCGACGTGAAGGGTCCGGACGCCGCTCTCCTCGTCGAGTCCGGTCTCGGTGATCTCGACGAGGGCGTCCAGGTGCGGGGCGGCGCGGTGGGCCAGTTCGTCGCCGATGGTGGTCGGGGTGACGCCGCGCGCCCGTCTGAGGAAGAGGGGCCGCCCCAGCTGGCGTTCGAGCGTCCGGATCTGGCTGGTGACCGCGGGCTGGGAGAGGCCCAGGAGGGCCGCGGCCCGGGTGAAGGAGCCGGCCCGGTGCACCGTGACGAACGTCCGTAGTAGGGCAAGATCCATGTCCGCCCCCTCCCGGCCGTGGGGCCGTTCGACTCAGGCGGTCGGCTGACAGCGCCTCAGGACCGTCCAACTATAAATAAGTCGATAGGTCTCTGTCGCTACCGTGATTGGACACTGACGCACAGTCAATTAGCCTTGTGCAGGCGGTTTCCGCACATGGAACCGAGGGCGTTCCGAGCCACGAGGGGGGAGGCTCGGAGCGCCCTGTTCCACACGGGAAGACCTGTACCCGCTGTTCAGCCGGTGGAACCGGTCTCGTCGAGGGCGCGCAGCACATCGGCGATCAGGTCCTCGGGATCCTCGGCGCCGACGGAGAAGCGGATGAAGCCCTCCGCGACCGCGTCCCCGCCCCAGCGCCCGCGCCGCTCCGCCGTGGAGCGCACTCCGCCGAAGCTGGTGGCGTCGTCCACGAGCCGCAGCGCCTCCAGGAACCGGTCGGCCCGCTTCCGGTCCGCCAGTTCGAAGGAGACCACCGGTCCGAAGCGCCGCATCTGCCGGGCGGCCACCGCGTGCGAGGGGTCGCCGGGCAGCCCCGGGTAGCGCAGCCCGGTGACGTCGGCCCGTCCGGCGAGCGTCCGTGCCAGTTCCAGGGCGGTCGAGCACTGGCGGTCGATCCGCAGCTGGAGCGTGGCGAGCGAGCGGTGGGCGAGCCAGGCCTCCATGGGCCCGGGAATGGCTCCGACGATCTTGCGCCAGCGCCGCACCTCGGCGGCCCGCTCGGGATCGCGGCAGCTCACGTGGCCGAGCAGCACGTCGCCGTGGCCGGTCATGCCCTTGGTGTCGCTGGCGACGGAGAAGTCCGCGCCCAGCTCCAGGGGCCGCTGGCCGAGCGGGGTGGCGAGGGTGTTGTCGACGGCGACGAGCGCGCCCGCGGCGTGCGCCTCGCGCACCAGGCGGCGGATGTCGCAGACGTCGAGCCCGGGGTTGGACGGGGTCTCGATCCACAGCAGCCGCGCCCCTTCGAGGACGGCGAGCTGTCCGTCGCCCCCGGTCGGCGCGGTGCGGACCTCGATGCCGTACGCCCGCAGCTGCTCGTGGAGCAGGGGCAGCGCCTGATAGCCGTCGGTCGGGAGCACCACCGCGTCGCCGGACTTCAGCTGGGAGAGGAGGACGGCGGAGATGGCGGCCATGCCGGAGGCGAAGACCAGCGTCTCGACGCCTTCCTCCCCCGGTGCCTCCAGCTCGCCGATCGCCCGCTCCAGATGGGTCCAGGTGGGGTTCTCGTCGCGGCCGTAGGTGTATGGGCCGGTCGGCTCGCCCGGCAGGTGGAAGTGTGCGGCGAACACCGGGCCCGGGAGGGTCGGCTCGTACTTCACCGGCTCGGGCAGTCCGGCCCGCACCGCGCGGGTCCCGTCGCCCAGCGCGGCGGTCCCCCGGTCGGTGCCGGAGGCGTGTTCCTGGTGCGTCACGGTGCTCACTCAGTCCTGTTCGGGGAGCACGACGTTCAGTGCCCAGGAGACGACGGAGATGATCAGGGCGCCCAGGACCGCGGTCCAGAAGCCCTCCACGTGGAAGCTGAGGTCGAGCTTGTCGGCCAGCCAGGAGGTGAGGAGCAGCATCAGGGCGTTCACCACGAGGGTGAACAGGCCGAGCGTCAGGACGAAGAGGGGAAGCGTGAACAGCTGGACGACCGGCTTCACCAGGAAGTTCACCAGGCCGAAGACCAGTGCGACGAGAATGAGGGTCAGGACCTTCCTGCCGGTGCTCTCACCGGTCAGGGTGATGTCCTGGAGGAGCCAGACGGCGACTCCCAGGGCGCCCGCGTTCGCGAGCGTCTTGACTAGGAAATTCATCATGTGTCTGATCGTGGCAGACGTGATCGGGCCGAAGGCAGGGGCGACGGGCGATGAAGGCATTCCGGCTGGACGAACTGGAGGCGGAGCGTGCCGCGAACAAGGGCGCGTACCTCCAGTTCCTGCGGGAGCGGAACATGTCGGTCGGCCTGTACGCGCTGGACGCCGGGGAGCTCGACCCGCAGCAGCCGCACCGCCAGGACGAGGTGTACTTCGTGGTGAGCGGCCGGGCGGCGATCACGGTCGGGACGGAGACGACCCAGGTGGCGCGCGGCAGCGTGGTCTACGTGCCGGCCGGGGTGGAGCACAAGTTCCACCACATCAGCGAGGACCTGCGGGTCATGGTGGTCTTCTCGCCCCCGGAGGGCTGAGCCCCCGGAGGACTGAGCAGGTCCCGGGTCGGGGTTCGCCCCGGGCCCCGGGTCGGGGTTCGAGGGTCCGGCACACCCCTGGCCCCTAGGGGGCGGATCAGGGGAGAGCGGGGGCCCCGCGGCCCCCGACGGCCCTTTCCGACACCTAGCCTGGGGAGTGTTCGGCGCGGAGTGCGCGGGACGGATCTTCGGAAGCGAGGTAGGACGATGGCCGCACGGGAGATGCTCGCGGGAATGCCCTGGTGGGTGAAGTGGGTCGCCATACCCGCCCTCGCCCTGCTCGTCTTCGGCGGACTGATCACCAGCGTCCTGACCTTCGTGATCGGTCTCCTCTTCAAGGTGCTGCTCTTCGTGGCCCTCGTCGCCGGACTGATCTACGTCGTACGGAGGTTCAGCTCCTCCGGCCGGTCGCGCGAGGACTGGTAGCGGAGGCCCGGCGACACGGAACCGCACCGGCAGCCGGGGTCCGACCACCGAGGGCCGACCGGCGGGGGAACCGGCCGCCGACGCCTGACCGCCGAGGGCCGGCCACGGGGGACCGGCCGCCCGGCTCCGATAGCACAAGCTACTCATCGGTATGGCGGCAAGGGAGAGTGTTAGCCCGGGCGAGGGAACGGGCCGGACTGGACGGGTGGGGGTCCAAGGGCTGCCACTACAGTGGAATCTCTCCGCCGCGATGGGGACTACAGGCGTAGACCTCCTTACTGACCAGCGGTTTCCCAGGCCCGGCGGGCGCGGGGGCGGCCCCCGCGGGCGGGTGCGACGCATCCGTCGTCACGCCTGGGGGTGACCTTTGGCCACGGCTACGCAGACCACCGCTCCTACCCTGATCGGCTCGGTGCAGCGCGCGCTGAGACTCCTGGAGGCCGTCGCCTCCCATCCGGACGGCGCCCCGGCGAAACAGCTCGCCCGCGAGACCGGCCTCCAGCTGCCCACCACGTACCACCTGCTCCGCACCCTGACGCACGAGGGCTATCTGCTCCGCGAGAAGGGCGTGTTCGTCCTGGGGGACGCCGCCATCGGTCTGGCCGCCGGCGGAGCTGTGCAGAATCGTCGCATCAAGATCGAGAACTCTCTCGCCCGCTGGCGGGACGAGATCGGCGCCCCGATCTACTTCGCCGTCTACCGGGAGGGAGAGGTCGAGCTCGTCGCCGTCGCCGACACCCCCTCCGCCCCCGCAGTGGAGGAATGGGCCGATTTCCGCGAGACGGCGCACGCCCACGCGATCGGGCAGTGCATTTTGAGCCAACTTGATCCGAAAAGTCGTCAAGACCACCTTGACCGCCACCCGGTGGAATCCATCACCCCGTACACGGTGAGTAACCGGAGCATGCTTTTGGATCGTTTGGGCGGTTTGGGGAGAATGGAGCCCCTGGTGGAGCGTCAGGAATATGCGCTCGGCACGGTCTGTGCCGCAATCCCCCTCACGGTGGGGTCCGCGGCGGCCGCAATGGCCATTTCCCTCCCCCTCCACCAGCAAGAACGGTTGCTCCCAGCGATCGAGCAACTACGCAGCGAGATGGGAAGGCTCTTCAGGTCGCTCGCGTTCTCTATCAGTATCTGAAAAATCACTCCTTGTGATCTGCTAGTGCTTACAGCACGATTACGTCAAGAGGGCCACGGGGGATCATTCCTGGCCGTTTCGGTCACAGCTTTCAGCAGCTGTGTTTACACAACTGCTTCATCTACTGCGGGGTACATGATGCGAGAGTCGGTTCAGGCCGAGGTCCTGATGAGCTTCCTCGTCTCCGAGGAGCTCTCCTTCAAGATCCCGGTCGAACTGCGGTACGAGGCCCGGGACCCCTACGCGGTGCGGATGACGTTCCACCTCCCCGGGGACGCACCCGTGACCTGGGCCTTCGGCCGTGAACTGCTGCTCGACGGGATCAACCGGCCGAGCGGGGACGGCGATGTGCACATCGCCCCGACCGAGCCCGAGCGGCTCTCGGACGTCTCCATCCGGCTCCAGGTCGGCGGTGACCGCGCCCTGTTCCGGGCCAGCGCGCCACCGCTCGTCGCCTTCCTCGACCGTACGGACAAGCTGGTTCCGCTCGGTCAGGAACGGACGCTCGGCGACTTCGAGGACAACCTGGAGGCGGCGCTGGGCCGGATCCTGGCCGAGGAGAACGCCGGCCCGGCCTGAGGAACGAACGCACCGTCACCGAGCCGTCCTGATCCGGACCTTCTGCGTAGCCGACCCCCCGAGCCGGCACGCCGACGGACCGTACGAACGGACCGCGTGCACGGATCGCATGAACGGGCCGCATGTACGGACCGAGTGCAGGGCCGCATGCGCAGGCCGCGTGCACGCACCGTACGAACGGACCGTGCGCGTCACTTGGCGCGGCGGCGGCGTCCGCCCCGCGCGGACGAGGGCTTCCGGCCGCCGGTCCCCGGGCGGTCGACGCCCTCCGCGCGGTCGGCGGAGACCACCAGCGCAGCGAGCGCCGTGGTGACCGGCACGGACGCCACCAGACCGATCGAGCCGACCAGCGTCCGGACGATCTCCTCGGCCACCAGCTCGCTGTTGGCCACCGTCCCCATGCTGCTCTGCGCGATGGAGAAGAGCAGCAGCAGCGGCAGGGCGGCGCCCGCGTAGGCGAGCACCAGCGTGTTCACGACCGAGGCGATGTGGTCGCGGCCGATCCGGATCCCCGCCCGGTACAGGCCGCGCGGCCCCATGCTCGGATCGGCCTGGTGCAGTTCCCAGACGGCCGAGGTCTGGGTGACGGTCACGTCGTCGAGCACACCGAGGGAACCGATGATCACACTGGCCAACAGCAGACCGGACATGTCGATGTCCGGGTAGAGGCCCTTGATCAGGCCGGTGTTGTCGTCGGTGTTGCCGCTGAGCGACGCCCAGCCGATGAAGAGCGAGCCGAGCAGCCCGATGAGCAGCAGCGAGATCAGCGTGCCGAGCACCGCGACCGAGGTGCGGGCCGAGAGGCCGTGGCACATGTAGAGCGCGATCAGCATGATCGCGCTCGACCCGACCACCGCCACCACCAGCGGGTTCGACCCCTGCAGGATCGCGGGCAGGATGAAGAACATCAGCACCAGGAAACTCACGGCGAGCGCGACCAGGGCCATGAGCCCCCGCATCCGCCCGACCGCCACGACCGCGAGGGCGAAGATGCCGGCGAGCACCGCCAACGGCACCTTCCGGTTTACGTCCGTCACCGAGTACTGGAGGTCGTACGGGGCGTCGGGGGCGTACGCCACCACCACGCCCTGCCCCTCCTCCAGCTGGCGCGGTGCGCCCGGCTGCACGATCTCGGTGAACTCGCGTCCCTTGTTCGCTCCTGTCGTGACCTCGATCTTCGCCCTCTTGCAGTCCCCCTGCTGGGCCTCGACCGCCTCGCGCCCCTCCGGTGTCGAGGTGTCCCCGGTCGGTGGGACCTGACCGGCGTTCACGACCTTGCAGTCGACCTGCTCGACGGAGACGACCTTGCCCTGTTCGGTCTGGCGGTCGAAACCGACGCCGGTGCGCTCGTGCGGCGGGGCGCCGCCGGGCCACAGGACCGCGAGCCCGACCAGGACGGCGGTGGCGAAGGGGACCAGGACGGCGGCGATGACCTTGCGCAGGTGCCGGGAGACGGGGGCGGCGGGCCCGTGACTGTGGCTGTGCCCGTGTCCGGCTCCATGACCGGGGCCGTGCCCGGATCCGTGCCCTGCTCCGCCGCCGGATCCATGGCCGTGGGACGGGTCCGGGCCGTGGGAGTGGTCGTGGGGCTCGGGGGTCTGCTGGGGGGAAGTCACCGACCGATCATCGCAAGAACGGCGGGGGCCCACTGTTCAGCACGCCCGGGATGGCGCTAGCGTGGTGACACCTTTGCACACGCGGGAGCTCGGAGCACCGGGCTGAGAGGGCGCTGATCACCGTACGCGCGTACCGATGTACGTACGGGAGGAGGCTGCGCCGACCGCCGAACCTGTTACCGGGTAATGCCGGCGTAGGGAGATCGGTCTCATGACCATTCAGGACGCACGCACGCCTGCCTCCGACCAGAACGACCAGTCCGCCGGGCGCACGCCGGGCTGGCACAAGGGATACGTCCAGGGCTCGCGCCCCGACCTGCGGGTGCCGGTCCGTCAGGTGCACCTCACCAACGGCAGGGACGTCACGCTGTACGACACCTCCGGCCCGTACACCGATCCCACCGTCGACACCGACGTGCGGCGGGGCCTGCCGCCGCTGCGCGAGAACTGGATCATCGCGCGCGGCGACACTGAGGAGTACGCGGGCCGCCCGGCCCGCCCCGAGGACGACGGCATCAAGCACACCTCGCCGCGCGGCGGCGGCCTCAAGAACCTCGACGCGGTCTTCCCCGGCCGCCCCCGCCTGCCGCGCCGGGGCCGCTCCGGCCAGGCGGTGACGCAGCTCGCGTACGCCCGCCGTGGCGAGATCACGCCGGAGATGGAGTACGTCGCGATCCGCGAGAACGTCTCCCCCGAGGTCGTGCGGGAGGAGATCGCGGCGGGCCGGGCCGTGCTCCCGGCGAACGTCAACCACCCGGAGATCGAGCCGATGATCATCGGCAAGCGGTTCCTGGTGAAGGTCAACGCCAACATCGGCAACTCCGCCGTCACCTCCTCCATCGAGGAGGAGGTGGAGAAGATGACCTGGGCGACCAAGTGGGGCGCCGACACGGTCATGGACCTGTCCACCGGCCGCAACATCCACACCACCCGCGAGTGGGTGCTGCGCAACTCCCCCGTGCCGATCGGCACCGTGCCGCTCTACCAGGCCCTGGAGAAGGTCGACGGCAGGGCCGAGGAGCTGAGCTGGGAGATCTACAAGGACACGGTGATCGAGCAGGCCGAGCAGGGCGTGGACTACATGACCGTGCACGCCGGCGTGCTCCTGCCGTACGTGCCGCTCACCGCGCGCCGCAAGACCGGCATCGTCTCGCGCGGCGGCTCGATCATGGCCGCCTGGTGCCTCGCGCACCACCGGGAGAACTTCCTCTACACGCACTTCGAGGAGCTCTGCGAGATCCTGGCGGCGTACGACGTCACGTACTCGCTCGGCGACGGCCTGCGCCCCGGCTCGATCGCCGACGCCAACGACGCCGCCCAGTTCGCGGAGTTGAGGACGCTCGGCGAGCTGAACACGATCGCCAAGCGCCACAACGTGCAGACGATGATCGAGGGCCCGGGACACGTCCCGATGCACAAGATCAAGGAGAACATCGACCTCCAGCAGGAGATCTGCGAGGAGGCGCCGTTCTACACGCTCGGCCCGCTGACCACGGACGTCGCGCCCGCGTACGACCACATCACCTCCGGCATCGGCGCGGCGATGATCGCCTGGTGGGGCACGGCGATGCTCTGCTACGTGACGCCCAAGGAGCACCTGGGCCTGCCCAACCGCGACGACGTGAAGACCGGTGTCATCACGTACAAGATCGCGGCCCACGCGGCGGACCTCGCCAAGGGGCACCCGGGCGCGCAGGAGTGGGACGACGCGCTCTCGGACGCGCGCTTCGAGTTCCGCTGGGAGGACCAGTTCAACCTGGCCCTCGACCCGGACACCGCGCGCGAGTTCCACGACGAGACGCTGCCGGCGGAGCCCGCGAAGACCGCGCACTTCTGCTCGATGTGCGGTCCGAAGTTCTGCTCGATGAAGATCTCCCAGGACATCCGCCGCGAACACGGCGGCACGGAGCAGGAGATCGAGGCCGGCATGGCGGAGAAGTCGAAGGAGTTCGCGGCGGCGGGCAACCGCGTGTACCTGCCGCTCGCGGAGACGGGCGGCGGCTCGGCCGGCTGATCAGGCCGTCTCAGCGGAGGGGGGCCCGCCAGGTCACCAGGCCCGGTCGGCCCGCCTCCGCGAAGCCCACCGCGAACGGCTTGTCGCCGTCGTCCGTCACCAGGTGGACGCTGCACTCCGTCACGCTGTCGCCCGGCGGGACCATCCGGGCGACCCAGTCGGACGGGCAGCCGGGGATCTTCCTGCCGAACCTGTCGAGGGGGAAGGGGGTCTTCCCTCGTATCTGCCGACCGCCCTCGGTGAGCAGGCTGACGTGGCCCGCCTGGTCGGGGTAGAGGTTTTTCGGCCCGGGGTTGGTGTAGGTGACCGACACGTAGTACGGGACGCCGCGCCGCTCGTTCTCGTTGAGGAGGAGGTCCAGGACCGCGAGGTCGGACGCGTTCCCCCGGCGTACGGAGACCAGCGTGGCGGGCAGTTCGAGGATGCCGTCCTCGCGTGCGTCCCACCGGACGCGGACGACGTCGCCCGGCTCCGCCAGGTCGGCGGACGCCGCCTTGAGGCCGCCCTCGACGGGCCAGATGGCGACCGCCCCGCCTTCGTCGAGGTAGCCGTCGGCCTTGTGCGCCAGCGACAGCACGCCGACGCCCTCGGGCAGTACATAGGTCACGCAGGTGTCGTACGAGTCGCCGGGCGCCAGCGTCTTCGGCGCGGTGTCCGCGCAGGGCAGGTCGGCCCCGTCCGATCTGCCGCCGCTGACGTAGACCTTCTCCCCGTGCGTCCAGTCGGTGCCGTTCAGGGCGAGGTCGCTGCTCACCAGGTAGGCGTCGGGGAGCTCCTTCCGGCCGGTGTTGGTGACCCGGAAGGTGAGGTAGTGGGGGACCATGCCCTTCAGCTCCTCGTCCACACGGGCGCCCCGCATGTCCTCCTCCGAGCCCCGGACCAGGCTCTTGACCGTGATCCTGGCCTCGTACGACCGGTGGACGACGTCCCGCGCGCCGGTCCACACGGGCAGGTCCGTCCAGGAGGCGGGTCTCTTCGCGGTCCGCTCCGAGGCGGACCTCTCCGCGGTCGGCTCCACGGTCCCGCCCGCGACCTGCTGCCCCGCGCACCCGGCGAGGAGGGGTATCGACGCCGCGCCCATGGCGGCCTTCCCGATGTAGCTGGACAGGCGCATGGATTCCCTTGGCCGCACGATGATCCGGTTCCACCGGAGGACCGACGCATCGTAGGACGTCACGGCGGGTGCGGAGGCGGCGGGTGGGGCCTCTCGTCAGGGTTCGGAGGGGTTCGTGGCGGCGAGGGCGTTGCGCAGGAAGGGGAGGATGCCGCGTTCGAGGAGGGCGTGGCGCCAGGCCTCGCGGGCGCGCGAGAGTTCGTCGTCCGGAGCGGCGGGCGGGCCGCCCGTGCTCACCTCGACCGGGCTGTTGCGCAGGGCCGTCACGAGGATTCCGACGGCCGCGCAGAGCAGCCCGGCGGCGGCGAGGGAACCGAAGACCAGACCGGCCGTGAGCAGGGTCGCGCCGAACGCCACGGTGGGGGCCAGGGCGTGCAGCACCGCTCCGACCAGCAGGAAGATCACGGCGGCGGCACCCGCGAGGACGGGGACCATGACGGTGAAGATCGCGACGACGCCCGCGCCGGGGCCGGGACGGTCGTACGCGGCCGGGGGACGGGCCCCGACGGCCGCGCGGTTCTGCTCGCGGACCTTCACGAAGTGGTCGTACTCGCTCGCGGCCGCCGAGGTGACGAGCGCCGTCGCGTTCAGCGTCATCGCGCGTAGCTGCGCGACCGTGAGCCGGGTGCCGACCCCGGCGAGTTCCGGACGTGCGTGGGCGGTGCTCAGTGCGTCGTCGAGGACCCGCTCGTACTCGGCGCGGTCCTCGGTCAGCAGGTGCGGAGCCACGTTCATGTGCATCCCCCGATGCTCCGTAGGCCCGTGACGGCCGCGAAAAGGCGGCCGGGCGGGCGGAAACGGAGGAGAGCCTGCTACGGATGCACCCGATGGTATTGCGGCGACGCAGCGGGCTGACAGGGTGTTTCCGGAAATCGCCCTCCCCGGATGCGCAGGGTGATAGGCCGGGCGTCCGGTCAGCCGTTCAGGGGGAGTTGGACCACCAGCAGCTTTCCGGCCATGGTCACTCCACCGTCCATGGCGATCGCGAGCCCGTCGGCGTACACGTGCGGTCCGTGGACGACCGGGCCGCCGCCGTCCTCGCCGTCCTCGGTGCCGACCTGGCCGAGGAGGTACGGGATCGGGCTGTGGCCGTGCACGATCCGGCTGCCGCCGTAGGTGGAGAGCAGTTCCTGGACGGCCTGCGGCCCCCCGTCGTCGCGGAACGCGAAGCGCTTGGTGAACTTCCGGAACACGTCCCAGACCTCGTCCGCGTCGTTCCGGTTGAGGATCTCGTGGACCGTGTCGTTGACGTCCTCGATGGTCTCGCCGTATTCGAGGTACGCGGTGGTGTCCGAGTGCACGAGGAGGTGGTCGTCCTCCCGCACCACGGCGTCGAGCCGGGACATCCACTGGAGGTGGACGTCCTGGAGCCGGTCCATGTCCTGCTTCTGGCCGCCGTTGAGCAGCCAGGCGGCCTGGAAGGTGGCGGTGCCCGCGCCGGAGTTGACCGGGGTGTCGCCGAAGCGCTTGGCGCCGATGAGCAGCAGTTCGTGGTTGCCCATCAGGGCCTTGCAGTAGCCGCCGGCGGCGGCGGCCTCGGCGGAGAGCCGCATGACCAGGTCGATCACGCCGATGCCGTCGGGGCCGCGGTCGGTGAAGTCGCCGAGGAACCAGAGGCGGGCGTTGCCCGCGGCCCAGCCGCCGTTCTCGTCGATGAGCCCCTGGGCGCGGAGGGCCGCGAGGAGTTCGTCGAGGTAGCCGTGGACGTCCCCGACGACGTAGAGGGGGCCGGGTCCGTCGCCGGCCGGGACCTCGCCGGCGGGGGCGGGCACGGGGGAGACCTTCACCTGGACGGTGTCGCCGCGGTTGATGACGGGCAGGTCGCGCTCGGTCGGCGTGTACCCCTCGGGCAGCTCGTCCTCGGGGAACGCGTTCCCGGGGTGACCGGAGGCGGCGGGGGCCGCGGGGGCCGCGGCGGCGGGGTACGGGGGCACGGTGGTGCGGTGACCGAGGTGGAGGGTCGGGTCGGCGGGCATGGGCGCGGGTGCGGGTGCCTGCGGCGGGAGCGGGAGCGGGGGCGCGGGCGGCTGCGGCGCGGCTTCGGCGGCCGGGGGGTGCGTCGGCATCGGCGCCGGAACCTGCGCTGCCTCGGCCGGGGAGGGCGCGACCGAGGGCAGCGGCCCGGCGGCGGCCGGACGCGGGTCCGGAGCCGGGGCCAGCTGTTCGACCGGGGCGGAGTGCGACTCCGGGTGTTCGGCCGGGACGAAGCGCGGTGCCGGGTGTTCGACCGGGGCGGAGCGCGGCTCCGGGGCGGAGCGCGGCTCCGGGGGGGAGTACGGCTCCGGGTGGGCGCCCGGGGCGGAGTGGTGCGCCGGGGCCGGCTGGTGCGCCGGGTGTTCGGCGTGCCCGTGCTCCGTCGGCGCGGACGCCGGCAGCGGCTCTGGGCCCGACGGCTCGACCGCATGGCTCTGTACGGGCACGCGTGCGTACGGCGGTACGCGGAAGTCACGCAATGTCGCCGTGCGTACCACGGGCTCCTGACCGGCCCCCTGAGTCATCGACCCCTCCACCACCGTCGCGATGCCCTGCACATCGCGGACCGGCCTGGTCGGGGTGGTCCGCGGTGTCGTCCGCCCATCATAGGAATGAGCGTCCTCCTGTGTGACGCACCAGGGGTGGTGAATCCGGGTCCACTCCGGGTTCACCGGTCGTTTCGCCCGAATTAGGAAGGTCCGGTCCAGGGTTGGGGCAGGTGCGGTGATCGGTTTGGCCGCTCCCGCCCACGGGCAGGGACGGGAACGGCGTGTTCGAAGACGTCCCTCTCGGGGTCGGTCCTTCGGGTCAGTCCTTCGCGGGCGAGCGCGGCGGACTGACCGTCGTGCGGGGCGGACGGCGCTGTGAGGAGGTGCGGACGATGAGTTCGGTCGGTATCACCTGCTCGACCGGCCCGTCGGTCTCGACCCCCTCGATGGCGTCGATGAGGAGCTGGACGACGGCCGTGCCGATCCGGCGCGGTTTGAGCGAGAGCGTCGTGATGGGCGGTTCGGTGGTGGCGTAGCCGGCCGACTCGCTGCAGCAGACCAGCAGGAGGTCGTCCGGGACGCGCAGGCCGTAGCGGCGCGCGGCCGCGAGGAGGTCGGTTCCGTTGGGGTCGAAGAGGCCGTACACGGCGTCGGGCCGGTCCGGGCGGGCGAGCAGCCGGTCGGCCGCGACGGCGCCCGCGCACGGGTCGTGCGCCGGATAGGCCTCGTAGACGGGATCCTGTCCCACCCGCGCGCACCAGTTGAGGTAGGCGGTGGTGGACAGGCGGGTGTACGTGTCCGTGCTGGTGCCGGTGAGGAGGCCGATGCGGCGGGCGCCGGCGTCGGCGAGGTGGTCGAGCAGGTCGAGTACGGCGGCTTCGTGGTCGTTGTCGACCCAGGCGGTGACCGGGAGGGTGCCGGCGGGGCGCCCGTCGGAGACGACGGGGAGGCCCTGGCGGACCAGTTCGGTGACGACGGGGTCGTGGTCGGAGGGGTCGATGACGACGGTGCCGTCGAGGGCGACGTTCGACCAGACGTCGTGACGGGAGGTGGCGGGGAGGATGACCAGGGCGTAGCCCCGGGCGAGCGCGGCCGACGTGGCCGCCCTGGCCATCTCCGCGAAGTACGCGAATTCGGTGAAGGTGAAAGGTTCATCCCCGTACGTGGTCACGGTCAGGCCGATGAGGCCCGACTTGCCGGTACGGAGCGTTCGGGCCGCCGCGGACGGGCGGTAGCCCAGTCGGTCGGCGACCTCGCGGACGTGGCGGCGGGTGGCGTCGGGGAGCCGGCCCTTCCCGTTGAGCGCGTCGGAGACAGTCGTGATGGAGACCCCGGCGGCGGCGGCCACGTCCCTGATGCCCGCCCGGCCCTGCCGGCTTCCCCGGGTCTGTGCCCGGCTCACCTGGTGCTTCCCTGCTGCTGTCATGGCGAGCCGATAGTAGGGCGATGAGGGGCGGTCGGGACGATCGCATATGCAGATGTTGACAGGCACGTTTCTGCATGATCAAGATCTATTAAATGGCTTTGAATCAAAGGGAGTTGTCTGATTAGACCTGCGGCTTGTGGTTGTTGGGTGGTGTAGGCCTGGCGAGGGGGTGAAGTCTCGTAGAGGTCTCAACTCACCTCTACGGGGGACGCGCGCCACGGCGCCCGCCACCGGCGCGCGCCACCCGGGCGCGCGCCCCCGCTCTCCGTAAGCCGTGTCCCTCCTGTTGTCCACAGCCCATTCGCAGCGGAGGCGAATCCTCTTAAGGTGAGCAGTATTGGCGGTACGGACGGTCGAGGAGGCCACACTGTGAGCGAGACCAGCGGGACGAGCACCGGCAGCCCCAAGCTGCGCGCCGAGCTGGACGGCGTCCCCACCTACAAGCCGGGCAAGCCGGCCGCCGCGGGCGGGCCCGTGGCCTTCAAGCTGTCCTCCAATGAGAACCCCTACCCGCCGCTGCCGGGGGTCCTGGAGAGTGCGCTGGCCGCCGCCCACAACTTCAACCGGTACCCGGACATGGCCTGCACCGGTCTGATGGAGGAGCTGGCCGAGCGCTTCGGCGTGCCGGTCTCGCACCTGGCCACGGGCACCGGCTCGGTCGGGGTCGCGCAGTCGCTGCTCCAGGCGACCTCGGGCCCGGGCGACGAGGTGATCTACGCCTGGCGCTCCTTCGAGGCGTACCCGATCATCACGCAGATCAGCGGGGCCACCTCGGTGCAGGTGCCGCTGACCGACGGCGAGGTGCACGACCTCGACGCGATGGCGGCGGCGATCACCGACCGGACCCGGCTGATCTTCGTCTGCAACCCCAACAACCCCACGGGCACCGCGGTGCGCCGGGCGGAGCTGGAGCGCTTCCTCGACCGGGTGCCCTCCGACGTCCTGGTCGTGCTCGACGAGGCGTACAAGGAGTTCGTGCGGGACCCCGAGATCCCGGACGGCATCGAGCTGTACCGCGACCGGCCCAACGTCGCCGTGCTGCGCACCTTCTCCAAGGCGTACGGCCTGGCCGGGCTGCGGGTCGGCTTCGCGGTCGCCCACGAGCCGGTGGCGGCGGCGCTGCGCAAGACCGCGGTGCCGTTCGGCGTGAGCCAGCTGGCGCAGGACGCGGCGGTGGCCTCGCTGCGGGCCGAGGACGAGCTGCTCGGCCGGGTGGGCTCGCTGGTGGCCGAGCGCGAGCGGGTCCGCGCCGCCCTGGTGGAGCAGGGCTGGACCGTTCCGGACACACAGGCGAACTTCGTCTGGCTGCGGCTCGGCGAGCGGACGGCGGACTTCGCGGCGGCCTGTGAGCGGCACGGCGTCGTGGTGCGCCCGTTCGCCGGCGAGGGCGTGCGCGTCACGATCGGCGAGGGCGAGGCGAACGACCTGTTCATCCAGGCGGCGGAGGGCTTCCGCAAGGAGCTCTGAGCAGAGCCGGGCCGGGCCGACTGGAGCCGAGCCGAGCAGGGCGGAGTCAGGTAGAGCCGGGTAGGGCCGAACCGGACCGGGCCAAGACGGGCAGAGCCGAGGCCGGTAGAGCCGGGCCGGGCAGAGCCGAGCCGGGCCGAGAGGCGTTTCGACGGCCCCCGTGAGCAACCGCTCACGGGGGCCGTTCGCGTGTGAGGAAAGAGACTCCCTGTAAAGGGCCCCCGGAGACAAGTACGGATTTCGTATGAGCCATAATGCTTGTGAATGTGAACGCGTTCACAAGCGCGCCCCGGTTGGTCCCTCTATGAGGTGATTCGCCAGGGCGGACTGCCGATGTGACCACGGCGATGTAAGGAGAAAGCGACGTGGACCTCGCTCTTGCGCCAGAGACCCTGGCGCGCTGGCAGTTCGGTATCACCACCGTCTACCACTTCCTCTTCGTCCCGCTGACGATCTCCCTCGCGGCGCTCACCGCCGGCCTCCAGACCGCCTGGGTGAGGACGGAGAACGAGAAGTACCTCAGGGCGACGAAGTTCTGGGGCAAGCTCTTCCTGATCAACATCGCCATGGGCGTCGTCACCGGCATCGTGCAGGAGTTCCAGTTCGGCATGAACTGGTCCGACTACTCGCGCTTCGTCGGCGACATCTTCGGTGCCCCGCTCGCGTTCGAGGCGCTCATCGCCTTCTTCTTCGAGTCGACCTTCATCGGCCTGTGGATCTTCGGCTGGGACAAGCTGCCGAAGAAGATCCACCTCGCCTGCATGTGGATGGTGTCCATCGGCACCGTCCTCTCCGCGTACTTCATCCTGGCGGCCAACTCCTGGATGCAGCACCCGGTGGGCTACCGCATCAACGAGGAGCGCGGCCGGGCGGAACTCACCGACTTCTGGCTCGTGCTCACCCAGAACACGGCCGTCACCCAGTTCTTCCACACCATCACGGCGGCCTTCCTGGTCGGCGGAGCGTTCATGGTCGGCATCTCCGCCTTCCATCTGGCCCGCAAGAAGCACATCCCCGTGATGCGGACCTCGCTCCGGCTCGGCCTGATCACCCTGATCATCGCCGGACTCGGCACCGCCATCAGCGGCGACCTGCTCGGCAAGGTCATGTTCAAGCAGCAGCCGATGAAGATGGCCGCCGCCGAGGCGCTCTGGGACGGCGAGGCGCCCGCCCCCTTCTCGATCTTCGCCTACGGCGACGTCGACAAGGGCCACAACAAGGTCGCCGTCGAGATCCCCGGCCTGCTGTCCTTCCTCGCGAACGACGACTTCAGCTCGTACGTCCCCGGCATCAACGACGTCAACAAGGCCGAGCAGGAGAAGTACGGCCCCGGCGACTACCGGCCCAACATCCCCGTGGCCTACTGGGGCTTCCGCTGGATGATCGGCTTCGGCATGGCCTCCCTGACCCTGGGGATGATCGGCCTCTGGCTGACCCGGAAGAAGTTCATGCTGGCACCGGGGCTGCGGACGGGCGAGGACGAGGTGCCGAACCTGGTCCTCTTCAAGAGCAAGGCCCTCAGTCCCCGTATCGGCAGGTGGTACTGGATCGTCGCGCTCTGGACGATGCTCTTCCCGCTGATCGCCAACTCCTGGGGCTGGATCTTCACCGAGATGGGCCGTCAGCCGTGGGTCGTCTACGGCGTGCTGCGCACCCGGGACGCGGTCTCCCCCGGCGTCTCCCAGGCCGAGGTCCTCACCTCGATGATCGGCTTCACCCTGCTCTACGCCGTCCTCGCGGTCATCGAGGTCAAGCTCCTCGTCAAGTACGTCAAGGCGGGGCCGCCCGAGCTGACCGACGACGACCTCAACCCGCCCACCAAGATCGGCGGGGACACCCGTGACCCCGACCGGCCCATGGCCTTCTCGTACTGAGGCTCAGGAGACCGAGGCATGGAACTTCACGACGTCTGGTTCGTACTCATCGCCGTCCTCTGGACCGGCTACTTCTTCCTGGAGGGCTTCGACTTCGGGATCGGCATCCTGACCAAGCTGCTGGCGCGCGACCGGCCCGAGAAGCGGGTCCTCATCAACACCATCGGTCCCGTCTGGGACGGCAACGAGGTGTGGCTGCTCACCGCCGGCGGCGCCACCTTCGCCGCGTTCCCCGAGTGGTACGCGACGCTGTTCTCCGGTTTCTACCTGCCGCTGCTGCTCATCCTGGTCTGTCTGATCATCCGGGGCGTGGCCTTCGAGTACCGGGCGAAGCGGCCCGAGGAGAACTGGCAGCGCAACTGGGAGCAGGCCATCTTCTGGACCTCGCTGCTCCCCGCGTTCCTCTGGGGCGTGGCCTTCGGCAACATCGTCCGGGGCGTGAAGATCGACGCGGACATGGAGTACGTGGGCACCTTCTTCGACCTGCTCAACCCGTACGCGCTCCTCGGCGGACTGGTCACGCTCACCCTCTTCACCTTCCACGGCGCGGTCTTCGCCGCGCTGAAGACGGTCGGGGACATCCGGGTACGGGCCCGGGCGCTCGCGCTCAAGCTGGGTCTGGTCACGGCGGTGGTCGCGCTCGTCTTCCTGCTCTGGACCCAGGTCCACACGGGCGGCGCCGCCAGCTTCGTGGCGATGGTGGTCGCCGTGGTGGCGCTCGTCGGCGCGATCGTCGCCATAAGGGCGGGGCGCGAGGGCTGGTCGTTCGCGCTCTCGGGCATCACGATCGCCGCCTCGGTGGCGATGCTCTTCCTGGCGCTCTTCCCGGACGTCATGCCCTCTTCGCTCGACCCCGAGTGGAGCCTTACCGTGACGAACGCTTCGTCGAGCCCGTACACGCTCAAGATCATGACGTGGTGCGCCGCGATCGCGACCCCGCTGGTGCTGCTCTACCAGAGCTGGACCTACTGGGTGTTCCGCAAGCGGATCGGTACGCAGCACATCGCCGACGCCGCCCACTAGGGCCGGCCGGCGCTCAGAGAAGGGGCATGTTTCACGTGAAACCGATCGACCCGCGTCTGCTCCGGTACGCCCGTGCCACCCGTCTCTTCCTGATCGCGGTGGTCGTGCTCGGCCTCGTCGGAGCGGCGCTGGTCGTCGCGCAGGCGATGCTCGTCGCCGAGGTCGTGGTGGGCTCCTTCCAACAGGGCCGGTCGGTTTCCGCCCTGGCCACGCCCCTGCTGCTGCTCGCCGGAGTGGCGGTGGCGCGGGGGCTGGTCTCCTGGCTGACCGAGCTCGCCGCCCACCGGGCGAGCGCGGCGGTCAAGTCCGAACTCCGGGGGCGGCTCCTCGGCCGTGCCGCCGCGCTCGGGCCGGGATGGCTCAGCGGGCAGCGGACCGGTTCGCTGATCGCCCTCGCGACCCGGGGGGTGGACGCGCTCGACGACTACTTCGCCCGCTACCTGCCCCAGTTGGGCCTCGCGGTGGTCGTGCCGGTGGCGGTCCTGGCCCGGATCGTCACCGAGGACTGGGTCTCGGCGGCGATCATCGTCGTCACGCTGCCGCTGATCCCGCTCTTCATGATCCTCATCGGCTGGTACACCCAGGCCCGGATGGACCGGCAGTGGAAACTGCTCTCGCGGCTCTCCGGCCACTTCCTGGACGTAGTGGCCGGCCTCCCCACCCTCAAGATCTTCGGCCGGGCGAAGGCCCAGGCCGAGTCGATCCGCGCGATCACCTCCGAGTACCGGCAGGCGACCATGCGCACGCTGCGGATCGCCTTCCTCTCCTCCTTCGCCCTCGAACTCCTCGCCACCCTGTCGGTCGCCCTCGTCGCCGTGACCATCGGCATGCGGCTCGTCCACGGCGACCTCGACCTCTACACCGGGCTCGTCATCCTGATCCTGGCGCCCGAGGCGTACCTCCCGCTGCGACAGGTGGGGGCGCAGTACCACGCGGCGGCGGAGGGGCTCGCGGCGGCGGAGGAGATCTTCGACGTCCTGGAGCGGCCGGTACGGGATGGGGGAACGGGCGCGGCCCCGGACTCCGTGCGCCTCGCACTGGACGCCGTGACGGTACGGCACGCGGGGCGCGCCGAGCCGTCGCTCGACGCGGCGACGCTGACGGTCGAGCCGGGCGAGACGGTGGCCCTGGTCGGACCGAGCGGTTCGGGCAAGTCGACGCTGCTCGACGTGGTCCTCGGGTTCACCGCCCCGGAGCCGGGCGGCACGGTCCGGGTCGGCGGCGAGGACCTCGCGGGGCTCGACCCGGAGGCGTGGCGGTCACGGATCGCCTGGGTGCCGCAGCGCCCGTACCTCTTCGCGGGGACGATCGCCGAGAACGTACGGCTCGCCCGCCCGGACGCCTCCGACGAGGCGGTACGGAAGGCCCTGCGGGACGCGGGGGCGGACGGGTTCGTCGCGGAGCTGCCGGACGGGACCGAGACCCCGCTCGGCGAGGACGGCGCCGGACTCTCGGCGGGGCAGCGGCAACGGCTCGCGCTCGCCCGCGCGTTCCTGGCCGACCGGCCCCTGCTGCTGCTCGACGAGCCCACGGCCGCGCTCGACGGGGAGACGGAGGCGGGCGTGGTCGACGCGGTCCGACGCCTCGCGGCCGGCCGGACGGTCCTGCTCGTGGTCCACCGCCCGGCGCTGCTCGCGGTGGCGGACCGGGTGGTGAGGCTGGGAACGGACACCGGGACACCGGTGGCGTCGCCGCCGACCGGTGACGCGGCCGGAGCCGGGGCACCCGGCACGGCAGAAGCGGTGGTCTGGTCCGGCACCGCGACCGGTCCGGTCGGTGGGGCCGGGGTGGCCGACGCGGCCGAGACGGTCGCTGCCGCCGCCGACGCCGTGGCTCCGGGCGGTGTGCTGCGGCGGATCCGGGACATGGCCGGGGAGCTCAAGGGGCGCATGGCGCTCGCGCTGCTGCTCGGGAGCCTCGCCCTCGGGTCCGCCGTCGGACTCATGGCCGTCTCCGGCTGGCTCATCTCCCGGGCCTCCGAACAGCCCCCCGTCCTCCATCTGATGATGGCGGTCACCGCCACGCGCGCCTTCGGCATCGGCCGGGCCGTCTTCCGGTACGCCGAGCGGCTCGTCTCGCACGACGCCGTCCTGCGGATGCTCGCCGACCTGCGGGTCTCCGTCTACCGGCGCCTGGAGCGGATCGCCCCGGCCGGACTGCGGCGCACGCGGCGCGGTGACCTGCTCGCCCGGCTCGTCCAGGACGTCGACGCGCTCCAGGACTACTGGCTGCGCTGGCTGCTCCCGGTGGGCGCCGCGCTCGCCGTGGGCATCGGTGCCGTTGCGTTCACCGCCTGGCTGCTGCCCGAGGCCGGGGCCGTCCTCGCCGTGGGCCTGCTGGTCGCGGGGATCGCCGTACCGGCGGCCGGCGGGGCCCTCGCCCGCCGGGCCGAACGGCGGCTCGCCCCCGCGCGCGGCGCCCTGGCGACCTCCGTGGCCGACCTGCTGCGCGGCTGCGCCGAGCTGACGGTGGCCGGCGCGCTGCGGAGCCGTACCGAAAGGGCCCGGGAGGCCGACCGCGTCCTCACCGGCATCGCCTCCCGGCAGGCCGCCGCCACCGCGCTCGGGGCCGGGCTCTCCGCCCTGGTCTGCGGCCTGACGGTCGCGGCCGCCACGTTCGTCGGCGTCCAGGCCGTGCGGGACGGGCGGCTCGACGGGGTGTCCCTCGCCGTGGTCGTCCTGACCCCGCTCGCCGCCTTCGAGGCCGTGACCGGGCTTCCGCTCGCCGTCCAGTACCGGCAGCGGGTCAAGCACAGTGCCGAGCGGGTCTTCGAGGTGCTCGACGCCCCCGTGCCCGTACACGAGCCGCACACGCCCGCCGCTCCCCCGGTGGGTCCGTTCCCCCTCGAACTCTCCGGGGTCTCCGCCCGGTACGCCGGGCAGGAGCGTCCGGCGCTCACCGGCTTCGGGCTCACCCTGGAGGCCGGGCGCCGGGTCGCCGTCGTCGGCGCGTCCGGCTCGGGCAAGACCACGCTCGCCCAGGTGCTGCTGCGGTTCCTGGACGTGGAGCACGGCACGTACCGGCTCGGCGGCGTGCCCGCCGGGGAACTGGACGGGGACGCGGTCCGGCGCCTGGTCGGCCTCTGCGCCCAGGACGCGCACCTCTTCGACAGCTCCGTCCGCGAGAACCTGCGGCTCGCCAGGGTCGGCGCGGACGACGGGGAGCTGCGCGACGCGCTGCGCCGGGCCCGGCTGCTCGACTGGGTGGACGGGCTGCCCGAGGGGCTCGACACCCTCGTGGGCGAGCACGGCGCGCGGCTCTCCGGCGGCCAGCGGCAGCGGCTCGCGCTCGCGCGGGCCCTCCTCGCCGACTTCCCGGTCCTCGTCCTCGACGAACCGGCCGAGCACCTGGACCTCGCCACCGCCGACGCGCTCACCGACGACCTGCTCCGGGCCACCGAGGGCCGCACCACCGTCCTCATCACCCACCGGCTGCACGGCCTCGACGCCGTCGACGAGGTGCTCGTCCTGGACGGGGGCAGGACCGTGCAGCGCGGCTCGTACGCCGAGCTCGCGGCGGAGGACGGGCCGCTGCGCCGGATGCTGGAGCAGGAGCGGGCGACCGACCTGCTGGCGACCGCCGTCACCGCGACCGCCGTCACCGCGACCACTGCCACCGCGACCACTGCCACCGTCATTGCCACTGCCGCCACGACCACCGCCGTCTCCGCCGCGGCGACCAGCGCAGCCGACTTTTCTCGCTAAATAGGACTTACTAGGCTCAAGCCATGACCGCCACCGAGTCCGGCCCCCCGGACCCCCTGGAAGCCGCCACCCGGGCCACCCGCAGCCTCCAGGGGCTCTCCACGGAGCTCACCGCCCGCGTACCGCAGCTCCTGGAGGCCATGCGCTCGGTCGGCACCGGGCTCGAACTCCACTCCACCCTTGACCGCATCTGCGAGACCGCCGCCGAGCTCGCCGACGCCCGGTACGCGGCGATCGGCGTCGTCGACGACGAGGGCGACGGCCTCTCCGACTTCGTCACCTTCGGCGTCGACGAGGACACGGCCCGCCGGATCGGGCGCCGCCCCGACGGCCACGCGGGGCTGCTCGGCGCGCTGATCCGCGATCCGCAGACCATCCGCCTCGCCGACCTCTCGAAGGATCCGCGCGCGGCGGGCTTCCCGCCGGGGCACCCGCCGATGGGGTCCTTCCTCGGCGTCCCCATCCGGGTCCAGGGCGAGATCTTCGGCAATCTGTACCTCGCGGAGAAGCGCGGCGGGGACGGGTTCAACGACTACGACGTGCACATGGTCCGGGTGCTCGCCACCGAGGCGGGCATCGCCATCGGCAACGCCCGTCTGTACGAGGCGGCCCGGCAGCGCGAGCGGTGGATCGACGGCTCGGTCGCCGTCACCACCGCCCTGCTCTCCGGCGGCGACGCCGACGACGCCCTCACGGTCGTCGCCGAGCAGGCCCGCCGGCTCGCCGACGCGGACGCCGGCATCGTGCTGCTCCCCGCCGAGGAGGGCGGCCTGGAGGTCGTCGCCATCTCCTCGCCCCGGTCCACGAAGTGGCTGGGCACGGTGATCCCGCCCGAGAGCGACGTGGTGGAGCTGCTCTTCGAGGGCGAGGCGGTCTTCGTCCCGGACGCCTCCTCGGATCCGCGCATGAACAGCCCGATGACCTCGGTCTACGGGCCGAGCATGATCCTTCCGCTGCAGAGCGGCGGGCGGGTGCTCGGGGCGCTCGCGATGCCGCGCGCACGGGACGGCCGCCCCTTCACGGAGTTGGAGCGGACGCTCGCCACCCAGTTCGCCTCGCAGGCGGCGCTCGCCCTGATGATGGCCGACGCGCAGCGGGACCGGGAGCGCCTCGCCGTGTACGAGGACCGCGACCGGATCGCCCGTGACCTGCACGACCTGGTCATCCAGCGGCTCTTCGCCACCGGCATGATGCTGGAGAGCGCCCAGCGCAGATCGATCGTTCCGGCGGTGCGCGAGGGCGTGGGCAAGGCCGTGGACGAGCTGGACGTGACCATCCAGGAGATCCGCACGGCGATCTTCGCGCTCCAGCAGGGACCCGCCGAGGCCCCGTCGGGGCTGCGCACCCGCGTCCTGCGGGAGATCAACATGGCGGCCGTGCCGCTCGGCTTCAAGCCCGCGCACCGCTTCCTCGGCGCGCTCGACTCGACGGTCGGCGAGCTCACCGGCAAGAACCTCGTCGCCGCGCTGCGCGAGGCGCTGTCCAACGCGTTCCGGCACGCCGACGCGAGCCGGATCGAGGTGGTGGTCGACGCCGGTGTCACCCTGCCCGACGGCTCCGCCGGGGTGCGCCTGTCGGTCGCCGACGACGGCGTCGGCATCCCGGCGGGCGGCCGGCGCAGCGGCCTGCGGAACCTGGCGCGCCGGGCGGAGTCCCTGGGCGGCGCGAGCTGGTGCGGGCCGGGGCTCGGGGAGGACGGCGGAGGGACGACGGTCGTGTGGGAGGCGCCGCTGTAGGACCGGTCGGTCGTGCCCGGTGCGGGGGCGTGACCAGGTCCCGGGGAGGCCCTGTGCGCCAGGCGGGCCCTAGTGCGGGCCCGCGGTTCCGGCGAGGGCCTCGGCGACGAGCTGTTCGATGACGACGGCCACTCCGTCCTCGTTGTTGCCGGTCGTACGGCCCGAGGCGGCGGTGATCACGTCCGGGTGGGCGTTGCCCATCGCGTACGAGCGGCCCGCCCAGGTGAGCATCTCGATGTCGTTCGGCATGTCGCCGAAGGCGACGACCTCCTCGGCCGTGATGCCGCGCTCGGCACAGCACAGGGCGAGCGTGGAGGCCTTGGAGACGCCGAGCCCGCTGATCTCGATGAGGGCGGTCGGGCTGGACCGGGTGAAGGCGGCCCGGTCGCCCGCGGTCGCCCTGGCCACCGCGAGGAACGCGTCGGGGTCCAGCTCCGGGTGCTGGGCGAGCAGCTTGAGCACGGGGGCCGCGGCGCCGGCCTCCTCCTCGAAGAGGAGCTTCTCGGCGGTGGCGACGGTGGCGCCGGGGTCGAGGAAGAAGGGCGGGTAGTGCGGCTCGTAGTGGATGCCGGTGGTGAGCTCCACGGCGAAGGAGGTCCCGGGCGCGGAGGCGCGCAGGGCCTCGACGACGTCGAGGGCGACCGGCCGCTCCAGCGGGCGGACCTCCAGGAAGGTGCCTCCGGAGTGGAGGTCGACGACGGCGGCGCCGTTGGCGCAGATCGCCATGCCGTGCCCGTGGACGTGCGCGCTGACGACGTCCATCCAGCGGGCCGGGCGGCCGGTGACGAAGAAGACCTCGATCCCCGCCCGCTCGGCTGCGGCGAGGGCGGCGACCGTGCGCTCGGAGACGGTCTTGTCGTCGCGGAGCAGCGTGCCGTCGAGGTCGGTGGCGATCAGCCGGGGCGCCGGGACGGAAGGACGCGGAGACCGCGGGGAGCGCGGAGAACGGGGAGAGGTCACCGTCCCATTCTTCCGCACGACGCGCACGGGCGTGCGGGGAGCCGCACATATGAGTGGGAGAAAGGGGGACGGAGGGCCGGATTCGAGCCGTCGGAGGGGTCTTCCGGTCACAGCGACTCGCGCCGGGCCCCGCCCGTCCCGATCCACGGCCTCCCGCCAAGGGAAAGGCTCCCGCTCCCCGTCACCCGCGCGTCCGCCCGGATCACCGTTCCGCGGACGTGCCGCATCCGGCTCGTTCCGACATGGCCGTAAACATCCGTTCGTTTTTACGGGTGGCGGGGAAGACTCCGGAAGGCTGACGGCGTCTCTGAGGGGCGGGGGCATGGTCGCGGGACGGCGGAGCGAGGAGTGCGACTTCTGCGGCGCTCCGTACGGGGTGTGGGTCGCGAGCCTGGGCATGGCCCTCTGTTCCGCGTGCGAGCGGACCGGAGCGGACCGACCCGCTCGCGAGCCGGTCCTGGTGGGCGACATCCTGGCGGGCCTGGCCGATGCCCTGGAACCGCCCGACGACATGGTCCTGCCCGCCGCCCTGGCCCTCACCAAGCTCCCGGCCCTGCCCGCCCAGAAGCGTCGCCCCACCGGGCGGGAGGCCTGACCGGAGGCTCCGATCGGGGCCGACCGACGGGCACGGGGGCGCCGTGCGTCATCCCAGCCGGGACAGGGCCTCCGTGGCGATGGACTCGAAGACGGCCTGGTCGGCGGCGAAGTCGGAGTCCGGAATCGGCCAGTGGACCACGATCTCGGTGAAGCCGAGCTCGCGGTGGCGTCCGGCGAAGTCCACGAAGGCCTCCACGGACTCCAGCGGCCGGTTGCGGTCCGGGGTGAAGCCGGTGAGCAGGATCTTGCCGAGTTCGGCGACGTCCCGCCCGGACTCGGCGCAGGCCTTGCCGAGCCGGTCGATCTGGCCGCGCAGCGCCGCCACCGACTGCTCCGGGGCCCCCTCCTCGTACAGCTTCGGGTCACCGGTCGTCACCCACGCCTGCCCGTACCGCGCGGCCAGCCGCATCCCGCGCGGCCCGGTCGCGGCCACCGCGAACGGCAGCCGGGGCCGCTGGACACAGCCCGGGACGTTCCGCGCCTCGTCCGCCGCGTAGAACGTGCCCCGCTCCGTCACCGCGTCCTTGGTGAGCAGCCGGTCGAGCAGCGCCACGAACTCCCCGAACCGGTCCGCCCGCTCCTTCGGCGTCCACGCCTCCTGTCCGAGCGCGGTGGCGTCGAAGCCGTTGCCGCCCGCGCCGATGCCGAGCGTGATCCGCCCGTCGGAGACGTCGTCCAGGGTGATCAGGTCCTTGGCGAGCGTCACCGGGTGCCGGAAGTTCGGCGAGGTGACGAGCGTGCCGAGCCGGAGCCGCTCGGTGACCGCCGCGGCGGCGGAGAGCGTGGGCACCGCGCCGAACCACGGCCCGTCCCGGAAGGTCCGCCAGGAGAGGTGGTCGTAGGTGTACGCGGTGTGGAAGCCGAGTTCCTCGGCGCGCCGCCACTTGGCGCGGCCTCCCTCGTGCCAGCGGTCGGTCGGCAGGATCACAGTGCTCAGTCGCATGGGGACGACCCTACGAGAGGCCGAGCAGCTGTCGCATCGACTCCGCCGCGCGGACGGCCGCGTCGCCGCAGCAGTTGTTGAAGAGGACGTGGACCTCCCGCGCCCGCCCGGACATCTCGCGGACGCGCGGGACCCACTCCGAGAGTTCGCCGGGCGTGTAGTCGTGGCGGAACCTCTCCTCCTTGGTGCCGGTGCCCCACGCGGTGTTGCGGCCGTGGAAGCGCACCAGGGCGAGGTCCGGGGAGGTGACCCGTACGACCGGGGGCACGGAGGCGGGCAGTGTCTGCGTCATGTCCACGGCCACGGCGGCCGCGTCCAGCTCCGTCAGGAGGGCGGCCGTCGCGTCGGCGTTCTCCCCGTGCCACCAGCCGGGGTTCCGGAACTCCACGGCCACCGGCCATCCGGCGGCGCGCTCGCGGCACCGGCGCAGGAACTCCACCGCCGGCCCTCCCGGTACGAGCCGGTGCGGGAACTGGAACAGCAGCGTCCCCAGGCGCCCGGCCTCGCGCAGCGGTTCGAGGGCCGCGGCGTACCGGTCCCACACCTCGTCGAGCAGCCCGGGGTCGACGCCGTCCCGTCCCCGTTGCCGCGCGAAGGCCGGTCGGAGGTCGGCGGGCAGTGCCTCCTGCCGGGTCGGATGCCCGGTGAGCAGCGAGAACGCCTTCACGTCGAAGCGGAAGCCCTCGGGGGTGCGCTCGGCCCACAGCCGGCTGTTGCGGGTGCTGGGCAGCCCGTAGTACGTGGAGTCGACCTCCACCACCGGGAACCGGGTGGTGTAGTGCCGCAGCCTGCCCTCCGCGTCACGCCGCCCCGTCGGGTACCAGCCGCTGGCCACCAGCGCCTTGTCCGTCCACGAGCAGGTTCCGACCCGGATCTCTCCCATCCGGCCAGTGTTCCCCGGGACCCGTGGCGGATTCGTCCGGCACGCGGGGGTTTCCGCGGGCCCGGAGGCGTTGTCCTCCGGACACGTGGACCTTCGGTCGCGTGGGCCCGGTCGCGTCGCTCTTCGGTGACATCGGGGTCAGGACGGGAGGCGGAGGAACTCCGGCGGGACGGCGTCGGTCAGCCAGACCCCGTTGGCGCTGACGTGGAAGACGTGTCCGGCCCGGTGCATGGCTCCGGCGTCGACGCTCAGGACGACCGGCCGGCCCCGGCGGGCGCCGACCCGGGTCGCGGTCTCCCGGTCGGGGGAGAGGTGCACGTGGTGGCGGGCCATGGGCCGCAGCCCCTCCGCCCGGATCGCGGGAAGCCGGTCCGCGACCGTGCCGTGGTAGAGGTACGCGGGCGGTTCGGCGGCCGGCAGGTCCAGGTCCACCCGCACGGTGTGGCCCTGGCTGGCGCGGATGCGGGTGCCCTCGATCGCGAAGCGCTTCTTGTCGTTGGTCGCGACGACGTGGTCGAGCTCTTCGCGGGTGATCGGGAAGCCGTGCTCGGCGGTGGCCCGGAGCAGCGCGTCGATCTCGGTCCAGCCCTGTGCGTCGAGGACGAGACCGATGCGCTCGGGCTGGTGGCGCAGGTGCTTGGAGAGGTACTTGGAGACCTTCACCGTGCGGCGCTCGTCCATGGGTGGTCGTGGGGTCATCCGGTCAGGATGCCGAAGCCGGTGCCGCCCCGGCCAATGATTTCCGATGATTTTCGCAGGCAGGTTTGATCCACAGCCAAGCCGGGTTATCCACAGGAGAGTTGGTCTTTCTGTGGACAACGAGGCCTTCATTTCAAGGCAATTGGGCGTTTTGTTCAGCTATGTCTTCTCGTGGTGGCTTGAGGTAAGGGCGTCCAACGTCCTCTTGTGGAGCTCCCGTTCCGTCGCCGCCGCGACGAAGGCCGCGACCCCCTCCGCCCCGACCAGGCCCTGTACGGCCCGGACCGTCCCGGCGGGCAGCGCCACCGGGCGCGGCTCGTCGTCCTGCGCGGGCGGCGCCTCCGGAGAGAGGTGGATCTGGAGGTGACGGGTGGCGAACAGACGCATGGCACGCGCCAGTTCGGCGTCCACCGTCTGCTGGGCGAGCGGCCTGAGCCGTCGCACCATCGCCGCGGCCTCGGCCGCGTCCGCGTCCGTCGGCGGCCGGTGCTCCAGATAGCGGGCGAAGACGTACTCGGTCGTGAACTCCAGGAACCGGGAGGCGATGTGCTCGACCTGCCCCCGCAGCTCCTTCAGGTGCCCGGTGATCGCCGGCAACGGCACCCCGGCCGCGTACAGCTCGGCCGCCACCGCCAGCTCCTGGGGGCTCGGTACGAGGTACTCCTCCGTCTCCCGGTCCGGGATCCGCTCCAGGACGCCGAGCTCCACGGCCTCCCGGACGGCCTCCTCGTCCGGTGTGCCGCCGAAGCGGGCGTCCAGCTCCGCGCGCGATATCCGGGTCGCCTCCTCGTCCGTCCACGGCCCGTGGACCTCCGCGACCAGGCCGAGCACCCCGCCGAGCCCCCGGCCGGTGTCCCACGCCTCCAGGAGCTCCTTGATCGAGGCCAGGGTGTAGCCCCGGTCGAGGAGGTCGGCGATCCGCCGGAGCCGCGCGAGGTGCGCGTCCCCGTAGACGTTCGCCCGGCCCCGCCGCTCCGGACGGGGCAGCAGGCCGCGGTCCTGGTAGGCGCGGATCGTCCGGACCGTGGCCCCGCTGAGACGGGCGAGATCCTCGATCCGGTACTCCGGCTGTGCTGACTGCTCGGACAAAACCGCTCCCACCGCCCGCTTCCACCACCCCGCCGCCGCGGGGCCCGTCCTGCGAGGGATCGTACGACCGCCGCTCCCCGCCCTGCGCCGCGCCCGCTCCCGTCCTCCGTCCCCCGTCGGCTCCCTGCGTCGTCCGTCCTTGCCCCCGCCCTCGACGGCCACCCCTCTACGGCTCCCCGTCGGCCACCCCTCGACGGCCCCCGTCGCCCGCCCCTTCTCCCTTTCCCCGTCGGCCTCCTACGCCGGCGGCTGCCACCGCGCGAGGGCCCGCAGCGCTCCCGGGCTCAGCCGGGAGAGGAAGCGGGCGCCCCGGGCCTCAGGGGTCACCGGCACGACGGCCCGGTCGTGCAGGACGGCCCCCAGGATCGCGTCCGCGACCTTCTCCGGCGGGTAGTTCCGCAGCCCGTACAGCCGGGACGCCTTCTTCTGCCGCCGCTTCTCCTCCGCCGCGTCCGACACCCCGGCGAACCGCGTGGTCGCGGTGATGTTGGTGTTGACGATGCCGGGGCATATCGCGGACACCCCGATGCCCTGGTCGGCCAGCTCCGCGCGCAGGCACTCGCTGAGCATCAGCACCGCCGCCTTCGAGGTGCTGTACGCGGGCAGGGCCCGGGAGGGCTGGAAGGCCGCGGCGGAGGCGGTGTTCACGATGTGGCCGCCCTGGCCCCGCGCGACCATCCGCGCCCCGAAGTGCCGGCACCCGTGGATCACGCCCCACAGGTTGACGTCCAGGACGCGCCCCCACTCCTCGCTCGACGTCTCGAAGAAGGAGCCGGCGAGCCCGATGCCCGCGTTGTTGACCAGGACGTCGACGACCCCGTACTCGTCCTCCACCTTGGCGGCCAGTTTCTCCACCGCCTGCTCGTCGGAGACGTCGACCACCTCGCCCCAGGCCTCCTGGGCGCCGATCAGCCGCGCCATCTCCGCCGTCCGGGCGGCCCCCTCGGCGTCCCGGTCCACGGCCACGACCCGGGCGCCGGCCTCCGCGAACGCGAAGGCGGTGGCCCGCCCGATGCCGCTGGCCGCCCCGGTCACCAGGACGAGCTGGCCGCCGAACCGCTCCGCGTACTCCGGCCGCACCCCGCTCTTCGCCGCCGTCGCGACCGGCTTCGACGTCCCGGCCGCCGGCTCCTCGTGGGTCCTGACGAACTCGGCTATCCAGGAGGACAGCTGGTCCGGCCGGGTGCGCGGCACCCAGTGCTTGGCGGGCAGGGTGCGCCGGGTCAGCTCCGGCACCCAGGTGCCCAGGTCGTCGTAGAGCCGGTCGGAGAGGAAGGCGTCGCCGGTCGGCACGATCAGCTGCACGGGCGCGTGCGCGTACGCGTCGGGGCGCGGCCGGGAGAGCCGGGCCCGGACGTTGTCCCGGTAGAGCCAGGCCCCGTGCGCCGCGTCGTCCGGCAGCGA
The DNA here is from genome assembly GCF_040702165.1 of Streptomyces sp. NPDC086147. Lineage (NCBI taxonomy): Bacteria > Bacillati > Actinomycetota > Actinomycetes > Kitasatosporales > Streptomycetaceae > Streptomyces > Streptomyces sp. NPDC086147. The sequence continues at coordinate 153,990 of NZ_JBFBJO010000003.1, read as the reverse complement.
GGACGTCGGGTAGTCGCCGGCCGGGACCTTCTCGACCCGCTCCAGGATCGCCGGCCAGCGCTTGCCGAGCGGACCGCGCCAGGCCAGCTCCGGCAGCACCGGGGTGTGCAGCATGTACACGTACCAGGACTTGGCGCCCTGGCCGAGGAGCTGCCCTATCCGGCGCGGGGTGGGCCGGGTCATCCGCCGCTTGATCCAGTGCCCGAAGTGGTCGAGGGAGGGCCCCGACATCGAGGTGAAGGAGGCGATCCGGCCCTCGGTGCGCGGCACGGTGACGAACTCCCAGGACTGCACGGAGCCCCAGTCGTGGCCGACGAGGTGGACCGGCCGGTCCGGGCTGACGGCGTCGGCGACCGCGAGGAAGTCGTCCGTCAGCTTCTCCAGGGTGAAACCGCCGCGCAGCGGGGCCGGGGCCGTCGACCGGCCGTGGCCCCGGACGTCGTACAGCACCACGTGGAACTCCTCGGCCAGCCGGAGCGCGACCTCCGACCACACCTCCTTGGAGTCCGGGTAGCCGTGCACGAGCAGGACGGTCGGCCGGCCCGTCTCGCCGAGCTCGGCGACGCACAGCTCGATCCCGCCCGTACGGACCCGGCGCTCCCGGGCTCCCTTGAGCTCCGTCATCAGACCGCTCCCTCGTTCCAGCGCCGCACGTGCGGCAGATCGTCGTCCAGCCAGAACGCGCTCTGCTCGGGGTCCCGGGAGTCGGTGACGACCAGGATCTCCTCGAACTTCGCGCCCGTACCCCGGAATCCGAGGTGCGGCTCGACCGCCCACAGCCCGGGCGTGGGCGGGTGGTCGGAGAACTTGTACGGCGACCAGAGCGGCGACCAGCCGTCCCGGTGCCCGTGCAGGGCGTCGCTCGCCAGGCCCTTGAGCGCCTGGGTGCCGAAGCCGAAGAGCGTCGGCGACCAGCGGCGCTCCCCCACCCGGTCGATCTTGTGGGCGATGACGCCGAAGGGGTAGGCCCGGTGCCGGTTCGCGTACCCCTGGCGGACCATGAGCCGGTCCACGTCCTCGTATATCTCACGCAGCGTGCGGCGCTCGCGCACCTCGCGCAGGATCAGCTCGCGGTGGGCCGCCAGGTCGGCGAGCAGCCTGTCGTGCAGGGGATCGAGCCCGAGGCAGCCGCTGTAGCCGATGTCGGCCGTGTACCCCTTGTAGACCGGGGCCATGTCGAGGATGAACGGCATCCCCGGCTCCAGGCGCCGGTTCGTCGGGAAGAACTGGAGCGGGATCCTGAAGTCCACGAAGGCCGTGCGGTCCCCGAACCAGGCGAACGGCCGGTGGAACCAGTCCCGGACGCCCCGCTCGTACAGCCACTCCCGCTGCATCCGGGCGGCCTCGCGCTCGGTCACGCCCGGCTTCAGCTGCGCCGCGACGGCTTCCGCGCACGCGTAGGAGAGCCGCTGCACTTCCCTGAACCCCCGCAGCTCCGCCGAGAGTTCACCTGCCACTGCCGTTGCCATGCCATCCGCCGTCCCCTGTGAGCGCCCGGCTGCGCTACGCGTTCGTAACTTGACATCGATGAATGTGACAATGCTCGGCGGCTGAGTCAAGGGGTCGGACGACGGCCTGTGGAAAACCCGATGGCAGATCTGTCGGAAGTCCCCCTGGGGTGTCCCGGCCGATCGGGGAGGTGACGACTTTCGTCGTTCCGCCCCTACGGCCTTGTACTCCTGTAGTCGGACAGAGATCGAGCCGTTGGTCTGACGACACATGTGGCGCACACCACTACCTTCGTGGGTGTGACTGTGATCGCGACCGAAAGCCTCAGCAAGCGGTTCCCCCGGGTGACCGCTCTCGACCGGCTCTCCCTGGACATCGGGCCCGGTGTGACCGGACTGGTGGGTGCCAACGGAGCTGGCAAGTCCACGATGATCAAGATCCTGCTCGGACTCTCCCCCGCCACGGAGGGCCACGCGGAGGTGCTGGGCCTCGACGTCCGCACCTCCGGCGCCCAGATCCGCGAGCGCGTGGGATACATGCCCGAGCACGACTGCCTCCCCCCGGACGTCTCGGCCACCGAGTTCGTCGTCCACATGGCGCGCATGTCCGGGCTGCCCGCGACCGCCGCCCGCGAGCGGACGGCCGACACCCTGCGCCACGTCGGCCTGTACGAGGAGCGCTACCGCCCCATCGGCGGGTACTCGACCGGCATGAAGCAGCGGGTGAAGCTCGCCCAGGCGCTGGTCCACGACCCGAAGCTGGTCCTCCTCGACGAGCCGACCAACGGCCTCGACCCGGTGGGCCGGGACGAGATGCTCGGACTGATCCGCCGGATCTGGACCGACTTCGGCATCTCCGTCCTCGTCACCTCCCACCTCCTCGGCGAGCTGGAGCGCACCTGCGACCACGTCGTCGTCATCGACGGCGGACGCCTCCTGCGCTCCAGCTCCACCAGCGACTTCACCCGGATCACCACGACCCTCGCGGTCGAGGTCACCGACTCCGACGAGCGGCCCGACGGCACGGCGGCCCTCCGCACGGCCCTCGCCGCCGCCGGCGTCACCATCCACCCGGGCATGGAGGACGGCCTGCCCGGCGCCGGCCACGTCCTGCTCCTGGAAGCGGCGGGCGAGGAGACGTACGACCTCGTGCGCGACACCGTCGCCGAGCTCGGCCTCGGGCTCGTCCGCATGGAGCAGCGCCGCCACCACATCGCCGAGGTCTTCCGCCCGGAGGCCGCCGAGGCGTCCACGCCCCACGAGGAGGTGCCGGCCCGATGAGCACCAGGATCCCCCAGCCCTCCCAGGCCGCTCCCGACACGACCCGGATCCACAACATCGGGTACCGGTCCTACGACGGCCCGCGCCTCGGCCGGGCGTACGCGCGCCGGTCGCTCTTCTCGCAGTCCCTGCGCGGCGCGTACGGACTGGGCCGCAGCGCCAAGTCCAAGGTGCTGCCGATGCTGCTCGCCGGCGTGATGTGCGCCCCGGCGCTGATCATCGTCGCCGTCGCGGTCGCCACCAAGCAGACCAAGCTCTCGATCGAGTACACGCAGTACGCGATCTTCCTCCAGGTCGTCATCGGCATCTTCCTGGCCTCGCAGGCGCCGCAGTCCGTCTCCCGCGACCTCCGGTTCAGGACCGTGCCCCTGTACTTCTCCCGTCCGATCGAGCGCGCGGACTACGTCCTCGCCAAGTACGGGGCGATGGCGTCGGCGCTCTTCATCCTCACGGCCGTCCCGCTGCTGATCATGTGGATCGGCTCGATGCTCGCCAAGATGGACTTCGCCGAGCAGGCCAAGATGTTCGGCCAGGGGATCGTCTCCGTGGCGCTCCTCTCGCTGCTCTTCGGCGGCATCGGCCTCGTCATGGCGGCCCTGACCCCGCGCCGCGGCTTCGGCGTCGCCGCCGTCATCGGCGTCCTGACCATCTCGTACGGCGCGGTCTCGACGCTCATGGGCATCGCCTACGCCACGGAGAACCCGGGCGCCATCGAGTGGCTCGGCCTGTTCTCGCCGATCACCCTGGTCGACGGCGTGCAGACCGCCTTCCTGGGCGCACCGCCCATGTTCCCCGAGCTCGGAGGCCCGAGTGCCGGAGTCGGCGTGGTCTACCTGCTGGTCGTCCTCGCGCTGATCGCCGGCTCGTACGGCATCCTGATGCGCCGCTACCGAAAGGTCGGACTGTGACCACGCTCCACATCGACCACGTCTCCCGCTGGTTCGGAAACGTCGTGGCCGTGAACGACGTCACGATGGCGGTGGGTCCCGGCGTCACCGGTCTCCTCGGTCCCAACGGCGCCGGGAAGTCCACCCTGATCAACATGATGGGCGGCTTCCTCGACCCCTCCACCGGCACCGTCACCCTCGACGGGCGGAAGATCTGGGGGAACGAGTCGGTCTACCGCGACATCGGCGTCGTGCCCGAGCGGGAGGCGATGTACGACTTCCTGACCGGCCGCGAGTTCGTCGTGGCCAACGCCGAACTCCAGGGCCTCGGTGCCAAGGAGGCCCAGCGGGCCCTGGCCACGGTCGAGATGGAGTACGCGCAGGACCGCAAGGTCTCCACGTACAGCAAGGGCATGCGGCAGCGCGTGAAGATGGCCTCGGCCCTCGTCCACGATCCGTCGGTGCTCCTGCTCGACGAGCCGTTCAACGGCATGGACCCGCGCCAGCGCATGCAGCTGATGGATCTGCTGCGGCGGATGGGCGCGGCCGGTCGCACGGTCCTGTTCTCCTCGCACATCCTGGAGGAGGTCGAGCAGCTCGCCTCCCACATCGAGGTGATCGTGGCCGGACGGCACGCGGCCTCCGGCGACTTCCGCAAGATCCGCCGCCTCATGACGGACCGGCCGCACCGCTACCTCGTCCGCTCCAGCGACGACCGGGCCCTCGCGGCCGCGCTGATCGCCGACCCGTCCACGGCCGGCATCGAGGTCGACCACGCGGACGGCGGACTGCGCATCCAGGCGGTCGACTTCGGGCGGTTCACGGAACTGCTGCCGAAGGTCGCGCGCGAGCGGGGGATCCGTCTCCTGACGGTCTCGCCCTCGGACGAGTCCCTCGAATCGGTCTTCTCGTACCTCGTAGCGGCCTGAAAGGAGCCTGACCGATGTACAACCCCACAGTCGCCCGGCTCACCTACCGGGCCCTCCTCGGCCGCCGCAGGGCCCTGATCCTCTTCCTGCTGCCCGCCATGCTGCTGGTCATCTCGGCGGCGGTCCGCATGTTCAACGGCGCGGACGACCAGGTCGCGGCCGACGTCCTCGGCGGCTTCGCCCTGGCCACGATGGTCCCGCTGATCGGTGTCATCGCCGGCACGGGCGCGATCGGCCCCGAGATCGACGACGGCTCGATCGTCTACCTGCTGTCCAAGCCGGTGAAGCGGCCCACGATCATCTTCACGAAGCTGATCGTGGCGATCGCGGTGACGATGGTCTTCTCGGCGGTGCCGACGCTGATCGCCGGGTTCATCCTCAACGGCAACGGCCAGCAGGTGGCCGTGGCGTACACGGTGGCGGCGCTCGTGGCCTCCATCGCGTACAGCGCCCTGTTCCTGCTGCTCGGCACGGTCAGCCGGCACGCCGTGGTGATCGGCCTGGTCTACGCCCTGGTGTGGGAGGCCCTCTTCGGCTCCCTGATCGCGGGCGCCCGCACCCTGAGCGTCCAGCAGTGGGCGCTCGCCCTCGCGGAGAAGGTCACCGGCGACGGCCTGGTCACCTCCGAGGTCGGACTCCCCACGGCGGTGGTCCTCCTGGTGGCGGTCACGGTCGCGGCGACCTGGTTCGCCGGCCAGAAGCTCCGCCGACTGACCCTGGCGGGCGAGGAGTAGCCCCGAGGCCGGACACGGAAGCGGTACGGCTCCGAGGGGTGTCGCCCCCGGATCCGGGAGGCCCGCCCGGAGCCGTACCGCCACTCCCGTCCGTTCCTCGCCCGGCCGGATCGGCTCGGCCCGGCCCGGCCCGGTCCAGCCAGGGGCTCGGCCCGTTCCTCAGACCGTCCGGTTCCGGGCCGCGAGGAGCCCCACGGCCAGGGCCGTCGCGCAGACGCCGAGGACCGCGCAGATCGGCGGGGTCCAGGAGCCGGTGGCCTGGTGGAGGGTGCCGGCGGCCAGCGGGCCCGCGGCGGCGAGCAGATAGCCGACCGTCTGGGACATCCCCGAGAGTCCGGCCGCGGTCACCGCGTCCCCGGAGCGCAGCACGATCAGGGTCAGGGCGAGCCCGACCGCGCCGCCCTGACCGACGCCGAGGAGCGCCGACCAGAGCCAGGCGCCCTCCACCGGCGCCACCATCAGACCGGCGTAACCGGCCGCGACAAGGGTGGTGACGAGCACGATCAGCGGACGCTGGCTCCGCATCCGTCCGGCGAGCAGCGGCACCACGAAGGCGCCCGCCACCTGCACCAGGTTGTTGAAGGCGAAGACCACGCCGGCGGTGGAGCGGTCCATCCCGTGGTCGACGAGGATCGTCGGCATCCAGGCGATCAGCACGTACGTCCAGAGGGACTGCAGGCCCATGAAGAGGGTGACCTGCCAGGCGAGCGCCGAGCGCCAGACGTTCACCGGGCGGGTGCCGCCGGCCGGGACGGCCCGTACCGCGTGACCCGTACGGCCGCGCGCGATCAGCACCTGGGGGAGCCAGGCGAGCGCCGCCACCGCGGCGAGCAGCGACCAGAAGCCGAGGGAGGCCTCCCAGCCGCCGCCCAGGGCCTTCTCCAGGGGGACGGCCGCCGCCGCGGCCACCGTGGCGCCCGCGATCATCGCGCCCGTGTAGACCGAGGTCATCGTCGCGGCCCGGTCCGGGAAGTCGCGCTTGATCAGGCCCGGCATGAGCACGTTGAGCAGGGCGATCGCCGTTCCGACGAGGACCCCGCCGCCGTACAGCGCGTACACGGACGGCAGGACGCGCGCGAGGATGCCGGCGCCGAGCAGCAGGAGCGCCGCGAACAGCACGCGTTCGGCGCCGAACCGGCGCCCCAGCCACGGCGCGACCGCCGCGCCCGCGCCCAGGAAGAGCACCGGCACCGAGGTGACGAGCGAACTCGCGGCCGCGGAGAGCCCGAAGGCGGCGGATATCTCGCCGGCCAGGGGCGCCACGCTTGCCAGGGCGGCCCGCATGTTGAGCGAGGCCAGCACGATCCCGACGAGGAGCAGCGCCGGATGCGCGAGCAGGGCGCGCCGGGCCGCCGCCCCCGTCACCGAGGGCCGGACCCCGGCCTCCGCGTCGACGAGCACGGGCGCCGCCGCGCCGCCCGCCTCCGAACCGGACGTACGCGCTCCGGACGTAGGGACTTCGGACGTGCGGGCTCCGGACGTGCGCGCTCCGGTGCTCATCGGGACCGCTCCGTCAGCGCCGCGACCGTCTCCATCGGCACCCGCAGCAGTTCGCGGGCCTGGCGCTCCGCCGCCTCCGGGTCGCCCGCCTCGACGGCGGCCACCAGGGCCTCGTGGGCGTCGATGTCGACCGGCGGCATCTCCCGGTCGCCGAGCGCCTCCACCAGGACCTCGTGGACCTGGGCGGAGAAGAAGCGGTACACCTCCACGAAGGCCGCGTTGTGGGTCGCGCCGACGACCGCCAGGTGGAAGGCGAGGTCCGCGTCGGCGTCCCGGTCGCCCTCCTCCCGCAGGGTGGTCAGGGCGGCCCGCAGCCGCAGCAGGTCGTGGGTGTCGCGCCGGGCCGCCGCGAGCCGGGCGGCCTCGGCCTCCAGGGCGACCCGCAGTTCGAGCACGTCGGCCGCGCCCGCGTGCCGGACCCCGCGCAGGACGGCCGCCGGGTCCGCGGTGGACCGGACGAAGGTGCCGTTGCCCTGCCGGGACTCCAGGAGACCGGCGTGGACGAGGACCCGGACGGCCTCGCGGACGGTGTTGCGGCCCACGCCGAGCTGCTGCGCGAGTTCGTGCTCGGTGGGGATGCGGTCGCCGACCGCCCACTCCCCGTCCGCGAGCTGACCGCGGAGCTGCTCCACCGCGGAGTCCACCAGTGAGGTCCGTCCCGCCGCCCTGAGTGCCATGCCGTTCCGCCCTCTTCGTTCGCCCGGTTGCCCGGTCATCCTACAACTCAGTATCCCGAGGACACGGAGCTACTGTGGGGCCGTACGCGGACCGCACACCCTCATCACCCTCGGGAGTCAGTCATGTCAGACCGCTTCGACGTCGTCGTACTCGGAGCCGGCCCCGGCGGTTACGTCGCCGCCATCCGCTCCGCCCAGCTGGGCAAGCGGGTCGCGGTCGTCGAGGAGAAGTACTGGGGCGGCGTCTGTCTGAACGTCGGCTGCATCCCCACCAAGGCGCTGCTGCGCAACGCCGAACTCGCCCACATCTTCCAGCACGAGGCCAAGACCTTCGGCATCAAGGTCGACGGCACCGTCTCCTTCGACTACACGGAGGCGTTCCGCCGCAGCCGTACGGTCGCGGACGGCCGCGTCAAGGGCGTCCACTACCTGATGAAGAAGAACGGGATCACCGAGTTCGACGGCCGGGGCACCTTCCTCGACGCGAACACCCTCCAGGTGGCCAAGTCCGACGGCACCACGCAGACGATCGCCTTCGACAACTGCATCATCGCCACCGGCGCCACCCCGCGCCTGCTGCCGGGCACCTCCCGCACCGACCGCGTCGTGACGTACGAGGAGCAGATCCTCGCCGAGGACGCCCCGAAGTCGATCGTCATCGCCGGCGCCGGCGCGATCGGCATCGAGTTCGCGTACGTCCTGAACAACTACGGCACCAAGGTCACGATCGTCGAGTTCCTCGACCGCGTCGCCCCGCTGGAGGACGAGGACGTCTCCAAGGAGCTGGCGAAGCAGTACCGCAAGCTCGGCATCGACGTCCTGACCTCGACCCGCGTCGAGTCCATCGACGAGTCCGGCCCGCAGGTCCGCGTCACCGTCACCGCCAAGGACGGCTCCCAGAAGGTCCTGGAGGCCGACAAGGTCCTCCAGGCGATCGGCTTCGCCCCGAACGTCACCGGCTTCGGCCTGGAGAACACCGGCGTCGCCCTGACCGAGCGCGGCGCGATCGACGTCGACGGCCGCTGCCGCACCTCCGTGCCGCACATCTACGCCATCGGCGACGTCACCGCGAAGCTGATGCTCGCGCACACCGCCGAGGCCATGGGCGTCATCGCCTCCGAGACCATCGCGGACGCCGAGACGATGGAGCTCGACTACCCGATGATCCCGCGCGCCACCTACTGCCAGCCGCAGATCGCCAGCTTCGGCTGGACCGAGAAGCAGGCGCGCGAGAAGGGCTTCGACGTCAAGGTCGCGAAGTTCCCCTTCACCGCGAACGGCAAGGCGCACGGCCTCGGCGACGCCACCGGCTTCGTCAAGATCGTCGCGGACGCGAAGTACGGCGAGATCATCGGCGCCCACCTGATCGGCCCCGACGTCACCGAGCTGCTGCCCGAGCTGACCCTGGCCCAGCAGTGGGACCTCACGGTCCACGAGGTCGCCCGGAACGTCCACGCGCACCCGACCCTGGGCGAGGCCGTGAAGGAGGCGATCCACGGGATCGCCGGACACATGATCAATTTCTGAGGCGCCTCCCGTGGCCTGACAGGTCCGGGTGATAGGCACTGAGAGGTGCCGAGCGAACGGGCGCCGCACGAGAAGGCGCCGAGCAGAACCCCTCCGGGTGGCGAACCGTCCCGGCCGATCAGGTCGTGGGTGCGTTCGTCACCCGGCACGCACGCGTGGCTGGCGGTCATCGCGCTCACCAGCCTCGTCCTCGCACTCGCCCCCACCGGCGTGCGGGACTACTTCCTCCACGGCAACAGCAGCAACCTGCACCAGCTCGCGCACCATCCGGTGCGGGCCCTGATCGGCAGCGCGTTCTGGATCGAGGACCCGGCCGGCATCGTGCTGTACGCGGCGCTCTTCGAGCTGCTGCACGCGCCCGTGGAGCGGTGGCTCGGCACCGCGAAGTGGCTCTTCACCGTCGCCGCCGCGCACGTCACGGCGACGCTCGTCAGCCAGCAGGTGGTCCTGGCGGCCATCCGCCTCCACGACGTGCCGCGCAGCATGGCGCACGTCGTCGACATCGGGGTCAGCTACGGGCTCGCCGCCTCGGCGGGCGTCCTCGCCCACCGCCTCGCCCGCCCCTGGCGCTGGTTCTACCTCGCGGGCGTGACCGCGTTCTTCGCCGTCCCGCTCGTCACCGACCGCACGTACACCGATCTCGGCCACGTGATCGCCCTGGCCGTCGGCGTCGCCTGCCGTCCGCTGACGCGCGGAAAACCGGTCGCACACGAACAGCGACCCGGCGCACACTAGTCGTACGGGGGACACGGGGGATCTCCCGGAGGAGAGGGGCGGCCGCTTCGAGCGCGCGGACCGAGGTCCGCGCGGGCCGCCCCCTCCTTTTCGAACGCTTCGGGCCGGTTCAGCCGGCCAGCAGTCGCTCCAGGACGATCGCGATGCCGTCCTCCTCGTTCGAGGTGGTCACCTCGTCGGCCACCGCCCGCAGCTCCGCGTGCGCGTTGCCCATGGCCACGCCGTGGGCCGCCCAGCCGAACATCGGGATGTCGTTGGGCATGTCGCCGAAGGCGATCGTCTCCGCCGCCTTCACGCCCAGCCGGCGCGCGGCGAGCGAGAGTCCCGTCGCCTTGCTGAGGCCGAGCGGGAGGATCTCCACGATGCCGGGGCCCGCCATGACGATGTCCACGAGCCCGCCGACCGTGGCGCGGGCGGCCCGGGTCAGCTCGTCGTCGGTCAGCACCGGGTGCTGGATGTAGAGCTTGGTCAGCGGCGCCGACCACAGCTCCGACGGGTCCTCGTACGGCACGTACGGCAGCGGACCCTCGTGGACCTGGTAGCCGGGGCCCATCAGGACCTCGCCCTCCAGGCCGTCGCGGCTCGCGGCGAGGGCCAGCGGGCCCACCTCGGCCTCGATCTTGGACAGGGCGAGCCCGGCGAGCTGCCGGTCCAGGGTCAGCGAGGTCAGCAGCCGGTGCTCACCGGCGTGGTAGACCTGCGCGCCCTGCCCGCACACCGCGATCCCCTCGTAGCCGAGGTCGTCGAGGATGTGCCGGGTCCAGGGCACCGCCCGGCCGGTGACCACGATGTGGGCTGCGCCCGCCGCCGTCGCGGCGGCGAGCGCGTCCCGCGTACGGGCCGAGACGGACTCGTCGGACCGCAGCAGCGTCCCGTCGAGGTCCGTCGCGACCAGGCGGTAGGGGAAGGCGCTCACTTGGCGATCGGCTCCAGGACCTCGCGGCCGCCGAGGTAGGGCCGGAGCACCTCGGGCACCCGCACCGAACCGTCGGCCAGCTGGTGGTTCTCCAGGATCGCCACGATCGTGCGCGGTACGGCGCACAGCGTGCCGTTCAGGGTGGCCAGCGGCTGCACCGTCTTCTTGCCGCCCTGCTCGTCGCGCATGCGGACGGAGAGGCGGCGGGCCTGGAAGCTGTCGCAGTTCGAGGCCGAGGTCAGCTCGCGGTACTTGCCCTGCGTCGGGATCCACGCCTCGCAGTCGAACTTGCGGGAGGCGGAGGAGCCGAGGTCACCGGTGGCGACGTCGATGACCTGGAACGGCAGCTCCAGACCGGTCAGCCACTGCTTCTCCCAGTCCAGGAGGCGCTTGTGCTCGTTCTCCGCGTCCTCGGGCGCGACGTACGAGAACATCTCGACCTTGTCGAACTGGTGGACGCGGAAGATGCCGCGGGTGTCCTTGCCGTACGTGCCGGCCTCGCGGCGGAAGCAGGGCGAGAAGCCCGCGTACCGCAGCGGCAGCTTGTCGGCGTCGATGATCTCGTCCATGTGGTACGCGGCGAGGGGGACCTCGGAGGTGCCGACGAGGTAGTAGTCGTCCTTCTCCAGGTGGTACACGTTCTCCGCGGCCTGGCCGAGGAAGCCGGTGCCCTCCATGGCGCGCGGGCGGACAAGCGCGGGGGTCAGCATGGGGATGAAGCCGGCCTCGGTGGCCTGGGCGATCGCCGCGTTGACCAGGGCCAGCTCCAGGAGGGCGCCGACGCCGGTCAGGTAGTAGAAGCGCGAACCGGAGACCTTGGCTCCCCGCTCCACGTCGATGGCGCCGAGCGCCTCGCCCAGCTCCAGGTGGTCCTTGGGCTCGAAGCCCTCGGCCGCGAAGTCGCGGATGGTGCCGTGCGTCTCCAGGACGACGAAGTCCTCCTCGCCGCCGACCGGGACGTCCGTGTGGACGATGTTCCCGAGCTGGAGCAGCAGGCGCTTGGCCGTCTCGTCGGCCTCGTTCTGCTCGGCCTCGGCGGCCTTGACGTCGGTCTTGAGCTGATCGGCCTTCTTCAGGAGCTCGGCGCGCTCCTCCGGGGTGGCCCTGGGGATCAGCTTGCCGAGCGCCTTCTGCTCGGATCGGAGCTCGTCGAAGCGGACGCCGGACGACCTGCGCCGCTCATCGGCGGAGAGCAGGGCGTCGACGAGGGAGACGTCCTCTCCACGGGCGCGCTGGGAGGCGCGAACACGGTCGGGGTCCTCACGGAGCAGGCGAAGGTCAATCACCCCACCAGGCTACCGGTGCGCGTTCGCACGACCCCACCGGATAAGAGGGCGTGTGCCGTTTCACCCGAATTGCCACATTCGGAAATTCCGGGTGCGAGGCGAGCGCGTCTAGTTATCCACAGGCTGTGTGGAAAATCTGTGGACTACGGAAAGAGTCCCAGGCCTTTCCCTCTCCGCGCCTGAGAAATCCGTGATCGAACGGCATCGAGACACTCATTCGGGTGGGAATCACTCACTCCGAAGAGTGGGTCCATCGGGGGATGCTGACGAAGGCGCAGGTGGAGCGCTGTGGATGGCGTCCCGGTCGAGGGGGGAGTTGAGAGAGTGGTCAGGGTGATTTGTCGACCTTGCCGGAGTGCGGTGTCGACTTGTCCCCAGGTCCGGTGGAATGCCTGTGGATAACCTCTGTGGGTAACCGAAAAGTATGCAGGTAGGACTAGTGGTTCGCACCTGTGGACGACCGCGCACGCTGCCGGGGGCGATCCGCCATTCTCGGGTCAGGCCCGACCGTCCTGGGCCCTCGCCAACCAGTCGGAGGCCGCCATGAACTCCTCGTCCGAGGTGCCGCGCCGCAGCGCCCGCACGTCCTCGACCGCGACGCCCGCCCTCGGGTACGAGCCGAGGAACCGCACCTTGGGGCACATCCGCTTGAGCCCCATCAGCGCCTCGCCGACCCGCCGGTCCGCGATATGGCCCTCGGCGTCCACGGCGAAGCAGTAGTTCCCGATCCCCGCCCCCGTGGGACGGGACTGAATCAGCATCAGGTTCACCCCGCGCACCGCGAATTCCTGGAGCAGTTCGAGGAGGGCACCCGGATGATCGTCACCCAGCCACAGCACCACCGAGGTCTTGTCCGCGCCCGTCGGGGCCGCGGGCCGGGCCGGCCGGCCCACCAGCACGAACCGGGTCTCGGCGTTCTCCGCGTCGTGGATCTCGGTGACCAGCGCTTCGAGCCCGTACGTCGCCGCCGCGAACTCCCCCGCGAAGGCGGCGTCGAAGCGGCCCTCCCGCACCAGCCGGGCCCCGTCCGCGTTGGACGCGGCCGACTCCCACACCGCTTCGGGCAGGTGCTTCCGCAGCCAGTTCCGGACCTGCGGCTGTGCCACCGGGTGGCCCGTGACCGTCTTGATCTCCGAGAGCGCGGTCCCGGGACGCACGAGCAGCGCGAAGGCGATCGGCAGGAGCACCTCGCGGTAGATCACCAGCGGCTCGCCGGAGGCCAGTTCGTCCAGGGTCGCGGTCACCCCGCCCTCGACCGAGTTCTCGATCGGGACGAGCGCGGCGGCGGCCTCCCCGTTCCGTACGGCGTCGAGGGCGGCCGGGACCGAGACCATGGGGACGAGTTCCCGTGTCGCGGCCTCGGGCAGCGTGCGTAGCGCCGCTTCGGTGAAGGTGCCTTCGGGGCCGAGATAGGTGTACCGGGTGGCGGACATACCGTCACCCTAATGGTCGCCGGGGGCCATCGACGGCCGTCCGCCGGACGCCGCTCCCCGTCGGCGACCGCCCGCCGGCTCCCTGTCCTGTCACCCGTACACCGGCGCGCCACCCGGTCGTCGGCCGGGCGTCTCGCGTCGCTCGCGGCCCGGGCGGCCTCACGCCTCCAGGAGGCGCTGGCCCACGTACTCGCCCTCGGCGGGACCGCCCGGCACCGCGAAGAGGCCGCTCGACTCGTGACGGATGAAGGGGGACAGCGCGTCGCCCCGGTCGAGCTTGCGCTGCACCGGGACGAAGCCCCGGAGCGGGTCCGCCTGCCAGCAGATGAAGAGCAGACCGGCGTCCGGCGTCCCGTCCGGACCGATGCCGTCGTGGAAGGAGAACGGCCTGCGCAGCATCGCCGCCCCGCCGTTCTGTTCGGGGGCGGAGATCCGGGAGTGGGCGTTGTCGGGGATGACCGTCCCGCCGTCGGGGCCGCGCTTGTCCAGGTCGAGTTCGGTGGTCTCGGTGCCACCGGTGAGCGGGGCCCCGTCGGACTTCCGGCGCCCGATCACCTTCTCCTGCCCGTCCAGCGGCAGCTTCTCCCAGTCGTCCAGGAGCATCCGGATCCGGCGCACCACCGCGTACGAACCGCCGGCCATCCACTCCTGGGCGCCGGTGGCTCCGGCCGGCACGAAGATCCGCCGGTCGAAGTCGGGGTCGGCGGGCTTCGGATTGCGGGTGCCGTCGACCTGGCCCATGAGGTTGCGGGTGGTCATCGGCCGGGCGGTGGCCCCGGCCGAGCGGTTGAAGCCGTTCATCTGCCACCGCACCCGGGCGGCGTCGCCCGCGTCCTTCTGCACGGCGCGCAGGGCGTGGAAGGCGACGAGGGCGTCGTCGGCACCGATCTGCACCCACAGATCGCCCTCCGAGCGCCGGGGATCCAGGGCGTCCGAGGAGAAGGCCGGCAGCGGGTCGAGCCCGGCGGGGCGCCGGGCGGCGAGACCGGTGCGGTCGAAGAAGGTGCGGCCGAAGCCGAAGGTGACCGTGAGGGAGGAGGGTCCCGCGTCGAGCGCGACCCCGGTGTCCTGGGCCGGAGCCTTGCCCGACATCAGCGTCTTCGCCGTGGCCGACCAGCGGCGCATCAGGGCGACGGCCTCCTTGCGTCCGGCGCCGGGAGCGAGGTCGAAGGCGACCAGGTGGCCGCGGGACTGGAGGGGGGTGGTGATGCCCGCCTGATGTTTCCCGTGAAACATCACCTCGGTCGAGCCGACGGTGGTCAGGGCCTCCGGACCGCCGGAGCCGTTCGCGGAGGCGGTGCCGTCACCGGACACGGCCGCCGAGATCCCGGCGCCGCCAGCCACGCCGACGGCCAGACCGGCCGCGCCCGCCGCACCGACGGTGCCGAGCAGCCGCCGCCGGGAGATCTCGACCCGGGTGGCCTCGGTCAGGGGGGCCGCGGCCCGAGGGGTCTCGGGGCCGGAGGTCTCGGGCCGGGACGTCTTGGTCCGGGACGCCTTGAGGTTGTCGCGCTCGCTCACGGGGGGTCAGCCGATCTTCACGTTCTTGTCGATGGTGGTCTGATCGATGTCGGAGGTACGGACGGTCACCTGGATCCGCCACTCGCCGGGCATCGGGATCTGGACGCCGCTCGCGCTCCAGTGTCCGGCCTGGATGCGGTCGGGGGCGACGGGCAGCGGGCCCACGGCCTTGGCCTCCAGGGTGAGGGCGACCTTGATCTCGGGTACGTCCAGCGGCTTGCCGTCGGGGCGCTCGACGTAGAGGTGGAGCCCGTTGGCGCCGGTGCGGCCGGGGTCGAGGCTGAGCCGGACGACGCCCTTGCCGTCGACGCCGCCGGTGTCGAAGGGAAGCCGGATGTCGACGGGCCGGTCGGGCACGGCGGCCGGGCCGGAGGCGGCGGTGGACCGCCCGGCCTCCTCCTCGGTGCGTCCGGGCTCGGTCGCGGTGAGGACGGTGGTCACGACGAGGAGGACGACGGCGACGGCGGCCTCGGTCAGCACCGAGCGGCGCAGTCCGGACCGCTCCGGGTCGGCGTCCCGCTCCCGCTTGCGCCGGGCGGTGGCGACGGCGGCCCGCTGCCGGGCGAGCTGGGCGGCCCGCTCGGGGGCGATGTGGCGGTCGGCGTCGGAGTCGTCCGGGCCGGCGCCGGAGTCGACGGAGGGGTCGATGTCAGGGTCGTCGTCGGGGGCGGCTCCGGAAGCCGTGTCGGCCTCTTCGGTCTCGGAAGTCTCGTCGTTCTCGATCCCCTCTACCGCCTCCTCGTCCGTCTTCTCCGCCGAAGGCAGGTCCGCGAGCCGTTGGGTCCAGCGGCGGGAGATCCAGGCGATCCCGACGAGAACGCCCATCAGGCTGATCTTGACGAGCAGGAGCTGTCCGTAGCGGGTGCCGGTCAGGGCCGACCAGGAGCCGACCTGGCGCCAGGACTGGTAGATCCCGGTGGCCACGAGGACGGCCACGGAGGCGAAGGCGACCTTGGAGAAGCGTTCGACCGCGACGCGTTCGACGGAGGGCGTCCGGTAGAGGGCGACGAGCAGCACCGTGAGGCCGCCGAGCCAGGTGGCCACGGCGAGGAGGTGCAGGATGTCCACGGGCATGGCGATGCCCGGCTGGATCCCGGTCGAGGCGTGCTCGGCCAGGGCCCAGGTGCCGGCGATCCCGGCGGCCACCACGGTGCCGCCGATGCCGAGGCCGAAGACGAGGTCCTTCTTCTCCTTCGGGTCGGTGCGCCGGGTGTAGGAGCCGAAGAGGACGGCCACGAAGAGGGCGGCCGCGCCGAGCAGCAGCAGCCGGGAGGTGAGCGCGGCCCCGGTCTTCGTCTCCAGGACGCTCTTCAGGCCCGCCAGGTCGAAGGCGTCGGCGAGTTCGCCGGAGCCGGTGTACGGGTTGCGCAGGAGCAGCATCACCAGCGTGGCGCCGGTGAGGGTGAGCCAGGCCCGTACCACCGTCCGCTGCACCGGGCGGACGCCCGCGCCGCGCGGCCAGCAGACCAGGACGAAGGCGCCGCCGCCGACGAGGACGGCGAAACCGGCGTACGAGAGGTAGCGCGCGATGCCGTAGAGGGCGCCGACGAGCCCGCCGCCGGGCTCCCGGTCGGGCAGGGCGACGGAGGTCGCGGACGGGGCGCCGATGGAGAAGGTGAAGGCCCCGGCGATGGGGTGGCTGTCGGCCGAGACGGTCTGCCAGGCCACGGTGTACGTGCCGTCGGGCAGTCCGGCGCGGAGCTCCACCCCGTACCGGACGATGGAGCCGCTGCACAGGTCGCGTATCTCGCCGGTGTCGGCCCGCCGCCCCGCCGGGTCGAGGACCCGGATGGAGTCGGCGCTCATGGCGACCTGCTCGGAGAAGGTGAGGTTGACCTCCTTGGGAGCGGTGGCGACCACCGCCCCGTCCTGCGGGTCGCTGCCGGTGAGCGCCGCGTGCGCGGAGGCGGGCGCGGCGCCGGCGAGCAGCGTGCCGAGGAGCGCGGCCGCGAGGATCAGCAGCCGTGCCAGGGCGGTACCGAGGCGCGGGGCGGTGGTTGTCATCTCTGGGTCACTCCGTCAGTTCTGTGCGAACCGGCTCTGTATGAACCGGCTCCGTCCGAACCGGTTCTGTGCGGACTCCGTCAACGCGTTCAGTGCTGCTTCGGGTTGTGGTTGGCGGCCTCGACGGGAAGGTCGACCTTGATCGGGTCGGACTTCTCGAAGTGGAGTTCGACGCTGACCTTGTCGCCCTGCTCGGGCTTCTCCTTCAGCGTCATGAACATGATGTGGTTGCCCCCGCGTGCCAGGGAGAGCTTCCCGTGCGCGGGGATGTCGAAGAACTTCACCTCCTGCATCTTCTGGTTCTTCGTCTCGTGGATCGTCACATCGTCCGAGATCGGGCTGGTGACGGAGGTCAGCCGGTCGGCCGTGTCGCCGTCGTTGGTGATGGTGAGGAAGCCGCCGGCCATGTCCATCACCGGCTGCGGCATGAACGCGCCGCTGACCTTCAGATCCGGCTTCCCGTCCCCGGCCGCGTCGGACGAGGACGAGCACCCGGTCAGCGCGAGCGAGGCGGCGAGCGCCACGGCGGCGGACAGGGCGGTGGTGCGGCGGTTCACGGGTTCTCCCCCTTGACGAGCTTCGGCAGGTCCTCGGTGTACTGCTCGGCGGTCGTGTCCTCGCCGTACAGGACGTAGCCCTGGTCGGTGGTGGGCGAGAAGGCGATCACCTGGGCGCCGTGCATGGAGACGACCTTGCCGTCCTTCTCCTTCTTCGGCGGGTCGATGCCGATGCCCATCTGCCGGGCCCCCGCCTGGATGGCGGAGAAC
Source organism: Streptomyces sp. NPDC086147 (assembly GCF_040702165.1). Classification (NCBI taxonomy): domain Bacteria; kingdom Bacillati; phylum Actinomycetota; class Actinomycetes; order Kitasatosporales; family Streptomycetaceae; genus Streptomyces; species Streptomyces sp. NPDC086147. The sequence goes on along the minus strand of NZ_JBFBJO010000003.1, from coordinate 136,345 downwards.
TCGCCGGTGAGACCGGTGAACGACGGGTCGCCGGCGGCGGGCAGCCACTTGGCGAGCTCGGCGGAGGTGTCCCGCTCGGGATCGGTGGTGACGAAGACGACCTGGAGCTTGTCCTGGTCGGCCTTGGGGAGCTGCTTCCTGGCGATGGCGATGTTGCTCATCGTCATGGGGCAGACGTCGGGGCAGTGCGTGTAGCCGAAGTAGATGAGCGTCGGCTTGCCCTTGGTGCGCTCGCGCAGGTCGTACTTCTCGCCCTTGGTGTCGGTGAGGACGAGCGCGGGCTTGTCGTACGGCCGGTCCAGGACGGTCGCGGCCACGGTGGAGTCGGTGCCGCCGGAGACCTGGGCGACGGGACCCTTGCCCGTGCCGGAGGTCTCACCGTCACCGAGGCCGACGGCCGCAGTGATGCCGATCGCCGCGACGATCGCGGCGGCGGCGATGACCAGCGGGGTGCGCCGGCCGGGGCGGCCCGGACGAGCCGGACCGCCCTGGGACTCGGGGGTGTGCGTCTTCTGTGCGGACATGCTGTTTCTTTCCGTGTCCTTCGGGAGGAAGTACGGCCGTCAGGCCGAGCGGCGGCGACCGGCGAGGACGCCGAAGGCCACACCGGCCACGCCGACGAGGATGCCGACGACGCCGAGGATCCGGGCGGTGGTGTCGGAGGAGGAAGAGGAGGAGGCCGACGCGGTGTTCTTCTCCGTCTTGTCGCCCGCCTTGTCGTCGTGACCGTCCTTCTCCCCCGCCGAGGCGGAGGCGGAGGCGGAGGCGGTCGCGGTGGCGGACGGCGCGGCGCCGCCGCCGTGGTGGTCGTCGGACGCGGCGGAGAGCTTCAGGACGGGGGCCGGGTTCTGCGGCTCCTCCGCGCCCTCCTTCTGCTCCTCGATCCAGCGCACGACCTCCTTGTTGGAGTACGTCTGGACCGACTTCAGGACGAGCTCGTCGGCGTTCTCGGGAAGCTGACCGAGGGAGAGCGGGAACTGCTGGAACTGGCCGGGGCCGATCCCCGCGCCCTCGGCGGTCCAGGTGACCTTGGAGACGGCCTCGTTGATCGTCCTGCCGTGCAGCTCCAGCGGCTTGTCGAGCTTGCTCTTCGTGACCTCGGCCTTCCAGCCGGGAACGGGCTGCGGCATGACGGAGGCGAGCGGGTGGTCGAGCGGGAAGTTGACCTCCAGCTTCACGGTGGAGGCGTTGTCGCGCTCGTTCGGCACCTTGATGTTGACGGTCGCGTAGCCGCCCTTGGCGGCCTCGCCCTGCGGCTGCACGCTGACGTGCGCGAAGGCGGTGCCGGAGAGGAGCGCGACGGAGGAGAGGGCGATGCCCCCGGCGAGGGCGGCGCGGACGGCGGAGACGCGGCGGACGGAGGCGCGGCGGGCGGGGGTACGGGAAACGCTCATGGCGAAGACACTCCGGTTCGGAGAGGAACGGAACAGGACGGTGACGTCCGGCACGCCGGGGCGGAGGCCCGGGCGGGCGTGCGGACGAACGCGGTCCCGCTCCTGTCGAGCGGACCGCGTCAGGCTGCGAGGACGCAGTCGGCGGCCGGCGGGCCGCGCCTGATCACCGTGTCCCTGAGCGCCTCGGCCACCGGCGGCGGCGAGGAGTCGAAGGCCGTACGGGGGGTCCGGCGGGGCGCGGTGCGCGCCGCCGACGGCAGCCCGGCGAGCAGGGCCCGTACGAGCCGGAGCGCGGCCCGCAGCGAGCTGACCCGGGCGTGCTCAGCGAGTTCCGCCGCGCCCTGTCCGGAGAGTTCGACGAGCCGGCCGAGGGCGCGGTCGCCGCGCCGCAGCAGCCAGCCCGTGGCCAGGGCGGCGAGCAGGTGCCCCAGGAGCATGGGCAGGTCGGGCAGCAGGTTGTCGGCCGGGACGGCCGGTGCGACGGCCGCGCCGTGCCCCGCGTGGGCGTGGGCGGCGGCCGGGTCGAGTCCGGCGTCGGTGAGGATCCTGGTGGCGTCGGTGGGGGTGAGGGACGTGGCCCCCGCCCCGCAGACCAGCCGCGCCGCCATCCGGACGAGGGCGTCGTCGGCCTGGGCACCCAGGGTGAGCCGGTGCTGTCCGAGGCCGAAGAGGACGTGCAGGCCGAGCTGCCCGGCGGCGAGGGCGCCGACGACGGAGCCGAGGGAGCGTTCGCGTCCGCCGAAGAGGACGGCGACCCCGAAGACGCCGAGGAAACCGGCGGCCAGGGACCACGGGGCGACGCCCGCGCACGCCGCGAGGGCGTGGCCCAGCGCGGACAGCACGACGCAGACCGCGGTGAACACCGCGGCCCTCAGCAGCCGTGGAGCGAGCTCGGGGGCAGACATGGCGGGCCCATCATCGCACCACGCCCCCCACCGCGGTACGGCAGGTCCGGAAGGTCGCCCTTGGGGTTCTTCGGGGTGACATACACCGGCCCGCGGGCTCCGGGCATCCGCCGAACGAGCGCTCTTGACGCTCCCGGGGGCTTACGGAGCCGCCCGCCCGGCAATAGGTATCGGTACGTCGTGCCGCAGGACCACTGGTCCGCCGAGCCGATGCCGGGAGGCTGGAGCATGAGCATCTGGTGGTCACTCCATCTGCGGCGCGAAGCCGCGAGCGTGCCGCTCGCGCGCCGGCTTCTGCTGGGCACGATGGAGACGGCGGGGGTCGATCCCGACGTGTCGTACGAACTGTCGGTGGCGCTGACCGAGGCATGCGCGAACGCGGTCGAGCACGGCGGCGCGGGCGCGGATCCCGACGCGGGACAGGCGGGTCCGGGCGGGACGCTCCCGGGGGCGTACCGGGTGACGGCGTACCTGGACGGCGAGACCTGTCGCATCGAGGTGGCCGACTCGGGCCCCGGCTTCCCGTACGCGGAGGTTCGCGCGGCCGCCTCGGACGCCGAGCACGGGCGCGGGATGCGGCTGATCGAGGAGCTCTCCGACCACGTGCAGTTCGGCAACCGCTCGGCCCGGGGCGGCGCGGTGGTCAGCTTCGACAAGATCCTGAAGTGGAAGGACGCCCCATCCCTCCTCATGGCGTAGCCCCGGGAAGCGGGGGCGCGCGAGTACGGAGAAGGGCCCCCGCCGGTCGGTCGGCGGAGGCCCTTCGTGTTCCAACGTACGCGGTGGTCAGCCCTTCAGCGAGGCCATCCACGCCTCGACCTCGTCGGAGCGGCGCGGCAGCGCGTCCGAGAGGTTCCGGTTGCCGTCCTCGGTGACGAGGATGTCGTCCTCGATCCGGACGCCGATGCCCCGGTACTCCTCCGGCACGGTCAGGTCGTCGGCCTGGAAGTACAGACCCGGCTCGACGGTCAGGCACATGCCCGGTTCGAGGGTCGTGTCGACGTAGGCCTCGGTGCGCGCGGCGGCGCAGTCGTGGACGTCCATGCCGAGCATGTGGCCGGTGCCGTGCAGGGTCCAGCGGCGCTGGAGACCGAGCTCCAGGACGCGCTCGACCGGGCCCTCGACCAGGCCCCACTCGACGAGCTTCTCGGCGAGGACGCGCTGCGCGGCGTCGTGGAAGTCGCGGTAGGCGGCGCCGGGCTTCACCGCGGCGATGCCGGCCTCCTGCGCCTCGTACACGGCGTCGTAGATCTTGCGCTGGAGGTCGGTGTACCGGCCGTTGATCGGCAGGGTGCGGGTGATGTCGGCGGTGTAGAGCTCGGTGGTCTCCACTCCGGCGTCGAGCAGCAGCAGGTCGCCGGAGCGCACGTCGCCGTCGTTGCGGACCCAGTGCAGGGTGGTGGCGTGCGGGCCGGCGGCGCAGATGGAGCCGTAGCCGATGTCGTTGCCCTCGACGCGGGCGCGCAGGAAGAACGTGCCCTCGATGTAGCGCTCGCTGGTGGCCTCGGCCTTGTCGAGGACCTTGACGACGTCCTCGAAGCCGCGGGCGGTGGCGGCGCAGGCCTTCTCCAGCTCGGCGACCTCGAAGGCGTCCTTCACGAGGCGGGCCTCGGAGAGGTACACGCGCAGCTCTTCGTCGCGCTCGGCGGTGACCTTGTCGGTCAGCGCGGCCTCGATGCCGGCGTCGTGGCCGCGGACGGCGCGGACGGGGCCGGTGGCCTCCTTGAGCGCGTCGGCGAGCTCGCGCACGTCCTTGGCCGGGATGCCGAGGAGCTGCTCGGCCTCGGAGAGGGAGTGGCGGCGGCCGACCCACAGCTCGCCCTGGCCGTCGAGCCAGAACTCGCCGTTCTCGCGGTCGGAGCGCGGCAGCAGGTAGATCGTGGCCTTGTGGCCGTCCTTCGCCGGCTCCAGGACGAGGACGCCGTCCTGCGTCTGGTCGCCGGTGAGGTACGCGTACTCGGTGGAGGCGCGGAAGGCGTACTCGGTGTCGTTGGACCGGGTCTTCAGCTTGCCGGCCGGGATCACCAGGCGCTCGCCCGGGAAGCGGGCGGAGAGTGCGGCGCGGCGCTCGGCGGTCTTGTCGGCCTGGGCGATCGGCTCCAGGCCGTGCAGCTCGGTGTCGGCCCAGCCGGACTTCATGTTCTCGGCCAGCTCGTCGGACACGCCCGGGTAAAGGCCGTTCTTGCGCTGCTTGATCGGCTGGTCTTCGGTCTCTTCCGGGGTCTCCGGGGTGAGCTCCTCGGCCACGGGTCTGCCTCCTCTGGTACGACACTGAACCCCCACCATCGTACGGTCGTGCGGAAGGGGGCCCAGGGCCGGAAGACCCATTACCGGAACGTCACGGTCCGCTTACTCGGCGGACCCGGCACGCGTGCGCGTCCTCAGTCGAAACGGGCCGCGAGCAGCACCACGTCCTCGCCCTCCACGGCCGGGTCGATCCCCTCGGGCAGCAGGGTCCGCAGGACGTGGTCGGCGACGGCGCCCGGGTCGGACCGGTCCGGCTCCGGCACGCTCGCGGCCGCCGCGTGGAGCCGGGCGAAGGCCCGGTCGGTGGTCTCGCCGGTACGGCGCAGCAACCCGTCCGTGTAGAGCAGCACCGTTTCTCCCGGCGCGGGGGACAGCTCCACGCTCGGCGCCTCCCAGCACGTCAGCATCCCGAGCGGGGCCGACAGCGAGGTCTCGACGAACTCCGTGCGCCGGTCGCCGACGACCAGCGGCGGGGCGTGCCCGGCCCCGGCGAGGACGATCCGGCGCTGCGCGGGTTCGGCGTAGGCGAAGAGCGCGGTCGCGGAGCGGGCGGGTTCGGTGAGCCGCAGCAGGAGTTCCAGGTCGGAGAGGACGGCGACCGGGTCCTCGCCCTCCATCACCGCGTACGCCCGCAGGGAGGCGCGCAGCCGGCCCATGGCGGCGAGCGCGCTGGGGCCGGTCCCGGAGACGGAGCCGACGGCGAGCCCGAGGGCGCCCTCGGGCAGCGGCAGCGCGTCGTACCAGTCGCCGCCGCCCTGGGGGCCGGTGCGGTGGCGGACGGCGAGCCGGACGCCGGGGACGCGGGGGAGCCGGCTCGGGAGCAGTTCCTCGGCGATGGTGGCGACCCGCACGCGGGCGCGTTCGACCTGGAGGAGGCGGGCCAGGTGCTCGGTGGCGAAGCGGCCGTAGAGGCCGATGAGGTGGCGCCGGCGTTCGTCGGGTTCGGCGGGTTCGTCGTAGAGCCAGACGACCGCGCCGAGCCGGCCGGCCTCCTCGGTGGCGAGGGGCAGGGCGTAGCTGGCGGCGTAGCCGAGGCGGGCGGCGACCTCGCGGTGGCGCGGGTCGAGTCCCTCCTCGGTGCGCACGTCGCGGATGGCGATCGGCTCGGGCACGCGCGCGGGGCGGGCGGCGGCGGAGGGGCCGGGGGCCGTGGGGCCGGCTTCGGGCAGGCCGTCGAGGAGGCGGCCGTAACTCCCCGAGCCGCGCGGGACGGTCTCGATGGTGCCGAGGTCGGCGTGGGCGAGACCGAGCCCGATGGTGCTGGTGGGGCCGAGGCCGTCGGCGGGTTCGAGGACGGCCATGCCGCGCCGGGCGCCGACGAGGGCGGCCCCGGCTCCGAGCGTTTCGCGCAGGGCCTCGTCGAGGGAGTCGGTCTTGATCAGGCGCTCGGTGAGTTCGTGGAGGGTGGTGAGGTCGGAGACCCAGGAGGCCAGCCGGTCCTGGATCAGGACTCCGGGAGGGAGGGCCGCGTCGGAGGGGGGCGCGGCCGAGGGGACCCCGGGGAGGGGCGCCGGAGTGTGCGGTGGCGCGGGAACCGTTGAATCGATTCCAGCCACTTTCGGCAGACGTGGGGCGCTCATGTCGGCCGGCTTTCCGACCGGTGCGTTTGACGCCATAGCATCGCAAACCCCCATGTCATTCTGCGCCGCTCGATGTACCCACATGTACACGCACAAGAGGAGCGATGTCCAGCATTGTCCCCACGGGAAAAGTGGTGTCCGTGAGGTTGTGCGAGAGGGTTGAAGTAAGCGGGAAGTTGGCTGAAAATTGCCCCCGGTGTGCACCTTTTGCGGTCGACTGGCGTCGTTTGAAAGCGCGTCATCCCGAGCGTGCGGGGTACGTAAACGGTGACAGGCGGGGGCAGTTGAAGCTGCCCCGGAACGTGATGCGGGACCCCGGCGTCTTCCATGCCGCAGGCCGCTGCCCGCCACCGACTGGCGGGGAACGTGCTTTGAACCGCTCTGGCTCTGACCTGGCTCCACTGGGCTCCATCCGGCTCCACCGGGTAGTACGCGGTTTTTCCGGCCCGACCGGCCCCGCTTCCCTGCGGTCCGGCACCCGCCAACCCGGTACGCGTTGATGCGCACGGTGAATGAATCTGCACGTGTTGTGATGGGAATTCGGCGTTCAACGGAAAGGAACGAGCGCTCATGCGCGAGATCCTCGGAAGGCGACGCAGGCTCCGGTTCCGGAGCAGGGCGAGGACCGCACGCCTCGACGCGGCGGTCACCTTCGCCGTCGAATGGAACTGGCCCGTCCTGCCGGGCGCGGACCTGAGAACGACGACCCGCGCGACCACGGGCCTGAGGACGCTGGCCCGCGCGGCCGCGAACCTGATGACGGCGACCCGTACGGACATGGAGCCCGCCTGCTCCTGTCCCGACCCCGACTGCGTCGTGCCCGGCGCGCACCCCTACGATCCCGGGCTGCTCGCCGCCACCACGGACGAGCGCATGGTCCGCTGGTGGTGGACCACGCGCCCGGACGCCCCGGTGGTCCTCGCCACGGGCGGCGGCGCGCCCTGCGCGGTCAGTCTCCCCGCGCCGGCGGGCGCCCGGGCCCTCGCCGCGCTCGACGCGACGGGCATGCGCCTCGGGCCGGTGGTCGCCACCCCCACCCGGTGGTCGATCCTCGTCGCCCCGTACGACCTGGAACGGCTGGGCGAGCTGCTGTACGCGAAGGACAGCGTGCCCAGTTCGCTGCGGTTCCACAGTGAGGGCGGCTATCTACTGCTGCCGCCCTCGGTCGCGGGCTCCGGGCAGGTCCGCTGGGAGCGGGCCCCCCTCGCGGGCTCGGCCCGGCCGTGGCTGCCGGACGTCGAGGCGGTGGTCGACGCCCTGGTGGAGGCGAGCACGAGCACCCCGGGCGGCGGGAGCCGGCTGGCGTACTGAGGACGGGGCGCCACCCTGTTGTGGAAGAACGCCGAGCACGCGCCGCCCTTCGTCACGGCGGGCGGCGGGCGTTCACCCGAACGGGTGCGTCCCGGCCCGACTCGTACGGGAAACGGGTGCGCGGCCGTCCGGGTGCCCGCCGTCCGCCGCTATGTTCGCCCCACCGTTCAGGATCTCCAGCCGAGCAGGAGCAGGTGGGCCCGATGACTCCGGTGAACCTCCGCGTGGTCGCACTCGGGGCCGCCGTCACGGTCGCCGTGCTGCTGCCGCTCGTCGCGACGGCGGGACCGGCCGGGGAGGCCGTACGCTCTCTCGGCGCCCGGAGCGAGGGGGACGGGAAGGCCGGGGACGACGGAGGGGCCGGGGGGCTGTGGAAGGGCCTCGGCCTCGGGCCCCGTACGCCGGAACCGACCCCTTCCGAGACCTCCGCAGCCCCTCCCGCTCCTTCCGTCCCTCCGGTCGCCGTCGCGCCGGTCGCTCCCGAGCGGGTCGCGCGCTGTGGGCCGGAACTCGCCTCTCCCGGAGGTGCGGAGGCGCAGACGTGTGTCCTGAACGAGGGGGGCGATGTCTGGGCGCGTACCTACTACCGCAACGCCACGGGGCGGGAACTCGACGCGTTTCTGACCCTCATGGCCCCCGGCGGGCGGACCGTTCACGTGCGGTGCGCGGTTCCGGCGCAGGATGAACCGGGCACCTGCGAAACGCCCCGGGAGCGCGGCGCGGGCGTGGTCACGGCGTATACGGCGGTGGCGGAATTCGCCGGCGCCAGCGGGGACGGCGGCACTCCGCTGCTGCTGCGAGCAGGCAGCAACATGGTGGAGCACGAAGGAAGTTGAGCGTCGGACGCCCCGGCCGGGCCGGAAGCGGACATGGAAAGGCCCGATCGCTGGCGACGGGGGATGCACCAGCGACCGGGCTTCCAGAACGGTAACAAGAGATCTGCTGTTCGCAAATTCGATCTCGGTTATTCGGACAGGGATTTACCTGTCCGAAGAGCGGGTTGTGGTGGAAGTCACCGACTGGTCGGTCTGTCAGTCACCGATACCACCTGGGGTATCAGCTGAGAGTGACCTGACGGTTCGTGAGGCCGCCGCGCGCCCGTCGCTCCTCCGCCGTGAGCGGAGCGTCCGAGGCGAGCGCTCCGGTCAGCCGCTCGAAGAACTCGGCGGCCGGCTTCTCGCAGTCCTCGGCGGTCATGGACGTCGGCAGGTCCCACACCGGCACCACGAGGCCGTGGGCGCGGAAGGAGCCGACGAGCCGGGTGTCCGGGCCGAGGGAGGTGCCGCCGGCGGCCTGGAGCCGGGCGAGCGCGTCGAGGAGCTTCTCCTCCGGGTACGGCATGACCCAGCGCAGGTGGTTCTTGTCGGGGGTCTCGCACCAGTACGCGGAGTCGACGCCCGTCAGGCGGACGGTCGGGATCGCGGCGGCGTTGGCCCGCTCCAGGGAGGCGGCGACCTCCGGGTCGGCGCCGTCCGCCGACTGCGGGATCCAGAACTCGAAGCCCGTGTGCACCTCGGGCGCGAACGCGGCGTCGGCGTCCAGCAGGTCCTGGAGGCGCGGGCCCTCGGCCGGCACGCGGCGCGCGGGGACGGGGGTGCCGGGCTCGACCTCCAGGGCGCGCTGGAGGGTGTCGGCGAGGTCGCGGGCCAGGTCGCCGGAGGTGGAGTCGTTCTGCAGGGCGAGCAGGACGGAGCCGTCGTCGCGGCGGAGCGCCGGCCACGCCATCGGCAGCACGGTCGCGAGCGTCACGGACGGCACGCCCTCGGGCAGCCCGTCCTTCAGGTTGAGCGGCACGGTGGCGGCGGGCACCAGTTCGCGCAGCGCGACCCAGTCGCACTCGCCGGGCAGGCCCTCGAAGGGGCGCTGGACGAGCTCGGTCACGGCGTGCGCGGCGGCCCGGCCGTGACACGCCTTGTAGCGGCGGCCCGAACCGCACGGGCACGGCTCGCGCGCGCCGACGACCGGGATCTCCCCGCTCGTGACCTGTGCCTGGCCGGCCTTGCCGGCCTTCGTCTGGGGGCGCTTCTTGGCCATGGTGTGGCTTTCTCCCGATCGCGGCGGTGCTTGTCAGCGGTGCTGTTTCGGGCGCGAGCCTAGCCGCCCCGGCCGCCACCGCCCCTCAGGCGGGCCGCACGCCGGACGGAGGCGGCCGCTCCGGAGAACCCGCAATGCCTGCCCTTCGGCGGGGCCGGATCGGGACGGTGCGGCCGTGGGGCCGCAGGGCCGTGGAACCGATCCGGACCGGGGCGTGCGCGATCAGTCCAGGTCGTCGTACGTGATCAGTCCAGGTCGTCGTACGCGTCCAGGAAGTCGAAGCTCGAACCGCCGCCCACGTGCGTCGCGAAGTCCTCGCGGCGGTGCCCCTCGGTGACGACCACCCAGACGGTGACCTCGCCGGTCGCGCTGTCGCGCACGCCCCAGTCCTGGGCCAGCGCACCGATGATGTTCAACCCGCGACCGCCCCGTGCCGTGACCGAGGGCGTCGACGGGACGGGTCGCGTCGGACCGCCGCCGTCGGTGACCTCGACCCGCAGGCCGCCTCCCGGGTCGACCCGCCAGGCCGCCCGTACGTCCCCGTCACCACGATCCGCCCGTCCCAGCGGCCTGCCGTACCGACAGGCATTGCTGAGCAGCTCGGAAAGGATCAGCACCGCGTCGTCGACGACCGATTCCGCGACCCCGCTGCGGTACAGCTCGTCCCGCATCCGGTGCCGCGCCTCACCCACGCCCGCAGGGCCATGGGGTACGGCCATGCTCGACGACGTGGGCACCTCTTGTGCCACCACCAACGCCACCCCCGAGACCTCCTTTGCCCCACGCCACGGTGTGAATGCCCCGATGACCTGGACCGGAAACCGGCCAATCGGCGTGGGATGAGGCACTCGTGACGATCGCGTACGGATAGAACGCGCCGGTGCACTCCCTGTAACCCGTGATGCTCCCTTTGTCCCCTGTGGCGGATGGGACGGAAGTGAGGAAAACGGAAGGGATCAGTCGCGGCCCAGCTGGGTCAGCACCTGCTTCGGGCGGTTGGTGATGATCGCGTCCACGCCAAGACGCTCGCAGAGTTCGACGTCCTCGGGCTCGTCCACCGTCCACACGTGGACCCGGTGCCCCGCCTTCTGGAGCCGCAGGATCACCGCCGGGTGGTGCCGGACGATCCGGATGGAGGGGCCCGCGATGCGCGCGCCCGCGGGGAGCCGCCCGTCGCGCAGCCGGGGTGAGACGAACTGGGCGAGGGAGACGGTGGGCAGCGTCGGCGCGGCGGCGGCGATCCGGTGCAGGGAGCGGGCCGAGAAGCTCATGACCCGTACGGGGGAGTCCTCGGGGGACGCGGGCGCGTGGAGGTCGAACCTCTTCAGGAGCTGGAGCAGCCGTTCCTCGACCTGGCCCGCCCAGCGCGTGGGGTGCTTGGTCTCGATCGCCAGCTCGACCCGGCGCCCGGTGTCGGAGACCAGCTCCAGGAGGCGCTCCAGGGTGAGGACGGAGGTGGAGCCGGGGGCCCGCCGGTCGGGGCTCTCCGCCGACTCCCCCCGGCCCTTCCAGGTGCCGAAGTCGAGCTCGGCGAGGGCGGCCAGTTCGAGGGTGGAGACGGCCCCGCGGCCGTTGGAGGTACGGTCGACGCGCCGGTCGTGCACACAGACGAGGTGCCCGTCGGCGGTGAGCCGGACGTCGCACTCCAGGGCGTCGGCGCCGTCCTCGATGGCCTTCACATAGGCGGCCAGGGTGTGTTCCGGTACGTCCTCGGACGCTCCGCGGTGGGCGACGACCTGGACGGGGACGCGGTTCGGTTGCTGCCGTGCGTGAGTCACCGCGTCATGGTGCCATTGGCGGGGCGCGGCGGGCACACCGAGACTGTCCGTTCTGTCCTTTATAAAGGATGGAGAGAGAACGCACAGCTCCGTCTTACAGCGGCCTGACGTCCGGTGGGAAAAGCTGGTCGCAGCACCCTGGAGCCGGAGCGACCACAACCTCACGCGGTCGACGACAGTCACACGCAGGGCACGCGTGGTCGGACGGCGGGTACTCACGGGTACCCACGGCCGAACGCGGGCAGGCGGTCGAAGCAGTCCAGTAGTCCGCGCAGTCCCGGAGGACCTGGCAGATCCGGCGGATCCGACAGGTCCGGCGGATCCGACAGGTCCGGCAGTCAATGCAGTCAACGCAGTCAACGAGGAGAGCGAGCTGTGAGCACCGAGAACGAGGGCAAGGCGGTTCAGGGGGATCCGGCTGCCCCGTCCGTCCCTCCGACGCCTCCCGTACCCCCGTCGGCCCCTCCGACCCCTCCGGCCCAGACTCCGGACGCGGCCCAGACTCCGGACGCGGCCCAGGTCCCGGGCACGGGCCCGGCCTCCGAGCCGCCCGCCGCGCATCCGGCGGACGCGGCGCACCCGCCCACCGCGCACCCGGCGGACGCGAACGCCCAGGAAGGGCCGGTGACCCAGGAGGCCCCGACGGTCCAGGCGGCCCACGTGGCCCCCGAGGCCCACCACGCGGCCCCCGGGACCCACGCCGCCCACGCCGCTCCGGTCGGCGGCTGGCCGCCGCCCCCGCCGGCCGTGCCCTCCTGGGGCGCCCAGCACGCGCACGTACCCCCGGCTCCCGCCGCACCGCGCAGGCGGACCGGCGGGCTCGTGGCGGCCGTCCTGGCGGCGGCGCTCCTCGCGGGCGGCATCGGCGGCGGCATCGGTTACTGGGCGGCCGAGCGCGGCGACAACGGCGTCAGCTCGACCACGGTCTCCTCGGGCGAGGCCCCGGCCTCCTTCAAGCGCGACCCGGGGACGGTCGCGGCGGTCGCGGCGCAGGCGCTGCCGAGCGTGGTCACCATCCAGGCGAAGTCGGGCGGTTCCCAGGGCGAGGGCGGCACGGGCACGGGCTTCGTGTACGACCAGGAGGGCCACATCGTCACCAACAACCACGTGGTGGCGTCGGCGGCGGACGGCGGCACGCTCTCGGTGACCTTCTCCGACGGCAAGTCGTACGACGCGGAGGTCGTCGGCCGGGCCGAGGGCTACGACGTGGCGGTGCTGAAGCTCACGAACGCCCCGAAGAGCCTCAAGCCGCTCCCGCTGGGCGACTCCGACAAGGTGGCGGTCGGGGACTCGACGATCGCGATCGGCGCCCCGTTCGGCCTGTCCAACACCGTGACGACGGGCATCATCAGCGCCAAGAACCGTCCGGTCGCCTCGGGCGACGGCTCCGGCGCAAGCAACTCGTACATGAGCGCCCTGCAGACGGACGCCTCGATCAACCCGGGCAACTCCGGCGGCCCGCTGCTCGACGCGAGCGGCGCGGTGATCGGCATCAACTCGGCCATCCAGTCGGCCGGCAGCGGCTTCGGCCAGTCCCAGGCGGGCTCGATCGGCCTCGGCTTCGCGATCCCGGTCAACCAGGCGAAGAACGTCGCCCAGCAGCTGATCAAGACGGGCAAGCCGGTCTACCCGGTGATCGGCGCGACCGTGAACATGAACGAGAAGGGCGAGGGCGCCGAGATCGCCGCCCGGGGCACCGGCGGCACGACCTCGGTCACCCCGAACGGCCCCGCGGCGAAGGCGGGCCTGAAACCGGGCGACGTGATCACCGCCTTCGGCGGCCACCAGATCGACAGCGGGCCCTCCCTCATCAGCGAGATCTGGACCCACAAGCCGGGCGACTCGGTGGAGATCACCTACGAGCGCGACGGCAGGACCGCCACGACCACCGTCGTCCTGGGCGAGCGCACCGGCGACAGCTGACGCGCCCGCGCACGGCACGCTGCGGCTTCGAGCCGGGCTCCGGGCGGTGGGTACGACCCCGCCGCCCGAAGGGCCCGTTGCCTGGCTTCCGCGGGCAGGTCGTCCAGCCGGTACGCTGTAGCCCGCTCCACCCCAGGTGGTCCGGAGCGGAGGTGGGTTGCCCGAGCGGCCTAAGGGAACGGTCTTGAAAACCGTCGAGGCAGCGATGTCTCCGTGGGTTCAAATCCCACACCCACCGCCGACGCCACGGCCCCCGACCGGGAGAAACCGGTCGGGGGCCGTCGTGCGTCCCGCGGAGCCGGGACGCGGCGCGATCAGGAGTGGTTGCGGGCCGGGGGGTTGTTGAGGCAGAGCGCGATGTTGCGCACGGCCGCCGTGAGTTCCTCGATGACGCGGGCCGCCTGCTCCGCGTTGTGGAAGGCCGGGCGGTCGGTCAGGGTGCGGCTCAGCTCCTCCGCGGCCCGGACCGCGTGCCCCGCGGGACCCTGGTCCGGGGTCGGGACCGGAGTCGGGACCGGATAGGCGTCGGCCGTCGGGTAGGAGTCGGCGGTCGGGTAGGGGTCGACCGCCGGGTAGGGATCGGCCATCGGGTACGCGTCGGCCGTCGGGTAGAGGTCGGGGTACGGCTCGGGGTCCTGGCGGTAGCCCTCGAAGGAGGGCGAGAAGGTGCCGGAGCCCGTCGTCCCCACCGTGAGGGCGGCGGCGTGCGCCTCCTCCCCCGGCCGGGGGCCCGTGGCCGACAGGAGGACGTGCGAGGCCGGGAGCGGGGCCTGGGGGGCCGGTGCGGCGTGGGTCTGCGGCATCGTCTGCGCGTGCGGGGCCTGTGCGTGCGGGGGTTGGGGCTGCGCGGCCTGCCCCGCGTGTCCGGCCTGCCCCGCCTGCGCGGTCTGCGAGGGCTGCGGGGCCTGGAGTTGTGCCACCGGACCCTGCTGGGCCTGCGGTGCGGACTGGCGGGCCCGGGGGAGCACGAAGTGGTCGAAGCCCGGGAACGCGGAGGTGTCGGGCCGCGCGGTCGGCGGCTCGTACTCCTGCTGCCACCGCGCGCGGTAGCACTCCACCTGGTCCTCGCAGGAGGAGCGCGCGTGGAAGACCGCCGTGTCCTCGCCCAGGTCCGGGTACCAGAGGTTGGGTCCCGGGAAACGGACCGTCCTCATACGGGGCTTGATCTGCTCGGCACATCCCATGCAGCAGCCCTTCGGCACCAGGAACGGGATGCCGCCGCTCTGTTCGGGCCTGCGCGGACCCTCCTCGCGCGGGTACTCCCCGTGGTGGCAGGGCGGCAGTTCGCCGCAGGCGCGGCAGACCGCGTAGTGCTCGGGGAGCACCTGCCAGTCCTGGCTGGCGGGGGCGCACCAATGCTTCGGCGCGGACCGGGGCAGGTTGTCGTTGCGCAGGACGAGCACCACCGGACGCTTGTAGAACTCGGCGCGTTCCGGAGCGGGTTTGACCGCCTGGTTGTTGGCCCGCCGCAGCTCGTTGGCGTGCCACCACAGCTCCACGTGGTCCCGCCAGGCCTTCTCGTACGCCTCCGGCCAGTGGTCGCCGGGGTACCCGGTGATCTCCAGGACGCGCCAGGCCTGTCGGTCGAGTACGACGATGGAGCCGGCCCGCAGTCGCAGATGAGTTCCCTCGCCGCCCTCGTCCGGCCAGTCATGGCGGCCGATGCTGGTGGGCTGGTCAGGGAGCCACCTGCGAACCTGCATGACACGCTCCTCGGCAACGAAACTTCGTAGTTTCAACTGGGGCAGTAAGTGACATTCTGAACAATTTACGCGTCGGCTTGGGGTTAGACACGCGCACGCCGCTGATCCATGAGGGCCGGAAACGCCTTTCCCACCGGCTATTTCACCCGCAGTGACCGACCTCGCCCGGATTCGCCGTCTTCGTCGTCACGGCGGCCCCGTACCCGCTCCGGGGGCTCCTGATACCCACCCGTACGTGTGACACCGCTTCGGCGCGTGACATCCCGTACGTATGCATCTGTTCACGCGCCCGCGTGCGCGTCGCTTTGTGCGTCCGGCCGTTCGGTGTCGTCCGGGGGCCGGTCTCCGGCCGGGGAGGTGGTAAGGGCGATGCCGCTCGGTGAGGGGCGGCGTAGGGTCCGGAGGACTTCGGGAGAAGAGGAGCGTGGGATGCGGATCGTGCTCGTCCGGGGCGACATCACCGCCGAGGCGGCGGACGCGGTGGTCAACGCCGCGAACTCCTCGCTGCTCGGCGGCGGCGGGGTCGACGGGGCCATCCACCGCAAGGGCGGGCCGGAGATCCTGGAGGCCTGCCGTGCGCTGCGCCGCTCGCACTACGGCAAGGGCCTGCCGACCGGGCGGGCCGTGGCGACCACGGCGGGGCGGCTGCCCGCCCGGCACGTGATCCACACGGTGGGCCCGGTCTGGTCGCGGGGCGAGGACCGTTCGGAGCTGCTGGCCTCCTGCTACCGGGAATCCCTGCGGGTGGCCGACGAGTTGGGGGCCCGTACGGTCGCGTTCCCGGCCGTCTCCACCGGGGTCTACGGCTGGCCGATGGCGGACGGCGCCCGGATCGCCGTCGAGACGGTGCGGGCGGCCCGCACCGGGGTCAAGGAGGTGCGGTTCGTGCTCTTCGACGAGACGGCGTACCAGGCCTTCGAGGGAGCCGTGGGGGACGCGGGGGACGTCTCCTAGGGGCCCGGGAGCCCCGACCGCGCCGAAACGCGAATTCCGCCGCCCCCGCGAGCTGCTTCTTTTCTCGTCTCGACCGGGTTTATCACGCTGTCCTCATGCTTGAGAGGGAACGTCCGCTGCGGGGCGGTTCGCCGGGGATTCCGTGGGCAACTCTGCATTTGCGACGTCGAGCACAACGGCCGGGGCGGCGGGCCAACTGCCCCGGAAACAGAGTTGTTTCAGTCCCGCTCCACGCTTCAGGTATTCGCCGGGCTCCCATGAGCTCCCGCTTCTCGGTTCCCAGTTCTCGGTTCTCGTTTCCCGGAGGAAGAGCCATGACAGGCATCCGCACCGACCTCACCCGCACCGACCCCGTCCGCCCCGCCTCCGCCGGCGCCACCTCCGTCCGTGCCGCCTCCACCCGCGCCGCCCGGTCCCTCCCGGTGCTCGACTTCCCGCCGTGGTGACGGCCGGGGGAGGACCGGCCCGAGGGGGGCCGTACGGCAGCGTGAAGGACGCCCCGCGCGGCGGTACTTCGGTACCGGTGTGCGGGCGCCCGCGCCGCCGGACCCGGGGCCGGGGCTCTCGCGCCGGGGTTCCCACGTACGGGTCGTTCCCCGGTGCGTACGGCGGAGGCGGCGGCCCCAGCGGTGGCCGGGCGCGGCGGGCGGACCTTCACTCGCGTCATGAGCACAAGCACGCCGCCCCCGCCCCGGCCCGCCTCGGCCTCCGCACCGGCGCGTCCACGGTCCGCGCCTCCCTTCGCGGGGGCGCGGGCCGTGGCCGCCGTCCTGATGGCGGCGGTGGCCGGGACGGCGCTCCTCGACGCGCCCGCACCGACCGCCGCCCTGCCTCCACCGCCGCCCTCGGCCGCAGCCCCAGCCGCGGCCGCAGCCCCGGCCTCCGCCGTCACGGCGGCAGCCGTGAGCAGGACCGCCGCTCCCGCCGCTCCTGCTCCCGCCGCTCCCGCTCCTGCTCCCGCCGCTCCCGGCGCCCCCACCTCCACCACCCCCGTCCACTTCACCGGCAAGGCCTTCGACACCTGCGAGGCGCCCTCCGTCGAGACCATGAGGGCCTGGCGCGGTTCGCCGTACGGGGCCGTCGGGATCTACTTCGCCGGGCGGGGCCGGGGCTGCCCCGGCCAGCGGGAGCTGGACTCCGGCTGGGTCGCCTCGGTGCAGGCGATGGGCTGGCGGCTGCTGCCCCTCTTCGTCGGCTCCCAGGCGCCGTGCGTCGAGGCCCCCGCCAAGAAGCCCTTCGCCATCGGCTCCGACCCCTGGGGCCAGGGCACCCGGGAGGCGGGCGACGCGGTGCGGGCCGCGCGGGCCCTCGGTCTGGGCACGAGCAGCCCGCTCTACCTCGACATCGAGGCCTACCGGCGCGGTGACGCCCAGTGCGCCGCGACCACCCTCTCCTTCGTCCGGGGCTGGAACCGCGAGGTGCGCCGCCTCGGCTACCTCCCCGGCTTCTACAGCAGCGCGGACACGGGCGTGCGGGACATCGAGGCGCAGCGGAGGGCCGGCACGGCGGACCTGCCGGCCGTGATGTGGTTCGCGCGCTGGCTGGGGACGCCCGCCCTCGCCACCGAGGCCACCCTGGCCCCGGCGGCCTGGACGCCGCACGCCCGGATCCACCAGTACGCGGGCAACGTCACCGAGACGTACGGCGGCCACCGCATGGTGATCGACCGCAACGCGGTGGACGCCCCGGTCGCCCGCCCCACCACGGCCCGCGCGGGTTCCTCCCCCTCCGGTCCCGTCTCCCCGCTCGCCGGGACACGGGCCCTGCCCCGACCCTGAGCCGGGCCTCGGGGGCCTCCACCCAGAGGAGGTCCGGGCGTCCCCACCCCTACAACCTGAGGCGGACGGTGGTTCGGGACCTGGGGCCGATCCGCCGGACCCCCGCCGCTCCTAGCGTGGAGTCATGACTCCGCCACCCTCTGGCCCCGTCTGCGCCGGTGCCTCGCAGTACGCGTCGTACACGAGCTTCTCCTCGTACGTACGGGCGCGTGGGCCCGTGCTCCTGCGCACCGCCCGCTCCCTGACCGCCAACCCCTCGGACGCGGAGGACCTCCTCCAGACCGCGCTCGCCAAGACCTTCGTGGCCTGGGAGCGGATCGAGGACCACCGCGCCCTGGACGGTTACGTCCGCCGGGCGCTGCTGAACACCCGCACGTCGCAGTGGCGCAAGCGCAAGGTCGACGAGTTCGTGTGCGAGGAGCTGCCCGAGCCGGTCGGCCTCCCGTCGCCCGACCCGGCCGAGCGGCAGGCGCTGCACGACGCCATGTGGCGCGCGGTGCTCAAGCTGCCGGAGCGGCAGCGCCAGATGGTGGTCCTGCGGTACTACGAGGACCTCAGCGAGGCCCAGACCGCCGAGGTGCTCGGGGTGTCGGTCGGCACGGTCAAGAGCGCGGTGTCCAGAGCGCTCGGCAAGCTCCGCGAGGACCCGGAGCTGACCCCGGTGAGGTGAGAAACCGCCGCATACCCGCCCGGTCCTCCTCCCGTCGCCAGTGATCACTGGCAATTTCCGTACTCCCAGGTAGTGACATACCGCTCGGTACGTGCGCAGAATCTCCACACCCTTACTGCCACGTAGCGCCCACCGGGAGGACGCCCCGTGTACAGCACCATGCAGGACGTACAGCTGACCGTGAGCCGCATCCTCGAACACGGGATGAGGATCCACGGACAGTCCACCATCACCACCTGGACGGGCGAGTCCGAGCCGCAGCGCCGCACGTTCGCTGAGACCGGGGCCCGCGCGCACCAGCTGGCCCACGCCCTGCGCGACGAACTCGGCGTCACCGGCGACCAGCGGGTCGCCACCCTGATGTGGAACAACGCCGAGCACGTCGAGGCGTACTTCGCGATCCCCTCCATGGGCGCCGTCCTCCACACCCTCAACCTCCGGCTTCCTCCCGAGCAGCTGGTGTGGATCGTCAACCACGCCGCCGACCGGGTCGTGATCGTCAACGGCTCGCTGCTCCCCCTCCTCGCCCCGCTGCTCCCGCACCTGCCGACGATCGAGCACGTCGTCGTCGCGGGCCCCGGCGACCGCTCCGTCCTGGACGGCGCGGCCCCGCGCGTGCACGACTACGAGGAGCTGCTCGCCGGCCGCCCGACCACGTACGCGTGGCCGGAACTCGACGAGCGCACGGCCGCGGCCATGTGCTACACCTCTGGCACCACGGGCGACCCGAAGGGCGTCGTCTACTCCCACCGGTCGATCTACCTGCACTCGATGCAGGTGAACATGGCCGAGTCGATGGGCCTCACCGCCAAGGACACGACCCTGGTCGTGGTGCCCCAGTTCCACGTGAACGCGTGGGGGCTGCCGCACGCCACCTTCATGACCGGCATCAACATGCTCATGCCGGACCGCTTCCTCCAGCCGGCCCCGCTCGCCGACATGATCGAGCGCGAGAGGCCGACCCACGCGGCGGCCGTCCCCACCATCTGGCAGGGCCTGCTCGCCGAGGTCACCGCCAACCCGCGCGACCTCTCCTCCATGGCCCAGGTCACCATCGGCGGCGCGGCCTGTCCGCCCTCCCTCATGGAGGCGTACGACAAGCTCGGCGTCCGCCTCTGCCACGCCTGGGGCATGACCGAGACCTCCCCGCTGGGCACGATGGCCCACCCGCCGGCCGGCCTCACCGCCGACGAGGAGTGGCCCTACCGCGTCACGCAGGGACGCTTCCCCGCCGGCGTCGAGGCGCGGCTCGTCGGCCCCGGCGGCGAGCACCTGCCCTGGGACGGCGAGTCGGCCGGCGAGCTGGAGGTGCGCGGCACCTGGATCGCGGGCGCGTACTACAGCGGCGTCGACGGCGAAGCGCTCCGCCCCGAGGACAAGTTCAGCGAGGACGGCTGGCTCAAGACCGGCGACGTCGGCGTGATCAGCACCGACGGCTTCCTCACCCTCACCGACCGCGCCAAGGACGTCATCAAGTCCGGCGGCGAGTGGATCTCCAGCGTCGAGCTGGAGAACGCGCTGATGGCGCACCCGGAGGTCGCCGAGGCCGCCGTCGTCGCCGTGCCCGACGAGAAGTGGGGCGAGCGCCCGCTCGCGACCGTCGTCCTCAAGGAGGGCTCGACGGCGGACTACGAGACGCTGAAGGCCTTCCTCGCCACGGAGGGCGGCATCGCCAAGTGGCAGCTCCCGGAGCGCTGGGCGGTCGTGCCCGCGGTGCCGAAGACGAGCGTCGGCAAGTTCGACAAGAAGGTCATCCGCAAGCAGTACGCGGAGGGCGGGCTGGACGTGACCCAGCTGTAGGGACCCGGAAGTGAGGAGGGGGAGGGCGCCGGGCGCCCTCCCCCTCCTTCGTGCCGTTCCGTACTAGTTGGTGCCGATCTTCGCGAGCAGGTCGACGATCCGGGCCTGGACCTCGGCGCTGTTCGCGCGCTCGGCGAGGAAGAGGACCGTCTCGCCGGAGGACAGCTTCGGCAGCTCCTCCTCGACGAGGTCGGCCGAGGTGTAGACGACGAGCGGGGTGCGGTTGAGCTGCCCGTTCGCCCGCAGCCAGTCGATGATCCCGGCCCGGCGGCGGCGCACCTGCATCAGGTCCATCACCACCAGGTTCGGCTGCGTCTGCGTGGCGAGCGTGACCGCCTCCGAGTCGGTGGCCGCCCGCGCCACCTGCATCCCGCGCCGTTCCAGGGTGGCCGCGAGCGCCTCCGCGATGTCCTCGTTCTCCTCGATCAGCAGGACCCGGGACGGGTGCTGCTCGCTGTCGCGCGGCGCGAGCGCCTTGAGGAGCACGGCCGGATCGGCGCCGTACGCCGCCTCGCGGGCCGCCTGCCCGAGCCCGGCCGCGAGCAGCACCGGCACCTCGGCGGCGACGGCCGCCTGGCGCAGCGACTGGAGCGCGGTGCGGGTGATGGGGCCGGTCAGCGGGTCGACGAAGAGCGCGGCCGGGAAGGCGGCGATCTGCGCGTCGACCTCCTCGCGGGAGTGCACGATCACCGGCCGGTAGCCGCGGTCGCTCAGCGCCTGCTGCGTGGAGACGTCGGGCGCGGGCCAGACGAGGAGCCGGCGCGGGTTGTCGAGGGGCTCCGGGGGCAGCTCGTCGTCGACGGGGCGCGGGGCGGGCCGGTTGGCGACCTCGACCGCGCCGCCGGGACCGTCGAGCGGCTCGGGACCCTCCGCGGAGCCCTCGGCGGGCGCTCCTATGGCGTACGCCCGGCCTTCGGACGCGGGGGACACGGAGGACGCGGAAGACGTCGCGGGAGCCGGGGAGACAGAGGGCGGGGCGAGGGGCGTGAGCCCCGGCGCGACCTCCGCCTCCGGCCGCGACTGCGGAGGGGGCTTGGCCTCGGTCCCGGCGGGCGCCGCCGGGACCGGCGGGTCGGCCTCGGGCGGGGTGGCGAGCCTGCGCCGCCGCCCGGATCCGTTGGAAGGCGCGGCGGGCGCGCCGGAAGCGGCGGGGACGGGCGTCGGAGCCGTCGGAGCCGGGGCGGTCGGGGGAGTGAAGGGCACGCCCTGCCCGAGGGTCCGGACGCTGAACGCCCGCCCCTGGGTCGACTCCCTCGACATGGGCAGCTCGGGCGGCAGCGGTACGGAGCCGGTGCCGGTCACGTTGCCGGGCTGCGACGGGGGCTGGGGCTGCGACGGCGGCTGGGACCGCGGTGCCTGCCGAGGCTCCGGTTCCCGCTCCGGCGGCGGGGGAGCGACGGCCCGGCGCCGCCCGGTCGGCTCGACGGACGCGGGTACGGGCACCGGCGCGCCTGCGGAGGCGTCGGGCGCCTGGGCCGGCAGCGGCGTCCGGACGTGCGGGTGCGGCTGCGGCGGCGTGTGGTCCGCGCCCGGGACACCCCGTACGGCCTCGTGCCGGCTCTCGTCGGAGACCGGCAGCGGACCGGCGGACGGGCTGGCCGGCGGACCGGCCACGGGCGCGGCGGGCAGGGGCACTTCGCGGTCGGCGTCGGCGGGCGGCAGCGCGAACGGGGTCCGGGGACCGGCCTCGGCCGCGGCCGCCCGCTCCTGCGCGGCGGCCAGCGCGCGCCGGCGGCGCCCGCTCGGCTGCGCCGGGGGCTCCTCGGAGGCGACGGCCGGCAGGGCCAGGGCGGCGGGGGAGGACTCGGGGGCGGGTCCGGGGATGCCCGAGGGATCGACGGGGACCCCCTGCGGCGGTACGGCCGCGCCGAGCGCGGCACGTCCCTGCGCCCCTTCGGCGGCGGTCACGACGGAACCCTCGGCGGGCCGTCCGCGGCGGCGCCCGGTGGGCTCGACGGCCGGGCCGGCCGGGGCGGAGGGCTCGGGGGGAGCGATCGCGTTCTGCTGGGCCGGGATCAGGTCCGCCGCGGCGATCCCCCCCGTACGGGCACGGCGGCGTCCACTGGGCTCGGCGCCGGACGGGGCGTCGCCCCCGGCCGGGACCGCGCTCTCCAGGAAGGCGTCCGTCGAGCCGCGCCGGGCTCGCCGCCGCCCGCCGCCGGGAGCCTCCGCGTCCGGCCCCGCGCCCGGGGCGGGGACGACGGGGACGGCAGGGGCGGGAACGGGGACCGGAGCCCCGTCGACCGGGCCCGAGGCCTGCGCGGGCAGCGCGAGGGCCTCCCGGCCGCCCGCCCGCCCGTCGTTCCGGGGCGCGGGCTCCTGCGCGGGGACCGTGCCCCGGCCCGCGCCGACCGGCACTTCGAGGACGTACGCGCCGCCGCTCGTGCCCGGCACCTCGTGGGTCTGCACGACACCGCCGTGCGCCGCCACGATCCCGCGCACGACGGGCCCGTGGACCGGGTCGCCGCCCGCGTACGGGCCGCGGACCTCGATCCGTACGACGTCGCCGCGCTGTGCGGCCGCCACGACGACGGTGGAGTCGGCGGGCGCGGCGCCCGGGACGGCGGCCCGGTTCCGGCCGGTCGCGTCGACGCCCGCGACGTCCGCGACGAGGTGCGCGAGGGCGGTCGCGAGCCGGACCGGGTCCACCTCGGCCTCGATGGGCGGGGTGTGCACGGCGAACTGCGCGCGGCCGGGCCCGATCAGCTCGACGGCCCCGTCGATGCCGGCGGACACGACCCCGTCGAGGAGCGTGACGTGCTTGTCGAGTTCCTCGGTGCCCGCGTCGAGGCGCTGGTAGCCCAGGACGTTGTCCACGAGCGCCGTCATCCGGGCGTACCCGGCGGCGAGGTGGTGGAGGATCTGGTTGGCCTCGGGCCACAGCTGCCCGGCGTCGTCGGCGGCGAGGGTGCCGAGCTGGGTGCGCAGCTCCTCCAGGGGGCCGCGCAGCGACTCGGCGAGGACGGCCGTGAGCTGCTCGTGGCGGGCGGCGAGCGAGGCGTACCGCTCCTGCTGCGCCTCCCGTTCCGCCGCCGCGCGCTCGGCGCGGTCGGCCAGCTCGGCGGCGTGCTGCTCGGCGAGCTGCTCGTACGGCCTGCGGTCGGCGAAGGTCATGACCGCGCCGACGAGCTGGTCCCCGTCCCGCACCGGAGCGGTCGTCAGGTCGACCGGGACCCGCTCGCCCTTCTTCGTCCACAGGACCTGGCCGCGCACGCGGTGCTTCCGCCCGGACTTGAGGGTGTCCGCGAGCGGCGACTCCTCGTACGGGAAGGGCTCGCCGTCGGCGCGCTTGGCGAGGATCAGCGGGTGCAGCTCCCGGCCGCCGAGCTCGCCGGCGCGGTGGCCGAGGATCTGCGCGGCGGCGGGGTTCACGAGGACGACCCGGCCGTCGGTGTCCGTGCCGACGACGCCCTCGGAGGCGGCGCGCAGGATCATCTCGGTCTGCCGCTGCGAGCGGGCGAGTTCGGCCTCGGTGTCGAGGGTGCCGGTGAGGTCCCGCACGACCAGCATGAGCAGCTCGTCGCCGGTGTAGCCGCCGTACGAGTCGTAGGCCTCCCGGCCGTCCTCCAGGCTGGCGCTGGTCACCTCGACGGGGAACTCGCTGGCGTCGGTGCGGCGGGCGATCATCCGGGCCGGCTTGGTGCGGCCGTGCTCGTCGGCGTTGTCCGGGCGGCGCATGGAGCCGGGGATGAGACGCGAGTCGAATTCGGGCAGCAGGTCGAGGAGGCCGCGCCCGACGAGGGCGGTGCCGGGGGTCTCGAACATGCCGAGGGCGATGGTGTTGGCGTTGACGACCGTGCCGTTGCAGTTGACGAGCACGAGGCCGTCGGGGAGGGCGTCGAGTATGGCTGCGAGGCGAGCAGCGCCTCGGGATGGCCTGCTGCTCACGACGACGCTTCCTCCCTGACGCACTGCACGCGCTTGGCCTGTGGACCGGCCGGCCCCATCTTGCCCCTCGGGCCGTGGCCTGTCACTGAAGGGAGTCTAAGGGAGCCTCCGGCCGGCCCTTCCTGACGCCGCCCCCGAGCGCCGTCCCCACACGGCATCTCCCCACGTCATCCCCGTACGCCGCCTCCGGGAGGCGGCGTACGGAACGGGCGGTCGTCAGCGCCGGACGAACGGAAGAAGGGGTTCCAGATTCTCCCAGCGGTCGATCTCGCAGCCGTTCGCGCGGGAGAAGCGGGCGTCGACCTCGTGGCCCCGCCAGGTGCCGGTCACCCGTGCGAGGACGGATCCGCCGTACACCTGTGCGCACACCTGGTCCTCGGGGACGGGTCGGAACGGGTCCTCGTCCGCCGCCGCGAGCCGCTCCAGGCGCTCGCAGGCGCGCTCGGCGGCCGGGTGGTCGCCCCCGGGCCGGTCGCCGCACGTCAGCTCGAAGGTGCCGTCGGCCTCGGGGTACCCGCTCCCGGAGATCGCCACGGTCAGGGCGTCGGGCGCCGGCGCGGGGAACAGCGGCAGCGGCGGCAGGGGGCCGAGGCCGGCGGTTCCGGCGGCGGTGGCGAGGGACGCGAGGACGATACGGCGCAGCATGCGGATCTCCAGGAACGCGGGTGCACGGCGGACTCGGCGGGCACGGGCGCACGGCGCGCCCGTCCGGTCTAACGCTCCGGACGCGGCGGCGTTGCGCGGACGGGGGAGTGCGCCCGGCGGGCGCGCGGGTCCGTACGCGCGCCGGTGGGCTTTGCCCTGGACCCCGGAGGACTAGTACGGTGAGAATCGATTGGTGACAGCAGGTTCGCCTGTGTCATCATCTGCACGCACCACTCGCGTATGCGCGAGGTGCATGGAGGCGTCGCCTAGTCCGGTCTATGGCGCCGCACTGCTAATGCGGTTTGGGTTTTAAAGCCCATCGAGGGTTCAAATCCCTCCGCCTCCGCCCCACACCGAAGCCCCGGCCCCAAGGCCGGGGCTTCGGCCGTTCCCGGGCCCGCCCTCACATCGACCGCAGCGACGTTTTCGCAGGTCACAAGGGGTGGGGCAATCGGATTTCACATGACGGCGGCAGTCATGTAATGTTCTTCCTGTCGCCGCGAGCGGGTCGAAAGACCGGGGAGCGAAGACAAGAACTGAAAACAAGCACTCGTAGCTTAACGGATAGAGCATCTGACTACGGATCAGAAGGTTGCAGGTTCGAATCCTGCCGAGTGCACAGAGTCGAGAGGCCCCGGACGTCGAGTCCGGGGCCTCTCGCGTTGTCGGTACCCGGAAACGGTCGGTTCGTGGGCCTCTTCTGATCGTGGGCCCGGTCGGGTCACGGGCCCGTCGAGGTTTCCGGAGGGGTGGGGCGGGCGGGGTCGCGGGTCTGGAGGGCCAGGAGGTAGCCCGCCTGGAAGCGGCTCTCGGCGCCGAGTTCCTCCATCAGCTGGGCGATGTGGCGGCGGCAGGTGCGCAGGGACATGCCGAGTCTGCGGGCGATCTGCTCGTCCTTGGCGCCGGTGACCAGGCGGGCCGCGATCGAGTCGCGGAGCTGGATCGAGGTCGCCGTGGTGTACGAGGTCGAGAACGGTTCGGCCAGGTTCCAGACGTGGGTGAAGACCGAACGGAGGAACGCGACGGCCGAGGGCTCGCGGAGGACGACGGCCGAGTCCGGGTCGTCCCAGACGGGCAGGAAGGCCAGGGACCGGTCGAAGACGACCATCTTGCCGAAGAGTTCGCCCAGCGTCCGCACCTCCGCGCCGGCCTCGACGACCGCGGCGACGTACTCCTGGGTGCCGGGGTTGTAGCGCGCGGTGTGCTGGTAGAGGGTGTGCAGCCGTACGCCGCGGCGCAGCATCTCCAGATCGCGCGGGAGCGCCCGCTCCAGGTGGCCCGCGGGGCGTCCGCCGCCGGGTTGCACGGTGAGGACCTCCTCGGTGCAGCGGGCCGCCGCGTCGGAGATGAGGAGCATCACGCGGTCGCGGGACGAGACCGTCTCGACGGCCGCCGAGTCCGTTCCGCCGCGCCGGGCGTCCTCGTACAGCGGCGTGAGGGAGTCGAGCCGGGCCCGTGTGCGTTCCAGGTCCTCCAGGCGGCGGCGCAGCCTGCTCTCCTCCGGGCCGACGATCTCGGCGGCCGCGGCGTAGGGGCTGATGGCGTGCCAGGGGCCGTCGGGATCGTCGGGCGCATGGGTGAGGAGACGGTGCCGGGACAGCTCCAGGGACGCCTTCCGGACGCCCTCCGGAGTCAGGCCGAGCGCGCCGGCGAGAGCGGTGAGCGGGGCCGGGCCGTGGCGGAGGAGGTGGGTGTACAGCCCGATCGCCGTGGGGGCGAAGCCTTCCGCCTCGCCGGTGGTGGCCACCGGAGGAGAAGCGGCCGAAGTGGGCCCGGGCGGGGCGGAGTCGGGCTCCCCGCCGGGTCGCACCTCGATCAGGGTGCCTGTTTCTGAGTGGTTGTCCATCTTTGCCCCCTCCCTTTCGTGCCATGCACGTTGCTGACGCCCCGGAAGCCTGGTCCGGGCATTCCTGCCGGGCGATCCTTGAATCACCGAAGGGGGAACCCCCGAGAACGGGAATCCGGACCAGGGAGAACACCATGAAGCTTTTTCGATTCATGTGCGCCGCGGCTTTGACGGCGAGCATGGTCGGGGCCGGCGTCGGCGCGCTTTTCCCGGCCCCGGAACCGGTCACGGCCGTAGCCGCGGACGGGAAATCCGTCCGGATCTCGGCGGAGAGCACCGAGCGGTGCGAGAAGCCGGGCGACACCGAGTGGAGCGCCCCCGCCTCCGTCTGCCCGAAAGACCTCCTGTGACAGCCGGAACGACCGGGGCCCACCGGAACCGCCGGATCTCCGCCGGCCTTCCCGCCCTACGCCCACAGCCCTGCTCACGCCCACGTGACCGCCGTACGAACGGGGCGCGCCGGCTCCTCCGCCTCGTGGCGCTCCTCGGCGTCGGCGCCGGATGCGCCGTCGTCCTGGTGGCCGGACGGTCCGCCGGACGCCGGGCTCCCGAGCCTCCGAGAGCCCGCCCGGCCGGGCGCCCGCTCCCCGACGACGCGCTCGACCACCTCACCACCTCCTGGTGACCCGCGTTCCGCCTTCTGGAAAAGCCGCCGTACGCAAGGGCGGCGCGGAAGCCGGTATTCGCGACTTCTCCACCGGTCCCGTACGGGATCCCATCATCCCGGCCGCCGCGCACGACGCGGCACGGCCGAAAGGGCAATTCTTCCTGCCCGAAAGAACATTTCCCGCTCGACGAAGAACGTCGAAACCCACCACGCAAGGAAGTGCATCAGAGATGAAGAACAACAAGCGCGCCGCCTACGCCGTCATCAGCGCCATCGTCGCCGCGGGCGTCCTGCTGCCCTCCACCGCCTCGTACGCCGCCTCCGTCGCTCCCGTGTCTCCCGTCTCCTCGGTCTCCTCGGCCCCGAAGCCCCTGGCCTCGTACGCCACCCCCGCTCCCGTCCACGTCCCGGGCGCCGGGCAGGTCCGGGCCGCCGGGCTCGCCGCGCTGCCGAAGACGCAGGGCTTCGCCGTCGCGGTCGAGGTGATCGTCGCGGTCGCCGGCATCGCGGAGAAGATCTACAACATCACCGTCGACGCCCTGGCGAGGAAGCAGAACCGCGACGGGTACGTGAAGTCCCTGATGGAGGGGTCCTTCTACGACAACGGCCAGCGCTACAACGTCATGGTCATCAACGACGCCAACCGCTACTCGATGAACCTCCAGGGCGTCAGGTCCGACGTCAAGGTCACGAGCGACTACGGCACCTATCGGGTCATCGCCTTCGAGTCCGGGACCTTCACCAACCACGGCGACGGCGGCTGGATCAACTGGGGCTTCAAGGGCTGGTTCGACCGCAACGGCGGCTCCGTGACCTTCTACCGGTCCTGGTGACGTCCGGGGCCTTCCCTTCCCCACCCTCCCTCTCGGCTCGTTTCCCGTGCCCTCCCCTTCCCTTTTATTCGAACAGGAGTTCCCCTCATGCGTCGCATGACCTCGCTCGCCGGTGTCGCCCTCGCCTCCCTCGCCCTCACCGCGGTCGCCGCGCTCCCCGCCCAGGCCGCCGAACGCTCCCCGGCTCCCGCCCCCGCCAAGCTCTCCGCCCCCGCCACCGTCGGGGCGCAGGCGGCGAAGCCCGGCGAGGCGGGTGCCCTCGGCACCGTCCCGATCGTCTCCGTGCACGGCGACGCCCCGTTCAAGGGCGCCGTCGAGAGCGCGCTGAAGAACATCGACACCGACGACCGCGGGTCCTACGTCCAGCAGGCGGTGGACAGGGTCTTCGACGCGGCCGGCAGCCGGTACAACGTCATGGTGTTCAACCTGAGCCAGGGGTACGAGAACGGCCTCCACGACGTGAAGCTCTACGCCAACGTCAAGTTCGGGAAGGTCTACTACGGCGTGTGGATCTTCGGGGCGGGCGGCACCTTCAAGAACACCGGTGACGGCGGCTGGATCAACTGGGGCTTCAAGGGCTGGTTCCACCGCGACGGCGGCACGGTGACCTTCTGACCCGGCGCACCCTTCCCGCCCCTTCCCCTCCCGCCCTTCCCGCGCCCCGGTGGCCCCGCGTCCGCCGGTGGCGGGAACGGCTAGGGTCGACGGACCGTTCTTTCATCGCACAGGGGCTTCCATCGCCCAGGGGGTTGGACCATGGCACTCTTCGGGAACGCGCACGCGATCGACCCGGCGCAGGCGCAGCAGGACTTCGCGCGGCTGCTCGGTCCGGGAGAGCAGGTGCACGCCGCGTACCTGCTGATACGGGACACGATCTTCTTCACCGACCGGCGGCTCGTGCTGGTCGACAAGCAGGGGATCACCGGCAAGAAGGTCGAGTACCACTCGATCCCGTACCGGAGCATCACCCACTTCGCCGTCGAGACCGCCGGCACCTTCGACCTCGACGCCGAGCTGAAGATCTGGATCTCGGGCAGCCAGCTGCCCGTGCAGAAGACCTTCACCAAGGGCGTCGACATCTACGAAGTGCAGGCGATCCTCACGCAGTTCGTCGCCAAGTAGCCGGCACGGAAAAGGGGAGGGTCCCCGGGGAAATCCCCGGGGACCCTCCCCTTTTGGGTGAACCTGTCTTATTTGCATGTCAGTTGAATATGCCTTCGGACTAACTTGCGAGGCGGAGGTGATGATCGATGGACGCGATCGACATCGATGACGTGGTGTACGCCGCCACCGGGGAGCGCCTGCGGAGGCTGACCGCGCCGGACGGGGCCCACTGGTTCCCGGTGGCCGAGGTGGCGAAGCGGCTGGGGTACGCGGGGACGAGGGAGGCCCTGCGGACGGTGGCGCTGCCCGGGGAGTGCCTGGCGTCCGCGCGGGAGATCGCCGGCGACGACGCGTACCTCCGCCGGAGCGGGATCCGCGCGTCGGCGCGGATGGTGAGCCTCCAGGGGCTCGTCCAGCTCGTCGGCGCCTGCCGCAGACCGGAGGCCGGGCCGTTCCGGGCGTGGGTGGCCGATGTCGTGGCAGCGGTCCAGCGGTACGGCGGGTACGGGCTCGAACCCTCCCCGGTGCACGCCGGGTTCCTGCTGCCGTCGGAGCTCGTCGACGTCCTCGTGCGCCTGGAGGGCCGGATCGACGAACGGGCCCTCGCGCACACCGGGCAGGTCGAGTACGCGGAGCTGCTCCGCGAGACCCGGCAGAGCCTCTCAAGGGTCGCCGAATCCCTTGAGCGGCTCGCCGTGCCCCGCCAGCGCAGCGGCTCCGCCGTCGCGCTCAGCCCGCAGGAGCTCGTTGAGTCCTGGGCCATCACCGGGGACGTGCGGACGGTCGCCGACTGTCTCGCTCCCGGGCTCGTCCGGGGCGGGGTGCGCTACCGGGCCCAGGACGTCACCCGCCGCACCGGGCTCTCCGGCGAGCGCGTCCGCGACTGCGTACGGCTCCTGCTCGAACGCGGCTGCATGCGGCAGGTCGGAGAGCCCGACCCGGACGGGACCAGGATCTACGTGCTGCCCTGATCCGGGTGCCGCCGGTCGTGGGTGGCGGAGACTGGGTGTCCGGGGCGGTCGGGAGTGCGGGAGGCGTGGGCGTGGAGTGGCGGTGCCGGGGGATCACCTGGAGCGGCGGAGCGCCGGGGCTGAGGTGGCGGGGCGGGAAGGTCAGCCCGCTCGTGTACGGGGGGCCGCTCGCCTTCCGTGCCGTCGGGGAACGGTGCTGCCCCGGGGCCCGGGGCAACCCCTGCCCCTTGGCGGCCGCCGTGTCCGGCCGGGCCACCGGAGGGCGGTGCGCGGAGTGCGCGCGGCTCGACCGGGCCCACTCGGTCGCGGCCGACACCGTCGCCGACGACCCCCAGCCGTACCGCGTCTACCTGGCCTGGTTCGGGCCCGGCATGACCAAGGTGGGCATCACCGCCGAGGCCCGGGGCGAGGCCAGGCTCCTGGAGCAGGGGGCCGTCGCGTTCAGCTGGCTCGGCCGGGGGCCGCTGATGGCGGCCCGCCGCACCGAGGAGGTCCTGCGGCAGGCGCTCGGCGTGCCCGACCGGGTCGCGTACGAGCGCAAGCGGGCCGCCCGGCACGCCCTGCCGCCCGCCGCCGACCGGGCCCGGGAGGTCGAGGAGCTGTACCGGCGGGCCCGCGAGGTCGGGGGCTGGACCGAGACCCTGGAGCCGCTGGAGTTCGCCCCGCGCGACCACGCCGGGGCCTTCCGCCTCGACGGTCTGCCGCCGCTCGCCGGCACGGTCACCGAGCTGACCGACGGCGGCACCGTCACCGGACGGCTGCTCGCCGCCGCCGGGCCCGACCTGCACCTCCTCGCCCCCGACGGGCGCTGCCTCGCCCTCGACACCCGGCTCATGGGCGGATGGGTCCTCGGGAAGGCCGGAGCGGGGGACGGTTTCTCCGTACCGGTGACGGCGGCGGCTCCCGCGAGCGACCCGAACGAGCAGGGGGAGCTCTTCTGAAACGGCTCCCGGGGCGGCTTCCCGGACGCCTTCCCGAAGGCTCCCCCGGAGCTTTTCGTCGCTGAACGCGCTTCGTAAAGTCTTGGATCCCTTTGGCCGGGGGCCGTGGACATCCCGGCCCGGCCCCGGCGAGGGTGATCGCATGACCCCGAAACTGGTGGCGGGCATCGAACCGCCCTACTACACCGCTGTCTTCACCTCGGTCCGCCCCGACGCGCCCGAGGGGTACGCCGAGACCGCCTCCCGGATGCAGGAGATCGTCCAGGACATCCCCGGCTACCTCGGATACGAGTCCGCCCGCACCCCCGGCGGCATCGGCATCACCGTCGCCTACTTCCGCGACCTGGAGTCCCTCGACGCCTGGCGTCTCCACGCCGAGCACCGGGAGGCCAAGGCGTACGGGCGGAAGCACTGGTACGACAGCTACAGCGTCCACATCGGCAGGGTCGAGCGGAGTTACGGTCATGAGCGCGGGTGACGGTACGGGCGGGGCGGTCGGCGTCGTCGACATCCCCGCGCTCCTCGCGCGGCTCGGAATCCCCGGACTCGTCGACGTGCACACCCACTTCATGCCGAAGAACGTCCTCGACAAGGTCTGGGCCTACTTCGACGCGGTCGGCCCGCTGACCGGTCTGGACTGGCCCATCACCTACCGCGAGGAGGAGGACCGCAGGCTCGCCCTCCTGCGCGGGTTCGGGGCGGTCGCCTTCACCGCGATGCTCTACCCGCACAAGCCCGGCATGGGCGCCTGGCTGAACTCCTGGGCCGCCGACTTCGCCGCCCGCACCCCCGACTGTCTGCACACCGCGACCTTCTTCCCCGAGCCGGGAGCCGACGGCTATGTCCGCACGGCGCTCGACGCCGGGGCCCGCGTCTTCAAGGTGCACCTCCAGGTCGGAGGGTTCGACCCGAACGACGACCGGATCGACGGCGTGTGGGGCAGCCTCGCGGACAGCGGTACCCCCGTCGTCGTCCACTGCGGCTCCGGACCTACCCCGGGGAACTTCACCGGCCCCGGCCCCATGAGGCGGCTCCTCGCCCGCCACCCCCGGCTGCGGGTGATCGTCGCGCACATGGGGATGCCCGAGTACGGCGACTTCCTCTCCCTGGCCGAGCGGTACGAGGGGGTCCACCTCGACACCACCATGGCGTTCACCGACTTCAGCGAACGGCTCGCGCCCTTCCCCGAGGAGGAGCGCAAGCGGCTGCTCGACCTCGGCGACCGGATCCTCCTCGGCTCCGACTTCCCCAACATCCCCTATCCGTACGCCCATCAGCTCCACGCCCTCGAACGGCTCGGGCTCGGGGACGACTGGCTCCGGAAGGTGCTGTACGAGAACAGCGCCGCGATGTTTCACGTGAAACCGGCTCGTTGAGCCACAGAGCGTGCTGTTTCACGTGAAACGGGCCCCTGCGGGCGTTCGGCCGTCGGCATCCGTTTCTCAGGGAATTCACAGGAAAGCGAAAGAGGCCTTTCAGTGGCGGCGGCCAGCCTGGATTCCATGACCGTCACCCCGCACCGCACGAGCAACCGCCCCGGCACCCGCGCCGACATGCTCCGCGCCGACGGAACCGCCGTCCGGGTCCTCGTCGTCGACGACGAGGCCTCGCTCACCGAGCTGCTCTCCATGGCCCTGCGCTACGAGGGCTGGCAGGTCATGAGTGCCGGGGACGGGGCCGCCGCCCTGCGTTCCGCGCGCGAGTTCCGGCCCGACGCCGTGATCCTCGACATGATGCTGCCCGACGTCGACGGGCTGAGCCTGCTCGGCTCGATCCGGCGCGAACTGCCCGATGTGCCGGTGCTCTTCCTGACGGCGAAGGACGCCGTGGAGGACCGGATCGCCGGGCTCACGGCGGGTGGCGACGACTATGTGACCAAGCCCTTCAGCCTGGAGGAGGTGGTGGCCCGGCTGCGCGGCCTCATCCGCAGGTCCGGGGCCGCACAGGCGCGCAGCGAATCGCTGCTGACCGTCGGGGACCTGACCCTCGACGAGGACAGCCACGAGGTCACCCGGGGCGGCACCTCGATCCACCTCACGGCGACCGAGTTCGAGCTGCTGCGCTACCTCATGCGCAATCCGCGCCGGGTGCTCAGCAAGGCGCAGATCCTCGACCGGGTCTGGTCGTACGACTTCGGCGGCCAGGCCAACGTGGTCGAGCTCTACATCTCCTATCTGCGCCGGAAGATCGACGCGGGACGCTCCCCGATGATCCACACCCGGCGCGGGGCCGGCTACCTCATCAAGCCGGGGGAGTAGGCGCCGGTGACGCGAGGCACGCCACCGGGCCGGGGCGCGCGGCGGCCCTGGTCGCTGCGCACCCGGCTCGTCGTGTCGGCGGTCGCGCTGATCGCGGTCGTCGCGGCCGTCATCGGCACGGTCACGACGATCGCGTTCCGCTCGTACCTGTACGACCAGGCCGACGAACAGGTCCGGGGGCTCTCCCAGCGGGCCGCCGGGCCGCCGGTCGTCATGTCCGTGCCCGAGCCCGGCCGGGACCGGCAGCCGTTCGCCTTCCTCGGCGGTCCGGGCGCCCCGATAGGGACCCTCGGCGCCGTCCTGACCGACGGGAAGATCACCTCCGCCGGGTACTCGACGGAGGTGGCCGGGGGCAGCGGTGCGGACGGGCCGAGGTTCCCCGTCGAGGAGCTGGACGCGGAGCAGCGGGCCGCCCTCGCCGCCGTCCCGCGCGACGGCCGGCCGCACACCGTGGAGCTGCCCGGCGGCCTCGGCTCGTACCGGGTCGCGTACGCGCAGGGCAGCCGGGGCGCCTTCCTCACCGGCATCCCGCTCACCGAGGTCGACGGAGCCCTCTCCACCCTCGTCCTGGTGGAGCTGAGCGTCACCGGCGCCGGGCTCGTCGCGGCCTCGATCGCCGGGACCGTGCTCGTCCGGGTGGCCCTGCGCCCGCTGCGGCGGGTCGCCGCCACCGCCTCCCAGGTCGCCCGGCTCCCGCTGCACAGCGGCGAGGTGGCGCTCCACCAGCGGGTCCCGGAGACGGAGGCCGATCCGCGCACGGAGGTCGGCCAGGTCGGCGCGGCCCTCAACCGGATGCTCGACCACGTCCACTCGGCCCTCGACGCGCGCCAGCGGAGCGAGACCCGGGTCCGGCAGTTCGTCGCGGACGCCAGCCACGAGCTGCGCACCCCGCTCGCCTCGATCCGGGGATACGCGGAGCTGACCCGGCGGGGCCGCGAGGAGTGCGGCCCCGACACCCGGCACGCGCTCGGCCGGATCGAGTCGGAGGCGACCCGGATGACGGGTCTGGTGGAGGACCTGCTGCTGCTCGCCCGGCTCGACGCCGGGCGCCCCCTCGCGGACGAGCCCGTCGACCTCGTCGCCCTCGTCCTGGACTCCGTGAGCGACGCCCGCGCCGCCGGGCCCGGCCACCACTGGAGCCTCGAACTCCCCGGGGAGGGGGCGGAGGTGCGGGGGGACGGCGCCCGGATCCGGCAGGTGCTCCTCAACCTCCTCGCCAACGCCCGTACCCACACCCCGCCCGGCACGAAGGTCACCGCCCGCGTCCGCGCGGAGGGGACGGACGCGCTCGTGGAGGTCGAGGACGACGGGCCCGGCATCCCGGAGGCGCTCCTGCCCTCCGTCTTCGAGCGGTTCGCGCGCGGCGACGCCTCCCGCTCCCGCACCGCCGGCTCCACCGGTCTCGGCCTCGCGATCGTCCGCGCGGTCGTCCTCGCCCACGGCGGCGAGGTGACGGTGGAGAGCGCCCCCGGCCGGACCGTCTTCGGCGTCCGGCTGCCCCTGGGCCCTCTCCGATCCTGATCCGCCGGACAGACTCCGGGCCTTGTCCGGCGGATCGAGGTCGGACAGGGCCATGGAAGACGGCCCGCGCGGAGACTCACAGGCGGGGCACAGGCTCGGCACACAGCCGTGACAGCCGCCCCGGCGAGTGTCTGGGGCATGCGAACCCCAACGATCGCGCGGCCCGTGCCCGGCGCCCTGCCCGCCCGGGAGCACCTGCCCGTGGACGTCGCCGGACGGCCCGTCCTGGACGTGGTGATCCCCGTCTACAACGAGGAGAAGGACTTGGAACCGTGCGTCCGCCGGCTCCACGCGCACCTCTCCCGGACCTTCCCGTACGGCTTCCGCATCACCGTCGCCGACAACGCCTCCACCGACACGACGCCCGCCGTCGCCGCCGCCCTCGCCCGCGAGATGCCCGAGGTGCGCTCCGTACGCCTCGAACAGAAGGGGCGCGGGCGGGCCCTGCGCACGGTGTGGTCGGCGTCGGACGCGCCCGTCCTCGCCTACATGGACGTGGACCTGTCCACCGACCTGAACGCGTTGCTCCCGCTGGTCGCGCCGCTCATCTCCGGCCACTCGGACCTGGCGATCGGCTCCCGGCTCTCCCGCTCCTCGCGGGTGGTGCGCGGCCCGAAGCGCGAGTTCGTCTCCCGCGCGTACAACCTGATCCTGCGTTCCTCGCTCGCGGCCCGGTTCTCGGACGCGCAGTGCGGGTTCAAGGCCATACGGCGCGAGGTCGCCGAGCGGCTGCTCCCGATGGTCGAGGACACCGGCTGGTTCTTCGACACCGAGATGCTGGTCCTCGCCGAGCGGGCCGGCCTGCGGATCCACGAGGTGCCGGTCGACTGGGTCGACGACCCCGACTCGACCGTGCACATCGTGAGGACGGCGACGGACGACCTGAAGGGCGTCTGGCGGGTGGGGCGGGCCCTCGCGACCGGCTCGCTGCCGCTCGACCGGCTCGCCCGGCCCTTCGGGGACGACCCCCGGGACCGCGACCTCAGCGGCGTGCCGGGCGGTCTCGCCCGCCAGCTCGTCGGCTTCTGCGCGGTCGGGGCCCTGTCCACGCTCCTCTACCTGGCGCTGTACTCGGCCTTCCGGCTCGGCCTCGGCCCGCAGCTCGCCAACGCCGCCGCGCTCCTCGTCTCGGCCGTCGCCAACACGGCGGCCAACCGGCGCCTCACCTTCGGGGTGCGGGGCCGGGACCGGGCGGTCCGCCACCAGGCGCAGGGACTCGTGGTCTTCGCCATCGGCCTCGCCCTGACCAGCGGTTCGCTCGCCGCCCTCGGAGCGGCGACCGGCGATCCCTCGCACTCCACCGAGCTGGCCGTCCTGATCGTCGCCAACCTCGCCGCGACCGTCCTGCGCTTCCTCCTCTTCCGGCTCTGGGTCTTCCCCGAGCGGGCCACCGCAAGGAACGAACGATGACCACCCCGAACCCCGCGGCCCCCGCCCTCCCGGAGGGCGGCCGGCTCGCCCGGCTCCGGCGCGGACGCGCCGAGGACGCCCCCTGGGTCCGCCCCGCCTTCCTCGGCCTGCTGGCCCTGACCGGCGTGCTCTACCTGTGGAACCTGAGCGCCTCCGGCTACGCCAACTCCTTCTACTCCGCGGCCGTCCAGGCCGGCGGCGAGAGCTGGAAGGCCTTCTTCTTCGGCTCCCTCGACGCGGCCAACGCCATCACCGTCGACAAGCCGCCGGCCGCGCTCTGGCCGATGGCCCTCTCCATCCGCCTCTTCGGCCTGGGCTCCTGGCAGATCCTCGTGCCCGAGGTGTTCATGGGCGTGGCCACGGTCGGCGTCCTGTACGGGGCCGTCCGGCGCCGGTTCGGCGCGGGCGCGGGCCTGATCGCGGGCCTGGTCCTCGCGCTGACCCCGGTCGCCGCCCTGATGTTCCGCTTCAACAACCCGGACGCGCTGCTCGCGCTGCTCATGACGGTCGCCGTGTACGGGGTGCTGCGCGCCCTGGAGGGCGGGCCGGGCGCGGCGAAGTGGCTGGTGGGGGCGGGAGCGGCCTTCGGCTTCGCGTTCCTGGCGAAGACCCTCCAGGCCTTCCTGATCCTGCCGCCGCTCGCCCTCGTCTACGCGGTGTGCGCGCCGGGCGGGATCGGGCGCCGGATCCGCGACCTGGCCCTCGCCGGGCTCGCCATGCTCGTCTCGGCGGGCTGGTGGGTGGCCCTGGTCGAACTGTGGCCGGCGTCCTCCCGTCCGTACGTCGGGGGCTCGCAGAACAACAGCTTCCTGGAGCTGACCTTCGGCTACAACGGCCTCGGCCGGATCAACGGCAATGAGACCGGCAGCGTGGGCGGCGGCGGCCCCGGCGGAGGCATGGGCGGCGGCGGTGGCACGGGCGGTGGCCGGTGGGGCGAGACCGGGATCGGCCGGATGTTCAACGACTCGGTCGGCGGCCAGATCTCCTGGCTGCTCCCGGCCGCGCTGCTCCTGCTCGTCGCGGGGCTCGTCGTCACCCGGCGGGCGCCCCGCACGGACACCGCGCGCTCGGCGTTCCTGGTGTGGGGCGGCGCGCTGCTGATGACCCTCGCGGTCTTCAGCTTCATGGCCGGCATCTTCCACGAGTACTACACGATCGCCCTGGCCCCGTATGTCGCGGCGCTCGTCGGCACGGGCGCCTCCGTGCTGTGGGAGGAGCGGACCCGGTTCGCGGCCTCGGCGGCGCTCGCGGTGACGGCGGCGGTGTCGGCCTGGTGGGCCTGGACGCTGCTCGGCCGTACGCCGGACTGGCTGCCGTGGCTGCGCTGGACTGTCCTGGTGGCGGGCCTCGCGGCGGCACTCGGACTGCTGGTGGCGGGCCGGGTCGACCGGCGCCTCGGGCTCGCGGCGGCGGGCCTCGGTCTGGCGGCGGGTCTCGCGGGCCCCTTCGCATACACCCTGGCGACGGTGGACACCGGCCACCAGGGCTCCATCGTGACGGCGGGCCCGGCGGGCCCGGCGGGCGGCCGGGGCCCGGGCGGCTTCGGCGGACGCATGCCGGGCGGCTTCGGGGGCCGGACGCCGGAGGACGGGACGGCGTTCCCGGGCGGTCAGGGGGGCCGGGGAGGCCAAGGCGGCCAAGGGGGACAGGCCGGCCAGAACGGCCAGGGCGGGTTCGGCGGCCATATGCCCGGCGGCCCCGGCGGTCCCGGCGTACAGGGCCAAGGCCAGAACCAGGGCCAGATGCCCGGTGGCACCCCGCACCAGGGCATGCCCCAGGGAGCACCCCAGGGCAACGCCCAAGGTGCGCGCGGCGAGCGCCCCGGCTTCGGCGGTGGCGGTGGCGGCGGCATGGGAGGGCTCCTCAACGGCGCGAGCGTCGGCGCGGAGGCCGAGGCGGCGCTCCTGAAGGACGCCGGCTCCTACATCTGGGTCGCGGCCACGGTCGGCGCGCAGAACGCGGCCAGCTACCAGCTCGCCACGGAGAAGCCGGTCATGGCGATCGGCGGCTTCAACGGCAGCGACCCGTCCCCGACCCTCGCGCAGTTCAAGCAGTACGTCGCCGAAGGGAAGATCCACTACTTCATCGGAAGCGGCGGCGAGGACACGGGCGAGAGCGACGGGCGCACCGGCGGCAGGGGTGGCATGGGCGGCAACTCCGAGATCTCCACCTGGGTCTCGGAGACCTTCGAGAAGGTCACGGTCGGCAGCGCCACCTTCTACGACCTGACCAAGAAGACCTGATCAGAAGACTCGACCAAGAGGAAGTGACCAAGAAGAAGCGACCGGACATCGTGGCCGGAAATAACCGCTATACAGCGTAAGAGAGCCCTTGTACGGTGTACGAGCCCTGGTCCCGTA
Organism: Streptomyces sp. NPDC086147; assembly: GCF_040702165.1. Lineage (NCBI taxonomy): Bacteria > Bacillati > Actinomycetota > Actinomycetes > Kitasatosporales > Streptomycetaceae > Streptomyces > Streptomyces sp. NPDC086147. The sequence continues at coordinate 97,884 of NZ_JBFBJO010000003.1, read as the reverse complement.
CACCGTATAAGGAGTTCTGCCCATGACGGCGACGACCGCAGCGAACGAACCGTCCGCCGCCACCGGCGGCCACCCGCAGCGCTGGCTGATCCTCGGCGTCATCTGCCTGGCCCAGCTCACCGTGCTGCTCGACAACACCGTGCTCGGCGTCGCCATCCCCTCGCTGACCTCGGAGCTCCACGCCTCCACCGCCGACATCCAGTGGATGATCAACGCGTACTCGCTCGTCCAGTCCGGCCTGCTCCTGACTGCCGGCAACGCCGCCGACCGCTACGGCCGCAAGAAGCTCCTCGCCGCCGGACTCGCGCTCTTCGGCCTCGGCTCGCTCGCCGCCGGACTCGCCGGGTCCGCCGCCCAGCTGATCGCCGCCCGCGCGGGCATGGGCGTCGGCGGCGCGCTGCTCATGACCACCACGCTCGCCGTCGTCATGCAGATCTTCGACGACTCCGAGCGGGTCAAGGCCATCGCGCTGTGGGCCACCGTCAGTTCGCTCGGCTTCGCCGCCGGGCCGCTGATCGGCGGCGCCATCCTCAACCACTTCTGGTGGGGCATGATCTTCCTGATCAACATCCCGGTCGCGCTCGTCGGCCTGGTCGCCGTGGTCAAACTGGTCCCCGAGTCCAAGAACCCCCAGGGCGAGCGGCCCGACCTGGTCGGCGCGCTGCTCTCCACCGTGGGCATGACCGCCGCCGTGTACGCCATCATCACCGGCCCCGAGCACGGCTGGACCTCCGCCGAGGTGCTGGTCCCGGCGGGCATCGGCGTCGCCGTCCTCGCCGCCTTCGCCCGGTGGGAGCTGCACGTCCCGTACCCGATGCTCGACATGCACTTCTTCCGCGACCAGAAGTTCGTCGGCGCGGTCGCGGGCGCGATCCTGGTCATGTTCGGCCTGGGCGGCTCGCTCTTCCTGCTCACCCAGCACCTGCAGTTCGTCCTCGGCTACGAGCCGCTGGAGGCCGGTCTGCGGATGGCGCCGCTCGCCCTGACCGTGGTCGCGCTCAACCTGACCGGCGTCGGCCCGCGGATCGTGATGAAGCTCGGCACCGCGCCCACCGTGGCCGTCGGCATGACCCTCGTCGCAGCCGGTCTCGCCTCGATCGCCCTGATCGGCGGCGGGACGAACAGCAGCTACTGGGGGATGCTCCTGGGCCTGGTCCTGATGGGCGTCGGCCTCGCGGTCTCCAACCCGGCCATGGCCAACGCCATCATGAGCGCGATTCCGCCGGAGAAGGCCGGTGTGGGCGCGGGCGTCAACGGCACCCTCGCCGAGTTCGGCAACGGCCTGGGCGTCGCCGTCCTCGGAGCCGTGCTCAACGCGCGCTTCGCCGCCCTCGTCACGGTCACCGCGACCTCACTGCCCGCGGCCCTCGCGGCGGCCGGGGACGACGCCGAACGGGCCCGGGTCTCTGACGCGTTCGCCTCCGGCCTCCAGACCAGCCAGCTCGTCGGCGCGATCGCCGTCCTCGCGGGCGGCCTGCTCGCCGCGGTCCTGCTGGCCCGGGCCGAACGGGCGGAGAAGGCGACGGCCCCGGATCCGGCGGCGGCTGCCTAGCATGGTCACGGACCGCTGACAGACGGAGGAACGCGATGGTCAAGGCAGCCGACAGGGCCAGGGACCCGGCGCGTTCCAGCGTCTGGCTGGAGGACCGGGCCCCCCGCCGCGGCAGCGGTCCGGCCAGCCTCGACCGGGACCGGATCGTCACCGCCGCGATCCGGATGCTGGACGAGGAGGGCCTGTCCGGCCTCTCGATGCGCAAGCTCGCGACCGAACTCGGCGTCACGGCCATGTCCCTCTACTGGTACGTGGACACCAAGGACGACATCATCGAGTACGCCGTCGACTCCGTCTACGCGGAGGTCGACCTCGCCGCGGTCGCCGTCGCCGGCGACTGGCGCGACCGGCTCAGGACCCTCGCCCTGGAGTACCGGGGGATGCTGGTCCGCCACCCGTGGATGTCGCCGTGCGCCGGGAAGTACCTGAACATCGGACCGAACGCGGTTGCCGTCGGCGCCGGGATCCACGAGGCGATCCGGGACACCGGACTGCCGATGCGCCGCCGGCCGAGCGCGATGTCGGCGGTCTTCCAGTTCGTGTACGGCTACGGGACGATCGAGTCGCAGTTCCAGCGGCGGGCGGCGGAGGCCCACATGTCGCAGGACGACTTCTACGGGAAGTCGATCAGGGCCTTCCGCGACGACGCGCGGTTCGAGGAGACGCTCGGACCGATGACGGAGCTCCTCGACGAGCGGGCCTCGCACGGCAGCGTCAGCGAGATCTGGGACCGGGACTTCGCGTACGCCCTCGACGTCCTGGTCGCCGGCATCGAGGTGATGGTGGCGCGGGGCGAGTAGGAACACGACGGAGCGGCGGGCCGTCCCCTGCCCGCCGCTCCGTACCCGACCCGGCCGCGCCTCCGCTCGAAGCGCGGCCGGGAGCTTTTCCGCCGGTCCTACCGGGCGTCCGCCGAGACCTTGGCGTCGGCCGGGGCCTTCGCGGCGTCGACGCCGCCGGTCTTCTCGTCCGTCTTCGCCGTGCCGCTCTTGAGGGCGACCTCCTTGATGAACAGCGTCACCACGAAGGCGAGCAGCGCGAACGGCGCCGAGTAGAGGAAGACGTCCGCGACGCCGTGGCCGTACGCGTCCTCCATGACCGTGCGGATCGGGGCCGGCAGCTTGTCCATGTCGGGGATGGCGCCGCCCGTGCCGCCCTGGCCCATCGCGCCCGCGGCCTTCGGGCCGAGCTCGGTCAGGCCCTCCTTGACGTAGTCCGTGACCCGGTGGGCCATGACCGCGCCGAGCGCCGAGACGCCGACCGCACCGCCCAGGGAGCGGAAGAAGGTGACGACGGAGGAGGCGGCGCCGAGGTCGGCGGGGGCCACCTGGTTCTGGGTGCAGAGCACCAGGTTCTGCATCATCATGCCGAGGCCGAGGCCGAGCAGCGCCATGAACAGCGCGATGTGCCAGTACTCCGTGTCGTAGCGGATCGTGCCGAGCAGGCCGAGGCCGCCGGCGGCCAGGGCGCCGCCGCTGACCAGCCACGCCTTCCAGCGGCCGGTCTTGGTGATGACCAGACCGGAGACCGTGGAGGAGACGAACAGGCCCGCGATCATCGGGATGGTGAGGACGCCGGACATCGTCGGCGACTCGTTGCGCGCCAGCTGGAAGTACTGGCTGAAGAAGACCGTGCCGGCGAACATCGCGACGCCCACGAAGAGCGAGGCGAGCGAGGCGAGGGTGATCGTGCGGTTGCGGAAGAGACGGAGCGGGATGATCGGCTCGCTCGCCCTCGACTCGATCAGGACGAAGACCGCGCCGAGCGCGACGGCGCCGAGGACCATGGCGACCGTCTGCCAGGACATCCAGTCGTACTTGTCGCCCGCGAAGGTGACCCAGATGAGGAGCAGGGAGACGGCGGCGCTGATGAAGAGGGCGCCGGCCCAGTCGACCTTGACCTGTCGCTTCACGACGGGGAGCTTCAGGGTCTTCTGCAGGACGACCAGGGCGATCATCGCGAAGGGCACGCCGACGTAGAAGCACCAGCGCCAGCCGAGCCAGTCGGTGTCGGTGATGACGCCGCCGAGCAGCGGGCCGCCGACGGTGGCGACGGCGAAGGTCGCGCCCAGGTAGCCGCTGTACCGGCCGCGCTCGCGCGGGGCGATCATGGCGGCCAGGATGATCTGGGAGAGGGCGGTCAGACCGCCGACGCCGATGCCCTGGACGACGCGGCAGGCGATGAGCATGCCGGTGCTCTGCGAGAGGCCGGCGACGACCGAGCCCGCGACGTAGATGAGCAGGGCTATCTGGACGAGCAGCTTCTTGGAGAAGAGGTCCGCGAGCTTGCCCCAGAGCGGGGTGGTCGCGGTCATCGACAGGAGGGCCGCGGTCACGACCCAGGTGTAGGCGGACTGCCCGCCGCCCAGGTCGGTGATGATCTGCGGCAGGGCGTTGGAGACGATCGTCGAGGACAGGATGGCGACGAACATGCCGAGCAGCAGCCCGGAGAGCGCCTCCATGATCTGCTTGTGCGTCATCGGGGCGCCGCCGGAGGCGAGGTCCCCCTCCTTGGCGCTCCCGCCGCGCACACCGGTCTCTGGTGCGGTGCTAGCCATCAACTTCCTTCGTTCTCAAGCGTGGTGGGCCCGGCAGTCCCCGAAGGAATCGCGGAGGCGGGCGAGCAGGGTGGTGAGCAGTTCGACGTCTTCGTCGGACCACTCCACGAGGGTGCGGGCGAGCATGTCGGTCAGCCGTCGGTCGAGGACGGCGAGCATGGACTCGCCCGCCGGGGTCAGGTGGAGGATGCGGGAGCGCCGGTCGGCGGGGTCGGGCAGGCGCTCGACCCACCCGCGGTCCACGGTGTGGGCCACGTGACGGCTGCTGACCGACACGTCGACGGCCATCAGCTCGGACACGCGGCCCATCCGCATGTCCCCGTGGTGGTTCAGCAGGGCGAGGACGATCGCGGATCCGCCGGGGCACTCGGCGGGCAGGGTCCGCGCGAGTCCGCGCTTCACCGCTCCGATGGCGCTCACCTGGCGGGCGAGGTTCTCGTACCGATTGCCTCTGTCCATTGCGTACTCCACCGCGTGGTCCACCGCGTGCTCCACATATCTTGTTGCTTAGGGCAACCATAGAGATGGATGGTTGCTCCAGGCAAACTAAATCGGTCAAACGGCGCTAAAGAATCGGCAAAGGGGGGCCCGGGGAGCCGTACGCGGCCCCTCGCGCGGGCCCCGGGGCGGCCGGGGTTGGGCGGCCCGGCCGACTTCGCTAGGGTCCTGGCCCATGGCACACAACCCCCAAGCACCGTACGGCCAGGGCCAGGGCCCCGAGGGCTCCTACGACCCCGCCGGCAGCACCCAGATGTTCCGCGCCTTCGTCGACGAGGGCGCCCCGCAGCAGCAGCCACAGGCCGTCGCCGCCGCCTCCTCCTCGGGCCCCCGGGTCGGCCTGATCGTGGGCGTGGTCGCGGCCGTCGTGATCCTGGCGGCCGTCGCCTGGCTCGCGCTCGGCTGACCGTTCCGTACGTCCCGCACACCCAGGGTGGGCCGGCTCCGCACCACGCGGACCGGCCCGCTCTTCTTTTCGCCGACCGGGCCGCGCGGCCCACCGACCGGCCTACGCGGCGTTTTTACGGAGCCGTCCGCTCCGTCACGGAGTCCAGCGACGGCGCCAGCACCTCGAAGGCCCGCTCGATCAGCGCACCCGGATCCTCCGCGCCCTCGCCCTCGCTCCACCGGCGCAGTACGGCGTCGAAGGCGGCCAGCGCCATGCCCGCGGCGAGCCGGGGATAGAGGTCGGCCCCGGGGTCGCGCCCCAGGCGCGCGGCCAGTTCCTCGGTCAGTTCCTCGCGCCACCGCGCCTGGTGCTCCAGGAAGCGGGCGAGCAGCGCGGGCGTCCGCAGGATCAGCCGGACCACCGGCAGCGCGCGCTCGGCGTGGTCGCCGCAGGTGGTCAGGGGCACGGAGACGGCACGCAGCAGCGCCTCGGAGGGGCGCTCGGCCGCGTGCCGGGCGGCGAGCGCCTCGCGCATGTCGGCCCCCATCCCGGCCAGGAACTGGACGACCACGTCCTCCTTGGACGCGAAGTACCGGAAGAAGGTCCGCTTGGAGACCCCGGAGGCGGAGGCGATCTCGTCCACCGTGACCGCGTCGAAGCCCTTGAGGGCGAAGAGCTGGAGGGCCGCCTCGGTGAGCTCGGTCGCGACGAGCCGGCGCTTGCGCTGGGCGAGGGAGAGGGGAGCGGCGACGGGGCCGGTCTCGGTACTGCCGGGGCGGGTGCTCACCCCGGAATGGTAACGCGGTGCCTCCTCTGTCATCTAGGCGCATGCTTGACACTCGGTGACAAGGGCGGCAACGTATGCCGCATGACCAAGAAGCAGCGCCGGACCGCAGACCGGATCCCGGACCAGACCGGCCGGACCTCCGTCGTCACGGGGGCCAACAGCGGCCTCGGCCTCGCCACCGCCCGGGAGCTGGCCCGCCGGGGCGGGCGCGTGGTCCTCGCCGTACGGGACGGGGAGAGGGGCCGCCGGGCCGCCGAGGGCCTGGCGGCGGAGGGGATCGCGCCGGACCTGCTCGACGTGCGCCCGCTCAACCTCGCCGACCTCGACTCGGTGCGGGCCTTCGCCGGGCGGATGCGGGAGGAGCACTCCCGCCTGGACGTGCTCGTCAACAACGCGGGCGTGATGGCCCCGCCCCGTACGCTCAGCCCTCAGGGCCACGAGCTCCAGTTCGCCGTCAACCACCTCGGGCACTTCGCCCTCACGGGGCTGCTCCTCGACCTGCTGGCCGCCGGGCGGGACCCCCGGGTGGTCACCGTCAGCTCGATCAACCACCGTCAGGGCGGGACGCGCTTCGACGACCCGAACGGCGAGCGCGGCTACGCGCCCATGACCTTCTCCAACCGGTCGAAGTTCGCGAACGCCGTCTTCGGGCGGGAGCTGCACCGGCGCCTGACGGAGGCGGGCAGCCCGGTCCGGAGCGTCCTCGCCCACCCCGGCTACACCGCCACGGGCCTCCAGACCAAGGCGTCCGGCCCGGCCAAGGTGGTCTTCGGGTACATCGGCAATCCGCTGTTCGCCCAGCGCCCGGAGCGCGGCGCGCTGTCCCAGCTGTACGCGGCGACCGATCCGGCGGTGGAGGGCGGCGAGTTCATCGGCCCCGGCGGGCCGGCCGAACTGCGCGGCGACCCGACCCGCGTACGGCTCTCCGACGCGGCGGCCGATCCGGAGACGGGCCGCCGGCTGCGGGAGCTCTCGGAACGCCTGACCGGGGTGCGGTTCCCGGTGGCCGCGGCCGGATAGCGGTCGCGGCCGGACGGCGACCGGCCCCTTCGGTCGGCGGCGTACCGCCGTCCGAAGGGCCGTCAGGCGGCGGTCAGTCGGAGATGAGGCCTTCCCGGAGCTGGGCCAGGGTGCGGGTGAGTAGACGCGAGACGTGCATCTGGGAGATGCCGACCTCCTCGCCGATCTGCGACTGGGTCATGTTGGCGAAGAAGCGCAGCATGATGATCTGCCGCTCGCGGGGCGGGAGCTTGGCCAGCAGCGGCTTGAGCGACTCGCGGTACTCGACGCCTTCGAGGGCGGTGTCCTCGTAGCCGAGGCGGTCCGCGAGGGAGCCCTCGCCGCCGTCGTCCTCGGGCGAGGGGGAGTCGAGCGAGGAGGCGGTGTACGCGTTGCCGACGGCGAGGCCGTCGACCACGTCCTCCTCCGACACCCCGAGCACGGCGGCGAGTTCGGGGACGGTGGGGGAGCGGTCGAGCTTCTGGGCGAGCTCGTCGCCGGCCTTGGTGAGGGCGAGGCGCAGCTCCTGGAGGCGGCGCGGGACCCGCACCGACCACGAGGTGTCGCGGAAGAAGCGCTTGATCTCGCCGACGACGGTCGGCATCGCGAACGTCGGGAACTCCACGCCCCGTTCGCAGTCGAAGCGGTCGATCGCCTTGATCAGGCCGATGGTGCCGACCTGGACGATGTCCTCCATGGGCTCGTTGCGGGAGCGGAAGCGGGCGGCCGCGTACCGGACGAGGGGGAGGTTGAGCTCGATGAGGGTGTCGCGGACGTAGGTCCGCTCCGGGCTGTCGGCCGCGGCGCCCTCCGTGTCCAGGGCGCGCAGCCGCAGGAAGAGGGAGCGGGAGAGGGTGCGGGTGTCGAGGGCGCCGGTCGTGACGGGCATCGGCGGCGGCGCGGGCTCCGTGCTCTCGGGCGCCGTCGGCGCCGTCGTCTGCGTGGGCACGGGAACGACGGGAACGGGCGTGAGCGTGAGCACCTTGGAGCTGTCCAGTTCTGTGGACATGCCACCCCCTTGAGGTCGCGGACGGTCGCGGTGCCGCGACCATCTGAGGAACGCAGCCACCACCTGAATACCGGCGGCGGGGCTGCGGCAAACGCGGTTCCAGCAGAATGTCACATGTCGGCAACACGCTGTAGTGACTTGTCGACACAATGCCCGCGCAAATCCGCAGGAAACAAGGGGTGTTCGGCATCCGGTGCGTGCGGAACTGCTCCGAACCGGTCTACCCGTTCCGGTTACGCTTCGATCCTGTTTGCGGATCTCAATCGCGCGAAGCTGCGTGCGAGGAGCCTTGACACGTGCATCTGGGAGACGCCGAGTTCCTGGCTGATCTGAGACTGGGTCAAGTTGCTGTAGTAGCGCAGCATCAGGATCCGCTGTTCCCGTTCGGGCAGTTGTACGAGAAGGTGCCGGACCAGGTCCCGGTGTTCCACCCCGGCGAGCGCGGGGTCCTCGTAACCGAGCCGGTCGAGCAGTCCCGGCAGCCCGTCGCCCTCCTGCGCCGCCTCCAGGGAGGTGGCGTGGTACGAGCGTCCGGCCTCGATGCAGGCGAGCACCTCGTCCTCCCCGATCCGCAGCCGCTCGGCGATCTCGGCGGTGGTGGGGGAGCGCCCGTGGGCGGTCGTCAGGTCCTCGGTGGCGCCGTTGACCTGGACCCACAGCTCGTGCAGCCGGCGGGGCACGTGCACGGTCCGCACGTTGTCCCGGAAGTAGCGTTTGATCTCGCCGACGACGGTCGGCATCGCGAACGTCGGGAACTGCACGCCCCGGTCCGGGTCGAAGCGGTCGATGGCGTTGATCAGGCCGATGGTGCCGACCTGGACGACGTCCTCCATGGGCTCGTTGCGGGAGCGGAAGCGTGCGGCCGCGTAGCGGACGAGCGGCAGGTTGGCCTCGATGAGGGCCCCGCGCACCCGGTCGTGCTCGGGGGTGCCCGGGTCGAGGCCCTTGAGCTGCCCGAAGAGGACCTGGGTGAGGGCGCGGGTGTCGGCGCCGCGGGTGCTCTGGGGGCGCGTGCGCGGGGCCTCCGGGCCGCCTGCCTCGTGCTGGGGCGGTACTTGAGGTGCTGTACTGGCCGGCACGTTCACGCCACCTCTTTTGGCTGGTCCTGCTGGTCGACTGGTGTCAACTACGGTCAACTCATCCGTCAAAAGCGGTCATAGCATCACAAGACATGTCCACTGTGCGCAAGCACCCCATAACCACGTGTTGAGGGCGCGGAGGGAGGGAAGAGAGGGCCGGATGGGGGTCGGCGCGGAACCGGCGCGGTACGGGCGGGGGCGGGTGAAGGGGCCGGAAAACGCCGAGGCCCCCCGCCGTGAGGGCGGGGGGCCTCGGCCGTGACCGGGGGTCAGAAGGCGTAGTCGGCGATCACCCAGGTGGCGAACTCCCGCCACTGGGCGACACCCGCCTGGTGGGCGGGGTGCTCCAGATAGCGCTGGAGGGCGTCGGCGTCATCGACGGCCGAATTGATGGCGAAGTCGTACGCGATCGGCCGGTCCGTGATGTTCCAGTCGCACTCCCAGAACCGCAGCTCCGGAATCTGGCCGCCGAGCGCCCGGAAGGCCTCGACACCCGCGACGACGCGCGGCTCGTCACGGGAGACGCCGTCATTGAGCTTGAACAGGACCAGATGGCGGATCACGGAGGGCTCCTAATTGATGAGTTCGGTCATGAACTCGCCGACACCCTGGGCGGCGCCGGAAATGCCCTCGAACCCTACCTGGACCAGATCCGCCGCCCTCGCCGGGGACGTGACGATCGTGTACAGCACAAAGACCACGACCGCGTACAGCGCGACCTTCTTCGCCTGCGCCATTTCCAGCCCTCCCCTGTTCCCCCGCCGTACGACCGCGCCACTCTAACCGAGCCTTTACGGACCAAGGGCCCGGAGAACGAGGACTTTTGCCGCCCGCCGGAAGGGTGCCGGGCGCGCAGTATGGATGCCGGGCCCGGAGGATCGGGCAGGAATCCGAGGGCCCGGAACCGGCCCGCACTGCGGGGTCCGCGCCGCGAGGCTTCCCCCGGCGGCGGCACGGACCGGACGGCCCGGTTCTCACCGGGGGGGAGAGCGGCTTGTCCCCCCGATGCCGCTCCCCCCGACCTGCGTCACCCTGCGGGAAGGCCCCGGCCCGCGCACGCACGCGGGCCGGGGCCCTTTTTTCCGTACGGGGAGCCCCCACGGGGCCCGCACACGCCGAAGGGCCCGGCGCTGATGCGCCGGGCCCTTCGATCGAAGCGGTAGCGGAGGGATTTGAACCCTCGGTGAGTTTCCCCACACTCGCTTTCGAGGCGAGCTCCTTCGGCCGCTCGGACACGCTACCGAGGGAGAGCTTAGCCGAAACTGGCGCTGCGATGAAATCCGTATCCCGGCGCAGGTCGGAGCGGGGGCGGAGGGGGCGTCGGCAGGGGTGTCGGCGGGTGCGTCAACAGGCGTGTCAGCGGGTGCGGAAGAAGGCCGTGAGCCGCCGGGCGCACTCCTCGCCGAGCACGCCGTGGATTACCTCGGGGCGGTGGTTGAGCCGCCGGTCCCGCACGAGGTCCCAGAGCGATCCCGCCGCGCCCGCCTTCTCGTCCGGGGCGCCGAACACCACGCGCTCCACCCGGGACTGGACCAGGGCGCCCGCGCACATCACGCACGGCTCCAGGGTCACGACCAGCGTGCAGCCCGTCAGGCGCCACTCCCCGGTCACCGCGGCCGCCCGGCGCAGGGCGAGCACCTCGGCGTGCGCGGTGGGGTCGCCGACCGCCTCCCGCTCGTTGTGCGCCCGCGCGAGGACCTTCCCGTCCGGGCCGAGCACGACCGCGCCGACCGGCACGTCGCCGGCCGGCCCGGCGGCCTCCGCCTCGTCGAGCGCGAGCAGCATGGCGTCCCGCCAGGGATCCCGCAGGGGATCCGGTGCGGGACCGGCCGTGGAGCCGGCTCCGGCGTCGGGAACAGGTACCGCGGGAACCACTAGCGGACGGCCTCCAGGACCTCGCCCGCGCCCAGCGCGTCCGCGATCTCGGTGAGCGCGTCGGTCTCCAGGGCGAGCAGATCGGCCGGCGGCAGACCGAGGTCCGCCAGGATCAGCCGGTCACCCACCGGGGCGGCCGGGACGGCCTCGGCGGCCACGGAGCCCGCCTCGTCGTCCTCGTCCCCGTCGGCGTCGAGCGGTTCCCCGTCCTCCGTGCCGTCCAGGTCCAGCGACTCCAGCTCGTCGGCCAGGTCGTCCAGATCGTCACCGAGGATCTCCCGGGTGAGCATCTCCCCGTACGAGGAACGGGACGCGGCCGCCCCGTCCGAGACGTAGATGCGGGGATCCTCCTCCCCTTCGATCCGGACGATCCCGAACCACGCGTCCTCCTGCTCGATGAAGACGATCACCGTGTCGTCGTCCGAGGCGTCGCGGGCCAGCTCGACCAGATCCGACAGGGTCTCCACGTCGTCGAGCTCCGTGTCGCCCGCTTCCCACCCGTCTTCGGTGCGCGCGAGCAGTGCGGCGAAGTACACCTGACTCTCTCCCACTGATCAGAGGTGTGACGTTCCGGTGGCGCGGTCTTGAGCCCCGCCCCCTCGGCATCGTGACAGAAACGGCGCTCGCAGGAGAGGTCTTCGGCTCTTGCGTCGTGCATCAGTCTGAACGTCCCCGCTATCGGGCGGGCGCGCGACCCCGGCGCACTCGGGGGGCGCACGGCCAGCCCCGGCCGGTCGTCGCTGGTCCGGGCCCGTTTCCACCGGTCACACCGCGCCCGGCGGTACGCACGCGTTCCGGGACGCCCGACCGGCCGGTCACGCCGGAACCCGCCCGTAACCCCCATAACACCCGTACCGCCGGCACCGCTCGTCCCGCCGCCTCACCAGCGGAAGGTCCGCATCCGCATCGCCTGCCGCATCCGGGCCGCCCGGGCGCGCCGGGGCTGCACGCGTTCGCGCAGCGCCTTCGCCTCGTGCAGCTCGCGCAGGAACTGCGCACGGCGCCTGCGGCGCTCCGTGTCGGTCTCCGCCGCCGGTCCCCGGGCCACCCTCTCGGCGGCCCTCTCGACCGGTCCTTCCAGGTCGGACATCTCCCACACCACCCCATCACCGGGTCCGTGTGCCCCCACCTTCCCCCAGTGGCGCGGATCGACGCCAGTGCGGGGCGGGCTACTGTTGAGTCATGCGTCTCCACGTCGTCGACCACCCCCTGGTCGCCCACAAGCTCACCACCCTGCGCGACAAGCGCACGGACTCCGCGACCTTCCGGCGTCTCGCCGACGAGCTGGTCACCCTGCTCGCCTACGAGGCCACCCGGGACGTGCGGACCGAGCAGGTCGACATCGAGACCCCGGTCACGACCACGACCGGTGTGAAGCTGTCGCACCCGCGCCCGCTGGTGGTGCCGATCCTGCGCGCCGGCCTCGGCATGCTCGACGGCATGGTCCGGCTGCTCCCGACCGCCGAGGTCGGCTTCCTGGGCATGATCCGCAACGAGGAGACGCTGGAGGCGTCGACCTACGCCACGCGGATGCCGGAGGACCTCTCGGGCCGCCAGGTGTACGTCCTGGACCCGATGCTGGCGACCGGCGGCACGCTGGTCGCGGCGATCCAGGAGCTGATCAAGCGCGGCGCGGACGACGTGACCGCGGTCGTGCTCCTCGCCGCCCCGGAGGGCGTCGAGATCATGGAGCGCGAGCTCGCCGGCACCCCCGTCACCGTCGTGACGGCCTCGGTCGACGAGCGCCTCAACGAGAACGGCTACATCGTCCCGGGCCTCGGCGACGCGGGCGACCGCATGTACGGCTCGGCCGAATAGGCCTCCGGGCCGTAGGGGCCTCAGGGGCTTGTACGGGTCGTAGAGGCCGTACGGGCCGTGAGAGTCGTACGGGGGCCGTACGGGCCTCCGGGGGCCGGTCGGACCCCCGGGCCGGTCACGGTCCTCAGCACTTCCCGGTCGGAGCGGGCGCGGGCTTGGTCAGGGCGACCAGGGCCGCGTCCGCCGTCGTTTTCGGGGACAGGTTCTTGAAGGCGGTCCCGATGATCAGGTCCACGTCCGCCGTGGCCCGGGTGTCCGTCCTGGTCGTGGCGCCCGCGAGCTGGGTGCCGAGGACCGGGAAGGCGCCCTTGGCGGCGGCGGGCGCGCCGAGGAGCAGTCCGGCGCCGGGGACCTTCTTGTCGTAGGCGACGGGCGCGTTCCCGACCTTGCCGACCTTGAAGCCGCGCTTCTTGAGCTCGTCGGCCGTCGTCTTGGCGAGTCCGCTGCGCGGGGTCGCGTTGTAGACGTTGACCGTGATCTGCGCGGGCTTGGGCAGGGCCGCGGCCGGTGCGGCGGTCGGCGTGGGAGCGGGCTTGCAGTCGGCCGTCTTCCCGGCCGCCGCCTTCGTGCCCGCGTCGCCGGAGAACACGTCGACGAGCTGGAGCGTGCCCCAGCCGGCCGCGCCGAGCACGACCACGGCGGCAGTGGCTGCGAGGACGATCCTGCGCCGACGGTGGGGGCGGCGCATGCGCGGGTAGACATCCCCCGTGATGCGGTACTTTCCGCCCATGCCGGGGGGAGTGAGCATGCTCATGAGCGCAGCGTAATGCCGCTGGTGGGTGATGCCTACTTGATGATCATGTGATCGCGTCCGGATGGGGTGGAACTGACCCCGAAAGGGTCAGCGGCCACCCTTGCGGGCCACCGTCAGTCCAGTTCGAGGACGCGGGCGTGCAGCACCTGGCGCTGCTGGAGCGCCGCGCGGACGGCCCGGTGCAGTCCGTCCTCGAGGTAGAGGTCGCCCTGCCACTTCACGACGTGCGCGAAGAGGTCGCCGTAGAAGGTGGAGTCCTCCGCGAGCAGGGTCTCCAGGTCCAGCTGGCCCTTGGTGGTGACCAGCTGGTCGAGGCGGACCGGGCGCGGGGCGACGTCCGCCCACTGCCGGGTGCTTTCCCGGCCGTGGTCGGGATACGGCTTTCCGTTTCCGATGCGCTTGAAGATCACACGGAAAGCCTACCGGGCGAGCGGCTCTCGGCGCAGCCACGCCCGCCCGCTGGGATGCCGGTGCGAAACGGGACGAACCGGGATCCGGGTGCCGTCACGCGCGCGAGCGGGCCGCCACCGCCCCGGGAAGAGGGGCCCGGAGGGCCTCGCTCCGGGACGCCGCCCGTCACCCGGACGAGCGGCCGGGAACGGGGCGAGCGGCCGGGAACGGGACAGGGGCTCCCCTCCGGCGGCGGTCCGCCGGAGGGGAGCCCCTACGGGCCGACCCTTCGGTGCTTGCCCGACTTACTCGGTGACCTCGTGGTGGTCGTCGTGCAGGCCGCCGCCGCTGCCCGCGTCACCGGTGGTCGGGACGGAGACGACCGGCTTGCGGAGCGAGGAGATGTCGTGGGCGTAGGTGCCCACGGCGTTGGCGATGACGTCGATGTTGACGTCGAACGCCTTCAGGTTGATGTTGCTGAGGTTGTCGCCCTTGGCGTGGTAGTTCACGTCGTACGCGACGCCCGCCTGGCCGCCGAACTTGGCCGCCTGGCCCGCGGTCTTGATGCCCTCGGCGCCGGTGAAGGTGCCGCCGGAGGGGATGCCGACCTCGATGAACGGGCCGTAGTCGGAGCGGCCGGTGAAGTCGGTGCCCTCGTGCGGGTGCCCGTTCTTGTCGAGGAACTCGTTGATGTCGCGCTCCAGCTGGGCCGAGCCCGCGGGGCCCGCGCCGGCGCCGACGCCGTCCGAGTCGTCGCCGTCGTACACGAACAGGCCGTAGTTCGGCGAGGCGATCATGTCGAAGTTGAGGTAGAGCTTGATCTCCTTCTTGTCGAGCGCCGTGAGGTTCTGCACGTAGTGCTCGGAGCCGAGGAGGCCGTTCTCCTCCGCCGACCACCAGGCGAAGCGGACCTTGTTGCGGACCTTGTCCTTCGACTCGGCCAGCTTCAGGGCGGCCTGGAGGAGGCCGGCGGAGCCGGAGCCGTTGTCGTTGATGCCGGGGCCCGCGGTGACGGAGTCGAGGTGGGAGCCGAGCACCACGGTGTTGGCGGCGTTGCCGGCCTTGGTCTCCGCGATGACGTTGTTGGTGGAACGTATCTGCTGGAGCTGGCGGATCTCCACGGAGAGGGTGACCGGGCCCTTGGCGAGGTCGGCGGCGAGCGCCGTGCCCTCGGCCAGGGTGATGCCGCCGGTGGGGATCTTCCCGGAGGCGGCGTCCCCGAGGGTGCCGGAGAGGACGCCCTCGGCGTTGTTGTAGATGACGGCGGCGACGGCACCGGCGTCGGCGGCGTTCTGCTGCTTCACCGCGAAGGCGCAGCCGCCGCGCTTGATGAGCGCGATCTTGCCGGTGAAGGCGCCGGCGGCGAAGTCGCCCGGCTCGCAGCCGGTGGTGGCGTCGGCGTCGACCGGCACGGCCACGAGCTCGGCCTTGACGCCGCCGACCGGGGTGGACTTGGTGTAGGTCATGGCCTTGATGTCGAACGCGCGGGGCGCGGGGGTGACGACGGAGGCCTTCTCGGCGAGCGTCTCCGTGTACTCGAAGTCGAACTTCTGGTACCAGACGTTGTAGCCGGCCTTCTTGAGCTGCGTGTACACGTACGCGGCCGAGGCGTCGTGCCCGAGCGAACCGGCCGCGCGGTGGCCGCCGGCCGAGTCGGCTATCGCCTGGAACTTCTGCAGGTGCTTGTAGGCGTCCTTGGCGGTGGTGTCGCGGACCAGCTTCTTCGCCAGCTTGGCGGCATCGCGGGCGGGTGCGGCCGTGGGGTCCTGTCCCGCGGTGGCGGGGGATGAGAGGACCAGCGGGGCGGCGAGAGCGGCGGCGGCGAGGATGGCCGCGGCCCGGCGCTGGGATGCGTTCACAGAAGTCCTTCCCGGTACGGACGAGGTTGAGGGGAAGTTAGCGATCTCGGAGGCGTTCTGTGAACAGATTCGCCACAATTCCTGCCGGGTCGAACAGGATTGAAATCTGGAATTCTCAATTCCCTTACGAGTTGCGATCGTTCAGGGCTTTTGCCGGATACGTTCCCGACGGGTTCCGGTCACGTCCTCGCGAAGCGGTCGAGGGCCGCGAGGAGCAGCCGGCCGGTCTCCTCGCCGCCCAGGTGTCCGGCGCGCTCGACCACGTGCAGCTCGGCGTCCGGCCAGGCGCGGACGAGTTCCCGGGCGGTGGTGAGCGGCCCGCCCAGGTCGAGCCGGCCGTGGACCAGGACGCCCGGGATTCCGGCGAGCCGGTGCGCGTCGCGGATCAGGGCGCCCTCCTCCAGCCAGGCGCCGTGCGCGAAGTAGTGCGAGCAGATCCGGACAAAGCCGAGCCGGGCGTCGTCGACGCGGTCGGTGTACGGGGTGCCCATGCCCTCCGTCGAGAGGACGGCGTCCTCCCAGGCGCACCAGTCGGCCGCGGCCCTCTCCCGTACGGCCCGGTCGGGGGCGTTCATCAGGGCGGCGTACGCCCCGACGAGCTCGTCCGCCCCGGCCCCGTCGGCGGCCCCGGCCCCGGCCCGGAAGCGCTCGTGGGCCTCGGGGAAGAAGCGCCCGACGCCCTCGTACAGCCAGGCGGTCTCGGAGCGGCGGG
The DNA here is from genome assembly GCF_040702165.1 of Streptomyces sp. NPDC086147. NCBI lineage: Bacteria > Bacillati > Actinomycetota > Actinomycetes > Kitasatosporales > Streptomycetaceae > Streptomyces > Streptomyces sp. NPDC086147. The sequence continues at coordinate 81,607 of NZ_JBFBJO010000003.1, read as the reverse complement.
TGGTGGTGACGGCGGCGATCACGATCTCGGTGACGCGCTCGGGGTGGGCCTCCGCGTACGCCAGGATCAGGGTGGAGCCCCAGGAACCCCCGTAGAGCAGCCACTTCTCGACCCCGAGGTGTTCGCGCAGCCGCTCCATGTCCGCGACCAGGTGCGCGGTGGTGTTGACGGAGAGGTCGGCGGCCGGGTCGCTCGCGTGCGGGACGGAGCGGCCGCAGCCGCGCTGGTCGAAGAGGACGACCCGGTACGCCTCCGGGTCGAAGAGGCGCCGGGAGTGCGGGGAGGAGCCGGAGCCCGGCCCGCCGTGGACGACGAGCGCGGGCTTGCCCTCCGGGTTCCCGGAGACCTCCCAGTGGACGCGGTTGCCGTCGCCCACGTCGAGCAGGCCCTGGTCGTACGGTGCGGTCTCCGGGTGCATCCGGCCGACCCTACGGGGACCGCGGTGGCCCCGCCCGGGGTTTCCGGCGGCCCCTACGGGACCTCGGGGCCTTGAGGGGCTTCGCCGGTCCCTACGGGACCTCGGGCCCCTACGGGACCTCGGGCCCCTACGGGACCTCGGGCCCCTACGGGACCTCGGGCCCCTACGGGACCTCGGGCCCCTACGGGACCTCCGACCCCTACCGGCCCCGCACCCGCACCGACGGGTCCTCGCACCACTCCAGGACCGAGGGCCAGTCCCCGTACCCGCTGGCGGGGTTGAGGTGCTCGCCGCCCGGTACGCGGTCGGGGTCGAGGCCGAGCGGACGGCCGTAGTGCAGGTCGGCGCCCTCGGGGCAGTACGGGTCGCCGTCCCCGTACACCAGGCGCGCCGCGAGGCCCGTCTCCGCGAGGTCGAGGCCGTCGGCGAAGGCGGCGATCTCGGGGATCGAGGCGGTCACCGGCGGCGAGGGCGGGGCGACGAGCAGCACCCGGTCGGCGTCCGGCCTGCGGGCCCCGGCCCGCAGCCACAGCAGGACGGACAGGCTGTGCGCGAGGACCACGAACTCGCCCCGGGCGGGCCGCTTCCCGTGCTCCTCCAGGGCGTCGAGCCACTCCGCGAGCACGGGCGCGTCCGGCGAGGGGAGCTGCGGATAGCGGACCTCGTGCCCGCGCTCCCGCAGCCGCCCGGCGAGCCAGTGCTGCCAGTGGCCGACCGGCCGGTGGTTCTGGAACCCGTGCAGGATCAGGAAGGTCTTGGCGGTGAAGTCGTTCTCGGTCGTCATGGCGTGATCGTGCGGTCCGGGGAGCCCGGAGGTCCAGACGGGTTCCGGGGTGTGGACACGGCGGTCGTGCCCGGTGCGCACGCACCGGCCCCGACCCCGTAGGGGACGGGCCCCGGGCCCTCAGGAGCCTTCCCGCAGGGTGAGGAGCTCCCGTACGCCCGCCTTGAGGCGCTCGCCCGAGAGTTCCTGTTCGACGGCCAGGTGGTGCATGACGTCGGGGGAGAAGGGCGCGAGCACCAGGTGGGCGAGGAGCGCGCCGTCGGATCCCGGCCTGAGCTGTCCGACGAGCAGGGCGACGTGCGTGTGCATCACCCGGTACGCGCCGCTGTGGTACCGGGCGCGGGGCGCGGCGGAGTGCGCGGCGAGCAGGATCTCGCGCTGCTCGGCGACCCGGTCGACGAGCGCGTCGAGGAAGGCGTCGAGCCGTTCGGCGGTCGGGGCGCCGGGGCCGAGCGGCGGCGGGCCGCTCATGTACGCCTCCTGGAACTGGCGCTCGCGGTCGTCGAGGAGCGCCCACAGGAGCTGGGAGACGTCGCCGAAGCGGCGGTAGACGGTGCCGACGCCGATGCCGCTGGCGTGGGCGACCTGGTTCATGGTGACGGCGTCGGGGCCCTGCTCGGCGACGATCCGGGCGGCCGCGTCGAGGATCCTGCGCCGGTTGCGGGCCGCGTCGGCGCGCTCGGGGGCGGGGGCGTCGAGCGTCGGGAGCAGGCCGAGCGCGGGCGCCGCCGCCCGATCGCCGTCCCGCGGGTTCTCGGTGCTCATCTCTGCGGACTCCTGCCCTTCTGTCCTGCGTCCCTGCCCCTCGGATCGAGCATACCCGCCCCCCTTGCAAAACGGATAGAGATCCGCTTAGCTTCGATCAGGAAAGCGGATAGCAATCCACTTCTACGGATCGATCCGGTCCCGATCGTGAAGACATCGTCGCGAAGACATCGAGGAGAGTTCGTCATGTCCGTCAAGGTCGCCGTCATCCACTACTCGGCCACGGGTAGCGTCCACCACCTCGCCCGGGCCGTCGCCGAGGGTGCGGAGAAGGCGGGCGCCGAGGTGCGCCTGCGCCGGGTGCCCGAGCTCGCCCCGGACGCCGCGATCGACGCGAACCCGGCCTGGCGCGCCCACGTGGACGCCACCGGCGACGTGGAGGTCGCCACCCTCGACGACCTGGAGTGGGCGGACGCGTACGCCTTCGGCTCCCCGACCCGCTTCGGGAACGTGGCCGCGCAGCTCAAGCAGTACATCGACACGTCGGGCGGCCTGTGGCAGCGCGGCGTCATGGCGGACAAGCCCGCGACCGCCTTCACCAGCGCCCACAACGTCCACGGCGGCAACGAGTCGACGCTGCTCGCCCTCTACAACACCTTCCACCACTGGGGCTCGGTCATCGTCTCGCCCGGCTTCACCGACCCGTCGGTGTACGCGGCGGGCGGCAACCCCTACGGGACCGCCCACCCGGGCGCCCACGGCGAACCCGGCGAGGACGTCCTCGCCGCCGCCCGCTACCAGGGCGAACGCCTCACCCGGATCGCGAAGCGCCTGAAGGGCCTCGCGGACGCCTGAGGCGCCGCGGCACCCCGCGGGCGGTCACGCCAGGGACAGGAACAGCTTCTCCAGGCGGGCCCGCATGGCGTCGCGGTCCTCGCCGTCCTTGCGGCCGTCCTCGATGTCGGTCAGGCACTGCTGGAGCCCGGTCGCGATGATCGCGAAGCCGGCCCGGTCGAGGGCGCGGGAGGCGGCGGCGAGCTGGGTCACGACCTCCTCGCAGTCCCGGCCCTCCTCGATCATCCGGATCACCCCGGAGATCTGGCCCTGCGCCCGGCGCAGCCGGTTCAGTACGGCCTTGAGCTCCGCGCCCGCGAGATCGAGTTCCACAACGTCTCCTCCACAGATACCCCAGGGGGTAATTTACTCCCCGGCCCGGGGCTCCGTCGTAGTCCAAGGATGACACCTGGACGGACACCTGGAGGAGGACGCCGACGGGCGGCGACCGACGGCCGGGAGCGGGAGCGGGCTCCTGACCGGCCGGTGGGCCGGTCGGCCGGTCCTGGAGGGCTCGGCCCGTTCCGCCCGTCGAGCAGGGTCTCCATATGCAGGTCGACCGGCGCTTCCTCTCTCCGTCGGGACCTTGCCCAGGAGCCGCACGCTGCCGTCCTGGTGGGCGGGGCGGTCGTAGAAGTGGAAGTCGGCGTCGCGCCGTGGATCTTGTTGCGGTCGTCGAGGAGCGACAGCGAGACGTCGGCGTCGGCGCCGTCGTCCGCCGCACTGCTCCAGCTCGGCCCGACGACCACCGGGCCGGTGGCTTCACCGAGGGTGGTGACCCCGTCCGGGCTCGGCCAGATGACCCGCCCCAGCTCCATCCAGGTGACCCGATCCGGTTTCACCCCACCTCCGGACCCGCCTCGTCCACCGGCCGCACGACCACCGGGTACACCGGGGAGCCGGCCGGGGCCGGGCAGCGGGCCACCCGGGCGGCGATCTCGGTCACGCGCTCCAGGGAGGCGCACTCCAGGAGCCAGTAGCCGGCGACGACCCCCTCGGCCGCCGCGTACGGGTCGTCCGTGACGACCGCGCTCCCGTCGTCGTCCACCGTCACGAAGCGGGCCGTGGACGGGGCGGCGAGGCCCTGTGCGTCGAGCAGCTCGCCGTTCGCGGCGAGTTCTTCGTTGACCGCGTTCATGTGGTCGAACATTGCCTGCATCCCCGCCCGGTCCCAGGCGGGACTGCCGGCGGAGCCGCGCCCCGCCATCGCCTCGTAGTCGGCCTGCGATCCCTGGACCGTCACCAGGTACTTCATGGCGCTCTCCTTCCTGCCCGGCGCGCACGCGCCCGTCCTCCGCAGCACAGCCGGAGCCGGGCCGCCGTGCCCGACACCGCGCGGACGCGAACCCGAAAAACGGGATAAATCACTCGGCCGCCCCATGATGCAGACGTGAACGCATTCACCTTCTCCGCCGCCTTCATCACCTTCTTCTCCGTCGTCGGCCCGCCGAAGGTGCTCCTCTCCTTCGCCGGCCTCGCCCAGGTCCACCCCGCCAAGCAACTGCGGACCATCGCCCTCATCTCCTCGGGCGCGGCCGTCCTGGTGGGCCTCCTCGCCGGCATCACGGCCCCCTGGCTGCTCGACCTCTTCCACATCAGCACCCCCGCCCTCCAGCTCGCGGGCGGCGCCATCTTCTTCCTCTACGCCGTCGGCCTCGTCCTCGGCATGCACCTCGGCTCCGACCGCGCCCACCAGGACGCCCCGGACCTGGTCAGCGGGGTGCGCGAACTGCTGATGCCGTACGTGGTGAGTCCGCTGGCCCTGACGGCGGTCCTCATCGAGGCGGCGGCCCGCTCCGGCTTCAGCTGGCGCTCGACGGTCGTCGGGGCGTACGTGGCGGTCATCGTCCTCGACCTGGTCTGCGTCCTGCTCCTGACCCGGGTCCTGCTCCACACCCACCACGCCACGATCGAGCTCCTCGGCCGCCTCCTGGGCCTCCTGCTCGCCGCCGTCGGCGTCGACCTGATCCTCGACGGCCTCTCCGACCTGGGCGTACCGGGCCTGGACGCGCGGAAGTAGACGGCCGGGAGGCGGCTCCCCTAGGGGTTGAGGAGCTGATCGGCGACGGAGGTGCGGGCGTAGAGGACGGAGCGTCCGCTGCGGTGGGCGGTGACGAGGCCGGCGTTCCGCAGGGCGATGAGGTGCTGGGAGACGCCGGCGGCGGAGAGCCCGGAGTGGGTGGCGAGCTGGGTGGTGGAGGCCGGGGTGTCGAGCGAGGTGAGGAGCAGGGTCCGGGAACGGCCGAGGACGGCGGCGACGGCGTCCGTGGAGGCGGTGGTACGGGGTTCCCATACGGCCCCGAACCCGCGGGCCGGGTAGGCGAGTTGGGGCGGGTCGGGGTGGACGGAGCGGGTGAGGACCCGGGGCCAGACGAAGACGGAGGGCACGAGCAGCAGCCCGGACCCGGTCTGGTCGCGGCTGAGCGCGCAGTGGCGCCGTACGAGGCGCAGGGTGCCGTCGTCCCACCGTACGGTCTCGTGGAGTTCGCCCAGGACGCGGGCGGAACCGTGCTCGGCGACCTGCCGGGCCCGGTGGAAGACGTCGGCCTCCAGGACCTTCTGGATGCGGGCCCAGTAGGGGGCGAGGGCGAGTTCCCAGTAGGTCTCGATCTCGTCGGCGACCTTCGGCAGGACGGCCTCGGGGTCGTCGTGCAGGGACTGGAGCCGCCCGCCGTCGCCTCCCTCCGCGACCAGCTTCCGCAGGTCCTCGCGCACCTGCCCGGCGGGGGTGCGGCGGACGGCGTCGAGCTCGGCGCCGAGGGTGGGGAAGGGCCCGTCGGGGGTGGGGTTGAGGAAGTCGGCGAGGTATCCGTGGGCGGGCACGAGGGCGGCGAGCCGTCCGCGGTCGAGCCCGGCGCGGACGATCCGGGGCCGTACCTGGGCGGCCCAGCGCTGGTGGGGGGCGGAGTCGGACCGCTGGGCGAGGATCCGGAAGCTGGTGACGACCTCCCAGAGGGGGGAGACGGCGAACCGGGTCTGGGCGAGGTCGGCGGCGGAGAAACTGAGTTCGGATTCCATGCGTGCGTGCCCCCGGAAGCGGCGAAGTGGCGACCGAACCCGAATGGATTCGCTCCCACCTTAATCATTGGAGCCCCCACCGACGGAAGAAGCAATCTCCCTCCATGCCCTCCAAGCCGTTCATGCCCTCCGCCTTCCGCGACCTCCCGCCCGTCGTCTGGACGCTCTTCGCCGGAACGATCGTCAACCGCCTCGGTTACCTCGTCACCCCGTTCCTGGTCTTCTTCCTCGCGTCGCGGGGAGTGACCGGCTCCGACACCTCGTACGTCCTCGGCGCCCTGGGGGCGGGCCATCTCCTCGGCCCCGCCGTCGGCGGCGTCCTCGCCGACCGCATCGGCCGCCGCCCCACCATGCTGATCGGCCTGATCGGCGCGTCGGCGGCGCAGGGGGCCCTGTTCCTCGCCCCCGGCGTCTGGACGATGGCGGCGGCCGCGCTGCTGATCAGCGCGGCGGGCAGCACCGTCTCACCGGCCGTGTACGCGCTCCTCGCGGACGCGGTCGACAGCGAACGGCGCCGGCGCGCGTACGCCCTCTTCGGCTGGGGCGTGAACATCGGGACGGCGGCCGGGGGAGTGCTGGGCGGCTACCTCGCGGCCCACGGCTACTGGCTGCTGTTCGCGGTGGACGCGGGCTCGATGCTCCTGTACGCGCTGGTGGTGACGTTCCGCCTGAAGGAGCCGGAGCGCCCCACGAGGAACGACCGGAAGGCGGATGACGGAATCGGCTACGGAGTGGTCCTCCGGGACCGCCTGGCCCTCCTGACCCTCCCCCTCTTCGGCATCCAGCTCTTCGTCTACTCGCTCACCGAGGTCGCCCTGCCGCTCGCGATCCGCGACAGCGGCCTCTCCCCGGCGGTGTACGGGGCGATGGCGGCGGTCAACGCGGTCCTGGTGGTGGCGCTCCAGCCGCTCGTGACGGCGTGGCTGACGAGGCTGCCGCAACTGGCGGTGCAGAGCGCGGGCAGCGCGCTGATCGCGGTGGGCGTGGCGCTCACCGGCCTCGCGGACGGGGTGGCCGGCTACACGGTGTCGGTCGTGGTCTGGTCGCTCGGCGAGGTGGTGGTGGCCGGCATCGCGGCGAGCGTCGTCGCGAACCTGGCCCCGGCGCACGCCCGCGGCCGCTACCAGGGTGCCTTCGGCTGGACGTGGGGCATGGCCCGCTTCGCGGCCCTGACCCTGGGCGTCACCGTGTACACGACCCTGGGCCCCGCGGTGCTGTGGTGGACGGCCCTGGTGGCGGGCACGGCCGCGGCGGCGGGGACCCTGGCCCTGGCGAAGAGGATCGAACGCCGCACGAAGCACGCGCTGGCTGCCTGAGTCCCTACCCCTTGGCGGAGGCGCGGACATGGGCCACGAGCGCGTTGGCGTGCCCGTGGCCCAGGCCGTGCTCGGCCTTCAGCCAGGAGACCAGCTCCATGTGCTTGTCGAGCGGCGAGGAGCGGACGATCTCCAGCCACTCGCCGATCGGCCGTCCGTACTTCTTCTCGATGGAGGGGAAGTATCCGGCGGGACCCTTGACGACGTTCTCGACCACGGTGATCTCCTGTACTGGCTCGGGCGCTTGTCACAGTGAAGACCGCCGCCCCACCGGAAACTCATCGCTCCCTGCCCGGTCAATCCCGCCGGATGTGCTCGGGATCGATGTGCCGCCGCACCATGGGCACGGAGGCGAGCGCGGCCGCGAGCACGACGCCCAGCGCGCAGGCGAAGAGCAGGGGAAGCCCCTCCCAGTCCCAGTGCACCGCCCCGCCCCCGGTGATCAGATAACTGGACTCGGCAAGCCACCCGGCCACGATCGCCGCCCCCAGCCCCACGACCAACGGCAACACCACCTGCACGACCTGCACCACCCGCAACGTCCCGGCCCGCGCCCCCAACAACGCGAGCGCGGTCACCTGCCCCCGCCGCTCCATGGCCCGATCGGCCACGGACACGACGAACGCGGCCACCCCGATGACCAGCCCGAGCACCATCCCGACGACCAGCAGACTCCGAATCACGGTCAACTGCGCGAGCGAGTCGATCACGATGCCGACGGGTTCCACGGATGCGGTGGGGGCGATGGCTCCGATGCCGTCCAGGACGGAGCGGATGGTGGCGGGGTCGGCGTCGCTCAAGAGGGTGAGGACGCCGTCCGTGTCCGCCAAGTCGGAGGGAACGAGTGAAGGCGGTACGAGCAGAGTGCCCGACTCGAAGACGGACAGGTCCCAGGGATGCACATCGATTCGCTCATCCGGTACGGCGAACATGATGTTCCGGCCGTTCTTCAGCGCGAAAGGATACTGCTCTCCGGCCTTCGGGTCGTACTCGTACGTGGTGCGATCGTCCCGCAACTGCATGATCCGGTCGTCTGCACAGCCCGTGGCCCGCTCTGTGTAGACGGCAAGCTGCGCGCAGGTGCCGACTACCAGGGCAGCGTGTTCTACATCGCTCCCGTCCAGTGGATCCCAGGAGTTGTACGAGATGACCGATGCCTGTACACCAGGGACCTTGGCCATTTCCTTCCGCTGTGCAGGCGAGACCTCGTTCAGGCGGATGTTGTACTCCTGAAAGGGGGCTGTTCGCCGACTGATCTGATCCAGCTCGATGAGCACTCCCTGCGTGAGCGAAGCCCCGAAGACCAACAGTACGAGTCCGGTGACCACCCGCAAGGATGATCCCGGATCAACTTCCGTACGTCGCATCGCCAAAGCCACGGGCAGCGACTTCGTGATTCCCGCCAACCGCTGCGCCAGCCACGCCGTGATCGGCGCCAGCCCGAAGACGAGTCCGGCACCGGTCACCAGCACGGCGCTAGGAACCAGCACAGAATTGGACGATCCCCCTGACGGGTCTCGTCCCATCAGACTAAGTGCGCAGTAACCGCTGATGACTCCGAGCCCGGGAACCAGCAGCAAAGAGGCGTACTTCCTCGGTAGCTTTCGTTCGCCGGTCCTCCGCACGCTGATCGGTGACACCGCGGCTCGTCGCGCACTGAACTGCCCCACGATCCAAGCAAGCGCTGGACACCCCGCCATGCATACGACCACGGTCATCCCGTCGGGACGCCCATCCGCTGGGTACCAGTGAAGTCCAGGCAGTCCGACCCGGGCCATTACTTCGTTGAGCCCGATATAGCCAATGAGCCCGATCACGGCTCCAGCAAGAGCAGCGGCCACGCTTTCTCCGGCGTTCACTCGCAACGTGTCTTTCACACTTAGCCCGGCAAGCCTGAGGGCTGCGAGCCGGCGTGCGCGAGACTCACCGGAGAGGCGTGCGCAGACGGAGAGGAAGATGACCAGGGGCAGTAGCACGATGCACCCGAGGACGAACCGCAGGATGTCCAGGGTCGCGGGCTCGACGACCGGCTGCCAGGTTCGCCCCGTGCCGAAACCACCGAGCGTCTCTGCTTCGGGCAGGTCGGCTGGGGTGGTGCCGATGTAGGCGTACAGGTCATCGGAGCCGCCCAGTCCCTCTGGTGAGACAGTGCCGGTCAGACGGCCAGGGACAAGCCCAGCTGCTTTTGGATTGGCTGCCAGGGCCTCGCCCAATTTCGGCGAAACGATTACTTCACCAGAGCCGGGAAGGCTTTCGATGCCCGGTGGAACTGGTGTCGAACCAGGAGCAATGCGAGCGACGAAGACTCGATGGAGAAGTTGTGAGCCGTATGGGTCCCGAAATTCACGGTAAATGACATTGCTTGTACCGGGCCGTGGCTCCCGGGCGGCAGTGCGAGCGTCATGAGCGGCAAGAATCGACGGAATGGTCAATACAGCGGCAAGACAGGCCACCCCGAGCGCCGACCCGAGCGACATCAACAGAAAACGGATCCGCCCCCTGCGCCCACTGCCCCACAGCAGGCGCATCCCAAGGAGGAACGGGTTCACACTGCCACCCGCTGTGCCAGAACGCCGTCCGTCATCGTGTACTGCGTATCGGCCTTCGCCGCGACGTCCGCATCGTGAGTGACGATGACCACCGCAGTCTTCTGCCGCCGCGCAAGCTGAAGAAACTCGTCCAGCACGGCAGCCGCGTTGACGCTGTCGAGCGCCCCGGTCGGCTCATCCGCGAACACCACGTCCGGCCGGTGGACCAGAGCCCGGGCGACCGCCACACGCTGACTCTGGCCACCCGACAGCTTCGAGGTCCTGCGACGTGCCAGATCGCTCATACCGAGCCGCTTCAACACCTGGCCGGCCATGACGTGGGCATGGTCCTTGCTGATCCCGGCGAGCCGGAGAGGAAGCGCTGCGTTCTCCTCGACGGTCAGCTCCGGCAGTAACTCCCCGTACTGGAAGACGAAGCCCAACCGCGTACGACGCAGCGCGCTGAGTTCCCCGTCGGGAAGGCAGGACAGCCGCTCCCCGTCGAAGGTCACCGCCCCGTTGGTGGGCGGCAGGACCCCGGCAAGGCAGTACAGCAGGGACGACTTACCTGACCCACTGCTGCCCATGATGGCGGCCACCTCGCCGCGCTTGAGGGTGAAGTCGACACCGAAGACGGCCTGCTCGGTGCCGTAGAAGAGGTCCACGCCTTCGGCGCGAAGAATGACATCCATTTGATGTACCTCCTGGGGAACGGGGGCCGCCTTTCGACAGCCCCTCAATGGCCGATTACCGTCGCACGAACAGTCGCTCGGTTGAGCAGCTGTCCGGCCGGAAGGAGCCACGGTCGAGGCACACCTGCAGTCGGACTTCTTTAGTCTTCAGAACTGCTCCGTCGTAAAAGACCTTGTCAACCTTAATGCTCTTCCTTTGGACACCGTTGAGTTGGCGCCACGAATAACCCTCCACCTTGGACCGGAGGTAGATGTTGTGGCCGTCCTTCGGTGCCTCGTCACGCAGTGTTCCCTTTACGTGGAGACCACTCGGAGCCTTGCTTGTGGGCTGCCACTGATACGTGCCGAGAAGCGCAGCTCCAGGCGTCCTTAGAACCAACTTGTTCTCAGAGGAGGCCAAAGCTGTCCCCATTCCTCCGAAGAACAGCCCTGCAGTTACCACCGCTGCAACCAACTTCTTCATGAATAACCTCTGTTGGGTCGCGTGCCGACTGATGATCACAGAACGTATCCGCATCGCTGCATGCTGAATGCCGCAGGAACGTGTCTCCGTGCCTACAACCCTCTGATCCAGTGAACGAAACGCTCCTGGTCGCCCCTACTCCGTGAGGGTGATCGCTGAGGTGTCCGCAGAGAAGGGGAGCCCCGGTCTTCAGTCGCCCCTTTGGTGCGCCCCGTCGTCACCGTCAACCAACCGCCCCCTCGCGGCCCGCATATCCGTCAATCGCAGGGTGGGACGGCTCTGCGCACCCCTGGCCAATGTGGCGGGGGTCACTGAAGGTGTTGATGGTCGGGAAACGTCGAAGGGCCCCACTGCTTGCAGTGGGGCCCTTCGACATCGTGCCCGGTGAGGCACTGGCGGAGGATACGAGATTCGAACTCGTGAGGGGTTGCCCCCAACACGCTTTCCAAGCGTGCGCCCTAGGCCTCTAGGCGAATCCTCCGCCGGGAACATTACATGACCGAGGGGGGTGCTCGCGAACTCGATCGCAGGTGGGGTCTGCGGGAGGCCCCGGACGGGAGGTGTGGGGCCCGGCGCCGTCGGCATCGGGTAGTCTGGGCGGAGCCCCTCACGCGGCGCTATCTGACTGAACTCCCCCAGGGCCGGAAGGCAGCAAGGGTAGGTCGGCTCTGGCGGGTGCGTGGGGGGCGCTTGCGTTCCCAGGGCCAGCCCAGGGCCAGCCCAGGGGCGGAGGCCACGGGCAGGACCGCCGGGTCCGGGGCCAGGGTCAGGGCCGGAGCCAGGCCCATGAGCCCGAGCCGGCAAGGCCCGTCAGCCGGCCCCCCCCGCAGGCCCGAGCCCCCGCACCCCGCGATTTTCCCGAGTTGTCGGTGCGCGCCTATAACCTCGTACACGTGTCGTCTCTCGCGCTCTACCGCCGCTATCGCCCCGAGTCCTTCGCCGAGGTCATCGGTCAGGAGCATGTCACCGACCCGCTGCAGCAGGCCCTGCGGAACAACCGGGTCAATCACGCGTACCTGTTCAGCGGACCCCGTGGCTGCGGCAAGACGACCAGCGCGCGCATCCTCGCCCGCTGCCTGAACTGCGAGCAGGGTCCGACGCCCACGCCCTGCGGCGAGTGCCAGTCCTGTCAGGACCTCGCGCGGAACGGGCCGGGGTCGATTGACGTCATCGAGATCGACGCCGCCTCGCACGGCGGCGTGGACGACGCCCGCGACCTGCGGGAGAAGGCCTTCTTCGGGCCCGCCTCCAGCCGGTACAAGATCTACATCATCGACGAGGCCCACATGGTCACCTCGGCGGGCTTCAACGCTCTCCTGAAGGTGGTCGAGGAGCCCCCGGAGCACCTGAAGTTCATCTTCGCCACCACCGAGCCCGAGAAGGTCATCGGGACCATCCGCTCGCGGACCCACCACTACCCCTTCCGGCTCGTGCCGCCCGGCACCCTCCGGGACTACCTCGGCGACGTCTGCGGACGCGAGGGCATCCCCGTCGCGGACGGCGTGCTGCCCCTCGTCGTGCGCGCCGGTGCCGGTTCCGTGCGTGACTCGATGTCCGTCATGGACCAGCTCCTGGCCGGCGCCGCCGACGACGGTGTGACCTACGCCATGGCCACCTCGCTCCTCGGCTACACGGACGGCTCGCTGCTCGACTCCGTCGTCGACGCCTTCGCCGCCGGCGACGGCGCCGCCGCCTTCGAGGTCGTCGACCGGGTCATCGAGGGCGGCAACGACCCCCGCCGCTTCGTCGCCGACCTCCTGGAGCGGCTGCGCGACCTGGTGATCCTGGCCGCCGTGCCGGACGCCGCCGAGAAGGGCCTCATCGACGCCCCGGTCGACGTCGTCGAGCGCATGCAGGCGCAGGCGTCCGTCTTCGGGGCCGCCGAGCTCAGCCGGGCCGCCGACCTGGTGAACACCGGCCTCACCGAGATGCGCGGCGCCACCTCCCCCCGGCTCCAGCTGGAGCTGATCTGCGCGCGCGTCCTGCTGCCCGCCGCCTACGACGACGAGCGCTCCGTCCAGGCGCGCCTGGACCGGCTGGAGCGCGGCGCCACGACCGCCGCCGCGTCCGCCCCCGCGCCCGTCTTCACCCCCGGACCCCCCGCGTCCGCCGCGCCCGCCATGGGGTACGTCCCCGGGCCCGACGCCCACACCCCCATGGCCCCGCCACCGCCTCCGCCTTCGCCTTCGCCCGCCCCCGTACAGGCGCCGTCGCAGCCGCAGGCTCCCGCGTCCGCCGGGCCCCGGCCCGGTGCCTGGCCCGGGGCCGCCGCGCCCGGCGGCGGCAGCGCCCCCGGCGCCTGGCCCGGAGCCTCCGCCCCGGCCCCGCAGGCCCCCGCACCCGCCACCACCCCCGCTCCCGCGCCCGCCGCCACCCCCGCTCCCACCGGCGGCGACACCGCCCAGGTGCGGAACCTGTGGCCGCAGATCCTCGACGCCGTCAAGAACCGGCGCCGTTTCACGTGGATCCTGCTCAGTCAGAACGCGCAGGTCGCCGGGTTCGACGGCACCACCCTCCAGCTCGGCTTCCTCAACGCCGGCGCCCGGGACAACTTCGCGAGCAGCGGCAGCGAGGACGTCCTGAAGCAGGCCCTCGCCGAGCAGTTCAACGTGAACTGGAAGGTCGAGGCGATCGTCGACCCCTCGGGCGGTGCCGCGCCGCCGCCCGCCGCCGCCAACTTCGGCGGCCGTCCGGCGGCCCCGGCCCCGGCTCCCACATCGGCGCCCTCCTTCCAGCAGGCCCCGCCGCCCCCGCCCGTACAGGCGGCTCCCGCTCTCGCCCGGACGCAGCAGCCCGCGCCCGCCAAGGACCCGTCCCCGCCCGCGTACACCCCGCCCGCGCCGCGGCCCGTGGCGCCGGAGGACGACGTTCCGGAGGAGGACGATCCCGACCTCGTCGACTCGGCCCTCTCCGGGCACGACCTGATCGTGCGCGAGCTCGGCGCCACGGTCGTGGAGGAATACACGAACGAGTAGCGGCGTCTCGCTCGGTGGCCCGTACGAAGGGCATCCCGTCCCGCGGGCTACCCTGGCTGGCGTGAAGGTCCTCGTCATCGGCGGCGGCGCCCGCGAACACGCCCTGTGCCGCTCTCTCTCCCTCGATCCCGACGTCACCGCTCTGCACTGCGCGCCCGGCAACGCCGGAATCGCGGAGCTCGCCGAGCTGCACGCCGTCGACCAGCTGGACGGCGACGCCGTCGCGCGCCTCGCCACCGAGCTCGGCGCCGGTCTCGTCGTCGTCGGCCCGGAGGCCCCGCTCGTCGCCGGCGTCGCCGACGCCGTGCGCGCGGCCGGCATCCCCGTCTTCGGCCCCTCGCGGGAGGCGGCGGAGCTGGAGGGCTCCAAGGCCTTCGCCAAGGACGTCATGGCCGGCGCCGGCGTGCCCACCGCCCGCAGCTACGTCTGCACCACCCCCGAGGAGATCGACGAGGCGCTCGACGCCTTCGGCGCCCCGTACGTGGTGAAGGACGACGGCCTCGCCGCCGGCAAGGGCGTCGTCGTCACCGACGACCTGGAGAAGGCCCGGACGCACGCGCTCGCGTGCGACCGCGTGGTCATCGAGGAGTACCTCGACGGCCCCGAGGTCTCCCTCTTCGCCATCACCGACGGCACCACCGTCCTGCCGCTCCAGCCCGCGCAGGACTTCAAGCGCGCGCTCGACGGCGACGAGGGCCCGAACACCGGCGGCATGGGCGCCTACTCCCCGCTGCCCTGGGCCGACCCGAAGCTGGTCGACGAGGTCCAGGAGACCGTCCTCCAGCCGACAGTCGACGAGCTGCGCCGCCGCGGCACCCCCTTCTCCGGCCTCCTGTACGCCGGTCTGGCGATCACGAGCCGCGGCGTCCGGGTCATCGAGTTCAACGCCCGCTTCGGCGACCCCGAGACCCAGGTCGTCCTGGCCCGGCTCGCCACCCCGCTCGCCGGCGTCCTGCTGAACGCCGCCAACGGCACGCTCGCCGACCAGGCGCCGCTCCGCTGGCGGGACGACGCCGCCGTCACCGTGGTCGTCGCCTCCCACAACTACCCGGACACCCCGCGCACCGGCGACCGGATCACGGGCCTGGAGGAGATCGTGGAGCTGGACGCCCCGCACGCGTACGTGCTGCACGCCGGTACGAAGCGGGACGGCGACGCCGTGGTGAGCGCGGGCGGCCGCGTCCTCTCGGTCACCGCCACCGGAACGGACCTGGCGCGGGCCCGCGAGCGCGCCTACGCGGCGGTCGGCCGCATCCGGCTGGACGGCTCCCAGCACCGTACGGACATCGCGCGCAAGGCCGCCGAGGCCTGATTTCCGCATGACCGCTCCGTGCGGCCGGGCGGCGCACCGCACGGCCGCACGAGCGCCATCACCTTTGCCCAAAGCCATTCCATCGAGTGACGGATGGGCCATCCGGATGACGCCCGCCACCGCCCCAACTAGGGTGCGGCGCAGGCGTTCCGGCACTTGGCCCACCGGCATTGCGATGTCAGTGGCGGGTGCCACAGTGGGGGAGTGACCAACACCGCCACAGGCAGTCCCGACCAGGGCAGGAGGGGATGATGAGCGGCGTGTCCGGCAGCGGTTCCGCCGTCGGCGAGGAGTGGGGTGCGCGTGCCGCGCGCTCCCGGGCCCTCGCCGTCCTCCGCGTCCGCGGCAGGGCGCTGGGCCTCGCGGTGCTCCCCGCCGCGGTGGCCGTCGTGCTGTACGCGGGCGAGGTCACCGGCCACTTCTCGGGTACGGGATGGGGCACGGCCCGCTGGATCGTGACCGTCCTCGCGGTCGTCGTCCTCCTCGCCGCCACGGCGGTCGCCCTCGTCGTCGCCCGGGCCCGCCCGGCCGCCACGCCGACGGTGGAGCTGGCCGAGACCGCCGCCCCCGACCTGTACCGGCTCGTGCGGGACCTGGCCGACCGGCTCGGCGTCCCGGCGCCGGCCGCGATAGCCCTGACGCCGGACTGCGACAGCTGGCTGGAGGACCGCACCCACCGGGCCCACCGGGCGCATCGCGCGGGCGGCGGAACCGGTGCCGCTCCCGTCCTGGTCATAGGCTCGCCCTTCCTCTGGTGGATGCGCGTCGGCGAACTGCGGGCGGTCCTCGCCCCCGTCGTCGCCGGTACGGGACCGGCCGCCCATCCCGACATAGCCGCCGCCCGCCGCTTCGTCCGCGGCCTGGACGCCGCGATCGCCGTGCCCCGCGACCCCGGCCTCGACCCGGTCCGCCGCCTCGGCGCCCACGGCGTCGGGCAGGTCGCCCGCGTCCTGCTGCGCGCCTGCCGCGGGCACGCCGCCGAGATGGAGCGCGGGGTCGCCGCCGCAGGCTCGGAGCGCGCCCAGGAGGTCGACTACGGCGTACGGATCGTGGCGCAGGAGCAGGTCGGCCTGGCCTACGCGGGCTGGGACCGCCTCCTGACCCGGGTCGCGCTGCCCGCCTGGCGGATGGGCCGCTGGCCCGCCAAGCTCGACGCGGGCGTGGTCTCCGCCCTGACCGAGCTGTCCCGCCGCGACCGGCTCGCGGACGGCTTCTCCTCCCGGCTCGGCGAGCGCCCGGCCTGCGACCTCCTGGAGGAGCCGGGCGCGGTCGACGAGGCCGCCTCGCTGCTCGCCGCCCGCCTCTTCCACGGCGGCCCGGCCGCGCCCGGCCCCGATTGGTCGCCGGTGGAGTGGAGCCAGTACCCGGAAGAGGTCGTCGACCGGAAGTGGCGCACGGACGCGGCCCGTCTCCACCGGGCCCTCGACGGCATCGACGCGGCCGCCGCCACCCCCGGCGCCCCGCCCCCGGCCGACGGCCCGACCCTGACCCGCGTGATCGACCGCCTGACGACGACGGCGGCGGCGATCACGGCTACGGCCACAGCTACGGCTACGGCGCCCGAAGCGGTCCCGGGAGCGCATACCGAGACCGTCATCGAAGTCGCCCCCGAAGCCTCCGCCGGCCCGGACGGCCGCGACGGTCACGACAGCCGCGCCGACCTCACCGACCTAACCGACTTCGACGACCTCGACGACGACCCCCCGGTCAACCCCGCCGCCGACGCGCTCGCCGGGGCCCTCAGCGCCCTGCTCGCCCGTGAGGAGGCCGCGCGGGAGGCCCGGTTCGCCGCCGAGAGCGCCCGGGGCCGGACGGCGGGCGCCACCGCCCCGGCGGCGGACCGGGCCACCGCGTACGAGGGCGTCAGCGGCCCCGACGGCCCCCTGCCGCTCTTCCCGCTCCAGCCGCCTCGCAGCGGTCGTGACCTGCTGGCCGACCACGTCACCGCGATGGTCTGCTGCGCGGCCGTGGACACCGCCGAGGCGGCCCCCGGGCTCGACTGGCTCGACGGCCCCGCCCTGCTCCTTGGCGGCGAGCGGACGACGGACCTCGGCCCCCGTGTCCTCTCCCTCGTCGAGGACGGCGACCCCGAGCCCCTGCGGGACTGGCTGGCGCGCACCGGCGTACGTCCCGAGAAGCCCGTACGGCTCGTCTGACCCGCCGTCGGCCCCACTGCCCGCCCCGCCGCCGTCCAACTCCGCTGTCCGGCTCCGCCGTCCGAACCGCCGTTGACCCCGTCGTCCGGAGCGCCCCGGGCACGGACCCGGGACACGGACCCGTCGCACGCCCCCGGCATAGACCATCGGCACATGCGGAACCTCGTCTTCCACTCTCGTCAATTCACGACGAACGGTGACGGAGTGCGTGCGTTATGTGATGTGCTGGAGGCCATCACTGACAGAAGCACGAATCCACGGGAACTGACCGGCCGACCGGGGGAGTCGAGGGAGGGGCGCAGCATGGGGGCGGATCAGATCAGGCGGTGGGAGTCGGGTGCGCTCGCGCACGCCGTCTCCGATCCCTTCGGCCAGGGCCCGCTGCCCTGGCTGCGCGGCTCGGACAACTACTTCGACGACACCGGCCAGATGGTGCCCTGGTACGCGGACGAGGTGCTGGCCCGGGGCGGTACCGGCGGCCCCCGCACGGCCGACGACGTCCGGCGCCAGATCAAGGGCTTCGCGTCCGGCGGCGCCGTCGCGCCGGGCGATTCGATCGACTTCCACATCACCGTGGACCCGCCGCAGCAGTTCTCGGTCGACATCTATCGGATCGGTCACTACGGCGGTCACGGCGCGGCGAAGATCATCACCAGCCCGCGCCTCTCCGGGATCGTCCAGCCCGCCCCGCTGATCGTCGACCGCACGGTCTCCTGCCACCACTGGTGGCAGTCCTGGCGGCTCCAGGTCCCCAGCTACTGGGCGATCGGCGCGTACGTCGCCGTCCTCACCACCGCCGACGGGCACCGCTCCCACATCCCCTTCACGGTCCGCGACGACCACCCGGCGGACCTGCTCCTCGTCCTCCCGGACGTGACCTGGCAGGCGTACAACCTCTATCCGGAGGACGGGCACACCGGCGCCAGCCTCTACCACGCCTGGGACGAGGACGGCCGGCTGCTCGGCGAGGAGGACGCGGCCGTCACCGTCTCCTTCGACCGCCCCTACGCGGGCGCGGGGCTGCCGCTGCACGTCGGGCACGCCTACGACTTCATCCGCTGGGCCGAGCGCTACGGCTACGACCTGGCGTACGCCGAGACCCGCGACCTGCACGCGGGCCGCGTCGACCCGGGCCGCTACCGGGGCCTGGTCTTCCCCGGCCACGACGAGTACTGGTCGGCGCCGATGCGCCAGGCCGCCGAACGCGCCCGCGACCAGGGCACCTCGCTCGTCTTCCTCTCCGCCAACACCATGTACTGGCAGGTGGAACTGGGCCCCTCGGCCTCCGGCGCGCCCGACCGCCTCCTCACCTGCCGCAAGCGCCAGGGCCCCGGCCGGCCCGCGCTCTGGCGCGAGGTCGACCGGCCCGAGCAGCAGCTCCTCGGCATCCAGTACGCGGGCCGGGTGCCCGAACCGCACCCGCTGGTCGTGCGGAACGCCGAGCACTGGCTCTGGGAGGCCACCGGCGCCGGGGACGGCGACGAGATCCCCGGCCTGGTCGCGGGCGAGGCCGACCGGTACTTCCCGCGCACCGCGCTCCCCGAGCACGAGAGCCGCATCCTGCTCGCCCACTCGCCCTACCGGGACGGTGACGGGGTGCTGCGCCACCAGGAGACCTCGCTCTACCGGGCTCCGTCCGGGGCCTGGGTCTTCGCCTCCGGCACCTTCGCCTGGTCGCCCGCCCTCGACCGGCCCGGCCACGTCGACTCCCGGATCCAGCGCGCCACGGCGAACCTCCTCGACCGCATCTGCAAGAGGGACTGACCGGGTACGGGGAGAGGCGGGGAGGTCCGTACGGAGAGGCCGCCCACCGGTGGTCCGCGCGGGTGCGAGAGAATCGAAGCGCTCCTGGATCAACCTACGCGGAGGAACCGTGTCCGGATTCGTAGAAAAGCCCGAGCCCGTCCAGGTCCCGGGCCTCACCCATCTCCACACGGGCAAGGTGCGCGACCTGTACCGGAACGAGGCCGGCGACCTCGTGATGGTGGCGAGCGACCGCCTGTCCGCGTACGACTGGGTCCTGCCCACCGAGATCCCCGACAAGGGCCGGGTCCTCACCCGGCTCTCCCTGTGGTGGTTCGACCGGCTCTCCGACCTGGTCCCGCACCACGTCCTCTCCACCGAGCTGCCCGCCGGCGCCCCCGCCGACTGGGCGGGCCGCACCCTGGTCTGCAAGTCGCTGAACATGGTCCCGGTCGAGTGCGTCGCCCGTGGTTACCTCACCGGCTCCGGTCTCGTCGAGTACGACGCGTCCCGCACGGTCTGCGGCCTCGCGCTGCCCGAGGGCCTGAGCGACGGCTCCGAGCTGCCCGCCCCGATCTTCACCCCGGCCACCAAGGCCGCCGTGGGCGACCACGACGAGAACGTGTCGTACGAGGAGGTCGCCCGCCAGGTCGGCGCCGAGACGGCCGCGCTGCTGCGCCAGACGACCCTCGCCGTCTACTCCCGGGCCAGGGACATCGCCCGCGAGCGCGGGATCATCCTGGCCGACACCAAGTTCGAGTTCGGCTTCGAGAGCACCCCGGACGGCGACCGGCTCGTCATCGCCGACGAGGTCCTCACCCCGGACTCCTCGCGCTTCTGGCCGGCCGACCAGTGGCAGCCGGGCCGCGCCCAGCCCTCGTACGACAAGCAGTTCGTGCGCGACTGGCTGACCTCGCCGGCCTCCGGCTGGGACCGCAAGAGCGAGCAGCCCCCGCCGGCCCTCCCGCAGGAGGTCGTGGACGCGACCCGCGCCAAGTACATCGAGGCGTACGAGCTCCTCACCGGCAACGCCTGGAGCTAGCACGGGAACGAGAAAGCCCCCGGTCGGATCGACCGGGGGCTTTCTTCGTGGAGCGGACGACGAGATTCGAACTCGCGACCCTCACCTTGGCAAGGTGATGCTCTACCAACTGAGCCACGTCCGCATGCGCCGTAGCGCGCAGCCCACTATACCCAACCTTTCGCCCGCGCGAGACGCACCGCCGTGTGACGGTTCTCGGCACCGAGCTTCGCGGCGGCCGAGGAGAGGTAGTTCCGGACGGTCCCGGGGGAGAGCGAGGCGCGCCGGGCGATCTCCGTGACGGGTGCTCCGTCGGCGGCGAGTTCGAGCACCTCGGCCTCCCGGACGGTCAGCGGCGAGTCCCCGGACGCTATGGCGTCGGCTGCCAACTCCGGGTCCACATAACGGTTTCCGGCGTGCACGGTACGGACGATCTCGGCGAGCCGCTGGGCGCTGACGGTCTTCGGGGCGAAGCCGCGGACGCCCGCGGCGAGGGCCCGCTTCAGGTGCCCGGGGCGCCCGTGACTCGTCACGATCATGGCGCGGCAGTCGGGGAGTTCGTCCCGCAGGGCAGTGGCGACCATCACACCGTCCATGCCCGGCATCTGCAGATCGAGCACGGCGACGTCGGGGCGGTGGGCGCGGGCCATGGCGAGCGCCTCGGGTCCGGTCGCGGCCTCGGCGACGACCACGAGGTCGTCCTCCAGGGCGAGCAGGGCGGCGAGCGCCCCCCGGATCAGGTGCTCGTCGTCGGCGAGCAGTACGCGTACGGTCACGCGACCGTCTCCTCCTTCTCGTGTCTGCCGTGCTTCTCGTGTCCCCCGTGTCCCCCGTACTCCTCGTTCTTCCCCCGTACGGCCCGTGCTGGGCCCCCGGGCGTCCGCGCGGACCCGCCCCGCCCCGTACGGGGCAGCGGGACACGGGCGGTCACGCGGAACGAGTGCGGCACCGCCGGGCCCGCGTCCAGGGTGCCGTCCACCGCGCCGAGCCGCTCCCGCAGCCCGGCGAGCCCGGACCCGTGCCCCGCCCTGCTCAAGGCGTCGGCCGACCCCGCTCCCGTCTCGTCTCCGGCGCCCGCCTCCTCCGCCCCGTCGTTCTCGACGGTGAGCAGCACCGCCCCCGGCTCGGCCCGGAGCACGATCGCGCACCGGCGTGCGTCCCCGTGGCGCAGGACGTTCGTCGTGGTCTCCCGGACCACCCAGCCCAGGGCCGACTGCACCTCGGGCGGCAGGTCGAGCGCCGGGGCGTCCACGGCGCAGTCGATTCCGGCGGCCCCGAGCACTCCGCGCGCGCCCTCCAGCTCGACCCGCAGGTCGGCCTCGCGGTAGCCGCGCACGACCTCGCGCACCTCCCGCTGCGACTCCTGCGCGATCCGCTGCACCTCGACCATCTGGTCCACGGCCTCCGGGCGCCCGCGCCGGGAGAGCTGCACTGCGAGCTCGCTCTTGAGCGCGATCACCGAAAGGTTCCGTCCCATGACGTCGTGCAGGTCCCGTCCGAAGCGGAGCCGCTCCTCGGCGACGGCCAGCCGGGCCTTGAGGTCCCGGGAACGCTCCAGCTCCTGCACGATCCGGAGCAGCCAGGAGGAGAAGCCGCTGGTCATGGAGATGAAGACGCCGCCGACGAGGATGCCGGCCGCCGAACCGGCCGCCATGTCAAGGCCGTTGCCGACCGCCGCCATCGGGGCTCCGGTGGCGACGGCGGTGCCGAGCACCGCGTACACCACGTGCCGCACCGGGCCCAGGCAGAGGACGAGCGCGCAGAGCGTGAAGATCGAGGTCCCCGCGAGGACGCCCACGTTCACCGCCGGCTCGGGCAGCACCCCGCCCGCCCACAGGAGGTTCAGGGCGAGGTCGACGGCGAGGGTGACGCCGGCCACCGTGACGGCGAGCCGGACCGGCCGCTCCCGCTTCCCGGTCGTGTGGTCCAGGGCGCGGGAGGCGAGGAAGGCGCAGAGCACGGCGTGGACGCCGATCCACAGGAGCAGTCCGACCGCGGCCTCCGTGGGGAGCGGGTTCTCCACGTCGCGGTTGAACGGGGTGCCGCCGAGCACGAACAGCTCTATCGGCACGAAGAGGTGGAAGGTCCACCGCGTGTACAGCTCCACCTTCTCGGCGCTGCTGCGCCGGGACCACCATCCCGTCAGCCTGGACATCAGACCGCCCCCTCCCCGAGGTCTAGCGTCGCGGTTCCCAGCGGAACCACCGGCGGACCGCCCATGCCGTCAGGACGCCCCAGGCCACTGTATTGAGCCCCGCGCCCACCAGGCTCTCCGCCTGCGCGGTGCCGAGCCAGCCCGCCCGCACGAACTCCATCACGCCGCTGAGCGGCAGCAGTCCGCAGAGGTCGGCGGCGAGCGGGGGCAGGGCGTCGCGGGGCACGAAGAGACCGGAGCCGAAGCAGGAGACGAGGAAGAGCGGCAGGGTCGTCAGGCCGGCGCTCTCGACGGAGCGGGTGATCACGGTGGTGAGCGCGGCGAGCCCGGCGAGCAGGACGATCGCGGCGACGACACCGAGCAGTAGCAGGTCGGGCCGGGCGGGGGCGGACACGTCGAGGACGGCGATCCCGCCGGCCGTGAGGACGGCGCACTGCACGAGCGTGATGGCGGTGGCGGGCAGGGCGCAGCCGGTGAGTATCTCCGCGTCGCTCGCCTCGCCGGTCCGCAGCCGCTTGAGAACCAGCTCCTCGCGGCGGGCGACGAGCGCGGAGACGAGGCTCATGTAGGCGACGAAGAGCAGCACCATGCCGGTGCCGCCGATGAGGGTGGCCGCCCCGGCGCCCATCGGCAGGGCCTCCGCGTCGAGCTGGCTGAGCGAGGAGCGCAGCAGGAAGACCATGAGGAGCGGCATGAGCAGCGCGATGAAGAGGTTGTTCCGGTTGCGCACGAGGAGGGTCAGCTCGGCCCGGCCGAGAGCGGTGAGCCGGCTGCGGACGGTGGAGGCGGGCCCGGCGGCCGGGGGCGTGGTCGTGGCGGTGCTCATCGGGCGTCGGCCTCCTGCCGGTCGGTGCGGGCTGCGGTGTCGTGCGGCGGGACGCCCTGCGAGTGGCCGCCCCGCGGGCCGCCCTGCGTCAGGTCGTCCCGCGTGGATCCCTCGCGCGAGGCGATGTCGAGGAACGCCTCCTCCAAGGAGGCGGAGCGGGCGTCGAGCCCGTCGAGCCGTATCCCGCCGTCGCCGGCCCAGGCGAGGAGCACGGAGAGGTCCTCCTGGAGGTCATGGGTGCGGATCTCCACGCGGCCGCTGCTCTCGGCGGCCCGCAGACGCAGCGGGAGGTGTGCGGCCAGGACGCCCTCGGGGAGGGTGAAGCGGATCCTGGCGGGACGGGCCGCGGTGACCTCGGCCGGTGTGCCCGAGAGCACGATCTCGCCCCGGTTCATGATCGCGAGGCGGTCGGCGAGGGCTTCGACCTCCTCCAGGTAGTGCGTGGTGAGCAGCACGGTGGTGCCGCCGTCCCGCAGCTGCCGGACGAGGTCCCAGGTGTCGCGGCGGCCCTCGGCGTCGAGACCGGTGGTGGGCTCGTCGAGGAAGAGCACCTCGGGTCGGCCGAGCAGGGCGAGCGCCAGGTCGAGCCTGCGCCGCTCGCCGCCGGAGAGCTGCTTGATCCGGACGCGCTCGCGCCCGGCGAGGCCGGTGGCGGCGAGCGCCTCCCCGACGGGGCGGGCACCGCTGGTGCAGCCCGCCCACATCCGTACGGTCTCGGCCACGGTGAGGTCGGAGGGGAAGCCGCCCTCCTGCAGCATGATGCCGATCCGGGGTCGGACGGCGGACCGCTCGCGGTACGGGTCGTGGCCGAGGACGCGGGCGGTGCCGGCGCTGGGTGCGGCGAGGCCCTCCAGGAGTTCGACGGTGGAGGTCTTGCCGGCGCCGTTGGTCCCCAGGAGGGCGAAGATCTCGCCCCGGGGGACGGCGAAGGAGATCCCGCGCACGGCCTCGAAGCCGCCGCCGGATCCCCGGCCGGATCCCTCGGCATACGTACGGCGCAGGTCGGTCGCCTCGATCGCAGGTGTCATGTGTCCAGACTCCCGGCGTCCGTACGTCCCCGGCAGTGCGCACTGTCATGACCCCTGCTGACAAATGTCATGAGGACGACGGTGGAGAAGAGGGAAACACGTCGAAGGCCCCGGTTCCTGAGAACCGGGGCCTTCGCACTCTGAGCGGACGACGAGATTCGAACTCGCGACCCTCACCTTGGCAAGGTGATGCTCTACCAACTGAGCCACGTCCGCATTGCTCCCGACCGGCTTTCACCGGGCGGTGCGAGCACCACTGTACCTGATCCACAAGAGTGGCCGGTCATACGATGCAGAGCGGGTGACAGGAATTGCACACTGCGCCTTCCCCCTGGAAGGGGGCTGTTCTGCTACTGAACTACACCCGCACGCTGCTTGGAGTGGGGCCTTCCGGCCTCGCCCCTCGGCGTGATCCAGACTCTAGCCGATCACCCGGGGTGCAATGCAAATCGGCTCGGCCTGCGGTGACGGACGGGTCCGCCCGGACGGGCCCCTTTCCCGGCGGCCGCCCGCCTCGGCCCGGGTGGGCGTCCCGGTTGGGCGACCTGGTTCGGCCCGGGCGGGCGGCGCCCCGGTTCAGCCCCGGTGGGCCGCCCCGCTTCAGGCCGTCCCGCGCTCGGACCGCCCGCGCTCGGACCGCCCCGCTTCAGACCGCCCACCCCCGGATCGCGCCCCGCCTCAGCTCGCCTCGCGAAACGCCTCGTACACCCGCTTGGGGATCCGCCCCCGGGCGGGCACGTCCATCTTGTTGGACTGGGCCCAGGCGCGGACCGCCGCCGGGTCGGGGGCGAGATCGGTGTGCGTGTACGCCGCGGCCGTGGTCCTGCCCCGGCCGCCGGCGGCACCCGAACCGGCCCCGGCACCTGCGCCGATCCGCGCGGGGATCTTGCGGCCGGCCGCGAGGTAGGGCGCGAGGGCCTTGCGGAGTTTCTTTGCATTGGCAGCATTCAGGTCGATCTCGTACATCTTCCCGTCGAGGCCGAACGCGACCGTTTCAGCTGCTTCTCCGCCCTCGATGTCATCGGAGAGGGTGACCACCACACGCTGAGCCACGGATATCGGTCCTTTCCTGCGGCCGCCGAGGTCGTGGGGAGCGCTTGTGGCGCTCCTGACGTGCGACGATGCCGACCGTTCGGCTGTGCCGGAACAATGCTGCTTTCTTCTTGAAACCTTTCTACAGCGGCAGGTGTCGCATTGTGAAGCCCTGCCAATTGTTTCAGCGTGTCCCGGTGCAATGCGGTCCGCAATATTTCACGCGAATTTTGCCGTGGGGGATCGGCCCGGACGTGGCCGGAGAGGCCTTCGGGAACCCGCCTTTTGTAGGATCCTTCAGATCTCTACCCGCGTAGAATTTGGAGGCAGGTACGCTGAAGGAACCGCCCACGCAACACACCACCGGGAGTGCCAGTGGCACGCGTCGTAGTCGACGTCATGCTCAAGCCGGAGATCCTCGACCCCCAGGGGCAGGCGGTGCAGCGTGCACTGCCCCGCCTGGGATTCGCCGGAATCGCCGACGTCCGTCAGGGGAAGCGCTTCGAGCTGGAGGTGGAGGGGCCGGTCGACGACGCCGCCCTCGCCCGCATCCACGAGATGGCCGAAACCTTCCTCGCCAACACCGTGATCGAGGACTTCACCGTGAAGGTGGAGTCCACGGAGACCGCCGGGGCCTCGTCGTGACCGCACGCATCGGCGTCGTCACGTTCCCCGGAACGCTCGACGACCAGGACGCGCTGCGCGCCGCCCGCCTGGCGGGCGCCGAGCCCGTCTCGCTCTGGCACCGCGACAAGGACCTCAAGCAGGTCGACGCCGTGGTCCTCGCCGGCGGCTTCTCCTACGGCGACTACCTGCGGGCCGGAGCCATCTCCCGCTTCTCGCCGGTGATGGAGACGGTCATCGAGCAGGCGAAGGCGGGCATGCCCGTCCTCGGCATCTGCAACGGCTTCCAGATCCTCACCGAGGCCCACCTGCTGCCGGGCGCGATGCTGCGCAACAACCACCTCCACTTCATCTGCCGCGACCAGAAGCTGCGGGTGGAGAACGCGGAGACCGCCTGGACCTCGGACTACACCGAGGGCCAGGAGATCGAGGTCCCGCTCAAGAACATGGACGGCCGGTACGTCGCCGACGAGCGCGTGCTCGACGAGCTGGAGGCCGAGGGGCGGGTGGCCTTCCGCTACCTGGACGTCAACCCCAACGGCTCGCTGCGCGACATCGCGGGCATCACCAACGCCGCCGGCAACGTGGTCGGCCTCATGCCGCACCCCGAGCACGCCGTCGAGCCGCTGATCGGCACCGGAAAGACGGACGGTCTCGGTTTCTTCACCTCGATCCTCAAGAAGCTGGTCAACGCCTGATGAGCCTCGACACCGTCAAGCACGCGAGCGGGACGCCGGACAGCGAGCAGCCCTGGAAGGAGCTCGGCCTCAAGGAGGACGAGTACGCGCGCATCCGCGAGATCCTCGGCCGCCGTCCCACCGGCGCCGAGCTCGCCATGTACTCCGTCATGTGGTCGGAGCACTGTTCGTACAAGAGCAGCAAGGTCCACCTGAAGCAGTTCGGCGAGAAGGTCCCCGCCAACGACGCCATGCTCGTCGGCATCGGCGAGAACGCGGGCGTCGTCGACGTCGGCCAGGGGTACGCGGTCACCTTCAAGGTCGAGTCGCACAACCACCCCTCGTACATCGAGCCCTACCAGGGTGCGGCCACCGGTGTGGGCGGCATCGTCCGCGACATCCTCGCCATGGGCGCCCGCCCGGTCGCGGTCGTCGACCCGCTGCGCTTCGGCGCGGCCGACCACCCCGACACCAAGCGCGTGCTGCCCGGTGTCGTCGCCGGCATCGGCGGCTACGGCAACTGCCTGGGCCTGCCCAACATCGGCGGCGAGGTCGTCTTCGACTCCTGCTACCAGGGCAACCCGCTGGTCAACGCCGGCTGCATCGGCGTGATGAAGCACGAGGACATCCACCTCGCCAAGGCCTCCGGCACCGGCAACAAGGTGATCCTGTACGGCGCCCGCACGGGCGGCGACGGCATCGGCGGCGTCTCGGTCCTCGCGTCCGAGACCTTCGACGACACCAAGCCGACCAAGCGCCCCGCCGTCCAGGTCGGCGACCCGTTCCAGGAGAAGCTCCTCATCGAGTGCACCCTGGAGATCTTCGCGGAGAAGCTGGTCGCGGGCATCCAGGACCTCGGCGGCGCCGGGCTCTCCTGCGCCACCTCCGAGCTGGCCTCCGCCGGTTCCGGCGGCATGCGGGTCGACCTCGACCGCGTGCACCTGCGCGACGCGACGCTCTCGCCCGAGGAGATCCTCATGAGCGAGTCGCAGGAGCGCATGTGCGCGATCGTCGAGCCCGGCAAGGTCGACCGCTTCCTGGAGATCTGCGAGAAGTGGGACGTCATCGCCACCGTCATCGGTGAGGTGACCGAGGGCGAGCGCCTGGAGATCTTCTGGCACGGCGAGCAGATCGTGGACGTGCCGCCGCGCACGGTCGCCCACGAGGGCCCGGTCTACCAGCGTCCGTTCGCCCGTCCGGAGTGGCAGGACGCGCTCCAGGCCGACGACGCCGGCAAGCTGCCCCGGCCCGCGAACGGCGGGGAGCTGAAGGACCAGGTCCTCAGGCTCGTCTCCTCCCCGAACCAGGCCTCGAAGTCCTGGATCACGGACCAGTACGACCGGTTCGTGCAGGGCAACACGGTCCTGGCGCAGCCCGAGGACGCGGGCATGGTCCGCATCGACGAGGAGACCAACCTCGGCGTGGCCATGGCGACCGACGGCAACGGCCGGTACGCGAAGCTCGACCCGTACGCGGGCGCGCAGCTCGCGCTCGCGGAGTCGTACCGCAACGTCGCCGCCTCCGGTGCCAAGCCGCTGGCGATCTCCAACTGCCTCAACTTCGGCTCGCCCGAGGACCCGGACGTGATGTGGCAGTTCGCCGAGGCCACCCGTGGTCTCGCGGACGGCTGCTTCCAGCTCGGCACCCCGGTGACCGGCGGAAACGTCTCGCTCTACAACCAGACCGGTGACGTGGCGATCCACCCGACGCCCGTCGTGGCCGTCCTCGGCGTGATCGACGACGTCAACCGCCGCACCCCGATCGCCTTCGCGGAAGAGGGCCAGCTCCTCTACCTGCTCGGCGACACCAAGGAGGAGTTCGGCGGTTCGGCCTGGTCCGAGGTGATCCACCAGCACCTCGGCGGTCTGCCGCCGGCCGTGGACCTCGACCGGGAGAGGCTGCTCGGCGAGATCCTGATCTCGGCCTCCCGCGACGGCATGATCGACGCGGCGCACGACCTGTCCGACGGCGGTCTCGTGCAGGCGGTCGTCGAGTCCTGCCTGCGCGGCGGCAAGGGCGCCCGCCTGGTCGTCCCGGAGGGCCTGGACGCCTTCACCTTCCTCTTCAGCGAGTCGGCGGGCCGCGCGGTCGTCGCCGTCCCGCGCAGTGAGGAGCTCCGCTTCACCGACATGTGCGGTGCGCGGGGCCTGCCGGCGACCCGGATCGGTGTCGTCGACGGTGACGCGGTCGACGTGCAGGGCGAGTTCGCGCTCTCCCTGGAGGAGCTGCGCACGGCCCACGAGGCGACGATCCCGGGCCTGCTGGCCTGATCGCCTCCTCGCGGTAGGAGCAGTACGTACGGGAGCCCCCGTCCGGACCTTCGGGTCCGGGCGGGGGCTTCGTCGTCCCCTTCCGCGTTCTCCCCAAGTCGCCTCCCTCTTCCGATTCGCCTCCGATTCACCCTTGCACGGAGTTACGTAGTTACGTAATCTGTACGCATGGAGCTGGAAGAGCGGTTCACCGAGCTGGAGCGGCGCATCGCGGCGCTGGAGGGCATGGAGGCCCCCGAGCGCCCCGGATCCGCCGGAGGGCACCTTTGGGCCCTGGAGGGGTTCAAGGCCGAGCTGGCCGAGGCGGGCCCGCGGGGCGCCGATGGCGGAGTGCTGTTCACGGGCTCGGTCCGGCTGCCCACCGAGGAGCGGTACGAGTGGCAGTTCGGCGCGTTCACCGAGCGGCTGCTCGACGAGGACTGGGCCGAGACCGCGGAGTCCTTCGCCGCCCTTGGCCATCCCGTACGGCTCCGGCTCCTGCGGGAGATACTCGGCGGCTGCCACACCGCCGCCGAGCTGGCCGAGCTCCCGGAGACGGGCACGACCGGCCAGATCTACCACCACCTGCGCCAACTGACCGGCGCGGGCTGGCTGCACACGACCGGACGCGGCCGTTACGAGGTTCCGGCGGCCCGGGTCGTCCCGCTCCTGGTGGCCTTCACGGCGGCCCACCCGTAGCCCTTCGACCACAGCCGCCGGTCCTTCGACCACAGCCGTCGACCACGATCGTTCAGGGGGAACGCTCATGTTCACGCGCAAGTCCGCAGTGCTGCTCCACCGCACGCTCTGGTTACTGTTCCTCGTCCAGGCGATCGTCTCGTTCACCGTTGGACTGCCCTACTCGTACGCGGTGAGCTGGCTGCCGCTGGCCGCCGCCATGGTGGTGGGGATCGGCCTCGCCCGGCACACCGGCAAGCAGGTAGAGGCGGCGGCGCGGCCCCCGGTCGAGGTGGACCCGCCGGTCGCGGGGCGCTGGTCGGCGCTCAACAGCCCGGCGGACCGGACGCCCAGCCACGGCACCCACCAGTACGGCCAGACGTACGCCATCGACATCCTGACGGAGGCGGAAGACGGGGAGCGGGCCCGGCCCTCCTTCGCGTGGCTGTGGCCGGTGGCCCGCCGGAGCGAGGACTTCCCGGCCTTCGGCGCCCCGCTGTTCGCGGTCGCCGACGCGACCGTCGTGCACGCCGAGGACGGCCAGCGCGACCACCTCAGCCGCAACTCGCTGCCCGCCTTCCTCTATCTGATGGTCTTTGAGGGCATCGTCCGCGTCCTCGCGGGAGCCCGGCGGGTCGTCGGGAACCACCTGATACTCGACCTCGGGAACGGCACCCACGCGGTGTACGCCCACCTCCGGCGGGGTTCGCTCACCGTCCGGGCGGGCGACCGGGTGACGGCCGGCCAGCGGCTCGCCCAATGCGGAAACTCCGGCAACTCCACCGAACCGCACCTGCACTTCCACCTCATGAACGGCCCCGACCTGGGCACGGCCAGGGGTGTGCCCTTCACCTGGCGCGGTGTCGGCGTGCCGAAGAACGAGGAGACGTTCGAGGCGATACCGGGCTCGGCCCGCCCGGCGGTCTGACCTCCACCCGTGACGCACCCGTCGCCGACTACCCTCGCCCCATGCCACCGGCCAAGAAGCGCACCCGCAGTTACGACTCCGCCAAGACCCGGGCCGCGGTCCACGCCCAGTTCCGGCACGTACGGGTGGCCGTCGAGGCGTTCACGCCGGTCCAGCTCGACGGGCCGACCCGGCTCGGCGAGTGGACCGTGCGGGACCTGGCGGCGCACCTCGCGCGGATGGTCGACTCCGTGCCCCGGCTGCTCGCCGCGCCCGCGCCGGCCGCGAGGGAACTGGCCCTGCTCGACTGGCCGTCCAGGACGGCGTCGGCCGCCGAACGGATCGACGCGGAGACGCGCGGGGCCGACGCCTCCGATCTGCACGGGCTCTACGCGCGCGTGCAGGACGATTACGAGGAGGCGGTGGCGGGCGCGCCCGACGAGCGACTCCTGCCGGTGAGCTTCGGGGCCATGACGCTCGGGGACTTCCTCGTCACCCGGACCGTCGAACTGATCGTCCACACCGACGACCTGAACGAGGCGACCGGCGCCGGCATCCCGTACGACCGGCAGGCGCTCGCCGCCTGCACCCGTCTCCTCGCCGACGTCCTCGCGGTGCGGGTCCCCGGCGGGGCGGTCGAGGTGCGGGTCCCGCCGTACGCCGTCGTCCAGTGCGTGGAGGGGCCCCGGCACACCCGGGGCACCCCGCCCAACGTGGTCGAGACGGACCCCCTGACCTGGATCCGGCTCGCGACCGGGCGCGTGGA
Organism: Streptomyces sp. NPDC086147; assembly: GCF_040702165.1. Classification (NCBI taxonomy): domain Bacteria; kingdom Bacillati; phylum Actinomycetota; class Actinomycetes; order Kitasatosporales; family Streptomycetaceae; genus Streptomyces; species Streptomyces sp. NPDC086147. Next base: position 50,700 of record NZ_JBFBJO010000003.1, on the reverse strand, counting down.
GTGGGCGACGGAGCTGGACGCGGCCCTGGTGAGCGCGAGCGGCGAGCGCGCCGATCTGGCGGAACTGCTGCCGCTGATGGGCTGACGGCGTGGGCTGACGGCCGGTCGTCGCAGGTCCGCAGGGGGCGGCGGGGCCGGTGGAACCGACTCGTCCGTTCGTCCGTCCCATTTCCATGTCGAAGCCACGAGCACTCGTCGTCCTGGTCCCGCTCCTCCCGGCCCTCCTGCTCACCGCGTGCGGCACGGAGGGAGGTCAAGGCTCCGGGTCCGGGGCGGGCACCGTCTCCCCGGACCTTCCGCTCACCGGCACGCACTGGACCGTCCACGAAGTCACCGTCGGCGGAAGCGCGTCCGACGCCCCGCGCGACGCCCGCGTGACGTTCGGGAAGGACGGCCGCGTCACGGGCAGCGGAGGCTGCAACACCTTCAACGCCACCGTCGCCGTGAAGGGCGACACCCTCACCGCCTCCCCGGGGCCGATGACCGAGATCGCCTGTTCCGAGGACCGGATGCGGTTCGAGAAGGAGCTGGTCGAGGCGTTCTCCGGAGAGCTGAAGGGCACGCTGAAGAACGACACGCTCACCTTGACCTCGGCCGACGGGCGGAACGTCCTCGCGCTCACCGCCGAGCGCCCCGCCCCGCTGCGCGGCACCGCGTGGAAGGTCGACGGCCTGCTCTCCGGGAAGACCGCGTCCTCCCTGCCCGCCGGCAGTGAGGGCAAGGCGCGGATCGTCCTGGGCGAGGACGGCAAGGTCACCGGGAACCTGGGCTGCAACAACTTCTCCGCGACCGCGAAAACCGACGGCACGACCCTCACCGTCGAGGGCCCGGCGGCCACCACCCGGATGATGTGCACGGGCCCGCAGATGAAGCTGGAGACCAAGCTGTACGAGCTCCTCGACGGGCCGCTCACCTACCGGGTCGACCACCGGACCCTGACGCTCACCGACGCCTCGGGCGAGGGCCTCACCGCCACCGCCGAACCGGCCGGACGCGCGTAGCGTCCGGGGTTCGAATCCGCTCCGATTGCGAACTCCGTCACATCGTGGGACGGCTCCGGGGACGGTATGAGCGTCCGCTTTTCACGGCTCCGGAGCCGGAATCCCTTCCCCTGCCTGGTTTGTAGCCCTCTCCAAGCACAGAATGATCATTTCGTGCGATCGCACGAGTACGGCCGACCCCGCTTTTCCTCAATTCGGACCAGTGGTCGAGCCCGTCTACACTCGGAAACGTGCCACGTGGTGACGGTCGACTCAATCACGACCTGCTTCCCGGTGAGAAGGGCCCCCAGGACGCTTGCGGCGTCTTCGGGGTCTGGGCTCCGGGTGAAGAGGTCGCAAAGCTCACGTACTTCGGGCTCTACGCCCTCCAGCATCGGGGCCAGGAATCCGCGGGAATCGCGGTCAGCAACGGCTCCCAGATCCTCGTCTTCAAGGACATGGGCCTCGTGTCCCAGGTCTTCGACGAGACCTCTCTCGGTTCCCTCCAAGGTCACATCGCGGTCGGTCACGCCCGCTACTCGACCACCGGTGCCTCCGTGTGGGAGAACGCGCAGCCGACGTTCCGGGCGACCGCCCAGGGCTCGATCGCGCTCGGCCACAACGGCAACCTGGTGAACACGGCGCAGCTCGCCGAGATGGTCGCGGACCTGCCCAAGAAGGAAGGGCGCGCGACCCGGGTCGCCGCCACCAACGACACCGACCTGGTCACCGCGCTCCTCGCGGGCCAGGTGGACGAGGACGGCGCGCCGCTCACCATCGAGCAGGCCGCCGCGAAGGTCCTCCCCGAGGTCCGGGGCGCCTTCTCCCTCGTCTTCATGGACGAACACACGCTCTACGCGGCCCGCGACCCGCAGGGCATCCGCCCGCTGGTCCTCGGCCGTCTGGAGCGCGGCTGGGTGGTCGCCTCCGAGTCCGCCGCCCTCGACATCTGCGGCGCCAGCTACGTCCGCGAGGTCGAGCCGGGCGAGATGATCGCGATCGACGAGAACGGCATCCGCACCTCTCGATTCGCGGAAGCGAAGCCCAAGGGCTGCGTCTTCGAGTACGTGTACCTGGCCCGCCCGGACACCGACATCGCCGGCCGGAACGTGTACCTCTCCCGCGTGGAGATGGGCCGCCGCCTCGCGAAGGAGGCGCCCGTCGAGGCCGACCTGGTCATAGCGACCCCGGAGTCCGGCACCCCGGCCGCCATCGGCTACGCCGAGGCCTCGGGCATCCCCTTCGGCGCCGGCCTGGTGAAGAACGCCTACGTCGGGCGCACCTTCATCCAGCCCTCCCAGACCATCCGCCAGCTGGGCATCCGGCTGAAGCTGAACCCCCTCAAGGAAGTCATCAAGGGGAAGAAGCTCGTGGTCGTCGACGACTCGATCGTCCGCGGCAACACCCAGCGGGCCCTGGTCCGGATGCTCCGCGAGGCCGGTGCGGCCGAGGTCCACATCCGGATCTCCTCCCCGCCGGTCAAGTGGCCCTGCTTCTTCGGCATCGACTTCGCGACCCGCGCGGAGCTGATCGCCAACGGCATGTCGGTCGACGAGATCGGCAAGTCGCTGGGCGCGGACTCGCTCTCGTACATCTCCCTGGAGGGGATGATCGAGGCGACCACGATCCAGAAGCCGAACCTCTGCCGCGCCTGCTTCGACGGCGAGTACCCGATGGAGCTTCCGGACCCCGAGCTGCTCGGCAAGCAGCTCCTGGAGACCGAGCTGGCCGCCGGCCCGGCCGCCACCGCGGCCTCCGACGCGCTCCGTCGTCCGTAGCGACGCGCCAACGCCCGTCAACAGCCCGTAAGACCCCGCTGCAACCGCAGTACGACACGAAAGTTCCCAGCATGTCTGAGTCCCTCAGTGCCGAAGGCGGCGCGAGCTACGCGTCCGCGGGCGTCGACATCGAGGCGGGCGACCGCGCCGTCGAGCTGATGAAGGAGTGGGTGAAGAAGACGAAGCGGCCCGAGGTCCTGGGCGGCCTCGGCGGCTTCGCCGGCCTCTTCGACGCCTCCGCCCTCAAGCGCTACGAGCGTCCGCTGCTCGCCTCGGCGACCGACGGCGTCGGCACGAAGGTCGACATCGCCCGCCAGATGGGCGTCTACGACACCATCGGCCACGACCTGGTCGCGATGGTCATGGACGACATCGTCGTCTGCGGCGCCGAGCCGCTCTTCATGACCGACTACATCTGCGTGGGCAAGGTCCACCCGGAGCGGGTCGCGGCGATCGTCAAGGGCATCGCCGAGGGCTGCGTCCTGGCCGGCTGCGCCCTGGTCGGCGGCGAGACCGCGGAGCACCCGGGCCTCCTCGGCCCGGACGACTTCGACGTCGCCGGCGCGGGCACGGGCGTCGTGGAGTACGACCGGCTGCTCGGCGCGGACCGCATCCGTACGGGTGACGCGGTCATCGCCATGGCCTCCTCCGGCCTTCACTCCAACGGGTACTCGCTCGTGCGGCACGTGGTCTTCGACCGCGCCGGCATGACCCTCGGCCAGCGGGTCGACGAGCTCGGCCGGACGCTGGGCGAGGAGCTCCTGGAGCCCACGAAGATCTACTCGCTCGACTGCCTGGCCCTCACCCGGACCACGGACGTCCACGCCTTCAGCCACATCACGGGCGGCGGCCTGGCGGCCAACCTGGCCCGGGTGATCCCGGACGGCCTGCACGCCACCGTCGACCGGTCCACCTGGGCCCCGGGCGCGATCTTCGACCTGGTCGGCAAGGCCGGACAGGTGGAGCGCCTGGAGCTGGAGAAGACCCTGAACATGGGCGTCGGCATGATGGCCGTCGTACCGGCCGAGTCCGTGGACGCGGCCCTGACCACCCTGGCGGACCGCGGGGTCGAGTCCTGGGTCGCGGGCGAGATCACCGAGCGCGGCGACCGTGCCACCGGCGCCGAGCTGGTCGGGGACTACGCGAACTGACCCGTGGAGGACGTACGCATCGGGGGTGCCCTCAGGGGCACCCCCGATCGCCGTTCTCGGCCGCGCCCGTCCGTAGGGGAGCAGCCGGGCGGACGTTCCCGCGGACAGCACAGAAACCCGGCCGGGTGTACCGGACCGGGTTTCGGTGGTTCAGAAGGTCAAGCGCGACGCGAGGAGGACGAAGAGGGACCGGACTGGTCGTCCTCGTCCTCGTCGTCCGTGTTGTAGAGATCCGCGTACTGGGCGTACGGGTCGTCTTCCTCGTCGTCGTCCTCGAACGGCTCGCCATTCGGCGGCTGGCTCGAAGTCGAAGCGCCCAGCTCATTGGCCAGACGCGTCAGGTCCGTTCCGCCGCTGCTGTACTTCAGCTGGCGGGCGACCTTGGTCTGCTTGGCCTTTGCCCGGCCGCGCCCCATGGCTCGACCCCCTCGGTGACGGGGCTCGATGGCCCCAGAGTCTTGACACGCGTTCATGATTCGGAACGGGCTCTCGAAGGAGAGACCGGCCCGTAGGGCTTCAACGGTACCTGTTTCCGTGGGTCTACGGTACGCCGCGCGCATCACATACCTCGGTACAGAACCTTCGAGGTGCCCTTTCCTCGCTGGTCAGTCGCGATTTTAACCTCTTCCGGGGGCACGACCCGCCGATAAGGGTGAGGGAAGTCTCCCCGGCACCCTTCCGGAGGCGGGCCGCCCCCCGGCCCGGCTCAGCCGCGCCGCGCCTCCGCCATGCGCTGCTCGGCGATCCGGTCGGCCGCCGCGGCCGGCGGAATCCCGTCTTCCTTCGCACGTGCGAAGATCGCGAGCGTGGTGTCGAAGATCTTCGTCGCCTTCGCCTTGCACCGGTCGAAGTCGAAGCCGTGCAGCTCGTCCGCGACCTGGATCACGCCGCCGGCGTTGACCACGTAGTCGGGCGCGTAGAGGATCCCGCGCTCCTCCAGGTCCTTCTCGACGCCGAGGTGGGCGAGCTGGTTGTTGGCCGCGCCGCAGACGATCTTCGCGGTGAGGACCGGCACGGTGTCGTCGTTCAGGGCGCCGCCGAGCGCGCAGGGCGCGTAGACGTCCAGGCCCTCGACGCGGATCAGCGCGTCGGTGTCGGCGACCACCTTCACCTGCGGGTGCCGGTCGGTGATCCGGCGCACCGACTCCTCGCGCACGTCGGTGACGTACACCTCGGCGCCGTCCTCCAGGAGGTGCTCGACGAGGTAGTGGCCGACCTTGCCGACGCCCGCGACGCCGACCTTGCGGCCGCGCAGCGTGGGGTCGCCCCACAGGGTCTGCGCGGAGGCGCGCATGCCCTGGAAGACGCCGAAGGCGGTGAGCACGGAGGAGTCGCCGGCGCCGCCGTTCTCGGGGGAGCGGCCGGTGGTCCACGCGTTCTCGCGGGCGACGACGTCCATGTCGGCGACGTAGGTGCCGACGTCGCAGGCCGTGACGTACCGGCCGCCGAGGGAGGCGACGAAGCGCCCGTAGGCGAGGAGGAGCTCCTCCGTCTTGATCTGCTCCGGGTCGCCGATGATGACGGCCTTGCCGCCGCCGTGGTCGAGACCGGCCAGGGCGTTCTTGTACGACATGCCGCGCGCCAGGTTGAGCGCGTCGGCGATCGCCTCGGCCTCGGTGGCGTACGGGTAGAAGCGGGTGCCGCCGAGGGCCGGGCCCAGGGCGGTGTCGTGGAGGGCGATGACGGCCTTGAGGCCGGTCGCGCGGTCCTGGCAGAGCACGACTTGCTCGTGGCCACCCTGTTCCGAACGGAAGAGGGTGTGCAGCACGTCTGCGGGATCGACAGGAACGCCGGTCACATCGGTCACGGTGGTGACTCCCAAGTACGAAGCGGCGGTTTTCGGCCCTCCCTGCGGGTGGGGGAGGGACCGGTTCGGCAAGAGGGTAAGCGCTACCTGGGCGTAGATCAGCCTCAGTGCGCAGGATCACCCCCTCGGGGAGTACCTCCGTGGAAGGATCGCGACATGTCGGTCGCCTCCTCGGTCCTCGTCCCCTACGCGTCCTACCTGCGGGTGTACGAGCCGCTGGCCGCGTTCCCCGAGCCGGAGCGGTCCCACTGGGCCCGGTACGCGCGGCGGCCCCGCACCCCCGGGGCGCAGGAGGAGCTGCGCCGGTCGCTCGCGGACCTGCTGCCGACGCCCCCGGTGCCGGTGCCGGTCCACGAGAGCGGCGAGGCCTTCGTCGCCCGTCTGGACGGGGCGGTGGTGATCTGCCCGTGGCGGACCCGGCTGCGCGGCTGGCTGGCCCTGGAGGAGCTGGTGGCGGAGGGGTACCCGGGGCCGGTGCTCGACGCGATGCTGCCGCCGGTGGTGCGCGCCCAGGTGGCGGCGGACCACGAGCGCTGGCTGGCGCGGAACCCGGACGCGCGCCCGTGGATCCGTACGGCGGTGTGGCAGGTGCCGGTGCGCTGGTTCTCGCTCTTCGGCGACGAGGACCGGCAGTACGAGCCGGGCGTCCCGAAGGAGGGGGAGGAGGCGGGCCGGGCGCCGGTGCTGCGGTACAGGACGACGATGGCCCAGGCGCGGCGCCGGCTCGCCCGGGCCCTGCGGGCGCTGCGGGAGTCGATCGACGAAGGCCCCATGACGGAGGGTCTGATCGAGCTGGGGCGCTGGCTGGAGGAGTTTCATCCGCGCGCCCTGGTGGAGCTGGACTTCGGCGGCCTGGTGCACGCGGTGCCGGAGGAGTGGCTGGCGGAGGAGCGGTCGGCGGCCCGGCTGGCGGAGGGGCTCGCCGCGCTGCGGGCGGGGGACGGCGAGGCGGCGAGCGAGGCGTACGGGCGGCTCGCGGAGCGCTGGCGGGCGATCAGGGACCTGCGGTTCGCGAACTGACGCGCTCTTGCGGGGAGCCCTCTTGAAGGGAGCCGGCCGTCGACGGGAGGGGGCCGGCCGTCGGCAGCGTGCGTCCTGCCGTCGGCAGCTTGCGTGCGGTCGTCGCCAATCGGCAATCGTGGCCGGTCCGGAGCGGTCCGGGCGTCGAGAACCGGTAACCGTGGCCGGAAGCCTCCGTGTGCGAACTGACATCAGTCGGGCATCTTCGTCAGGTCGGTATCGACAAGACATGTCCGACCGGTGTAAATGATCTTCGAGGCCTCTGGAGCCGACGGCTCCGGGGTTCCTCCGCGCCCCCTCTCCGATCCACGGGTCCTTCGGCTCCCGTCCGGCGGGGGACGTTGGTCCCGATCCGGGCCTTTGGCTCAAGCGTGACGGACAGCACTTAACGCACCCTTGCGCCGATCACCCATCCTCGTGCCAAAATAGGACAAGGAGTCCGGGGAGGGTTCCTTCCGCCCAACTTTGGGCGGAACGCTCAGCATTGCACTCTATGGGGGGTCTGAGGACTCCTGATCGCCCTGTGACTGATCGTCACAGACGCGTGACTGTCCGTTATGGCATGGTCCATCGACTTCCGCCGCTGATGAACACCTGCGAGGGCAATTCCATCGGTTTGGCCGACGTGGCTGGACGGATGGTGTAGTTGTAGTGCCGAGGACAAGCCGTTCGTCCTATAACCGACTCGGCCCGCTTCTGCCATTTCGGGCAACGCGGGTCAAGGTGCAGAATTTAGAGGAAAGAACCGAGATTGGTTCGGTTCTCCCGAGGAGGCCGCTCATGACCGCTCGCACCCCTGATGCCGAGCCGCTGCTGACCCCTGCCGAGGTCGCCACGATGTTCCGTGTGGACCCGAAGACGGTGACCCGTTGGGCCAAGGCGGGCAAGCTCACGTCCATCCGCACCCTGGGTGGGCACCGCCGGTACCGCGAGGCCGAGGTCCGCGCGCTGCTGGCGGGCATTCCGCAGCAGCGCAGCGAGGCCTGAGGTCGCGTGACACCCCGCAGTACCCCGTAACACCGGGCCCTGTCGGATCCCCCAATCCGTCGGCCCACCCCTAGCTCTGCCGGCGAACACCTGCCCCAACAGGTCTTCGTCACATGATCGCGCTGGACTCCGCCGGGTCCAGCGCGATTTTTTGTGTCCCGTCCCGGCCGGTGGACGGTGGTGCAATTGCACCGATTAAATCGGACCGGTGTAGGGAGGGTGTAAGTGAAAGGGTTTCTGAAACTCTTTCAGTGACACCCGTCACACGCGCGAACCCTTGCCAAGGTCAAGCCTGCCACTCCGGGGAGGGTGTCCGACCCGCCGTCGGTCACGGATCGCCGGGACCTTCGTCCTCCGCCGCCGATGCCTGTTCCTCGGCCTCGGAGGCCTCCGGGACCTCCATGGCGAGCCTCAGGAGACGGTGGCAGACCACGCAGTGGCGCGTGAGGTGCCCGTACCGCGACGCGGCCGCCAGATGGGCGCGCAGCAGTGCTCGTGTGTCGTGCCGTGCTGCGGACGCCGCGGCCATGCGCGACCACCTCCAGTCGGGCCCCCGATTCCCTGAAGTCCGGAGTACCGGCGGGCACGGGCCCCCGTCAAGACATGGGGACACAACGAAGGCCCGCATCTCACGATGCGGGCCTTCGAATTCGAGGCGATCCTGACGGGACTTGAACCCGCGACCTCCACCTTGACAGGGTGGCGAGCTAACCAACTGCTCCACAGGACCTTGCTCGCAACCCTCGTTCAAGCGGCTGCGAGAGAGACTGTACAGCAGGTCAGCGGGTCCGGTCGAACTCACCGACCGCGAGGCCCCGGCTACCGGTCCGCGCAGGTCCGGCATGGGGTTCCCCACCGGCCCGAGCGGGTCCGGCGGCGGGTTCCCGACCGGTCCGCGCGGGTCCGGTTACGGGACCATCGCGTCGATCGCCTTCACGATTCGCTTGTCCGAGACCGGGTGCGCTGTCCCCAGGGCGTGCGCGAAGTAGCTCACCCGCAGTTCCTCGATCATCCAGCGGATGTCGGTGACCTCGGCCGGCACCGGCCGCCCCTTCGGGAGCTGTTCGAGCAGCCAGGCGTACTCGTCCTGCATCTCCTGGACCTTCTCCATCCGGGTGGTGTCCCGCTGGACCCCGGTGGGCATCTGCTGGAGCCGCCGGTCCACCGCCACCAGGTAGCGCATCAGGTCCGGGAGCCGCTTCAGACCCGTACGGGTGACGAAGCCGGCCGGCATCAGCCAGTTGAGCTGCGCCCGCACGTCCTGGAGGTTCGGAAGGAGCGCCGGGCTGCTCGTGGACTTCAGGCGCCGCTCGCAGGCCTGCCAGGCCGCCAGGATCTGCTGGACCTGGCCCACCGTCCGCACCGTCGTGTCCACCAGGTCCGCGCGGACCTTGTCGTACAGCTTCCGGAAGGACTCCTCGTCCCAGGCCGGGCCGCCGTGGTCCGCGATCAGCTTGTCGGCGGCGGCGGTCGCGCAGTCGTCGAAGAGGGCCTGGATCGAACCGTGCGGGTTCGAGGACAGGGCCAGCTTCTGCTGGTTGGTCAGCTTGTCCGAGGCGAACTTCGCCGGGTTCACCGGGATGTTCAGCATGATCAGCTTCCGGGTGCCCCGCCACATCGCGAGCGCCTGCTCGGCCTCCGTGTCGAAGAGCCGCACGGCCACGCTGTCGCCCTCGTCCACGAGCGCCGGGTACGCCTTGACCGGCTGGCCCGCCCGTCTGGTCTCGAAGACCTTCGTGAGCGTGCCGATCGTCCAGTCCTTCAGACCCGAGCGCTCCAGGGAGGGCCCTGAGCCGTCCGGGCCGCCCGTGGCCGCCGCGGCGGCCTTGGAGAGGGCCTGGCGGGCCTTCGGGCGCAGCGTGAGCCGCAGCGTCTCCAGGTCCTTGGCCTCGGCCAGCTTCCGGCGCCGCTCGTCGACGATCCGGAAGGTCACCTTGAGGTGCTCGGGCACCTTCGCCCAGTCGAAGTCCTCGGCCGTCAGCGGCACTCCGACCATCCGCTGGAGCTCGCGCGCCAGCGCCGTCGTCAGCGGCTCCTGCACGGGCACGACCGCGTCGAGGAAGCGGCCCGCGAAGTTGGGCGCCGGGACGTAGTGACGGCGGATCGGCTTCGGCAGGGAGCGGATCAGCTCCGTGACGACCTCGGCCCGCAGGCCCGGGATCTGCCACTCGAAGCCCTCGTCCGTCACCTGGTTGAGCACCTGGAGCGGTATGTGGACGGTCACGCCGTCCGCGTCCGCGCCGGGCTCGAACTGGTACGTCACCCGGAACTTGAGCGGGCCCTGCCGCCACGAGTCCGGGTAGTCGTCCTTGGTGACCGCCCCCGCCTTCTCGTTGATGAGCATCTCGCGCTCGAAGTCGAGGAACTCCGGCTCCTCGTGGCGCTTGTGCTTCCACCAGGAGTCGAAGTGCGCGCCGGAGACGACGTGCTCGGGGACCCGCTTGTCGTAGAAGTCGAAGAGCGTCTCGTCGTCGACGAGGATGTCCCGGCGCCGGGCCCGGTGTTCCAGCTCCTCGACCTCGGTGAGCAGCTTGCGGTTGTCGGCGAAGAACTTGTGGTGGGTGCGCCAGTCGCCCTCGACCAGCGCGTTCCGGATGAACAGGTCCCGGGAGACCTCCGGGTCGATCCGCCCGTAGTTCACCTTGCGGTCGGCGACGATCGGGACGCCGTACAGCGTCACCTTCTCGAACGCCATCACGGCCGCCTGGTCCTTCTCCCAGTGCGGCTCGCTGTACGTCTTCTTCACCAGGTGCTGGGCGAGCGGCTCGATCCACTCCGGCTCGATCCGGGCGTTCACCCGGGCCCAGAGGCGCGAGGTCTCCACCAGCTCGGCGGACATGACGAAGCGCGGGGGCTTCTTGAAGAGCGCGGAGCCGGGGAAGATCGCGAACTTGGCGCTGCGGGCGCCGAGGTAGTCGTTCTTCGCTGTGTTCTTCCCGCCCTCCCCCCCGGCGTTCTTCACGTCCTTGAGACCGATGTGGGAGAGCAGACCGGCCAGCAGGGACACGTGCACGGACTGCTCCGGCGCGTCCTCCTCGTTGAGGTGGATCCCCATCTGCTTCGCGACCGTCCGCAGCTGGGCGTAGATGTCCTGCCACTCGCGGATCCGCAGGAAGTTCAGGTACTCCTGCTTGCACATCCGGCGGAAGGAGCTGGAACCCCGCTCCTTCTGCTGCTCGCGCACGTACCGCCACAGGTTCAGGTACGCGAGGAAGTCGCTCGTCTCGTCCTTGAACCGGGCGTGCTGCTGGTCGGCCTGCGCCTGCTTCTCCGCCGGCCGCTCGCGCGGGTCCTGGATGGAGAGCGCCGCCGCGATCACCATGACCTCGCGGACGCAGCCGTTCCGGTCCGCCTCCAGGACCATCCGGGCGAGCCGGGGGTCCACGGGCAGCTGGGACAGCTTCCGGCCCTGCGGGGTGAGCCGCTTCTTCGGGTCCTTCTCGGCCGGGTCGATCGCGCCCAGCTCCTGGAGGAGCTGCACGCCGTCCCGGATGTTGCGGTGGTCCGGCGGGTCGATGAAGGGGAACTTCTCGATGTCGCCGAGGCCGGCGGCGGTCATCTGGAGGATGACGGAGGCCAGGTTCGTCCGGAGGATCTCGGCGTCCGTGAACTCGGGACGGGACAGGAAGTCGTCCTCCGAGTACAGCCGGACGCAGATGCCGTCGGACGTACGGCCGCAGCGGCCCTTGCGCTGGTTGGCGCTGGCCTGGCTGACGGGCTCGATCGGCAGCCGCTGCACCTTCGTCCGGTGCGAGTACCGCGAGATGCGGGCGGTGCCCGGGTCGATCACGTACTTGATGCCGGGGACGGTCAGGGACGTCTCGGCGACGTTGGTGGCGAGGACGATCCGGCGGCCGGGATGGGCCTGGAAGACGCGGTGCTGCTCGGCGTGCGACAGGCGCGCGTAGAGGGGGAGGACCTCGGTGTTGCGTAGGTTCCGCTTGAGGAGGGCGTCCGCCGTGTCGCGGATCTCGCGCTCGCCGGAGAGGAAGACCAGGATGTCGCCGGGGCCCTCGCCCTGGAGCTCGTCGACGGCGTCGCAGATCGCGGTGATCTGGTCCCGGTCGGACTCCTCGGAGTCCTCTTCGAGGAGCGGCCGGTAGCGCACCTCGACGGGGTACGTACGGCCGCTGACCTCGACGATCGGGGCGTCGCCGAAGTGGCGGGAGAAGCGCTCCGGGTCGATGGTCGCGGAGGTGATCACGACCTTGAGGTCGGGGCGCTTCGGGAGCAGCTGGGCCAGGTAGCCGAGCAGGAAGTCGATGTTGAGGGACCGCTCGTGGGCCTCGTCGATGATGATCGTGTCGTACGCACGCAGCTCGCGGTCCGTCTGGATCTCCGCGAGCAGGATGCCGTCCGTCATCAGCTTCACGAAGGTCGCGTCGGGGTTCACCTGGTCGGTGAAGCGGACCTTCCAGCCGACGGCCTCCCCGAGGGGGGTCTTCAGCTCCTCGGCGACCCGCTCGGCGACCGTGCGGGCGGCGATCCGGCGGGGCTGGGTGTGCCCGATCATGCCCCGGACGCCCCGGCCCAGCTCCATGCAGATCTTCGGGATCTGGGTGGTCTTTCCGGAGCCCGTCTCACCGGCGACGATCACGACCTGGTGGTCGCGTATCGCCTCCAGGATCTCGTCCTTCTTCTGCGAGACGGGGAGCTGTTCGGGATAGGTGACGGCGGGCACGCGCGCGGCGCGCGCGTCGACGCGTTCCTTGGCCTTGGCCGCCTCTGCGGCGATCTCGTCCAGGACGGCCGCGCGGGCCTCGGGCTTGCGGATGCGGCGGGCGCCTTCGAGACGGCGGCCGAGCCGGTGGGAGTCCCGCAGCGAGACCCCGGCCAGGACGGACTGGAGGGCGGCGAAGGAAGTAGACATACGGAATCCAGGATCGCACCTGCGGACGAGAAGCGGCGAACCGATTTACGAGCGGCGCCCCCCGGGGCGTCCGTGCGGGGTGCGTACTATTTCGGGCACGCCGACCGAACCGGAGAGGTTTCGCATGTTCCGCACCACCCGCGCGCCGGCGGCGTTCGCCGCGCTCCTGGTGCTGGTGCTGGGGCTTCTGGTGGGGGGCGTCCAGGGAGAGCGGACCGTTTCCGCCGGTCCTGCCGTGGGTTCCGTGGTTTCTGCTCTTGCCGGGCCTGTGGCTTCCGGGGCCTCTGCGCCGGTGGCTCCCGTGGCTTCCGCTTCCGTCGGTTCCGTCGGTCCCGTGGCCTCCACTTCCGTCGGCCCTGCGGGTTCCGTGGCCCCCGCTTCCGCCGGTTCTCCGGGCTCCGCTCCGGGGGCCGGCGTGCCCGGCTGCGATCCGGGACGGTCCGTCGTCGCGGGCGCCGACGGTCCCGTCGTACCGCCGCGTACGCACGGCTTCGCGGAGCTGCTGCCCGCCCTCGCCGCCGACCGGGCGGCGGGCGGGGCCCGGTGCGCGGTCGCGGACGGCCCGGAACCGGCACCGGGACGGGAGCCGCCCGACCTCGTACCGCCGTCGCCGGTGGAGCTGTCGGTCCTGAGGGTGTAGACGGACGGCCCTCCTCCGCCGTCCTTGTCTTCCTCCCCCACTCCTCACTCCTCAGGAGCGCTTCCGCATGTCCGCATCCCCCTCCGCCAAGACCTCCGCCAAGACGTCTGCCAAGTCCAGGCCGGTCGTGATCGTCGCCGGGGTGGCGGCCGCCGCCGTGCTGCTCGGCGTCGTCTCGTACACCGCCACCAAGCCCGCGTCCCCCGGTGCCTCCGGTTCGTCCGCCGTCGCGGAGGTCTCCGCCGACCCGGCCGCCGGCGTCTACCCGGAGCTGGAGGCGTACGCGCGCCGCGACGCCTCCGACGGGCTCGCCCTGGGCCGGGCCGACGCGCCCGTGGTGCTCATCGAGTACGCCGACTTCAAGTGCGGCTACTGCGGGAAGTTCGCCCGGGACACCGAGCCGCTCCTGGTGGAGAAGTACGTGAAGGACGGGACCCTGCGCATCGAGTGGCGGAACTTCCCGATCTTCGGTGAGGAGTCCGAGGCCGTCGCCCGCGCCTCCTGGGCGGCCGGGCGGCAGGGCAGGTTCTGGGAGTTCCACAAGGCCGCCTACGCGGAGGGCGCCAAGGAGAAGGGCTTCGGGAAGGACCGGCTCGCCGCCCTCGCGAAGGAGGCGGGCGTCCCCAACGAGGCCCGGTTCGCGAAGGACTCCGAGGGGGCGGCGGCCCGCGCGGCCGTCGGCAGGGACCAGGAGCAGGGCTACTCGCTCGGCGCCACCTCCACCCCGTCCTTCCTCGTCAACGGGCGCCCGATCGCGGGCGCGCAGCCCCTGGAGACCTTCACGGAGGCGATCGAGGCGGCGGCCAAGACGGCGAAGACGACGAAGAAGCAGCCTGCGAAGCCCTCCGCGACCTCGTCCGGGGCCGGGCGGTGACCTCCGGAATCGGCTACTTCGCCGCCTTCCTCGGGGGGCTGCTCGCCCTGCTCAGCCCCTGCAGCGCCCTGCTCCTGCCGGCCTTCTTCGCGTACTCCATCGACACGCGCGCGAAGCTGGTCGCCAGGACCGGCATCCTCTACGCGGGCCTGGCGACCACCCTCGTCCCGCTCGGCGCGGCCGGCTCCTTCGCGGGCCGGTTCTTCTACGGCCACCGGGACCTGCTCGTCACGGTCGGCGGCTGGCTGATCATCGGACTCGGCGTGCTCCAGATCCTCGGCCTGGGCTTCGCCTCCCGCCGGATCGCGGAGGCGAGCGGCCGCATCAGGCCCACGTCGGCGGTCTCCGTCTACGCGCTCGGCCTGGTCTACGGCCTCGCGGGCTTCTGCGCGGGCCCGATCCTCGGCAGCGTCCTGACGGTGGCGGCGCTGAGCGGCAGCCCGGCGTACGGGGGGCTGCTCCTCGCGGTGTACGCGCTCGGGATGGCGGTGCCGCTGTTCCTCCTGGCGCTGCTCTGGGAGCGGTACGACCTGGGCCGGCGGCGCTGGCTGCGCGGGCGGCCCCTCCGGATCGGGCGCCTCACGCTCCACTCGACCTCGGTGCTCTCGGGCCTCTTCTTCGTCGCCCTGGGCGCGCTGTTCCTGGTCTTCGACGGGACGACCGCGCTGCCGGGCCCGCTGTCGGTCGACGACTCGTTCGCCGTGGAGGAGCGGGTGGCCGCGCTCGGCCGGGCGGTGCCGGACTGGGCCCTGCTCGTCGCGCTCGTGGCCGTGGCGGCGCCGCTCGCGCTGCGGGGCCGGCGGAGGAGCCGTACGGAGGAGCGCGAGGAGGCGTGACGCGTACGGGGGAGGGGCGCGGGCCCCTTCCCCGTACTGCCGTCGCTTTTCGGGGCTTCCCCGGTCCCGGACACGACGAAGGCCCCGTTCTTTCGAACGGGGCCTTCTGCTTGTGGCTGGGGCCGGGGTCGAACCGGCGACCTATCGCTTTTCAGGCGATCGCTCGTACCAACTGAGCTACCCAGCCACGAAGCTGTTTCCAGCTTCAGCGACTCTGACGGGACTTGAACCCGCGACCTCCACCTTGACAGGGTGGCGAGCTAACCAACTGCTCCACAGAGCCAAGCTTGTGCGCGATCACTAGTCTCGCACACGGTACTGCGTGCCCCCAACGGGATTCGAACCCGTGCTACCGCCTTGAAAGGGCGGCGTCCTGGGCCACTAGACGATGAGGGCTAGGGGCTCACCTGGGCGCTTCATCAGCGCGTCGGGGACGTGAGAAGCATATGGGATGTCGGCCGCTATCGCCAAAACGGTTCCCACCCGGGGGAGAATGGGCGGGTGCTGGAGATGACGCGCGAGGAGTTCGAGGAGCTCGTCGCCGAAGCCCTGGACCGGATCCCGCCGGAGTTGACGCGGCTGATGGACAACGTCGCCGTGTTCGTGGAGGACGAGCCGCCCTCCGACGATCCCGAGCTGCTCGGGCTCTACGAGGGGACGCCGCTGACCGAGCGGGGCGAGTGGTACGCAGGGGTCCTGCCGGACCGGATCACGATCTACCGGGGGCCGACGCTGCGGATGTGCGAGTCGCGCGAGGACGTGGTCGCGGAGACCGAGATCACGGTGGTGCACGAGATCGCCCACCACTTCGGCATCGACGACGAGCGGCTGCACGCGCTGGGCTACGGCTGACGGGTACAGGTACGGCTACGGCTGACGCGTACGGCCGGGGGGACGGTCTTCCGGCCTCCGGGGAGACGCGTACGGCCGGAGGGGCGCCTTCCGGGGAGGCGAGCGCGGCCGGAGGGGGCGGTCTTCCGGGTGGGGGAGCGGCCCCGCGAGTGGGGGCGTGGGCTCCGTTTCCCTTGGGTGGGGGCCCGTGTCCCTTGTGGGCGCAGGGGAGTTGGGCAGGGCGACGCGTTCCGTTCCTGCCTGTCGTGCCCTGGAGGTGCCCCCCGTGCGCCATTTGCCCACCCCGGTGAGATGGATCGCCACCGCGCTGACCGTCGCGGCCTGCGCCGGTCTGAGCGGCTGTATGAGTGTGAGCGACGACGGGGCGAAGCCGGGGCCCGGCGCGTCCGGCGGGAAGCGGGGCGTGGCGGCCGAGTCCGACGGTGGCGGGGGGCTTCCGGACGGCGGCGGCGGTTCCTGGGGCGGCCGGTCGGACGGTGGCGGGCCGGACGTGACCGGATCGGGCAAGGAGACGCCGGTGCCGAGCGGCTCGCCGTCCGGCAGCGCGCACCCCACGGAGGGCGCGGTTCCGCCGGGTGTCGGCCCGTCCGGCGGCACGGCGAAGCCGCAGCCGTCCGGCGGCCACGAGACGGCGGCCGGCGGTACGGGCAGCGGTGGCGGCGCCGGCGGAAGCGGGGACGGGAGCGCGGGCGGCGGGAACGGCGGGGCCGGCGGCGGGACCGGAGGGCCGGGCGGCGACGGGGGCACGCCCGCCCCGGAGCCGACGCCGCCCGTCGACCCCACGCCCGAGCCGCCGGCCCCGACCCCGGAGCCGACGCCCGAGCCGACCTCGGCCCCGACCGATCCGCCGGTGCCGGGCCCCGACGTCCAGCTGGGCGCCATGCGGGCCGCAGAGGCGGAGGAGGGCGTCGACGCGTCCCCTGAACCGGTGGCGTCCCCGCAGGTGGGACCGGTGTGACGGAGTCCGATTTGCCATAGGTGGGGGAGGGTGCGTATGGTGGTAGATCGTTTGATCCCATTGCCCGGCGCCGACACAGAAGAGCGCCGTGTGGCGCGTACTCTCCCTAGCCGTGGCTGGACCGCATTGAGGCGGTCGAATTGCGAAAACACGGAGTTGACGGGCGCGTGCCGAGACTCCGGAAGGTTTCGCATTTCGCATGTCCATTTTCAGTTCTGACCACGCCGTCATGCCCGAGAACGACGAGATCGTCGAGGCCGCGGAGGCCACCGAGACCGTCGCGATCGAGGCCGAGGCCCAGGCCCTGATCGAGGCCGACACCCTCGCCGAGGCCGAGGCCGAGCTCCAGGCCGACGACTCCGCCGAGGAGTCCGAGGAGCCCGCCGAGCCCACGATCACCTTCGCGGACCTCGGTCTGCCGGAGGGCGTCGTGCGCAAGCTCGCGCAGAACGGCGTGACCACCCCCTTCCCGATCCAGGCGGCGACCATCCCGGACGCCCTGGCCGGCAAGGACATCCTCGGCCGTGGCCGCACCGGCTCCGGCAAGACCCTCTCCTTCGGTCTGCCGCTCCTCGCCACCCTGGCGGGCGGCCACACCGACAAGAAGAAGCCCCGCGGCGTCATCCTCACCCCGACCCGTGAGCTCGCGATGCAGGTCGCGGACGCCCTCCAGCCCTACGGCGACGTGCTCGGCCTCAAGATGAAGGTCGTCTGCGGCGGTACGTCCATGGGCAACCAGATCTACGCCCTGGAGCGCGGCGTCGACATCCTCGTCGCCACCCCGGGCCGTCTCCGCGACATCATCAACCGCGGCGCCTGCTCCCTCGAGGCCGTCCAGATCGCCGTCCTCGACGAGGCCGACCAGATGGCCGACCTGGGCTTCCTGCCCGAGGTCACCGAGCTGCTCGACCAGGTCCCGACCGGTGGCCAGCGCCTCCTCTTCTCCGCCACCCTGGAGAACGAGATCGACAGCCTGGTCAAGCGCTACCTGGTGGACCCCGTCACGCACGAGGTCGACCCGTCCGCCGGCGCCGTCACCACGATGACCCACCACGTCCTCGTCGTGAAGCCGAAGGACAAGGCCCCGGTCACCGCCGCGATCGCCGCCCGCAAGGGCCGCACGATCATCTTCGTCCGCACCCAGCTCGGTGCCGACCGCATCGCCGAGCAGCTGCAGGACACCGGCGTCAAGGCCGACGCCCTGCACGGCGGCATGACGCAGGGCGCCCGTACGCGGGTCCTCGACGACTTCAAGAAGGGCTACGTCAACGCGCTCGTCGCGACCGACGTCGCCGCCCGAGGCATCCACGTCGACGGCATCGACCTGGTCCTGAACGTGGACCCGGCCGGCGACCACAAGGACTACCTGCACCGCTCGGGCCGCACCGCCCGTGCCGGCCGCTCCGGCGTCGTGGTCTCCCTGGCCCTGCCGCACCAGCGCCGCCAGATCTTCCGCCTGATGGAGGACGCGGGCGTCGACGCCTCGCGCCACATCGTCGGCGGGGCCGGCGCCTTCGACCCGGAGGTCGCCGAGATCACCGGCGCCCGTTCGCTGACCGAGGTCCAGGCCGACTCCGCGAACAACTCGGCCAAGCAGGCCGAGCGCGAGGTCGTCGACCTCACCAAGCAGCTGGAGCGCCTCCAGCGCCGCGCCGTCGAACTCCGCGAGGAGGCCGACCGCCTGGTGGCCCGCGCCGCCCGTGAGCGCGGCGAGGACCCGGAGGCGGCCGTGGCCGAGGTGACCGAGGCCGCCGAGGCCGAGGTCGCCGAGGCGGCCGTCGAGGCCGAGCGCGCCGCGCGTGCCGAGGAGCAGCAGCGCCGCGAGGAGCGTCCGTCCTTCCGCGACGAGCGCGGCAACTTCGAGCGCCGCGACCGCGGTGGCGACCGTGGCGGTGACCGCGGTGGGTTCCGTCGCGACGACCGCGGTGGTGACCGTGGCGGTTTTCGTCGCGACGACCGTCCGTCCGGTGGGTTCCGTCGTGACGACCGTCCGTCGGGCGGTTTCAACCGTGACGACCGTGGTGGCCGTTCCTTCGAGCGTCGTGACAACGACCGTCCGTCCGGCGGTTTCCGCCGTGACGACCGTCCCTCCGGCGGTTTCAACCGTGACGACCGTGGCGGCCGTTCCTTCGAGCGTCGTGACAACGACCGTCCGTCCGGTGGCTTCCGTCGTGACGACCGTCCGTCGGGCGGTTTCAACCGTGACGACCGTGGTGGCCGTTCCTTCGAGCGTCGTGACAACGACCGTCCGTCCGGCGGA
>NZ_JBFBJO010000003.1:0-31590 GCF_040702165.1 Streptomyces sp. NPDC086147 | reverse complement strand
GGTTTCCGTCGTGACGACCGCCCCTCCGGCGGTTTCAACCGTGACGACCGCGGCGGCCGTTCCTTCGAGCGCCGTGACGACCGCCCCTCCGGCGGCCACCGAGGCAGCGACCGTCCGTTCAACCGCGACCGTCGTGACGACCGTCCGGCCGGCGGCTTCCGCTCGGGCGGCGACCGCCCGTACGGCCGCCGCGACGACCACCGCGGCTCCGGCCCGGCCGGCGGTTCCTTCCGCCGCGACGACAAGCCGCGCTGGAAGCGCAACGGCTGACACGGCCGAAACGCCTGACACGGCCGGTCTCGCGCGGGGCCCCTCGTAGGACTTCTACGAGGGACTCCTCGCGCAGGACCCTGGAACGGGGCCCGCACGAGCACTTCGGTGCTGGTGCGGGCCCCGTTCCCGTACGTGCGGACCCGGCGCCACCGCCACCGTCCGAGCCCTCCGGCCGGCCCACGGCGCGACCGGTGTCGGATACCCGATCGGCTCCGGGGATCTCTCGGGCTATGCTGCACGGGTGCCTTTGTGCACGGGCCGTTAGCTCAATTGGTCAGAGCAGCGGACTTTTAATCCGTTGGTTGTGGGTTCGAGTCCCACACGGCCTACCGAAGGCGGGGAGGGTTCTCCCCGGCCCGCCGAGAAGCGTCCCGTCCGGTTCCGACCGGCGGGGCGCTTCGGCGTTCCCGGGTGGCGGGTTCACGGTCGGTGGTTTTTCGGTCAGTGGGTCTCCGGGGCACGGGTCTTCGGGTCACGGGTCTCCGGGCGGCGGTAGACGCAGACGTTCGCGCCGTGGGGGCTGGTGGTGGTGGAGACCGGTTCGAGGGTGCGCAGGACGCCGTCCGTGGGGAAGAGCGACTTTCCGCCGCCGAGGAGCACCGGCATGACGACCAGGCGGAGTTCGTCGGCCAGGTCCTCTGCCAGGAGCGTACGGACGAGGGTGGGGCTGCCCAGGACGAGGAGGTCGCCGCCGGGGGCCTCGTGGAGTTCGCGGAGGCGGTCCACGGCCCTGTCGCCGTGGACGAGCCGGGTGTTGTGCCAGCCGAGGTCGGCCTCGCCGAGGGTGTCCGAGACGACGTACTTCGGGAGCGCGTTCAGGTGGTCGGCGAAGGGGTCGCCGGCCCGCTCCGGCCAGACGGCCGCCATCGCCCGCCAGGTGCGGCGGCCGAAGAGCAGCGCGTCCGCCCGCTCCGTGGCCTCGGCGAACGCGCCGCCCACCACCTCCGGGTCGAAGAAGGGGTGCGACCAGCCACCGTGGGCGAAACCGCCGTCGGTGTCCTCCTCCGGGCCGCCCGGTGCCTGGACGACGCCGTCGAGGCTGATGAACTCGCTGATCACGATGCGCATGGGTTCTTCCTCTTCCTGGGGCGCCGGGTGTGCCCGGGCGTCCGGTGTGCCCGGGCGTCCGGTGTGCCCGGGGTGGCTGGTGTGTCCGGGGCGCCCCGGGCGCCTGGGCTCCTGTGGTCGGGTTCCTGTTCTTCGGGAGTGCCGGATCCTTGAGGAGTTCCGGGTTCTTCGGGAGTTCCGGGTTCTCTGGGGGGTCTCTGGGGGTCCGGGGCTCCCATGCCCTCCGGGTATCCCTGTGTCTTCCCTGATTCCCCGGGCTTTTCGGGTTCCTTCTCCGTCGTGGGGTAGGAAAGCCGCGGGGCACGGGAGGGAAGGCGGTCTGCGGACGTCGCTCCCGGAGGGCCTTGCGCCGAACGGCTTCGTCCGGAGCGCGTGGCGCGGGGGCGTGGGGAAGGGTGGAGACGGAACGTGGAGGTGGGGACGGTGACGGCGAGCGGAACCGGTGGTCCGACGAAGGCGGCCCGACGGCTGGCGCGCTGTGCGCTGCTCGTGGCGGTGGCCGCGGTCCTGGTGCTGCTGACGGCACTGGGCGGCGGCGGAGCCCTGATCCTGGTGATCGGGCTCGTGGGGCTCGCCCTGTCGGCCGTGGGCATCTGGTGGTTCCTCGCCCACCGGGGGCCGCTGAGGGCCCTCGGCGCACTGCTCGCGGTCGCCGCGCCCGCCGCCGTCCTCACCCTGTACATCGTCGGCGGCGTCTGGCTCAACGCCCTCGTGGCCCTCGCGCTCTGGGGCGTGGCCCTGTTCTGCGCCCGGTCCGCCCTGCGCCGACCGGAGCAGGAGGGGGCCGGGCTGATGCGGGGCGAGCCCGCGGCCCGGCCCCGGAAGCCCGTCCTGATCATGAACCCGAAGTCCGGTGGCGGAAAGGTCGAGCAGTTCGGGCTCGTCGAGCGGGCCGAGAGGCTGGGCGCCCGGGTGATCCTCCTCGACCCGTCCGCCGACACCGACGTCACCGAGCTCGCCGAGCGGGCCGTGGCCGAGGGCGCCGACCTGCTCGGCGTGGCCGGCGGCGACGGCACGCAGGCGCTGGTCGCCGCCGTGGCCGTCGAGCACGACCTGCCGTTCCTCGTCGTCTCGGCCGGCACCCGCAACCACTTCGCCCTGGACCTCGGCCTCGACCGCACCGACCCGTCGACCTGCCTGAACGCCCTGACCGACGGCGAGGAGCTCCGTGTCGACCTCGGCACGGTCTCCGGCCGCGCCTTCGTCAACACCGTCTCCTTCGGGGTGTACGCGGACGTGGTCCAGCACCCCGAGTACCGCGACGCGAAGGCCGGCACCGCCCTCGACGCCCTGCCCGACCTGCTCCAGGGCGGCCAGGGCGACCGTGTCGACGCGGTCGTCGACGGCACCCTGGTCGACGCGCAGCAGGCGCTCCTGGTCAGCAACAACCCGTACGCCACGCCCGATCCGCTCAGCGCCGACCCCGCCCGAAGGCCCCGTCTCGACGGGGGCGAGCTCGGCGTGATCGGCGTCCGGGTGGAGGGGGCGATGCAGGCCGCCGAGCTGGCGGTACGGGGGACCCAGGCGGCCGCCCTGAACGTCCTGACGGCCCGTAGGGTCGAGGTCACCTGCGACAGCGGAGACGGCCCCATCTCCGTCGCCGTCGACGGCGAGGCCCTGACCCTGCCCACCCCGGTCGTCTGCACCCTCCGCCCGCGCGCCCTGCGGGTGCTCGTGCCCCGCGACCGGCCGGGCACCGTGCCCCCGCGACCGCCCCTCGACTGGCGGCGCATCACCGAACTCGCCTTCCACACCCACCCGCACCACCGACCTCCGAGGAGCGGCGCATGACCCACGACACGCCCACCATGACCGCCGAGGCGGTCCTGCACGATCTCCGCGCCGTCGACGGCGCCGTGTACGCCGCGGTGGCCGCCACGCCCACGCCCACCCTGGACACGGCCCTCCGCCGGCTCTCCAGGACGGCCGACCACTCCAAGATCTCCCTCTCCGTCGCGGCCGTCCTCGGCCTCTTCCCGGGCCGCCCGCGCCGGGCCGCGCTGGCCGGGGTCGGGGCGATCGCGGTGGCCTCGGCCACGGCGAACCTGCTGGGCAAGCGGCTCGTCCGCAGACCGAGGCCGGACCGGGAGGCGGCCCGGGTGGTGGCGGGTCGGCACGTTCCCATGCCCGACTCGGCCTCGTTCCCCTCGGGGCACACCGCGTCGGCGGTCGCCTTCGCCACGGCGGTGGGAGTGGTGCTGCCCGCCGCCGCCGTGCCCCTCGGGATCCTGGCGTCGACGGTGGGGTACTCCCGGGTCCACACCGGCGTGCACTATCCGGGCGACGTCGCCGCGGGCGCCGTCCTCGGCGTCGCCAGCGCCGCCGTCTCCCTGACGGTCGGCGCCTCCCTCGCCCGCCGACGGGGATAGCGACCGGGGGACGGGGCCGGGGGCGAGGCCGGGGCCGGGAGGGTCAGTACTTCGCCCGTGCCAGTTCCTCCTCCGTGAGGCCGAGCGCCGCGAGGCGTTCCGGGTCCACCAGGATGTGCAGCTCGACGATCCGGTCCCCGGCGACCGTGAACACCATGAGCGCGGTCGGGCGTCCGTCGACGACGGAGAGGACCGCGGGATCGCCGTTGGCCACGACCCACAGCGTCGCCTTCCGGAACCTGGAGTACGCGAGGGCCTGCGCGACGACGGTCTCGGCGCCCCGGACCAGCTTGGAGACCGCGGGCGCGAGCCGGCCGCCGTCCGCGCGCAGCACCACGTCCGGGTCGAGGACCGCGAGCAGGCCCTCGAAGTCGCCTCCGTTCGCGGCGGTGAGGAAGGCGTCGGCGACCTCCCGCCGCCGGCGCGCGTCCGGGGCGGGGCCCGGGGAGGCGTCCCTGACCCGGCGGCGGGCGCGGCTGGCGAGCTGGCGGGTCGCGGCCGGGCTGCGGTCCACGACCTCCGCGATCTCGTCGAAGGAGACGGCGAACATGTCGTGCAGCACGAACGCGAGCCGTTCGGCCGGCGACAGGGTCTCCAGGACGACGAGGAGGGCGAGGCCGACGGACTCGCCGAGTTCGGCCGCGCGCTCCGGGTCGGCGGCCTCGGCGGCGCCGGCGGTTTCCCCGAACCGGACCACGGGGTCGGGGACGTAGTACTCCAGCGGGGACTCGCGGCGGGAGCCGCGCGAGCGCAGCATGTCCAGGCAGACGCGGCCGACGACCGTGGTCAGCCAGGCGCTGAGGTTCCGCACCCCGCCGACGTCGGCGCGGCTGAGCTTGAGCCAGGCCTCCTGGACGGCGTCCTCGGTCTCGCTCAGCGAGCCCAGCATCCGGTACGCCACCGCCCGCAGGTGCCCCCGGTCGGCGTCGAAGCGACGGGCCAGGAGTTCCTCGTCGCCGTGCGTCTCCACGTTCACGCCTCCGTCACCCTCCCCTTCCACGTCCGCGCCAATGCCCGCGCCCACGCCCACGTCCGTGCCCGCGTTCCTGTCCGTGTCCAACGGTCGGTCTCCCCCTTCGCGTACCGTCATGCCTCCATGACGGATCGGACCCCGCCCGTGTGACAAGAAGAGGCGGGTCAGGGGCCCGGTGCGTGAGATTCCCGGCCTCTCGCGCCGAACGCCCGGGAATCCCCGGTCGAAGGCCACGAGCACCGTGGTTCCCCACTTCAGCGGGGCGCCCTGCGGACCTAATTTGATCACCATGACGACGACACCGCAGGTCAACCCGGTACTCCGCACCCCGCCGGCCTCTCCCGCCGCCGCTGCCGCGTACTTCTCCGCGAGCCTCGCCTTCCACGCCGACGTCTCCGACGTGGCCTCGGTCCTCGCCGCCTTCGCGGCCGGGGGCGCCAACCCCGGCTTCGTCCTGGTCGACACGCGGTCCACGGCCGCCTGGGACCAGGGGCACGTGCCCGGAGCCGTCCACCTACCGACCGCGCTCGTTCCCGAGCGGGCCGAGGATCTGCTCGACCGGTCCGTGCCGGTCGTCACGTACTGCTGGGGCCCCGGCTGCAACGGCGCCACCCGCGCCGCGCTCGCCCTCGCGGAGCGGGGCTTCCAGGTCAAGGAGATGCTCGGCGGCTTCGAGTACTGGGTGCGGGAGGGCTTCGCGTACGAGACCTGGGAGGGGCCCGCGGAGAAGGCCGCGGACCCCCTGACGGCCCCGGTCGGCACCGGCGACTGCGGCTGCTGACGTAAACCGATTTCAGGATTGCCCCGGTCATGCCGTAGAGTCGTGTTCACCGACGCGGGGTGGAGCAGCTCGGTAGCTCGCTGGGCTCATAACCCAGAGGTCGCAGGTTCAAATCCTGTCCCCGCTACTCAGTGGAACGAAGGCCCGGATCCTCTTGGATCCGGGCCTTCGTCGTTCTCCACCCGGACGCGCGGCGCTTCCGGTTGACCTTGACGCAACGTCAAGATCTAGCGTTCTCGCCATGGAGTGGTCGATCCAGGAGATCGCCAAGAAGGCCGGTACCACCAGCCGCACCCTCCGGCACTACGGGGAGCGCGGACTGCTGGAGCCGAGCCGGATCGGTGCGAACGGTTACCGGTACTACGACGAGGCGGCGCTCGTGCGCCTGCAGCGGATCCTGCTGCTGCGCGAGCTGGGGCTCTCGCTGCCCGCCATCGCCGAGGTCCTCGCGGGCCAGCGGGACACATCCGCCGCCCTGCGCACCCACCTCGCCCTCCTGGAGCAGGAGCGCGAGCGCATCGGACGCCGGATCGCGTCGGTGCGGACCACCCTCCACAAGACGGAGAACGGAGAGGAACTCATGGCGGACGAGATGTTCGACGGCTTCGACCACACGCGGTACGAGGAGGAGGTCACCCACCGCTGGGGCCGCGACGCGTACGAGCAGGGCGACCGGTGGTGGCGCTCGCTGGACGAGGAGCAGAGACGGGCCTTCGTCGAGGAGCAGGCCGGCATCGCCCGCGACTTCGGGAAGGCGGCGCGGGACGGCCTGGCCGCCGACAGCGACGAGGTGCAGGCCATCGCGGGGCGCCAGGTCGCGTGGCTGTCGACCACGACGACGCCGACCAAGGAGTACGTGATCGGCCTCGGCCGGATGTACGTCGACGACCCCCGCTTCACCAAGAACTACGACAGGTACGGCGAGGGCACCGCGGTCCTGGTCCGGGACGCGATGGCGGTCTACGCCGAGCGGAACATGTGACCGGAGGGGGTTCCCGGAGGCCCCGGAGATCCCGGTGGCCCCGACGGCTCCAGTGGCTTTCGCGCCCAGGCCCGCACCTGGACCCGTACCCAGCCCCGCACCCCCGTCCGCCGTACGCCGGTCGGCCGTACGGAGTCGCCGTCCGCCGGGGCGGCGGCCACCCTGGAAGGGAGCGGTGCGGGGCCGCGGCCGGGCGGACCGGGCAGGAGAGAACAGGTGGGGCACCCCCTAGGAGCGGCGGGAGGCGGGCGGCGGGGCGGTGAGGGCCGCCCCGGGTACCGGGGGGCCCGGCGGTTCATCCGTGCGCTGCCGCCGCTGATCATCGCGGGCGGCATCCTCTTCGACGTGTCGACCCCCGCCCCGTACACCGCCTCCCCGATGCTCGCCGCCGCCCCGCTGGTCGCCGCGCCCTTCTTCTCCCTGCTCGTCACCCTCCTCACCGGGATCGCCGCCGTCCTGTCCTCGGTCGGCCTCTACCTCTTCAGCGACGACGGCACCCGCGCCCCGGCCGTCGCCGAGACCCTGACCGTGCTCACGGTCTCCGTGCTCGCCCTCCTCATCAACCGGGTGGTGCGCCGCAGCGGCGAACGGCTCGCCTCGGCGCGGGTCATCGCGGAGACCGCGCAGAAGGCGGTGCTGCCGACGCCCGCCGAGCGGATCGGCGGGCTGCGGTGCGCGGCCCGTTATGAGGCGGCGCAGGCGGACGCGTTCATCGGCGGCGACCTGTTCGCCGTGCAGGACACCCCGCACGGGGTGCGGCTCGTGGTCGGGGACGTGCGGGGCAAGGGCATGGACGCGGTCGAGGCCGTCGCCGTCGTCATCGGGGCCTTCCGGGAGGCGGCCGAGCAGGAGCGGACCCTGGAGGGCGTGGCGCAGCGGCTCGAACGGGCGCTGGACCGGGAGGGCACCCGCCGGGACAGCCTCGACGCCGTCGAGGGGTTCACCACCGCCGTCCTGGCCGAGATCCCGCGCTCCGACGGCAGCGGCACCTTCGACGGTTTCGTACGGGTCGTCAACCGCGGGCACCCGTCCCCGCTGATGCTGTACGGGGACGGGCGGGTCGAGCCGGTCGACCCGAGCCGGCCGGCGCTGCCCCTCGGCATGGGGGACCTCGCGTCGTGGCCGGACCGGGCCGAGGCGCGGCCGTACCCGCCGGGCACGACGCTGCTCTTCTACACCGACGGCCTCTCGGAGGCGCGGAACGCGCAGGGCGTCTTCTACGACCCGGCGGAGCGGCTGGCCGGGCGGATCTTCCCCGGGCCCGAGGAGATGCTCGACGCGCTCGTGGACGACGTACGGCTCCACACGGGCGGCGGGGCGACGGACGACATGGCGCTGCTCGCGCTGAACCGCCCGACGGCGGGGCAGCCGGAGCGGCGCCGGACGATGCCGGTGGTGCCGCCGGGCGGACCCCGGCACTGACCCGCCGGGCGGACCCCGATACCGACCCGCCGGGCAGGCCCCGGCGGCCCGTCACCAGGGGTAGCCGAGAGGTCTCCCTGCGATAACAATTGATGCACCGTCAGGTTGCGGAGGTTTTGCCGTTCGGGAGATCCGCCTTGCTGAAGGGGGATCAAACGGGGCGAATCCCTACCGATCGAATGAACGATCACGGGGGACAGCTTGGAATCGGGACCCCCTGTCTATTAACGTTCGATAACGCAGCGCGGTCGTCCCAGCCGTCGTAAGAGACGGCGCCGTGCGCACGCGCCGAATCCCGAAAGGGAACCGGGGAACCACCATTTGGGGTGAATCGAGCCCTTCGCACTCGTGCGACCGGGCCCGTAGGAGACCTTCCTGCTCCGAACCCGTCAGCTAACCCGGTAGGCGAGAAGGAAGGAAAGGAGCGCGCCTCCGTGGCGTCCAACACCCCTGCCCCCGAAGCCCCCTTCGATGCCTTCGGCGGCGGTGCGGCTCCCTCCGCTCCGAACACCGAGTGGAACCCCACCGAGGACTCCCTCCGCGACCGGAACCGCTCCGGCGGCCGGCACCGGGTCGTCAAGCAGCGCTCCAACTTCGCCCGTTCCTCCACCGTCCTCGGCGTCGGCGTCATCGCGGCCGTCGGCGCGGGCGGCCTCGCCACCGCGCAGGAGAAGCCGCCGGTGGCGATATCGCTCCCGGACCTTCCCGACCTCAACCTGCCCGATGCCCACGACCTCCCCGGCGTCGGCGCGCTCCTGCCCGGCGCGGAGGAGCGGGAGACGGTCCCTGCGGACCGCGCCAACCCGAACCCGCTGACCTCCGCCGCGTACACCACCGAGGCCGGCGAGCGGGCCTCGCGGACCGGGCAGGTCACGCGGGCGAGCCTGTCGACGGCGGACGCCCCGGGCGCCGCCGACGCGGGCGAGGCCCTGCGCGCCCGCATCCTCCAGCAGGCCGAGCAGCAGCAGGCCTCCGCCGACGCCGCCGAGAAGGCCGCGGCGGAGAAGGCGGCGGTGGAGAAGGCCGCGTCCGAGGCGCGGGCCAAGGCCGACGCGGCGGAGAAGGCGGCCGCCGAGGCGAAGGCGAAGGCCGAGGCGGAGGCCAAGGCCAAGGCGGAGGCGGAAGCCAGGGCGAAGGCCGAGGCCGAGCGCCTCGCCAAGCTCGCCGCCAGCTACTCGATGCCCCTCTCCTCGTACTCCCTCACCGCCACCTACATGCAGTCCGGCTCGATGTGGTCCTCCGGCTACCACACCGGCCTCGACTTCGCGGCCCCCACCGGCACCCCGCTCAAGGCGGTCCACGGTGCCACGGTCAAGTCGGCGGGCTGGTCCGGCTCCTACGGCTACCGGATCGTCCTGGAGCTGGAGGACGGCACCGAGGTCTGGTACTGCCACCTCTCCTCCATGACGGTCAGCGCCGGCCAGACCGTCGGCACCGGCGAGACGATCGGCCGCGTCGGCGCCACCGGCAACGTCTCCGGCGCCCACCTCCACCTGGAGATCCACCCCGGCGGCGGCGACGGCGTCGACCCGGCGGCGTGGCTGCGCTCCAAGGGCCTGACGGTCTGACCCCCCCAGGGCCCCTTCCGGGGCTCTCCCTAGGCCCTTCCGGGGTCCGCGCGGGCCCCGCGCGGAATAGGCCCGGCGGCGGAGACCGTTGATCACCTCATGACCTCTCTCCGTACGCTGGGCACGTCCGACCTGCACGTCTTCCCGCTCGCCCTCGGCGGCAACGTCTTCGGCTGGACCGCCGACGAGGCGCAGTCCTTCGCCGTCCTCGACGCCTACACCGCCGCCGGCGGCAACTTCGTCGACTCCGCCGACGTCTACTCGGCCTGGGCCGAGGGCAACGAGGGCGGCGAGTCCGAGACCGTCATCGGCCGCTGGCTCGCCTCCCGCGGCAACCGCGACGACGTCGTCGTCGCCACCAAGGCCGGCGCCCACCCCCGGTTCAAGGGGCTCTCCGCCCCCACGATCAAGGCCGCCGCCGAGGAGTCCCTGCGCCGTCTCGGCACCGACCGCATCGACCTGTACTACACCCACTTCGACGACGAGTCCGTGCCCGTCGAGGAGATCGTCACCGCCCTCGACCAGCTGGTGCGGGAGGGCAAGGTGCGGGCCGTCGCCGCCTCCAACATCTCCCCGGAGCGGCTCCGGGCCTCCCTCGACTTCGCCGAGGCCGAGGGCCTCGCCCGCTACGTGGCCCTCCAGCCGCACTACAACCTGGTCTCCCGCGACACCTACGAGGGCCCGCTCCTGGAGACCGCCGAGCGGGCGGGGCTCGCCGCCGTCCCGTACTACGGCCTCGCCTCCGGCTTCCTCACCGGCAAGTACCGCCCCGGCACCGCCGTCGACAGCGCCCGCGCCGCCGGGGCCGGCAAGCACCTCGACACCGAGCGGGGCCGGGCCGTGCTCTCCGCGCTCGACGCGGTCGCCGGGGCGCACGGCGCCGAGCCCGCCAGCGTCGCCCTCGCCTGGCTCGCCTCCCGGCCGACGGTCGTCGCGCCGATCGCCTCGGCCCGTACGGTCGAGCAGCTCCCGGCCCTGGTCGCCTCGGCCGACCTGGAGCTCACGGAGGAGGAGCTGAAGCTCCTGACCGAGGCGTCGGCGATCCAGGGCTGACCGTGAGCCGGGGCCGACCGCGAGCCGGGACTGACCGAGAGCCGGGGCCGACCGAGAGCCGGGCCCCGATCCGCCGGAAGAGGACCTAACCGCGGTACGGGTTGTAGCCGCCGTAGTCCAGGTACTGCGGCGGCGTCCACGCCCGGCCCGTCGCCCGGGCCGCGTACGTCAGCGCGGGCGAGGCGACCGCCCTGCGCTGCCACAGGTGGTGCAGCAGCTCCTGCTCGCGGGCCGCGAAGTCGGGCCCGGCGGTGCCGCGCCGGGCCCGGTCCCGCAGGAACGCCAGGGTCGTCGCGAAGGTCTCGTACTCGCCGACGGTCCGCGCGCCCCGCTTGCCGTATGTCCGGGCGGCGTAGGCGCGGGCGAGTTCGCGGGCCCGCATGGAGGAGAGCGCGAGCGGCTCGTCGGGGGAGAGCCAGCCGGCCGCCGCGTACGCCGGGAGCTCGCCGGAGACCGTGCGCAGCTCCCGCTGCCGGCTCCACACCGCGAGCCAGGTCAGCAGGCCGAAGGCCGGCATCATGAGCGCCCCGTACACCGCGTAGAAGGCCCAGGGGCCGCCGAAGGTTGCCGAGCCGTTCCAGGCGGCGTGCATGCCCATGGCGAGCAGCAGTCCGGCGAGCGGAAGGAGCACCTTCCGCAGCCGCTTCCCGCGCGGGGCGAGCGCGGCGAAGCCGAAGCCGAGGCCGGTGAGCACGGTGAACAGCGGGTGCGCGAACGGCGACATCACGACCCGTACGAAGAAGGTCCCGGCGGTCACCATGCC
Organism: Streptomyces sp. NPDC086147; assembly: GCF_040702165.1. Classification (NCBI taxonomy): domain Bacteria; kingdom Bacillati; phylum Actinomycetota; class Actinomycetes; order Kitasatosporales; family Streptomycetaceae; genus Streptomyces; species Streptomyces sp. NPDC086147. The sequence continues at coordinate 20,338 of NZ_JBFBJO010000003.1, read as the reverse complement.
GATGCCGGTGGCGCCGACCTCCTGGTCCTCGCCGAAGGCGTTGCCGAGGTAGAGGATGTTCTCGGTGAAGGCGAAGCCGGTCGCGGTGAAGCCGGCGAACACCACCCCGTCGACGAGCCCGCCGAAGTGCCGACGGCGGAAGAGGAAGAGCAGCAGGATCGCGGCGGCCTTGGCACTCTCCTCCACCACCGGGGCGATCACGGTGGCGCCGAGGTGGTCGGCGGAGTCCGGGTCGGCGGTCGCCGTGGCGATCCAGCGGACCGCGAAGGAGTTCGCCAGGATCGCGACGAGCGCGGCGGCGAAGGCGCCCCACGCGAAGGCGAAGAGCAGGTTCTTCCACGGCCCCGGATCGACCCGGTCGAGCCAGCGGAACGCCGCCATGAGCAGCGGTACGGGGAGCACGGCGAGGGCCAGGCCGACGAGGAAGCCCTGCGTGCCCGTCTGCTCGCGGACCATCGCGAGGATGACCAGCGCGCAGATCGCGAGCACGGTGACCAGGCATATCGCCCGGACCAGCCGGCTGCGCCAGAAGGCCCGGCGCGGCCGGTAGCGCCATTGGGACCGGTCGGCGGCGGCGGGGAAGGCCGGTTCTTCGGTGTCCCGGTGGGGGACGGGAACGGCTTCGGGCCCGGGTCCGTGCCCGGGTCCGGCTGCGGCGGGGGCGGGGTTCGACACGTGAGCGACCCTAACGACCGGCACGGACAGGGGCGACGCACTTACGGGCCGCCCGCGTTCCTCTCACTTCCGCCGGAAGAGGAGGTCGTGCACGACGTGTCCCTTGTCGAGCCCCTGGCCCTCGAAGCGGGTGAGGGGCCGGAAGCCGGGGCGGGGCGCGTAGCCGCCGTCGGCCTGCGTGTTCTCGAAGTCCGGGTGCGCGGTGAGCACCTCCAGCATCTGCTCGGCGTACTCCTCCCAGTCGGTGGCGCAGTGCAGCACGGCACCGGGCTTGAGACGGGTCGCGAGGAGGGCGAGGAACTCGGGCTGGATCAGCCGCCGCTTGTGGTGGCGGGCCTTGGGCCACGGGTCCGGGAAGTACACCCGGCAGCCGTCGAGGGAGTCGCCGGCCAGCATCTCGCGGAGCAGGATGATCGCGTCGCCGTTGGCCACGCGGACGTTGGTGAGGCCGTTCCGGTCGGCGAGCCCGAGCAGGTTGCCCTGGCCGGGGGTGTGCACGTCCACGGCGAGGATGCCGGTGCCGGGGTCGGCGGCCGCCATCTGCGCGGTCGCCTCGCCCATCCCGAAGCCGATCTCCAGGACGACCGGGAGCCCGTCGAACATCTCCTCCAGGTCCAGGACCCGCTTGCCGTCGATGTCGAGGCCCCAGTCGGGCCACCGCTTCAGCATCGCCTCGGCCTGACCGGCGGTCACCCGGCTGCGGCGCGGCTGGAAGCTCCGGATCCGCCGCTCGTGGTGCGAGCCGGCGGGATCGGGCAGGGGCCCCTCTCCGGGAGCGAACATCCGACTGCCCCGCCGCGCGACGGGCTGGGGGGCGGGGTCGGCGACGGGACGCGGGCTGTTCTCAGGCTGCTCAGACACAATGCGCACGATTCTACGGGTGGGGGCGGGCAGGCACGGGTCGCACGCGTGCGCGTGGAGGTGCACGGGCTCGCACGGCCACCGGCGTGTACGGGTCACCGGCTGCTGTGCATACGGACGCCAGCCGTACGGACGGACGGACGCGTCCGGGTACGTACGGGGACGCGTCCGGCGGCTACAGGAGCGCCAGCGCCCGCCCCGCCACCTCCCGCCCGATCGGCAGCGAGGCCGTCGCCGCGGGCGAGGGCGCGTTCAGGACGTGGACGGTGCGCGCCGCCTCGCGGATCAGGAAGTCGTCGACGAGGGTCCCGTCCCGCAGCACCGCCTGCGCCCGGACCCCCGGCGCGGCCCGGCGCAGGTCGGACTCCTCCACCACCGGCAGAAGCCGCCGCACCGCCTCCGTGAAGGCCCGCTTCGACAGCGAGCGGTGCAGCTCGCCCGCCCCGTACCGCCAGTGCTCCCGGGCGATGGCCCACGCGCCGGGCCAGGCCAGGGTGGCGCCCAGTTCGCGCGGGCGGACGACCGACCAGCCGTACCCCTCGCGGGCGAGGGCCGGCACCGCGTTCGGTCCGATGTGGACCCCGCCGTCGATGCCCCGCGTCAGGTGCACCCCGAGGAACGGGAACGCCGGGTCCGGCACCGGATAGACCAGGCCCCGCACCAGCGACGGGTCCGCCAGCTCGTAGTACTCCCCGCGGAAGGGGACGATCCGCATCCCCGGGTCGTCGCCCGCGAGCCGCGCGACCCGGTCGCAGTACAGCCCGGCGCAGTTCACCAGGACCCGCGCCCGGACCACCCGCCCGTCGGCCGTCCGCACGGCGACCCCCCAGGGCCGCCGGTCGATCACGGCCGCCTCCGCGCCGTACAGGATCCGCGCCCCGGACGCCTCGGCGAGCCGCTCCGCCACCGCTCCGTAGTCGCAGATCCCGGTCGTGCCGACGTGGATCGCGGCGAGCCCCCGCACCCGCGGCTCGTACTCGCTGATCTGCGCCGGGCCCAGCTCCCGCACCGGGATGCCGTTCTCCCGGCCGCGCTGCACGAGCGCGTGCAGCCGGGGCAGCTCCTCGCGCGCGGTGGCGACGACGAGCTTCCCCGTCACCTCGTACGGAATGCCCCACTCCGCGCAGAACTTGACCATCTCGGCCGCGCCCTCGACCGCGAACCGCGCCTTGAGGGAGCCCGGCCGATAGTAGATGCCGCTGTGGATCACCCCGCTGTTGCGCCCGGTCTGGTGGCGCGCGAGGGCGTGCTCCTTCTCCAGGACCGTGACCCGGGTGCCGGGGGCGGCGCGCGTCAGCGCGTACGCCGTCGACAGACCGACGATCCCGCCGCCGATCACCAGCACGTCACAGTCGAACACCGGCCCCACCTCCCACCCCCGATACTGCACTGGCCCACTGACAACGCCGTGAAACCTCGCGCGGGCTCATGAGACGCGGTTCACCCGGAGGCGGGTGTTCATGCGGGGCCGGGGGCCGTCCGGGGCGGGCCTCACGCCGGGGTGACGAGCAGCGGCCGGGCCCGCTCCCGCAGCTCGATGACGCGCGGCTCGTCCCCGTACGGTTCGAGCCGGTGCAACAGGTCCCGTACGTACTCCGTCGTCCGCGCCGACGAGATCCGCCCGGCCACCTCCACCGCGCGCGTGCCGGCCGCGCAGGCCGCGTCCAGGTTGCCGGACTCCAGTTCGGCGACGGCGGACACGACGAGCCGCAGCCCGTGCGAGCGGACGAACTCCTCCGTCGGCCGGGACAGCGCCTGCTCGGTGAAGCGGCGCACCTCGCGCGGCATCCGCAGGTCGCGGTAGCACTCGGCGGCGTCCGCGCAGAACCGGTCGTACGAGTAGAAGCCCAGCCAGGTCGGGTCGGAGTCGCCCGCCCGGGACCGCTCCAGCCAGCCCTCGGCGGACTTGAGCGCGGCCGCGGCGGCGGCCCCGTCCCCGGCCTTCGCGTGCGCGCGTGCCTCGACGAGCCGGAAGAAGGACATGGTGCGGGCGGTGGCGAGCCCCCGGTTGCGCTCCAGGGCGGCCTGGGCGAGGTCCACGCCCTCGTCGGCGAAGCCCCGGTAGGTGGCCTGGAGGGACATGGACGCCAGGACGTATCCGCCGAGGGGCACGTCGGCGGCGGCCCGGGCGAGCCGCAGGGCCTGGATGTAGTAGCGCTGGGCGGCCTCCTGCTGCCCGGTGTCGAAGGCCATCCAGCCGGCGAGCCGGGTGAGTTCGGCGGTCGCGCCGAACAGGGCCCGGCCGACCTCGTCCGAGTACGAGCCGAGCAGCAGCGGGGCCGCGTCCACGCGTAAGCACTCGGGGACCATGGACGACCGCCAGTCCCCGCCGCCGTACTTGGAGTCCCAGCGGCGCGCGTCCTCGGCCGCCTCGCGGAGTTTGGCGACGTCGCTGTGGCCCACGCGCGCGTGCTCCGGCGCGGGTGCCGTCGGGGGGCCGCCCGCCGGGCGCGGGACCTCCCGCTCCACCGACGGGTCGGCCGGGGTTATCAGCCAGCGGGACGCGGGCGTGGCGTACGCGCTCACCGCGAACGACCCGGCGAGCGACTGCCAGATGCCGCCCCCGCCGGCCCGCCGCCCGGCGAGGTCGAGCCGGTACAGGTCGGTGGCCGAGCGGACCGCCTCGCCCACGTCGCGCGGGAAGGCGAGCCCCACCTCGGGCGCCGGGTCGGCGTCGGCGAGCCCGATCTCGTGCAGCGGCACGGGACGGCCGAGCTTCTGCCCGATCGCGGCCGCGATCAGGTGCGGGGCGGCGCCCTGCGGCACCATGCCCTTGGACACCCAGCGGGCGACCGAGGTCTTGTCGTAGCGGAGCGTCAGCCCCCGCTGCGCACCGAGGTCGTTGACGCGCCGGGCGAGCCCGGCGTTGCTGATTCCCGCGAGGGCGAGAACCGTGCCGAGCTTTTCGTTCGGCCCGCGTTGCTCCCTGGACATGACGCCACCCCTCGACAGCACAGACGGCCGCCACGACGCCGGGCATAGGCGTGCGGCATTCGTAAGCACAGCGTAGTTCGCCGCATCCCTACCGTTAAGGGGCGGTGTTCCGTATGGCGAGATTGTTGTGTGACCAATCGGTGCGGACGTCCGTCGGGGCGTCCCGTGCTCCGGCCGTGTGGCCGTGCGCCCGGCCGTGCGCTCTCGTCCGGCCGACGGGGGAGCGCTTCCATCGGTAGCGCGTGGGTCGGCCCGTTCGGCCGGGGTCGGAGCTCCGGACCAGTGGGCTGGGGGACACCGCCGCCCCATTCCCCGCGGGCGGCGGACGGCGCCGGGAGGCGGAACCGCCTCCCGGCCAGCCGGCGACCCGTGGAGAACGGGCCGCTCCTCTTGGTGCCCGCGCGCTCTCCAAACCTCCGGGCGCGGTCGAAATTCGGCCGAATGTCGTCGGTGTCCAACTGGCCCATGCCAGGGGCGCATTCGGCTTTCGCGCGCGTGCGCCCGGACACCGCCCCGTGCGCCGTTGTCATGGCAGCATGTCTCCCACCGAAACGGACGTGGAGGCGCCGATGCGATGGCTGGTGGGCTGGAGCAGTGTCGCCGCGAGCTTCGCAAGGACCGGGGGAGCACGGACGGGAGCGGTGAACGGCGCGTACGGCGCGGGCCCGGCGGCCCACGGTTCGTACGGCGCGTACGGCTCCGGCCCGGCGGCGGACCACGGCCCGTACGGCTCCGGAACGACCGATCGGAACTCCTACGGGACGGGCGGCGACCCCTACGGGACCGATCGCAACTCCTACGGTACGGACCGGGCGACGGCGGCCGAGGGGCGCACGGTGCAGCCGGTGGGCGCACAACTCCTCTGGGGCGGCCCCGACCCGCTCTGGGCGGTCGGCGACTGGCGCCCCGACGAGGTCCGGGTCGTGGCCGTCGACGACCACACCCACATCGCCGTCCTCGGCTGCTGCGCCGCAGGCGACGACGAACTGCGCAGGGGGCTGCTCACCGCGCGCGGAGGCGCCCTGCGCCACCTCACGGCCTGGCCGGGAAGCTACACCGCCGTCGTCAAGGCCGGTCGTCGCGTCACCGTCACGGGTGACCTCGCCGGAGCCCGCCCGGTGTTCCACACCCCCTGGCAGGGCGGCACCGCGTACGCCACCGCCGCCCTCCCCCTCGCCGACCTCGTGGAGGCCCAGCTCGACATCGGCCACCTGGCCGCCCTGCTCGCCTGCCCCGAGACCCCGGAGGCGCTGCGCGACTCCACCCCCTACGAGGGCGTCCGCCGGGTGCCGCCCGGCCACGCGCTGATCCTGCGGGAGGGCTCGCGCGAGATCACCGGGTACGAACAGGTCGCCTCGCTCGCGGTCGCGACCCCCGAGTCCGACCCCCGGCAGGCCGTCGAAGGGGTCAGGGACGCCCTGGTCGAGGCCGTCCGCGCCCGGCTCACCGCGCCCCGGCACGCGCCCGAGGCCCCGCTTCCCGACCCCGGCCCGGTCCCCGGCATGGGCCCCGCCGACCGGCGCGCCGCCCGGGGCGCCGGCCCGGCGCCCGGCATCGGCGCCGACCTGTCCGGCGGCAGCGCCTCCGGCACGCTCGCCCTCCTGGCGGCCGGGCTCCCGGGAGTGCCGGGCACGATCATCGGCCACGGCACGGGCGCGGGGGAGCGGCTGCTCGCCGTGACCTTCAACGACCTGGCCACGCGCGCGGGTGCGGACCGCGAGGACGAGCTGAAGCGGGCCCGGGAGCTGGCCGCCGACCCGCGCCTGCACCACGTGGTCGTCGCGGCCGGCGAGGAGGCGCTCCCGTACGCCGCCCTGGACGGGCCGCTCACCGACGAGCCGGGCCCCGCGCTCGTCACGGCCGAACGGCACCGGCGGCGGCTCGCGGGCGGCAGCGCCGACCACTTCACCGGCATGGGCGCCAAGCAGGTCCTGGACGCGCACCCGGCGCGCCTCGCCGACCTCCTGATGGACCGCAGACGCCGCTCACTGGTGCGTCCCGTCACCGCGCTCGCCAAGGCCTCGGGTCCTTCGGCGGGCGCGCTTCTGGTGCCGCTCACCGTGTACCGGGCGGCCCGGAAGCTGGCCCGTACCCCGTACCGCACGGGTCTGGAGACGGCGGCCCGCCGGGTCCTGGAGGCGAACCGCGCCGCCCCCGACGGCTTCGGCCCCCTGGAGGCCTCCCTCTCCGCCCTCGCCTGGTCGCGGCCGGGCCCGGCCGCGCGCTGGCTGACGGGGGAGGCGCTGGCCGAAGTATCGGTTCGCCTGAACCGGGCGGCGACCCTCCCGTCCTCCGTCCAGCGCCCCGGCGAGGCACGCGCGCGTGCGGCCCTCGTCCGGGCCGCCGCCGACCACCGGGTCCTGGAGCAGGCCGCCGAGATCCGCGGCCAGCGGCTGCACGCCCCCTTCCTCGACAACCAGGTCGTACGGGCCTGCCGCGCCCTGCCCGAATCGCTCCGGGTCCAGCCGGGCGCCCGCGCCGGCGTCCTGCGCACGGTCCTGACCGGCACCGGCATCCACGACCTGCCGCCCGGCTGGGGCGCCCCCCACCCCGCCGTCCCGGCCGCCGCCGTCCGCGCGGGCCTGCGCGCCGCGCTCCCCCGACTCCTGGCCCTCTTCGACGCGCCGCTCCTCGCGGACGCGGGCCTGATCGAGGCCCGCGTCGTCCGCGAGGCCCTGCGCGCCGCCGCCGACGGCGAACCCGTCCCCCTCGACGGCCTCGCCGACCTCGTCTCCACCGAACTCTGGCTCCGCCGCCTCCTCGCCCGCCGGGGCTCCTGCTGGACCAGCACCACGGAGCCGCGCGCCCACCGCGCGGTCCAGGGGCCCCTGATCCCGGCGTCGCGGTCACTTCCGGCGTGAGCGCTCGCGGGGCGCGAGAATGCCCCCATGACGACGGTGGATCGGCTCCTCGAACTGCGCAGTGCCCGGGAACCCGAGGGCGCCCGGGTGGAGCTCATCGAGGGAGAGATCTGCGTCAGCCCGCTCGGTGACGGGCAGCACGCGGAGGTCATGGCGGAGCTGTGCGACCGACTGACGGACCGCGAGAGGCGACTCGGCTGCTACACCGGCATCGGGCTGAAAGCGCCCGGAGCGTCGGCCGAACCGGCTGAACCGGCCGAACCGGACAGGTCGGACAGGCGTGCGGGGCCGATCGGCGACCGCATCCTGCCGGATCTCGTCCTCGCCCCCCGGGGCAGCTTCAAGAACGAACTGGTCTGGCAGTCCCCCGACCCCGTCCTCCTCGTCGCCGAGGTCACCTCCTCCTCCACCGCGAGCCGCGACCGCGTCCAGAAGATCCGGGCCTACGCGCGCGCGGGCATCCCCCTCTACCTCCTGATCGACCGCGAGGCCGGCGAAGCCGTCGTGTGCTCCGGGCCGACGGGGGACGACTACGACCACAAGTCGGTCCACAGACTGGGGACGCCCGTCCCGATCCCGGCGCCCCTGGACTTCACCCTGGACACGGCCGAGTTCTGACGCGCGCCCCTCTCCGGGCCGAGCCCGGGTAAACCCCGAGGCGCACCCCCGGCCCGCCCGCCACAATGAACCGGTGCGGTATCTCATCCTCGGCACCACCGAGGCCCTTCGTCCCGACGGCACCCCCCTGCCCCTCGGCGGTGCCCGGCTGCGCGCGCTCCTCGCCGCGCTCGCGCTGCGCGGCGGACGGCCCGCCCCCGTCGGCGAGCTCGCCGACGACGTGTACGGGGACGACCCGCCGCAGGACGCGCCCGCCGCCCTCCAGGCCCTGGTCGGCCGCCTCCGCCGGATCCTCGGCAGGGAGGCCGTCGCCTCCACCCCCGGCCCCGGCTACCGGCTCGTCGCCGGACCCGACGACATCGACCTGTACGTCTTCGAGTACCGGGCCGCGGAGGCGGGCGCCCTCCTCGACGCCGGCGACCCCGACACCGCCGCCGCCCTCCTCAGGGAAGCCCTCGGGCTCTTCCGCGGACCCGCCCTCGCCGACCTGCCCGACCCGGCGGGCGTCCGGCCCGAGGCCCAGCGGATCGCCGCCCTGCGCCGCCGCGTCGAGGCGGACCTGCGCCGGGGCGCCACCGACGCACTCGTACCGGAACTGACCGAACTCACCACCACGTACCCGTACGACGAGACCTTCCACGCCCACCTCGTCCGCGCCCTGCGGGCCGAGGGCCGCCACGCCGACGCCCTCGCCGCCCACGAGACCGCCCGCCGCACCCTCGCGGACGCCCTCGGCACCGACCCCGGCCCCGAACTCACCGCCCTCCACCGCGAACTCCTCACGGGCCAGGCCCCACCCCGCCCCACGCCCGCGCCCGTTCCCGCCGAGAGCCCCGCCGGCAACATCCGCCCCCGCCTCACCTCCTTCGTCGGCCGCGAACCCGAACTCGACGCGCTCCGCGCCGACCTGGCCGGCTCCCGGCTCGTCACGCTCACCGGACCCGGCGGAAGCGGCAAGACGCGGCTCGCCGAGGAGGCCGCGCTGCGGGCCGAGGGGCCCGCCGCCTGGATCGCCGAACTCGCACCGCTCGACGACCCCGAGGCCGTCCCCGGCGCCGTCCTCTCCGCGCTCCGCCTCCGCGAGACCACCCTGATCGCCCGCGACGGCGCGCCCCTCCAGAACGACCCCACCGCCCACCTCGTGGAACAGCTCGCCGACCGCCCGCTCCTCCTCGTCCTCGACAACTGCGAGCACGTGATCGACGCGGCCGCCGCCCTCGCCGAGACCCTCCTCACCCACTGCCCCCGGCTCCGCGTCCTCGCCACCAGCCGCGAACCCCTCGGCGTCCCCGGCGAGGCGGTCCGCCCCGTCGAACCCCTCCCGCCCGACCCCGCCCACCGCCTCTTCGTCGAGCGCGCCCGCGCCGTACGCCCCTCCTTCGACCTCACCGGAGACGGCGGCGCGGCCGTCGACGAGATCTGCCGCCGCCTCGACGGCCTCCCGCTCGCCATCGAGCTCGCCGCCGCCCGCCTCCGCCTCCTCACCCCCCACCAGATCGCGGACCGCCTCGACGACCGCTTCCGCCTCCTCACCTCCGGCTCCCGCACCGTCCTGCCCCGCCAGCAGACCCTGCGCGCGGTCGTCGACTGGTCCTGGGACCTCCTCGAACCGGACGAGCGCACCCTGCTCCGCCAGGTCTCGGTCTTCGCCGGCGGCTGGGACCTCGCCGCCGCCGAGGCCCTCTCCCCGCGCGCCGCCGACACCCTGGGCGCCCTGGTCGACAAGTCCCTCGTCGTCGCCGCCCCCACCGAGGACGGCGAGATGCGCTACCGCCTCCTGGAGACCATCCACGAGTACGCGGCCGAGCGCGCCGCCGAGACCCCCGGCCTGCTCGCCGCCGCCGAAGCAGCCCACACCGCGCGCTTCACCGCCCTCGTCGAGGCCGCCGAGCCCGAGCTGCGCTCCGGCGGGCAGCTCCCCTGGATCGACCGGCTCGAACGCGACCTCGACAACGTCCGCGCCGCCCTCCACCGCACCCTCGTCACCGCCCCCGACGAGCCCGCCGCCCTCCGGCTCGTCTTCGCCATGGGCTGGTTCTGGTGGCTGCGCAACCACCGCGTCGAGGGCCTGGCCTGGACCGAGCGCGCCCTCGCCCTCGGCGAGGACCCCGACGACCCGGCCGACCCGCAGTACTGGCCGCGGATGCGCCTGCGGATGCTGTACTTCTTCCTCGCGATCGAGAACCACACCGTCTCGGAGCTCCGCGACGATCCCGAGGCCTTCGCCCTGGTCCAGCGGGTGCGGTCCGCGTTCGGGGACGAGCCGGGGCCCGAGGCCGCCCGCTTCCCCGGCCTCCTCTGGCCGTTCACCGCCGCCTTCACCGAGGAACCGGTCGAGCTGCGGGCCCTGCTCGACACCGCCCTCGCCAACTGCCGCCGCCACGGCGGCGACTGGGAGGTCGGCGTCACCCTCATGTTCCGCACGCACATGGTCGTCGACATGCCCGGCGGCCTCTCCGACGTGGACGAGGACCTGGCCGAGCTCCGCCTCATCGCCCGCCGGGTCGGCGACCGCTGGATGGGCGCGCAGATCGCCAGTGCGGCGGCCGAGGCCAACATGATGCGCGGCCGGTACGAGGAGGCCCGCGCGGACTACGAGGAGGCGCTCCGCCTCGCCCGCGAGGTGGGCGCCCACGCCGAGTTCCCCTTCCTCATCGCCCGCCTCGCCGAGATCTCCTACCGCTCCGGCGACATGGAGACCGCCGAGGAGGGGCTCGACGAGGCCGCGGCGGAGGCCGAGCGCCACCACGTCAGGGACGCCCGGCCCTTCGTCGTCTTCCTGCGCGCCGCCATCGCCCTCCACCGGGGCGACATCGGGGCGGCCCGCGCCCACGCGGAGGAGGCGGGCCGGCTGGTCGAGGACGGGAACCCGCCGCCGCACTTCACGGCCGCGGTCCTCGGACTCGCCGCCCGCGTCGAGGCGTACGAGGGCGGGGGCGCCGCGGCCGTCGCCTCCGCCGTCGCCGCGCTGCACGCCGCGCGGGACGCCCAGTGCGCGGACCTCATCGCCGCGACGCTCGGCCAGGGGCTCGCGGTCGCCCTCTCCCGGGCGGACGAACCCGCCCCCGCCGTTACGGTCCTGGCCGCCGTCGACGGCTGGCGCCGCGAACTGCCCCGCTCGGTCCCGGAGCTGGAGGAGGCCGGTTCGGTGACGGCCCGCTCGCTCGCCGCCCTCGGAGCACCGGGCCTGGCCGCCGCCCGGCAGGCGGGCGAGGGCCTGGACGTCGACGGGGTCCTGTGCCTCGTGAAGGACTCCTCGAAGGACTTCCCGAAGAACTTCCCCAAGGACTTCCCGAAGGATTTTCCGGAGGGTGTCAGGAGCAGCTGATCCGGGACTGCGCCCAGTCGGCGATCGCGGTCCGCCCCAGCGGTCCGGTCTCCTCGACCACGAGCCGGATCCTGGAGCGGCCGGTGATGTCGACGTGCACCGGGACCGGCGGATCGCCCGCCTCGATCACGCCGGACCGCCAGAGCCGCTGTCCGTCCCCGTAGACGGAGAAGCGGACGCCGCCGAGGCCGAACAGGGCGCTCAGGTCGTCGACGCCGACCATCGCGTCGTAACGCGTGCACCGCCGGTTGAGGTCGATGACCAGCGAGGACGGCGCGTGGACGCTCACCCCGCGCGCGTACCGGGTGCCGCCGACGGAGAGGCCGCCGCGCTGCCACATGAAGCCGCTCTCCGCCATGGACACCTCGGGCTTGGTGCCGTCGCCGAAGAGTCCGTAGTCCAGCTCGTCGACGGGGTAGACGGGCGGGGGTACGGGCGGGGGCGCGGGCCGCTCGGGGCTGGGCGTCGGCTTCGGGGTCGGCCTGGGCGCCGGTTTCGGAGCGGGCTTCGACGTCGGCTTCGGGCTCGCGGGCGGAGCGGCCGGGGGAGCGGGCTTCGGGGTCGGTGCCGGGGAGGGCGACGCGGGAGGCGCCGACGTGGGCGCCGGTCTCGGAGCGGACGCGGACACGGGTGGGGGCGCGGACGTCGGCGCGGGCGCCGGGGCCCCGGCCCCGGCGGACGGAGCCGGGGGTACGGGCTTCGCCACCGGCTCCGCCGGCGGTGCGGGCTCCTGCGGCACCACCGGGGTGACGACCGGCTGCGAGGACTTGGGCGCGGCCACGGGCTCCGGGTCCCCGGCCATGGCCCAGACGAGCCCGGCCGCGGCGGCGACCGCCATGGCCGCCGCGATCCCGGCCTTGGCGGGGGCGCCGAGCCCCTCGGCGGCGGCACCGCCCGAGGCGGCGCCCCCCGAGGACCCGGAGGCCGCCGCCGCCGCACCGGCCCCGGCAGCGGCGGCGGTGCCGCCCGCGGCGGCACCGGCCGCCTTGAGCGCGTACCCGGCGGCGAACCAGCCGATGACGGCGACCGGCAGCAGCGCGGGGATGCCGGCGTTCACGTGCGCCAGCTCACCGGCGGCGAGCCGGCACTTGGCGCACTCCTCCAGGTGCTTGCGCAGCCCGCGCTCGGCCCGCATCCGCAGCCCGCCGCGCGCGTAGGCGCCGAGCCGGTCCGCGTACCGGGCGCAGTCGCCGCCCGCCGTCAGCGACTGGCTGACGTGGGCCTGGAGGTAGGCCTGCTTGAGCCCTTCGCGGGCCCGGCTGGCGAGCACGGCCGTGGCGTTGGCGGTCAGCCCGAAGAGCGGGGCGACCTCGCTCGGCGACTCCTCCTCGACGGTGGTGTGCCACAGCACGGCCTGCCACCGCTCGGGCAGCGAGCGGAAGGCCTGCATGGCGAGCGACTGCTCGGCCTCGTGCATGGCCAGGACGTCCGCGCCGAGGTCCAGCGTGTCCTGGTCGGAGACCTCGGAGGAGCGGGCGGCCTCCGCCGCGAACACCGCGAAGTCCTCGACGAGTTGCTCGCGCTTCTGCGTCCTGGCCCAGTTCGCCGCGACCCGCCGGACGGTGGTCATGAGGTAGGCGCGCACCGCCTGCTCGGGCCCGGCCCCGCCCCGTACGGCCTGGAGGGTGCGGGCGAACACCTCGGCGGTGAGGTCGTCGGCGGTGTGCGCGTCGCGGCAGCAGGTCCTGGCGTACCGGCGCACGGCCTCGGAGTGGCGGTGGAACAGCTCCTCGTACGCCGAGTCGTCGCCGTCCCGCATGAGCTGGACGAGGTCGGCGTCGGAGGGCGGCAGGTCGAGCGGCGGCGGAAGGATCCCGTCGGCCCCGCCCGCGTCCGTGTCCTCGCCCCCGGCGTCCGCCCCGCTGGGGCCGGTCCCGGCGAACTCGCCGCCACCGGAGCCGTTTCCGCCGGAAGCGGCTTCCCCGGACCCGGTCCCGCCGGTCGCCCCCGCGACGACCCCGGCACCCGCCCTGGCGGGCTTCCCCTCGCGCTGCTGCGGAACGCTCGCGTCGAGCGGCTCGACGTGTCCGGGCGATCCCGGGGAACCGGGAGAACCCGGCGGCCCGGCCGGAGGAGCACCGCCCCCGCCGGAATGGCCCGGCGGTCCGCCCTGACTCGGCACCTGCCGGGCGGGCAGGCCCCCGGTCCCCGCGCCGCCGCCGCTTTTCAGCGGCTCGTCCCGACCCTCACCGCTCATCGCGGAAGCCCCCGTACGCATGCTCAGAACCGAACACCGGCCAAGCCTGCCACAGAGCGCGGGCACGTCGAAGCGACCCGTCCACTTACCACTCGTCCGGGGAGACTTCCCGTATCCGGGCGTAACCGCTCACGCGTTCGTGTCATGCTCGTGGGTCCGCCCGGACCACGGATCGCGCCGCCGCCGGCGACAGAGGAACCCCGCCCGCGAGGGCGAGGGAACCGCGTCCCTACCGGGACCGCAGGCCCTCCAGGAGGATGTCCAGGAGCCGCGCCGAGGCCGCCGCCTGCTGCACCGCGTCCGGCAGGGCCGGCGCGGCGGTGGCGATGACGAGGAGGACGTCCGCCACGGTCACGTCCTTCCGCAGTTCACCCGCCTCCCGCGCCCGGTCGACCAGGCGCCCGACGACCTCCAGGAGCTCCGCGGCCCCCGCGTCGTCCCGCTCCTCGGCCGGCACGCCGCGCGGCGCGATCACCCGCGCGTCCACCTGCCCGTCGCCCCGCTGGTACGGCACCCGGGCCGCGTCGTCCGCGTCGGCGGCGACGCCCGGCAGCACGGAGTCGTCCACGCGCACCCGCAGCACCTGCGGCGGCAGCAGCCGCCCCGCGCCCGAGGCCACCGAGGTCCGCAGGAACCGGGAGAGCGCCGACCACGGCTCCTCCTCCTGGCCGAGCGCGGCCCGCGCCTGCTCGGTCAGCCGCGCGGTCTCCTCCTCGGCTATCCGGCGCACCAGCACGTCCTTGCTGGGGAAGCGCCGGTAGACGGTGCCGACCCCCACGCGCGCGCGACGCGCCACGTCCTCCATCGGAGCCCCGTAGCCGAGCTCGCCGAACACCTCGCGCGCGGCCCGCAGCACGTGCTCCAGATTGCGCTGGGCGTCCACCCGCAGCGGCGCGGCCCTGCCGCCCGCCACCGGTGCGCCGTTGCGTCCGTCGGCGACGGACCCGGCGCGCGCGTCGTCGACGGCCACCGCCCCGGCGCCCGGCTGCCAGCGTGAATCCTGCATCTGCATAAGCGTTCCCCCGCTCATGATGTCTCCCCCCGGAGACTCCCCGCCCTGATACGGGGTTTCCGGCCGACGGGAGCTTCGGTCCACGCGCTCCCGTCCGACACCCCGACGAAGTACGAACATAGTTGAGTCGGGGTCAATTCAGAAGGGGGTGTTCCGCACGGTGCGCCCCCCGATCGGAGCAAGGCCCGGATCACTCCCCTTTCCCACCCCCGGCCGAACCCGCCCGGACCGAGGTGACCTGGGCGGATCCCGACGCCCTCCCCGCACGCGCCACCCCGCGCCTCCGTACCCGTCCGGTCACACAATCGGTCGAGCCTGTGGACAAACAACGGTCGGGGGTGCGTCATGGGACGGTGACCGAACCTGCGCGCATTCTCGTGGCCGGCGGTGGATACGTCGGCATGTACACCGCGCTGCGCCTCCAGCGGCAGCTCAGGGCGGAACTCCGATCCGGAGCCGCCGAGATCGTCGTGGTCACCCCCGAGCCGTACATGACGTACCAGCCGTTCCTGCCCGAGGCCGCGGCCGGCTCCATCTCCCCGCGCCACGTCGTCGTACCGCTGCGCCGCCTCCTCGACCGCTGCCGGATCCTCATCGGCGAGGTCCTGTCCGTCGACCACGCCAAGAGGACCGCGACCCTCTCCACCCTCGCCACGGACGAGGAGGGCACGGGCCCGGTCGAGCTGGTCTACGACGAGCTGGTCATCGCGCCCGGCTCCGTCTCCCGCACCCTCCCGGTCCCCGGCCTGGCCGAGCACGGCATCGGCTTCAAGACCGTCGAGGAGGCCATCGGCCTGCGCAACCACGTCATCGAGCAGATGGACATCGCCTCCTCCACCCGCGACCCCGCGATCCGCGACGCCGCCCTCACCTTCGTCTTCGTCGGCGGCGGCTACGCGGGCGTGGAGGCCCTCGCCGAGCTGGAGGACATGGCCCGCTACACCGCGCGGTACTACCACAACATCAAGCCCGAGGACCTGCGCTGGGTCCTCGTCGAGGCCTCCGACCGGATCCTTCCCGAGGTCGGCGAGAAGATGGGCCGGTACGCCGTCCGCGAGCTGCGCGGCCGGAACGTCGACGTGCGCCTGGAGACCCGGCTCGACTCCTGTGAGGACCGGATCGCCGTGCTCAGCGACGGCACCCGGCTGCCCACCCGCACCGTCGTCTGGACCGCCGGAGTCCGGCCCGCCCCCCTCCTCGCCGCCACCGACCTGCCGCTGAACGAGCGCGGCCGGATCCGCTGCACCGCCCGGCTCTCCGTCGAGGGGGTCGAGCACGCCTGGGCCGCCGGCGACGCCGCCGCCGTCCCCGACGTCACCTCGGGGAAGCCCGGCGGGGAGTGCGCGCCCAACGCCCAGCACGCCGTCCGCCAGGCCCGGGTCCTCGCCGAGAACATCGCCGCCTCCCTGCGCGGACAGCCGCTCAAGGAGTACGCGTACGCGTACGCGGGCTCCGTCGCCTCCCTCGGCCTCCACAAGGGCGTCGCCCACGTCTACGGACGCAGACTCAAGGGATACCCGGCGTGGTTCATGCACCGGGCCTACCATCTGAGCCGGGTCCCCACCTTCAACCGGAAGGCCCGGGTCCTGGCCGAATGGACCTTGTCCGGCCTGTTCAAACGGGAGATCGTCTCCCTCGGATCGCTGGAACACCCCCGCGCCGAATTCGAACTCGCCGCCGCCCCGCCGCCCGCCGACGACGACGAGCCGTCGTCCTGACATCACTGTCAGTGCACTTGTCCACACTGGACGTGTGACCATAGGTGGGCTCACACCTGCACAGCGTGACTCTGCACGGCACCGACACCACGAGGCATACAGATCCGTGAACTTCACCCGTTGGAGCGCCCGGCTCCCCGGCACACAGCGCCGCACGGCGCGGGGGACCGAAGGCTCCGTGCCCGCCGCCCGCGGTGAGCACGGGCAGCCGCTGGAGCGTCCGGCCGACGTCGCCGAGGACGTCCCCTCCCTGGAGGACTTCTCCGTACGGGAGCTCCTCGGCCGCCTCCCCGGCCTGGTCGCGCTCGTGTACGGCCCGGAGCACCGCATCGCGTACGTCAACGACGCGTACGCCGCCGCCTTCGGCCCGCGCGTCCCCGGCGCCACCGTCGCCGAGACCTGCCCGGAGGCCGAGGACCTGGGCCTGCGGCCCCTCATGGACCAGGTCCTGCGCAGCGGCAAGCCCCGTACGGTCAAGTCCCGCCGCACCCGCGACGGCGGCTCGTACACGGTCACCTGTCTGCCCGTCGACGGCCCCCGCCCCGACGGCGGCGGCGTCCTCGTCCACGCCGCGGACGTCACCGACCACGCCGAGGCCGCCGAGCGGCTGCGCGCCAGCGAGCGCAAGCACCGCGAGACCGCCGTCACCCTCCAGCGGTCCCTGCTCCCGCAGGACCTGGAGCAGCCCGACGACCTGCGGATCGCCGCCACCTACCAGCCCGGCGGCACCGACGCGGCCGTCGGCGGAGACTGGTACGACGTGATCACCCTCGGCGCCGGCCGCACCGCGCTCGTCATCGGCGACGTGATGGGCCGGGGCGTCCGCGCCGCCGCCGTCATGGGCCAGCTCCGCACCGCCGTCCGGGCGTACGCGCGCCTGGACCTGCCCCCGCACGAGGTCCTCCAGCTCCTCGACGGCCTCGCCGCCGAGATCGACGCCAGCCAGATCGCCACCTGCGTGTACGCGGTCCACGACCCCAACGAGGGCAAGCTGGTGTACGCCTCCGCGGGCCACCTCCCGATCCTCGTACGGGACGAGGACGGCACCGTCCGCCAGGCCGACGACCCCACGGGCCCGCCGCTCGGCACCGGCGGCTGGCTGCACGCCTCGGGTTCCATCGCCCTGCCGCCCGGCTCCACCGCCGTCCTCTACACCGACGGCCTGGTGGAGCGGCGCCGCGAGGACATCGACGAGGGCGTCGCCGCGCTCGCCCGCGCCCTCTCCGGCGCGAGCGGCACCCCGCAGGTGGTCTGCGACCGGCTCCTGCGCTCCCTCGGCGTGACCGCCGAGCACGACGACGACGTCGCCGTCCTCGTCGTCCAGCACCCCTCCCGGGCCGGCTCGGACGCGGAGCTGTTCCACAACGCGGCCCTGGAGCTCCTCGGCGGGGTCGAGGCGGCTCCCCGCGCGCGTGCCTTCGCCTCCGGGGTCCTCTCCAGCTGGCGCTTCCCGGTCGAGCTGCGCGACCTGGGTGTCCTGGCCACCAGCGAGCTGGTGGGGAACTCCCTCCAGCACGGCACCCCGCCCATGCGCCTGCGGCTGCGCCGCACCGATCGGCGCCTGATCATCGAGGTGACGGACGGGGACGACCACCTGCCGCGCCGCCGCAGGGCGGAGACCGAGGACGAGGCGGGTCGCGGGATCTCGATCATCGCGACGATCGCCTCGTCCTGGGGGAGCCGCCGCACACCGGGCGGCGGCAAAGCGGTCTGGTGCGAGTTCGCCCTGAAGGACTAGGACGCCCCGACCGTTACGTTCCTCTCGCCCGGCTCGTGCCGGACGACGACCTTCGACGGCCTGAGGGCCAGCGAGGGCTGGTTCTGCTCGGGGGTGAGCTGCTTCCCGAGCCGGACGGCCAGGAAGGTGATCCCGAGCGAGAAGAGCACGAAGGTCACGATGTACGGACCGTGCAGCGCGGCCCCCATGGGCCCGCCCACGGCCGGACCGACGGCCAGCGCGAGCTGCTTCACCAGGGCGAAGGCCGAGTTGTACTGCCCGACCATCGACTCCGGCGCCAGATCGGCCACCAGCGGGGCCACGGTCGGCGACAGCATCGCCTCGCCGAGCCCGAAGAGGGCGTACGTGGAGACGAAGGCCGCCGTCGCCATGGCCTGGCTGCCGTGCCCGAGGCCCGCGTACCCGGCGATGATCCACGCCAGGGTCCAGATCAGGCCCACGGCCGCGATGACCCGGGACCGCCGCCGGCGCTCGACGAACTTGAGCACCAGGAACTGGGCCAGCACGATCACCGCCGTGTTGGCGGCGAGCGCGAGCCCCAGCGCCGACGGCTGGATGCCGGCGGCCTCGGTGCCGTACGCGGCGAGGCCCGACTCGAACTGTCCGTAGCAGGCGAAGAAGAGGACGAAGCCGAGGACGCAGAGCTGCACCATCGCCTTGTGGCCGAGCAGCGCGCGGACACCGCCGCCCTTGCCGGCGTCGGACGGGCGGGCGTCCTGGAGCGCGGGGGAGCCCGGCATCCGGACGGTCCCGACGATCCCGGCGAGCACCAGGAACATCGCGGCCTCGATCGAGAACAGCAGGATGAAGCTGCCCGGCCGGCTGGTGTCGACGAGCTGGCCGCCGATCAGGCCGCCGACGCCGAGACCCAGGTTCTGCAGGAAGAACTGCATGGCGAACGCCCGGGTGCGCCCGACGGGCGTCGAGCACCAGACGATCATCGTGGCGAGGGCCGGCTGGAGGACGGCCGTACCGGCGCCGAGCAGCGCCGCCGCCCCCACGGCCGCCGGCACGCTGGAGGCGAAGCCCATCCCCACCGCGCCCACGGCGGCGACGACCGAGGCCACGAGCAGCACGGGCACGGGCCCGCGCCGGTCGATGGCCCGCCCGCTGAAGGGCAGCACCACGAGCGCGGCCATGGCGAAGACGGCCAGGACGATGCCCGCCGTCGCCGCGCCCAGATCCCGCACCTGTGCCACGTACACATAGAGGTACGGCACGGTGAAGCCGAGTCCGAACGCGCTCAGCGCGCTGCCTGCCTGAATCCGGCGCATCTCCGCGCCCCTCGCCTTGGTCACACTCACCCACTTCGGTCACGGGTTCAGGCTTGTAGCCCTGAACCCTGAAGACTTAAAAGCTAAAGTTAACGTCTCAACTGTACACATGGAAGGACTTCAACGCCAACGGGGCCCGTGGGATACTCGTCCCATGCCCGAAAACCCCGAGCGGCCCGGCCCGCAGGCCCTCCAGGAGCCGAGCCTCGACGAGCAGATCGCCGCCTACCAGCGCGAGTTCCGCGACCTCGACCCCCAGGTCGAGAAGGTCGTCTCCGCCCTCGGCCGACTGAACCGACGGATGAACGTGGCGTACGGACGCCAGCTCGCCGACCTCGGCATCAGCAACGCCGAGTGGGAGGTCCTCAAGACGCTGGTCCTCTCCGGGGAGCCCTACCGGCTCGGCCCCGGCGAGCTGGCCAAGCGCCTCGGCCTCACCCCGGCCGCGATGACCCACCGCATCGACCGCATGGCGGGAGAGGGCCTGGTCACCCGCGACCGCGACGAGAACAACCGGGTCCGCGTGATCGTGGAGCTCACGGACGAGGGCCGTACGAAGTGGCTGGAGGCCATGCGGATGGCCACGGCCTTCGAGGAGGACCTCCTCCAGGACCTCAGTACAGAGGAGAAGGGCGTCCTCGGCGACGTCCTCATCCGCCTCCTCCGCCGCGTGGAGCACACCCAGCCCGACGCCGGCGGCCGCCTGACGGACCTCGACTGAGGCCGGTGGGGCGGCGCGGAGGAGGGGGGTTGACACGCCCCTCCCGGATGCGTAGTGTTCTCCGAGTTGTCACGGAGCCGGAACGGTTCTGCGACAGCTACTCCCGCCGCTGATGCGGCACCTCTACTCAGCACGATCTCCCTCTCGGGAAGAATTTCGGCATGCCGAAATTCATTTCGAAAGACTCGATTATGAGTCGCCGGGGAAATCCGCTAGAGTTTGAGACGTCGGAACGGCCCAACAGCCGGAAAGACAACTCCCGCTGACCGGGAATCAGACGCCGAAAGGATCTGATAGAGTCGGAACCGCCGGAAGGGCCCGGAGCGAAAGCAAAAGGGACCGGAAAGCACCGGGGAAATCGGATCGGAAAGATCTGATAGAGTCGGAAACGCAAGACCGAA